>CALUPW010000003.1 GCA_944322785.1 Candidatus Gastranaerophilales bacterium | reverse complement strand
TATTCTTTCCGGAAATCTTAACATTTCGTTACATATTGTGGGGAGGTCTGCCGTAATTGCCTTGTGGTGTGAGGTTTGTAGTTTGTATAGGAATGTTAAGCCAGAATTTGTTTAAGTTTGTTTATAACAAATTCAAGTGCACCTTTCTGGCTTTCAAAAACTTTCAAACAGTCATTTTGAGCCAGTTTGTAGAAATTTTCATCAGTCAAAAGTTTTAGCATGTGATCTTCAAGTTCTTTAGGAGTTTTGACTAATTTTCCTGCATTCGTATGAGTTAAAATACCGTAAATATCTTTAAAGTTGTGTATGCATGGCCCTGTGATTACTGGTTTGTTGAAAACGGAGGCTTCAAGCGGGTTGTGTCCGCCTGTTTTGTTAAAGCTTCCCCCGATGAATGCAATATCGCACAATGCATACATTTTGCCCAGTTCACCGAGTGTATCAAGCAGAATTATATCTTTATCATTGAAGGTGTCACCTTTTGAGCGGAAACCGTATGAAAGTCCGGTGGCTTTTACAAGTTCCGTAATCTCCGGAATCCTTTCAAGATGGCGGGATGCAAGAAGCAATTTTGTATCTGATACTTTTGATTTTATATTTTTAAATGCATTTAAAACAATTTCATCTTCGCCTTTGTGTGTGCTGCCTGCAATAATGAGCTTATTAGAACCTTTGCCTATATCAATATTTACATCCTGCTTTTTGATATCAAACTTAAGGTTGCCCATAAATTCTGTTTTATCCGGATTTGCACCGATTGCAACAAGTTTTTCACGGTCTTCGTTACTCTGGGTATAAATTCCCGTATAATTTTTTAAAATGTGTTTAAAAAAGAATTTTAACCTTTTGTATGCATTAAAGGTGCTGTCGCTTATTCGTCCGTTGATTACAAGAAGCGGAATATTTTTTTTGTTGCAATAATATGCAAAATTCGGCCAGAGTTCGGTTTCTGCAATCAAAACAACTGACGGGTTTATTTTGTTTAAAAACGAATTAACAGCAAAAGGAATATCAAACGGAAAATATGTTATAAAATCCGCAATTCCGTTATATTTTTTGTGTGCAATGTCCTGTCCTGTTTTTGTTCCTGTTGTGATGACAATTTTGTAATCAGGAAAAGTTTCTTTAATCTTTTTTGTAAGGTTTTCGAGCGCTATAATTTCGCCCACAGAAACTCCGTGAAGCATTATTGTTTTTCCCGCCAGCTGCGGAGCCTTTAAAAATCCGAGTTTTTCCCGCCAGCCGTAAAGATATTTTTTCTGAAACACTCTCACTATATAATAAAACGGAAGAAGTGTCAGAAATATTATTGTTGATAAAATTCCGTATATAAACATTTCGTTAATATTATACATGAAATCTGAAAATATGTTAATATTAAAACAGTTGAAAAGGGGGTAAAAATGAAAGATAAAACTTTGTTAATGATACCCGGGCCGACGCCTGTTCCGGAAAATGTGCTTCTTGCTATGGCAAAATCACCTGTCCCGCACAGGAGTTCGGAATTTTCGGCAATTTTTGATGAAGTTAACGAAGATTTAAAATGGCTTTTTCAGACAAAGAATGATGTTTTTATTTTTGCATCAAGCGGAACCGGCGCAATGGATGCAGCGCTTTCAAATCTTTTAAATCCCGGCGACAAAGTGTTATCTCTTGTAATCGGAAATTTTGGCGAACGGTGGGCTAAAATTGCAGAATCCCACGGTGCAATTGCAGAAAGAATGACTGTTCCCTACGGAGAAGTAATAAATCCTGCGGATTTGGAAAAACGTTTAAATGAAGATGTAAATAAAGAAATTAAAATCGTTACAATGACACATTCCGAAACCTCAACCGGTGCGGTCAATGATGTTAAAACCCTTTGTGAAATTATAAAGAAACACGGTGCATTGTCCGTTGTTGACGGAGTTACAAGTGTCGGTGCAATGGATATAAAACCTGATTTGTGGGGAATTGATGTTCTTGTTTCAGGGTCGCAAAAAGGTTTTATGATACCTCCGGGGCTTGCTTTTTTAACGGCTGATGAAAAAGCGTTTGAAGTTCATAAACAATGTAAATATCCGGGATTTTATTTTAACTGGAGCAGTTATAAAAAATCTCTTGCTCAGCATACAACGCCATATACGCCTGCCGTAAACCTTATTATTGCACTTCATACAGCCTTAAAAATGTTGAAACGGGAAGGTTTGGAAAATATTTTTGCACGCCACAGGTCAAACGCAATCCTTTTAAGAAATTCTTTGCGGAATATGGGCTTAAAACTTTTTGTTGATGACGATAAAAAAGCAAGTTATGCAGTAACATCCGTTTATCCGCCGGAAGGTGTTTCTGTCGGTGATATACGAAATTCTTTAAAAAATGATTACGATATTATTGTCGCAAACGGGCAAAATGACTTAAAAGACAAAATTTTCAGAATAGGAACTCTAGGGTTTGTATCAGAAAGAGATATTTTGACGGTTGTTTCTGCTCTTAATGCAGCAATAAATAAATTGAAAAGGTAATTTTGACGTTTAAATATTCCTCAAATTTTTATTGACATTATAGTTGAAAATCTATAAAATATTGGTATGGCAATCGTTTACTTAAGTTTAGGGTCAAATAAAGGCGACAGAATCGGATATGTTCAACAGGCAACAAGTCTTCTCGGCGCCTGCGAAAATATCAGTATAATCAGAACTTCCGCTTTTTATGAAACAGAGCCGTGGAATATGGCATCTGAAACATGGTTTGTGAATGCTGTTGTAGAAATCAAAACGACTCTTTCTCCGCATGAACTTTTAAACGAATGTAGAAGAATTGAAACTCAACTTGGCAGAAAGCCCGTATCAGGGAGTAATTATGAAGACAGAACGATTGACATTGATATTTTGTTTTACGGGAACGAAATAATTCAAGATGCCGATTTGACAATTCCGCATAAGTATCTGCATTTGCGTGCATTTACGCTTGTTCCGCTTCTGGAATTGATTCCTGATTTTATCCATCCTGTTTTACACAAATCTATAATAGATCTTCACAGCGATTTAGAAAATCCTGAAATGGTGTTTTTGTATGGAACCCGTGTTGAAATCTAAAATTGCCGTAATCGGCGGTGGGCCGGCGGGATGTGCATGTGCTTATTTTTTGAAACAAAAAGGAATTTATCCCGTTATTTTTGAGAAAAATTCCATCCTTAAAACTTTGCTTCCGACAGGAGGTGGGCGCTGTAATCTTGCATACGGGGATTTTGATATAAAATCTCTTGCATCTAATTACCCGAGAGGCGAAAAGTTTTTATATTCGGTCTTTTCAAGGTTCTCAACCGCAGAAACTCTTGCATTTTTTGAGGACATCGGTGTAAAAACATATATGCAGGAAGATGGCAGGTTCTTTCCTGTTTCAAACAGTGCTGCGGATGTAAGACGTCATATTATTGATGCAATACAAGGTGTAAAAGTTAAGAATGAAAATGTTAATTCAATAAATACCTGCAGAGGCGGATTTGAAATTAAAACCGACAAAGCTGCATATTTTTTTGAAAAAGTAATTATTGCAATCGGAGGACATTCTGCGCTTAAGCTTATCAAAAATCTAGGACATACGATTGCTGCGCCGGTTCCGTCTTTAACAGCATTAAAAACTTCCGAAGATTTATCAGAGCTTGCTGGAGTTTCTCTAAAAAATATAAAAGCGAAATTTGCAGGGGCGATTCTTGGCGGAGATTTGCTCTTTACCCACAATGGTGTATCAGGTCCGTTGATTTACAAAATTTCTTCATTGATGGCACGTAAAGATTTTCCGTACAAAATATCTTTTGATTTCGCAGGTCAAGTTGATTTACAGAATGTTTTAAATGAAAATTCTCAAAAATCAGTTAAAAATATAATTTCAGATTTTGTTCCGAAGTCTTTAGGCGGATATATTTTAAAATCCGCACATATTGACGGAAATTCGAAATGTGCGCAAATTGACGGCAAGATGCGGGATAAAATTCTAAAATATCTGAATGAATTTGAAATAAATGTCGTATCTGCGGCAAACGGTGGTGAAGTTGTTACATGCGGCGGGGTTTCGCTTGATGAAGTTAATTCAAAAACAATGCAATCCAAAATCGTGCCGAATCTGTTTTTCTGCGGTGAAGTTCTTGATATTGACGGTTTTTGCGGCGGGTTTAATCTGCAGAACTGCTGGTCAACCGCTTTTGTTGCGGCTGAAGGTGCAGCCGCAACCGGTTAGGCTTTTAATGTTCCGTTTTTAAGCTGCTGTTCAAGTTCTTTTTCAAGCTCTTCTTTAACTTTAAAACCTTTATTCTTTTTGTCGGCAAATCTTATTCCTACCATTACAGCCGGTGCAATTACGCCGAGAACGCCTATACAGGTTCCGATGTTTTTAAGAATTGAGCCTCTTTTGTATTTTCTTAAATTTTTCAGAAAATCCGCAAGAATTTCATCCTCGGATTTATCTGCGAATTTTGTTTTGACATTATCTTTGTATGTTTTAAATTGATTGTAAAGTTTGCCGAGTTTTTCGTTAATTCCTTTTACTTCGTCAATGTCAATGTATTTTCTTGTATCGACTTTGCTGTTAAACAAATCTTTTTTGTCCGTGACTTCAACTATATCGGACATTTTTGCCATTTTAACGATTATATTGTCTTTGTTGTGCGGATTTACGACAAAATCGTATATATCAACATCTTTTGTTATGTTGGAGAAAGCTTTAAGTGTTGTCTGAAGATTTTTGTCGTTTAAGGCATTTTTGAGTTCCGCACTTTCAATTACTCTTGCATCAAGCTGAATATTCATTCCATGTTTCTTTTCCGTTGAATTTTCAACATAATGCTGTATTTTTTCGCCCAGAAAATACATAAATGCCCAGAAACTGCCTTCTTTTATTATATAACCGATTAAATCCTGCGGATTTCTTGATTCGTAAAATCTTTCGGCAGTTATTGCACCATCAACAATCATAAGGTTTTTGGTCGGACTGAACATAAAATCCTGAAGTCCGGTGAATGTCAGATTTTTGGAATTGTTTGTCTTATTTTTGTCTTTGTGAACTGAATTAAATGCTGAGGGCGTTTTCAAATTTGCAGTAAAAGTGTCGCCGTTTTTGTTCTTTGCAAAAATCGAATGATTAGAAGATTTTTTTGAATTTTCTAATTCGGCTTTGTGTTTTTTAATAAAATTTTCTTTGATATGTTCTTTGGTCGCATGATGTCTGTATTTTGTCAGCCCGTAGTATGAAAGAATAGTCAAAAATGTTGAGGCTACAAATTTCCCGAAGGTTAAACCTTTAAAGGTTTTTAAAGATTTTGGGGATTTGCCTATTTTTTCAAATGCTGATTTTATCTCATCATTTGCGGCATACTGTTTTGCCTTTTCAAAAATTTCGGGGTTTTTAAGAATTCTTACATCAATTTTCGGATCATATCCGAGTGCTTTAAAAAGTGAAAGGTCAAGCAGCTTTTTGTATGCGGGAATTCCTAAAAGCCATATTGCCTGAGTTCCGAATTCATCTATAAATCTGTCTCTTCCTTCCGCCATATCGCCGGTTATGTATGAACCGACGGTTAATCCTGTGCTGTTTGCCATGTCTTTTATCGCAAGCGGAATTAATGAATTGTTGTTGCCTAGTGTTGAATATATTTGTCCTGCCGTAATACCGGGTATCATGTATTTTGTTTCCTTTACTCTTGTGTACAAATCGAATGATACCGATTTGTACTCTGTCTATCACAAACCCCAGATTAAGTTCATCAATCTTACAATCGGGGCATTAACTTTTGTAATAGAGTTTCGTCGGAGTGTTAATTGCATATTTCACCTTTCACATTTTGATTTAAGTACCGTAAAAATTTTTATTGCGTTAATTTAATTGTTTGTTTAAGAATTTTTACAAAAAAATAAGACCCTGAATATTTTTCAAGGTCTTGTTTTGAACTTTTATTTTATCCGCATAGAATTAAAACGTTTTATTTCTCAACAAAACCTCATTATTAAATATTCTACGTCGGATTTGAATGTTAATCATATTTTTATATTACATGAGAAAAAATATTTGTAAAGAGTGGCGGATTATAAAAACGTAATTTCATAATATCCGTTGTTAATATAGAATTTCAGACGGATTTTTTCACCGTTATAATATTTTGGCGGCTGTTTAAAATACGGAAGCCGCATCAGCATCAGATAAACTTCATCATTAAGACTTTTGTTTGAGGATTTGTAGATAAAATTTCGATTAATGAGTTTGCCGGAGTTGTCAATAGAAAATTCAACCGCACAGTCGCCGGTGCCGCTTACTGCCGTTATATTCAGTTTGGCTAGCAGAGCGGAGCGGATTTCGGCTTTGTATTGTAAAAATTCCTGCTGGTTCATTTGCGGCGGTTCCGGCTTTGGTTTTGGTTTTTGGGTTTCAACCTTTTTCGGATTTAGAACAGACTGCGGAAGTTTTGGTTTTGCATCTGTCGTTTTTTGTTGTTTTGCTGAGGTATTTACAGGCTGTGTCGTTTTGGGTACAGGTTTTGAGGTTTGCTGTTTATTTTGAACAGGCTTTTTAATCTGTCGGGTTGTCTGTGTTTCGGGTTGAGTTTTGACAGTGGAAGATTTTTGTACCGGCTTTGGTGAAATTACTTTGTTTATTACCTTTTCGACAGCTTTTACGATTTCAGGTTCATCTGCCGGCTTTTGTACAGGTGTTGCAATTTCATCGCTCCAAATTGTTTCAATATCCGGAATATTTTGAACAGGTTTTTGAACGGTTTGCTCTGTTGTTGGAGCCGCTTTTTCCGTTTTAAAAAGCCAGGGGATGATTGCAAGAATAATACAAAATACTATATAACTTATTTGAAAAATTAATCCTTTTGAAATTTTCGATATTGATTTTTCAAAAGTTTTTTGTGATGAATTTTCAATGTCTGGCATTAAAGTTTTTTCAATCTCTTTAATTTCTTCAAATTCATCGTTCCCGCATTTGCAATATTCGGGTTTTACTTTATATTTTTCGTTACATTCCGTACATTTATACATTTTTTACCTTAAAGTTTTAATTTTTTCGATATCCTGAAAGTCGTTAGGTGTGCTGAATCTGTCCTGAGTAGAGATTACAAATCCTCCGGTTACATTAGTTATAACACGTTTTGTCCTTGCCGGAAAGTTCAAAATGGATTGACCCTGATAGCTTAAAATCAACGGCTTTAGGTAGTTGACTGCTATAGGATTGTAATTTGACGGGACAGCCCAGGTTTTCAGATTGGATATCCGTCCTCGTTTGTCAACAGTAAATGAAAATTTGAAGGCTGTTCCAAGCGGTGCTGCAATTTGTGTATCTTTCATAATCTGATTTTGAAGATTGCTCCGCCAGATGTTCCAAACGATTATTTCTTCCTGTTCGGTTAAAGGTCTGTCATTGTCTTGAGTTTGTTCAATTTGTTTTACGGTTTCTGCCGGTTTTGGAGTCGGATTTATCTGCGGAAGTTTTACAATTTTATTTTCGATTGTTTCCTGTTTTGGTTCAGGCTCGGAGGGTTTGTTATTTAAAATATCTTTTACAGACTGCGGCATTTCAACAGCAATTTCTTTTTTCTGTTTTTGTGTTTCCGTTTGTTCTTTTTTATTGGTTTTAGTTTCTGTTTTAGGCGGAGTTGTATTTATATTTTTGTTTGTTGTTTTGATTTTGGTTTCTGTTTTTTTTATTTCAATATTTTTTACAGTTGCAGGCTGTTTGTTTTCTATAATTTTTGTGATTTCTTTTGCGGCAGGAGATTTTGTTTCAATTTGTTTTTCAATAGTTTTGTTTTCAGTAAATTCAGTATTTACAATTTTGACGTCATTTTCGGGAATTTCATGAGTAGCCTCGGGATTTCCGGCAAGTTCGGTTGTTGTTATTTGGAAATTATCGTTTGCAAACCGCACGGTTTTGTTAATGCCGGGTTTTATAATCCCTGCGGCAATCGTAATCGTTAAAATAAGTATTCCTATTGAAATAAAGTATAGTTTAATCATTTTCTGTCCATTTTGGAAATTAACGAGTCACAAACAAATAATTCATAATTTGTTCTGCTTAAAATGTAAGTTTCCGCAATCAAAAGTGCTGTCGGAACAGTTGCTGCGACAAGACTTAAAAATATTCCGTTTAAATCCGCTCCGATTTCCGTCATAAAAAACGAAGTGTTCATAGTAAATTCAATAAAAATAATTGAAATTCCGATTACAAAAAATCGAATTTTTTCCCGATTAAGAGAGCGGATATTTTGAAGTCCGAAAATATCAACGCCATGAATCAGATAGTTGCGGAAGCCATCAAGTTTAATTATATCGGAGCCGCTTATTTTTCTGATATTAAAAAATCCGTTGGAAATCATAAAAAATGCAAATATAATAAGCATTGTTGCAAGAATTAAGAATACCGGAGAAAATCTTACACCTGAAATTCTAACCCATCCTGCGGCTTCCGGAAAGCACATTGCAAGTGTGTTTGAAACTCCGTATGCCAGAAACGGTGCTGTTAAAATTCCAAGGATAGTTTCAGCTACACTTTTTAATCTCACCATAAATATTTTTTCTTTTATATAATCCAGTTTAACAGAACTCAGGCTGTTTATAAACATTTCAATCCAGTTTTGATAGTTTGAAAGCACTATTTCAAAATCTTCTCTATATTCGTATTTGTCAAGTTCCATTGAAAGTTTGTGCCCGCTGTATTTAAAATATCCGCATGCAAACGCAATTGACATATTAAGAGTTACAAAAAATAATGAAACAGCCGTTCCGTAAAAAATTCGTCCGTTCGGGTTCATATAATAAATAAGATTTATGGCATAAAAGGTAATCATAAAAAACGTCGAAAGTATTATAAGAAAATTCCGGGCAAATTTTGAACCGTAAAGAGGTTTTTCAATATCTTTGTTTTGCAGGTAAAGAAAAATTCCCTGTTTTAAGGATAGTGAAACGGCATAAGTTAATACAGAAAACAGAAAAAGCATTTTTATGTTGGTCGGCATATTCATAAATGCAACCGTATCCGTTATCGGGAGCCCCATAAAATAATTTGTAATTCCGAACGTCATAACAATTGTGCTTATTATCAGTGCTATATTTAAAATGATTGAAGCTTTAAAGTTTAAAGAAATTCGCTTTTTTAAATCATTGATAGCAAACGCTATTTGTTTTACGATAGCGACTCTTGTTTTTTCAATTTCGGATTTTTTGTTTTCAAGTTTTTGTTTAACTTCCGAATCAATTTCGTTTTCTGTATTTAGAGAATGCCGTTTTGTATCGGAGTTGTTGCTGCTGTTTATAGCCGTTTCATTTTTTTCGATTTTTATTCCCACAAATTCATCTGAACCGTCAAATTTTAGTTTACAGAACTTTTCAAAAAGAATTTTTCCTTTAAAAGGTTCACCACGAAAAAGAATCTTCGGGTTGGAAAAATTGTTTATAACTGTACATTTGTTTGTATTTTCGTCATATTTGACCGTTAATAAAAAATCAAATCCCGCATCAATTTGATAATCACAGTCGGAATTTGAACCGATTATTATAAAATCTTTTTCTCTGTAGATTTTTTCGTTATTTTTTGATGTTATTATAACGGCCATTTTATTCCTTTCAAATTACTGTCTGTAAAGCTGTACGGTTAATGGTTCAACAAGCATTATTTGAAGCTGTGAGCCTTCAATCAAATTAATTTCCTCGCCCTTTGTTGAAATAGCAGAAATCGCACCCGCTCCGGCACCTATTGAAGTTCCCGCAATAATTGCACTTGTCGGATCAGCTCCGAGCAGCATTGAAATTGCGGATAAAAGCAGTCCGGTTGCAGCACCGCCTGCAATACGTTTGGTTATATTGAGCGCTCTTGTTGAATTCCCTGTAATATAAACTTTATTTGTTTTGAGCGGAATGATATTTCCGTCTGGTGTCATAATTTCATCAAAAAGCAATCCTATCTGTCCGTTTGCCATTGCAAATCCCGCCTGCTTTGTGTCGATTGCCCGTCCGTTCAGAACGCTTCCTGCAGGAGCAATAAGATTTCCGTTATAAATCCAGTCCGCATCAAGTTCGGCGCTTATCAGGTCGTTATTTACAAGACTGCTTGAGCTTATATCGGATAACAGCATTGCCGTAAATGTTGCCCCGTCTTCAATATATATAACACTTCCGGTTAAAACGTTAGTCGGCGTTTGATTATTATTGTTTTGCCGCTGGCTGTAAACAGGTGCATTATATGGCTGGCTCTGATATGGTGAGCCTATTTGCGGAAGCTTTACAACTTTCGGATTATCCAATTCAATCGGCTGTTCATAAGCCGGATTTTGATTAAGCGTAACCGGTTGATTTTCAGGCATACGATTATTCATATTGTCAAATCTTGCCTGAGCTTCATCGCTGAAATCATAGTTTATATTCTGAGCATCAACAGGCATTTGAGCCTGATGTGAGGATGAACCCTGATTTTCCATATTGGCTCTCATATTAATATTAACATTACTGTGAGCAAGGTTTGTGTAGGCTTCACCGTAAAAATAGCTTTTTAAACTTGAATCAAAGACTCTTTTGGGTTTAAAATCGTTATTTTTTAACGATTTCAAAATGTTTTTGCGCAAATCTTCATCTTCATTGTTTGACATATAGTAAAAATAGCAGTTATCCTCTTTTTCGGAAAGAATGACCACATAAAAATGTTTTTTATTGGAATCTTCAAGAATATATGAGTTTTGATTTATGACTGCATTTGGATAAAGTCTTTTCAAGTACGGCGTCAAAACTTTTGCAACCGTATCAGGCTTTGCTTTCTTTATTCTGTAAAGCTTTGAAACGTCTGCCGCATTTGCTTCTATTGCCGTAACCAATAAGATAATTAAAATCGTAAAAAACTTTTTCATTTTCATCCTATACAGCATTATAAAGTGAGAGTTTCTCTTTTGCAATAAAACTTTATATATAATTAACGATTTTGTAAATTATTTGTTCATTTTTGACTTTATTATAATAAGGGAATTTTAAAAACGGAAAATAAAGATTAATCGGAGAACATTTTGAAAAAAATATTTGTAATTGTATTGGCTATATTTTTACTTAATTGTGCGGGATTGCCGGTATCAGCCGGCGGATTTAAAGTTTATACGCCCAATGCCTACAAAGAACTCAGCAAACTTAACAGTCCGCCGAGAAGAATTTCCGTAAACGGGGAAGCTGTACAGCTTCTTGTGGATTATTCCGGCAGTATGGGAAGATGGATTAATGTAGCAATTGATACGTTAAAAGTGATTCTTCCGAAAATTGCGCAATCATCAGCTGTGTCATTAAGAGTTTTTGGAGATAACCCCCCGCAAGGGGAAAGTTACCGGCATGCATGTGAAGCCACACGTCAGGTTGCTTCTCTTTCCAAGCGGAATCAGGCTGAAATACTGAATGGTCTGGGTGAAACAAAAATCGGTGGCGTCACTCCGATTGAACTTGCCCTTCGTCAAAC
Source organism: Candidatus Gastranaerophilales bacterium (assembly GCA_944322785.1). Taxonomy (GTDB): domain Bacteria; phylum Cyanobacteriota; class Vampirovibrionia; order Gastranaerophilales; family Gastranaerophilaceae; genus Scatenecus. The sequence continues at coordinate 233,001 of CALUPW010000003.1, read as the reverse complement.
GGTTGAAAAAGATTTTGATAATGTAAGGGTATTTGACCGTAATACGACATTTAAAAAGAAAAAAATCGTTCTTGTAACCGACGGCGGTGAAAATTGCGGGGGAGATCCGTGTGCATATATAAGAAAGCTTATGAGAACACGTGATGATATTCAAATTGATGTTGTACAGCTCGGAAACGACAACAAACTCGCATGTCTTGCAGAAGCTACAGGCGGCACTTTCCACAAAATCGACGGAAGCCGTCAAAAGTTTGAATCAGCATTTGAACTGGCATTTGAAGTTCCTAAAGGTACGGTTGCAAATGAGCGTTATAAAGAGGAGTCCTCTTACAGGCAGAAAACACCTAAATATAACAATAGCAAACCGCTGGCCGATAAATATAAATATGTAAAATTTTAAATAAACTTTCAATCATACATGTATGTAACGATTATTTAAAGAAAATGTTCATTTTTGAACTTTGAAAATTGCAGAATCGTTTAAAAAAATATATAATGGTTTCGGGAGGTCAAAATGAAAAAAAATATTATAATTTTGATAGTATTTTGCTTTTTATTTGGAAATCCCGTATTCGCCGAACAGTTTAATCGTTATCAGACAGGCGGACAGAGTAATCTTAATAGTTTTAGCACAAATAAGGCAGAATATATTGAACTGCTTGTGGATTTTTCCGTCAGTATGTCCAGAGTAGTTGAAATTACCAAAAAGACTATGGAATATATAATTCCGAAACTCGGTAATACAAAAACAGCACTAAGATTATTCGGCGGTGATTTGAATGTAAGTCCGACTGAGCAGACAAAGAGAATGTGTACGTATGAAGTGCGTGTTCCGGTTAAAAATCCGAATTCCGATAAATGTATATCATATAAAAACAAATTGGACAGTATTGATTGCGCACAAAATCCGTCAAACAGACGTGAATGTAACAAAATAAGGGCGCTTTACAAGGAATGTGACTCTGCTTTGCAATATACATACAAAACAGAACAACGCCCGTGTACCTCAATTTCATATTCATCATCCTGTTTTCAGTCAAAGCTTGTTGCCCGTTTCGGTTCAACAAGCAGTGAACTTCTAAGCGGTTTTAATAGAGGTATAATTGGAGGATTTACGCCGATTGAGCTTGGACTAAAAGATGCAGTAAAAGACTTGAATAATATAAGAAATAAAAAGAAGAAAATCGTATTGATTACGGACGGTTATGAATCCTGTGGAGGAGACCCATGCAGCTACATAAAGTCGGTGCTAAGAAATAATAAAAGCATTACAATAGATGTAATAATAATAGGTAACAATGACAATTTGAAATGTCTTTCTGATTCAACCGGTGGCAACTATTATAAGGTTAATGACGCAACCCTTATAGATGCGCTTGAAAAAGCATTTGATGTACCAAAAGGAACGGCTGATAAAGTTCGTAAATACAAATTCGTGGATTTTAATTAACAGTCAAATGAGGTTATTAATTGAAAAAGAATTTTGTAAAATTAATCTTGTTTTCATTTTTTTTAACGGTTATTAATTCGGTTAATGCGTATGCTGCACAGCTGGAAATCTATACACCCGGCGGATATAAACAATTGGCTTCCTTAAATACTTATGACAGAGTTGTGGAAATTCTTCTTGATTATTCGGGAAGCATGACCGGCAAAATCCCGCTTGTGCTGGAAACAGTTAAAACTGTTATCCCGGCGATTTCATCCGACACGCTTCTTGCCTTAAGAATTTTCGGTTACGTGCCTCCTGAGGTGACCGGGTTTGATATGGAAACCTTCTGCAATGCCTCGACACTAATAACATATTTTGCAAATAACAATCAGGATAAAGTCGTAAGCGGTTTGTCAAAGGTAAAAGCCGGCGGGCAGACCCCGCTTGAAACCGCATTAAGAGATGTCGTGAATAAAGATTTTCCTTCTGCCGGACGCCAAAATAAAAAAATAATACTTTTAACTGACGGCTGTGATACCTGTGGCGGAAGCCCATGCCGCTATATAAAATATCTGGTTACAACACGTAAAGATATTAAAATTGATGTAATTAATTTTGGCAGCTGCAATTTAAAATGTATTGCGGATGTGACGGGTGGTAAGTATTATATGTTAAAAGCCGAATATAAAGAACAGAATATGCCGTTAATTTGTCGGGCATGTCAGGATACAAATACAAATGATAATTATAAAGATTTTGAAAATCAGTTTGAGAATGTCTTGGAAGAATCAATCGGACTTCCGAAAGGAACAATTGACAAACTAAAAAATGAAAAAAATAATAATAAAAATATTTCAAATCCGGATGCGGACGTTAAATCCAAAAAAGATACCGGTTTTGAATCAAAACAAAAGAAAAAATATATAGAAATTGAAAAAAACAGAGAAAAACCTTTAGGACTGGAAATAAATAAAAAAGGAAGTCCTGAGGATAAAGTTCTTGAAATAAATAAAAAGTCACCTAAAGGCTACAAATTCTATAAATATTAACTTGATGAGGTAAGTTTTGAAAAATTTGAAAAAGATACTAAAATATGTTTTGACTTTCTTGTTGTTTGCACTTTTAACTGTGCCGCAAAGTGTATTTGCCGCACGTTATAATGTTTATACCCCGACAACATACAAGCAGGTTCAAATTGTTCAAAGTCCGAAACGTGCAAATATTGATGGTGAGGCAATAGAACTTCTTGTAGATTTTTCGGGGAGTATGCTTGACTGGATAGAACTGGCAAAAGAAACTCTTATTTATATATTGCCGAAAATTCCTCAAAACTCTGCTGTTGCCTTAAGAATATTCGGTGATTTACCTTCAAATAAATATTCATATAACAATTTCTGTCAGGCAACACGGCTGGTTTCATATTTTAAGAAAAATAATCAGTCAAATATTGTTAAAGGTTTGCAGGAAGCCAAACCCGGCGGCAATACACCTCTTGAATATGCTTTGCGAGAAACCGTAAACAAGGATTTTAAAAACTTAAAAATAGTAAGCTCAGATAATACTCCGGTTTCCCAGAATAAAAAAATAATTCTTGTAACAGACGGAGGTGAAGGCTGCGGGGGTGATCCGTGCGCATATATAAAACAGCTTATGCAAACACGCAAAGATATTCAAATTGATGTTATTCAACTAGGCCGTGACACAACCTTGATGTGTCTTACAAATGAAACCGGCGGGAAGTTTTATAAAGTCAATGGTAACCGCCAAAATTTTGAATCAGCTCTGGAAAGTACCTTTAATGTTCCTGCAGGAACCGTTCAACAGGGGCGTCAGCAATATCAAAAACCTGTAAATATTCAGAATAACGGAAACAGAGGATATAAATTTATCCGTTTTTAAAGAGAATTAACAAAAGTTTCTTTTCCGTTTTCACAGATTATTGCGGTCAACGGCGAATTTTTATATTTGCCGCATCCGGTGTCAATACAAATTTTATCATCTTGAATCAGTGGTTTTTCAAATTCGGTATGCCCGAAAATAATCTTTTTCGGAAAATCTGTTTTGTTGTTGTAAAATTCTTTTCTTATGTAAACCATGTCAACTTCATTCTGTTTTTCAAGCGGAATTCCGGCTCTGATACCGGCATGAATAAATAAGTATTTGTCCGTTAAATGGTAAAATTTAAGACTTTTGAAAAAATCACCGTGGACTTTTAATATACTGTCAAAACTTCCATAGCTTTCGACAGTCTGCACCCCGCCGTAATTCCAGAAAAGATAATTATAATAGTCATCTGTTTTTGCATGCAAAAGCGCATATTCATGAGAACCGATTAGATAAATGCAATTACATATATTTTGCATATCAATAATTTTATTTACGACTTCTTTTGACTTTGCCCCGCGGTCGATATAGTCGCCCATAAATATCAAGGTATCATCTTTTTGCGGTGCAATTTTATGTAAAACACGGCAGAGTTTTTCATATTCTCCGTGTATATCGGAAATTCCTATCAATCTTGTCATAACTAAAAATTATTATAAAAAAATAAAAAATTCAAATAAACTAAATTTTACACTAAAAAAGCGCCTTAACGGCGCTTGATTAAAATGGTACTCCCAGGGGAATTCGAATCCCCGTCTACACCGTGAAAGGGTGTTGTCCTAGGCCTCTAGACGATGGGAGCATGTATATTTCTTTCACGTTTTTTATTCTAAAAGAAACAAATTTTATTGTCAACAGTTTTATCTTATTAAAAATATTAAAAATATTAAAAACATTAAAAACATTAAAAACATTAAAAACATTAAAAACATGTAATCTCTTGAAAGATTTTTATTTTTTATGTAAAATATATATAAATCCAAAGAGAGAGATAGGAGAAAAAATGTTTGAACGTTTTACCGAGAAAGCTATAAAAGTTATAATGCTGGCACAGGAAGAAGCCCGCAGATTAGGACACAATTTTGTAGGCACGGAACAGGTTCTGCTCGGACTGATAGGTGAAGGCACGGGTGTCGCTGCAAAAACTCTTAAATCAATGGGCGTCACCTTAAAAGATGCCAGAGCTGAAGTTGAAAAAATTATCGGCAGAGGCTCAGGTTTTGTTGCCGTTGAAATCCCGTTTACACCCCGTGCAAAAAGAGTTCTGGAACTTTCATGGGATGAGGCAAGACAGCTCGGACACAATTATATAGGAACAGAACACCTTCTTTTAGGATTGATTCGTGAAGGTGAAGGGGTTGCAGCACGTGTTCTGGAAAATCTCGGTGTGGATTTAAATAAAGTAAGAAGCAACGTTGTTAAAATGCTCGGCGAAACAAAAACACAGAGCGTTTCATCAGGCAGTTCAAGTTCATCATCGTCATCATCTTCTGGAGGAAAAACAAAAACTCCGAGTCTTGATGAATTCGGGCGTGATTTAACTCTTGCTGCTCAGGAATTAAGACTTGATCCTGTCGTCGGTCGTGAAAAAGAAATTGAACGGGTAATTCAGATTCTTGCACGCCGCACCAAAAACAATCCTGTTTTAATCGGGGAACCCGGAGTCGGCAAGACTGCTGTTGCCGAGGGGCTTGCAATAAGAATTGTGAATGCAGAAGTTCCGGATATTTTAGACGGCAAAAAAGTTATTCAGCTTGATATGGGGCTTCTTGTTGCCGGCACTAAATACCGTGGCGAATTTGAAGAACGATTAAAGAAAATTATGGATGAAATCCGTCAGGCAGGAAATATTATTCTTGTAATCGATGAGATGCATACCCTTATCGGAGCAGGTGCAGCTGAAGGTGCAATTGATGCGGCAAACATTTTAAAACCAGCATTATCAAGAGGTGAAATTCAGGTAATCGGTGCAACAACTCTTGATGAGTACAGAAAATATGTTGAAAAGGATTCTGCTCTTGAAAGACGTTTCCAATCCGTAATAATTGAAGAACCGACAATTGAAGAATCTATTGAGATAATCAAAGGTTTGAAACCAAAATATGAAGATCACCACAAACTTATTATTTCTGATGAAGCAATTGAGGCAGCTGTTAAATTGTCAAGCAAATATATTACGGACAGATTTTTGCCTGACAAGGCGATTGATGTAATTGATGAAGCAAGTTCAAAAGTCAGATTGAAAGTTTCAACACTTTCACCCGAAGGCAAAGAGCTTGAAAAAGAACTCAGAAATCTGATAAAGGAAAAAGAAGATGCCATCCGCAATCAGGAATTTGAACGTGCAAGCCAGCTTCGTGATGAAGAAGCGGACATGAAAGACCGTATTCGTGAAATGTCGCAGCAATGGCGGGAAGAACATGAAGCTAACAAACCAACCGTTACGGCAGAAAATGTAGCAGAGGTAATTGCAACCATGACGGGTGTTCCTGTTACAAAACTTACGGAAGGTGAAAGTGAAAGACTTCTGAAACTTGAAGAAACTCTGCATGCCCGGGTAATCGGTCAGAACGATGCGGTTGTTGCAATTTCAAAAGCAATCAGACGTGCAAGAGTAGGGTTAAAAAGTCCGAACAGGCCAATCGGAAGCTTTATTTTCTGCGGCCCGACAGGTGTCGGTAAAACCGAACTTGCAAAAGCCCTGGCAGAAGCTGTATTCGGTTCGGAAGACAACATGATTCGTGTTGATATGTCCGAGTTTATGGAAAAACATTCAACCGCAAAACTTATAGGTTCTCCCCCGGGATATGTCGGATATGATGACGGCGGGCATTTGACAGAACTTATCCGTAAGAAACCTTATTCGGTTGTTTTGTTTGATGAAATAGAAAAAGCTCATCCGGATGTATTCAACATAATGCTTCAAATCCTTGATGACGGTCGTTTGACGGATTCCAAAGGACGTCATATCAATTTCAAAAATACAATTATAATTATGACATCCAACGTCGGCGCAAGCATGATTACAAATACATCAAAATTGGGATTCTCAACAGCAGAAGACGAATCAAAAGACAAATACGAAAAGCTTAAAGAAACAGTGACCGAGGAAATGAAAAAAGCATTCCGTCCTGAATTTTTGAATCGTATTGATGAAACAATCGTATTCTCTCATTTAAGCAAGGAAGAAATCAGACAAATTGTTGATTTAATGTTGAAAGATTTATTCAAACGTCTTGCAGAAAGAGAGTTGTCTGTTGAAGTTACGGATGAAGTCAAGGATTATCTTGCAAAAGACGGATATTCGGAAGCCTATGGGGCACGTCCTTTAAGAAGATTAATTCAGCGAAAAATCGAGGATATGCTTGCCGAAGAAATTCTCTCAGGCAAATATGCACCCGGTGATACCATAAAACTTACTCTTGTTGATGATAAAATAACTTTTGAAAAAGCTAAACCTAAAAAATCAAAGGCTAAAGAAGAACCAACAGAAGTAACTCAATAATTATTAAAAGATAGACCATTTATATGGTCTATCTTTTTAATTATGGTGGTAGCATATTTTTATGACTAAATATATCTACAAAGCTTTAAAAGATAACAAAGAAATTGTAGAAGGTGAAGTAGACGCAGTTACGCCTAAAGATGCTCGGGCAAAAATTCGAGAACTGGGACTGTTGCCTTTAAATATTGATGAACCAAAGATTATAGTTCATGATTTTTCGGATTTCGCAGACAATCAGGGTAGTATAAAATTTTTAAGTTTGAGCGATAAAATAATGTTTGTTTCGGAGCTTCAGGTTATGCTTGCTTCAGGTATCAGTATGTCCGAAGCTTTGCAAACAATTCAAAAGCATTCCCCGAAAAAGAAAATTATCAGACTTTCAAATGAGCTTCAAAGATTTGTTCTTGCCGGAAGAAGTTTTTCGGAATCTTTAAATTATCTTTACCATGATGTTTTTGGCGAAACTTTTATTTATTTGTGTCATACCGGTGAAAACGCAGGTGAACTGGATACTACTCTTGAGCGTCTGCTTGTCATGCTTAGAAAACAGGATAATATTAAAGGTAATATTATTCAGGCTCTTTTTTACCCATGTATTTTGGTTTTCTTCATGTTTGCTCTGCTTGTACTGTTTGCTAAATTTGTATTCCCGACATTTATAGGTTTTCTTACCACAAATCAGACGGATATCCCGCCTTTTCCCGCAGCCGTTATCGGGGTGTTAGATTTTGTTAATGAATACTGGTGGCTATGTTTAATCGGAATTTTTGCTGCGTTCGGACTTCTAAATTTCCTTGCCTCCAACCAGAATACAAGAAGTTTTTTTGATAAATTAGTTCTTAAAATCCCAATACTTAATGAATTTGTTGAGTATATAAATCTATCAAACTATATGTGTATTTTAAGTATTTCATACGCAAGCGGTGTTCCTTTTATGCAAACTCTTAATCTTGCTCAAAAAACAATGGGAAATACCGAAATCAAAAAACGTGCTATGTTTGCAAATCAATATATGGATAAAGGTGTAACTCTGTCTGATGCGTTTGCAAAAAGCTGCCTTTTGCCCGGGGCGCTGGTTACAATGATTGCGGCAGGCGAAAAGGCAGGTAATCTTCAAAAAATGCTTGATGATTGTGTTGATGTGATTGACAAAAAGATAGAAATGGTTCTGCAAACATTAACCAAGGCAATAGAGCCTGTAATGATTGTTGTTTTGGGTGCAGGAGTTCTTGTTCTTGCAATTGCGTTTATACAAATGTATCTTGCAATGATAAAATCAATGGTGTAAAAATTTTTAAAATTCATTTAAATGCATGACTTAAGTTAATATGCATAAAAATAAAAAAACAGCTACAATTTCGCTCGTGTAATATCATCCGTAAAAGCATAAACATCCCAGCAAGACATAAACAGAAATCAGATATTATACTTGTAATACAAAATTGAATAATCTTCGGAGGTATTTCAGGATATTCAGGTTTTGTATATTTTCTTTAACTCTTTAAAACGGGGAGGCAATTATATCAAAGTGAAGTCTTGCGCTCGCCTGATCGTAAACTCCGCAGTTCATAAGCGGAATACCGACATAAGCCCTTGCTGTCAAATATTTTGATATTGCAAGTCTTATACCGGCGCCAACACTGGAGAGGAAGTTTGTTGTTTGCGCCGTTATCAAAGAATGCTGCCACTTTTATGGAATCTCTAAGCCTGAAAGTATTTTCTTTTTTGAACGGAACTTTTATTTCTTCCGGTAAAAACGGGATGGGGAAAAGCATTTCCATACTAACGAAATACGAACTCGCACCGAGAAGTAAACTCTCTGAATACCCTCTTACACTTGAAATACCGCCTATCTGATATTGTTCAATGTATGAAATATCGTGCGGCGAATACTGTCCGCCGGCTCTTACAGTTGCAATAATTCCTTTCGGCAGATAGTGGATATAATATGCATCAGCATTTACCTTTGTAAAATATTGTGAGAATGAACGGATATCATCTTCAATTATACCGTTTGTTGAATAAACAGAACCAAAGAGGACGCTTTTATTGAAGTTGTATCTTCCGCCTAATCCGACTGCAAGGTTGTAATCTTTGTAGTTTGTATATCTGAAATTTGAAATGTCTGATGTTGACAGTTTGATGTTTGCCGAAGTGTTTAATTTCAATTGCATTTTTTCATTATCAACAAGCGGATGTGAAACGTATGTGCTGAAAATGTGTGTTTTTGCAGTCAGGTCAAAATCTTTATATTCCCCGCTTGTAATCTTGCTGTTGCCGAACATATAGCTGCCGCCGACTCTGGTTCCTTTTCTGTTAATAGGAAAGTTATAGTCAACGAACGGATTTGTTGTGGAACGTGCAAGGTTTACTGCACCTGTAAGTCTGTCCTGAACTCCGAAAAGCGAGTCTGTTGAAACCATTAAGCCGCCACGTAAAAGCCCTGTGGATTCCCGTCCGAAGCTGTCCGCTGACTGTACGACATTGGAACTTTTTATATCAGAATTATACAACAAAATAACTGACATAAATACTACTTGCATATTTAATCAAATAGAAAATTTAAAACATTTAGCTTGATGTTTATCGAGAGATTACCAGATGATTCAAGATGAAACTTTCAAAGTTATTTTAATAATTTTATATATTCAAAAGCAAAAAATTTCACAGAAGTTCTTCTGCAATCTATTCATTTTTTTATTTTTTCTAAGATTTTTAGTATTACAAAATTACAAATGAATAAAAGTGGTCTGAAAGATAATGAGAGCAATCATTTTGAATGTAATTTTTTTTGTAATAAAAAGTAATTATGTAATTTGTTGATTTTCGTTATTTGAAAGTTTTTCGTCAGAAGTCTTATGGGCTTGATGTTCTATGATGTATGTATTTACACGATTTTTTGCAATGATTTCTGCTTCTTGTAAAATATTTTCATCTGAAAGAAAACTATCAAAGTTTGTGCCTATATGTTTTTTGTCTATCATACTCACCTCTTTTATGATTATACAGCAAAATTTATAAACAATTCGATTGTTAAAAAGCCTTAAAATACAGTCAAAACGAATATGTACAGGGTACTTTATTCCAAATATAATAATAAAAATGGCTATTTCAGGTAATTTTGAAGATTTAAACAGACTTGCTGAATCCAGAATAAACGAGATTAAACAGAAACAGTATTTTAAATATAAATATATATAAAATTCAAGAAAGTTCAATGAGTGTCAATCTCGTATTCGCAGAGGTATTTTTATGGAAAAGATAGATTATTTAAAAGAATTTATGACAAAACTACAATCTTTAGATCGTTCAAGAAGTTTAACGATAGTGTTTAAAGACTTTTTGACACTATGTACCTGTTCACTAGCACAGACTATTTACAGAAGTGATGAATTAGAGCAAAAATACTTACAAACAGTAAAACAATATACAAAAGAGCAAGCAGAAGAACTTTCAAAACTGCTTGCTTTTTTAGTTATGGCACTAGAAGAAAAGTATCAAGACTTTTTAGGTGAAGTATTTATGCGATTGAATTTAGGCAACTCTGCTATTGGTCAGTTCGAGACGCCGTACACAGTAAGTAAATTCATGGCAGAAATAAATTTTTCAGAACTCGAAGTTTCTCAAAAGATTGCGAATAATCACCTGATAACACTTTCCGAACCTTGTTGCGGAAGCGGTGGAATGATTATTGCATTTGCTGAAACCATGAAAGAACATAATTTTAATTATCAAAAACACTTGTATTTTGAGGCAATTGATATAGATGAAATGAGCTTTATGATGGCATACATTCAATTAACACTGCTTGGAATACCTGCAAAAGTAATACAGGGTGATACTTTGACATTGAAATTTCAACAGGTGCTTTTTACTCCGTTTTATTTTTTTGAACGGGATTGAACAAAAACTGGAAAAACAATGCCAATTTAATGATTTAAAATCTTCAAACAATGTCAAGAATCAACAGCTGACTTTGTTTAATTTTAATAGAAAGGAATATTTCAATGAGAACATATAAAGCAGTAATTACACCGACTATAAGCGGAGGTAATATTGAAGTTAAAGTATCCGCAAACAGTGTAAGTCAGGCTATCGGAATAATTAAGACACTAACGTACTTTAAGAGTTTAGTCAGGCAGCCTGTACAAGAGGATACAGAATACAATAATCTTACAAAAATCAGTGATTTAATCAAAAAAGCTAATGCTAAAGCTCAAGCGGATTTGGCAAAAATTGATTAATATAATACTGCTACTATATCTTATCTTATTATATATATTTAGAATTCCAATTTTTAAACAAATTAATATAGCTTGGCAATAAGCCACCGCAAGCCATCAGGTATACCATCATCACCATTATAAAAATGCTTAAAATATTTTGTTCATTGTTGTTAGTGTGATAAAAATTAAATAATAAAATGACTCCGGTAATATCCAATAAACATGCAATCAACAAAGTTATTTTCTGCCATTTTTTGTTAGTTTTAAATTCATCTATTATTTTGGCAATAGTCAACTCTGAATATTTATCAAGAATACAATTATAAAGTTTAATTAAACCTTTCATTTTAATTTGCCAATGGACTATAAACAAAAATAAAAACAATGGTATATATACAAATAGAAAGATTAGTAATATAAAAAAAGCATCTTCTGAATATAGTAGAAAAACTACAGCATAAAAAAAGATCACAGCAAATAAAATAAACGAAATATTGAAATATAATAAAGTATTAATTAACACAATAAATATAATAGATAACAAGTTAATAGATTTTTTCATAATTAATATATACCAGAAAAATTGTTTAGTAGAAAATTTGTGCATATTGTGCTATAATAGAAAAATGAAACAAAATTGGTTACGAATCGGCTTAGTTATAATCATTCTTTCCATTCTGTTTTTAGTGTTTATTGTTATAAAAGTTACTAATAACTCAAATATATCTGAGGTTGAGAAAGACTATCAAAAATCATTGAAATATATAACAAATCAATCAAGAATTAAACATTTTCCTGAAAAAATACCTGAAGATGCCAGAAATATAAAAATATATAAAGATGCCGGTTATTTTGGAAGTGAGAAAATTTATCTTAAATTCATAACAAATAAACAATATATTCAGAATGAATTATCAAAATATGATTTTGTGGAAGTTGAAAAACCGGAAGAAAGAAATCGAAATCTGGAATTTTTGTCCTTATCTCCCGGAAATATAAGTTTATATGCTTATAATCTTTATATAATTAAAAAAGGCTGTAATGAACGAAAGAGATGTTATTCATACGGAATTGCAGTAAACAATGAGATAAATGAAATATTATATTATTACAGTTCTCCGGATTAAAAATAAAAAAGATGTTCCGTTTTGCAGGAATAAAATTCAGATAAATTCTTTATCTGTCACTTAAGAATTTATCTTTAATCCACCACCAAACATACAAAATAACATAACTTGTAAAACCGGTCAGGCAAATTATATTAAACGGAAATCGTTCCGGATATTTAAAATCAAAGATAATTGGGGATATCATTGTAATTAACAAAATTCCGATTTTCCATTTCCAGCTGTGCTTTAGATTATGTATAAACTTTAACAGTATAGTTTCTTTGCTATGTTTTTCCATATATCCGTATAATATCGGTAATGCTACAATTCGAATAATAGTAGCTAATAACATCAATAATAAAAGAAAATATAAAATATAATCAGGTGTAGATTCACTAAGTAAAGCAAAAATCGTAAAAAACAAAAGAGTGGTTTTATAATCAATTAAAAAATAATTAACAGCCAAGACTATAATTACGTCATTCCAATAATATTTTAAAATATTCATAAATGTATTTTATCAAAAACAAAGAGGGGAACAAGTTCCCCTTCTTTTAACTATTCCCATTTAAATTTAATAGGGATAAGAATGTAGTAGTTTTTAAGCATTTTTATTTTTTGTAGTATAAATGCAGCATCATTTATGATATTTGTTTGTAAATTTTGACGATCTATTGGTAACCAATCGAAGTCATACCAATCAAACAGTATTCCTTTAAAATACCCGTTTTTATCAACGTTGGGTCTTATTATAGTGCCATGCCCGACAGAGTAATGTAAGTTTTTGTCCTGATTTAATTCAATAGGAATTTTGTCAGATAAAAATTTTCCGTTTCTGTATAATGATACAACTTGTTGTTGAAGCTGAGACGAATTAGACAGATTTTGAGAGGTAGGGCTGTTATCCTCAAACGCAACTCCGTTCCAGTCTCGAGGAATATCTACATTTAAATGTTTACTAACTGCTTTATTAAATTTTTTAGGAATTATCATATATTCAGGAGTCCTTGAATATGCATCTGGAAATGCTAATGCCATATCCATAAATTTCTTTGCATCCGGACGATCTTGGTTCATTGTATCATTTATAAATCTTAAGGGATTTATTTTTATCACATCCGGCTGTGTGTACGAATCGATATATGGAGACGGATACGGTGCAAAATTCATACTATTAAGGTTTGTTTTGTATTGTGCAGGTGTGTTACGCTCTATTCCCGGCTGTGAATTTATGGGATTATTTGCAGCAATATTTCTGATTATATTATTTTGCAGGTTCATATAATTATCTAGTTCTTTTACAACCATTTCGTAATCCTTATTTTGTGTTGCATATTTTATTTTATTTAGTGCATCCGCATTCTTTTTGTATATCTCATTTTCATTTACAAATGATCTGTATAAAGCGGCATATTCATCTTGGTTTTTAGTAGAGGTTAATTTTTTTAAGTTATTTTCCAAATTTTGTTTCATAATTTTTTGATTGTCTGTAAGAGAATTAACTGCATTATTTAAATGGGGCATTAAATCATTAACCATATTTTTATCTGACAAACTAGCGGCTTGATATATTTGAGACGCAATTGGTAGGGCGGAGAGTGCTACATTTGCAGTAGTATTTATAACTTGTCTTATTATTGAACCAACATTATCCCAGTCAATTCCATTATTAACCTGATTAAGATTAACATCCATACTAACTCCGCCTGTCAGCACAGGTGTAGAGGCGGAAGTTTGATTGTAACTTTCTGTAGCAACAGTAAAATCGTTAGAATCTATAGTTCTGTAATGTTCTCTAACATAAGTACCATCTTTTTTGGTGTAAGCATTTACATGAATTTCTTTCATTTGTTCTGTCCTTTCATTTTTGAAATAATAAACATACTCAAAACAACCCTTGTTTATATAACAAGAGTTAAAAATATTCAGAGTAAAATAAAATGAGCGGTGCAGTAACTTAATTAGAACATATGATTGTAAAAATCGTCAAGTAACAATTTACTGTATATATTTTTACAAAAATTTTGTAAAGATTTTAAAAGCTTATTATTGCACAATTTGTTACAAATCCAAACTTATTTATTGTTCTGCACTCTGTTTTCATCATTAAATCGTCTAAGATTTGAACATTAATTTTCTGTTTTGGAACTTCATTTAATACTTCTTGAATAGTTTTTGAACGGTTATTGGGGCAAATATTTTTGTTATGAAATTCTATCCAAGCATTAATATATTTTATTGTTTCTTGTAATGTCGGAATATGATTATTAGTTAAATTTTTATGCCATTCCTGGTGCAATAATTCTCCTCGTTTTAGCCAAGCAGGTTTATTTTCAATACTTGTTCCGATATAGCTTGGCATCATTTTCTCAAACTCTTCTTGAAATTCTTTAAAAAATCTTTCAATAACTTTTGCTCTTGCATTATACGGTTTTGCAAAGACAGAGTGAATATTTAGATTTGCATATACACCATTAAACCCTTCTTCTTCAAAGTCAACATTCTGAAAGAATCTTGATTTAAAAGCCTTGCCATTATCTTGATAAACTACCTTCGGAATCATACCTAAATTAATAATTGCATTTCTTAGGGCTGAAGCTATGCATTGTGTATTTTCTGTCATCATAATCTCGTAACCAACAAGTGCTGTTGATTTCCAATCTAAAAAGCCGACCAAAGTTGCTCTGGTCGGCTTACCTGTAAATGGATTAATAACTTGAAAGTTTAGAATGTGTCCGTCAGCCACGAGAATATCCCCAACTTCTATTTTTGAAATATCTCTTTCAATATACGGTTCAACTTTATCGTGATATGCTTTCATACCCTCTCTTTTTAAAACCCATTCGGCATAATTATTTTTTCTAAAGTGTTCCACAAACCTTTTAAAACTTATATCGCTTGGGAGATTTTCATATCCTCTTTTTATTAATATCTCTTTTGTTAGTTTTATAGCTTTTCCATAATTATACTTACTGGGATGAAGTAGAAGTGTTAATAGAATATTCTTCATTTCATCATTTAAAATAGAATTATATTCACCTTGTTTTGACCATTTATATTTTGGTTGTAAACACTCTGTTGACTCGTGTTTTTCAAAAGCTCTAACCCATCGATGCAGAGTTCCAATCGAGATACTTCCTATAAAATTATATGCTTTAGGAAGATATAATCCTGAATTATATAAATCTAAAAAAACTGTATCTGCTTCTTTTTTAGTTGAATACTTTTTACGAAGTTTTTGTAATGCAACGATAATATTAGCCCGATAATTTGCTGTCATTTTTGTTTTATCTGAGATAAATCCAGCTTGCTTGTTATTATTTAAAGGGACTAATGCCGTTGTTTTATTCTCGGCATTTCTAAGTTTTTGCTGAATTTCAGGTTCAAGGCTTGAGAATAAAATTTCATATGATGTGCCACCATTGACTTTAACTTCTTTTGCAATATATTTACTTTCCGTTTTGTTTATTTCCAAGCGAAGTGAGCGTGTGCTGCTTAAACCTTTTATCTTTGCTATTTCTTTTATATTAATATATCTATCTTCCATGTCAGAAACACATTAACTCTAATTGCAAAAAATTAGAACACCACTTCCGACCATTGTGTCTTTTTCGTATCAATATTTTTTTATATGTTTAATTTTATATTTTGTTTTGCCCGAAATAATCATACCATTTGAACTAGTACAAAAATAGGTTAAAAGCCTTGTCTTGAAATCATTTGCCCAAAATAATCACACCATCTGCCCTGACCAGCAAAAGAGTAATTTGACCGGTTGCTGGGTCAAATGGTCTGCTTGCTTCCTACCCCTCAAACCCACGCCAAATGCCGATTGCCCAAAATAATCACACCAGTTGAGCTACTCACCCCACTCAAACAAATACAGCCGATTACCCAAAATAATCACACCAGTTGAGCTACTCACCCCACTCAAATAAATACAAAGGGCTTGAAGGTGATTTCAGCCCTAATGTACGAAAAAACTCCCCAGGTTGGACTCGAACCAACAGCCTACCGGTTAACAGCCGGTTGCTCCGCCATTGAGCTACTGAGGAATAATGTATTTGTATAAATTTAAAACCTGTAGTTTTTCCTATCAAGTTTACTTTCTAAGTATAAAATAAAAAAAATATATTGTAAAGTACTTTTTTTATTTTTTATTAAAATTACATTTTTTAGTGCTGTAAAGTATTTATCTACTAATATCCTGCTCTTACTCATTATAAGTTTGTCGACTTTTTATTAGCTGGAACAATTATTTCCAAAAATTCGTCAAATAAAGTGGGCTAGAAAATTAAATAAATATTAATTCATGCTTTTTTGTTAAAAATATATGCTATAATTAATTATGTTGATAATTATGTGTGTAAAAGGAGGATATCATGCCAAATCCTGTGTTAAATGATAAATTTTTTGCAAATGAAAATGTTTTAGATGAATCGCCAATGACAATTAACGGAACCATTAATAAAACATTACTTCTGTTTGCTATTTTGCTAATTTCAGCCGGTTATACGTTTTCACTGGTTTTCTCAGGATATATCGATCATGCGCAGATGCTGACAACCGGCGGTGCTATTGTCGGGTTTGTTCTGGCGCTTATTATATGTTTTAGCCGGAATAAAAATCTTTTTAAATTTTTAACTCCCTTATATGCACTTGCAGAAGGCTGCTTTGTCGGCGGAATTTCAGCCTTTTTTGAAGCAACATGGACAGGTATAATTTTGCAGGCTGTAATTTGTACATTTGCAGTAATCCTCACCATGCTTGCTCTTTACAGAACTGGTGTTATCAGAGCAACCGAAAAATTTAAATCTGTTGTATTTACAGCAACGACGTCAATTGTTGCGATTTATTTAATCCAATTTATTGCATCATTCTTCGGGCGTTCAATCCCGCAAATATTTACCGCAAGCCCGATTGGAATAGGTTTTAGTGCTATTGTAATTTTGATTGCTGCAACAAATCTTATAATAGATTTTGATATTATTGAAAAGTATGCCGAAAATATGCAGCCTAAAGATTATGAGTGGTACGGCGGATTTGCTTTGATGCTTACTATTGTTTGGCTGTATATTGAAATGCTTCAGCTTCTTGCTAAATTAAGCAGCAGAGATTAGAATAAAAAATCACATAATTATTAAAATGCCTGAATTTTTTGATTCAGGCATTTTTTATAATAATTCTCCATATATTTTGTTGTTTTCATATTTTAAAATTTTTACGTCAGCCAGACTGTTTAAACGGGCTTTATCATCAGAATTTGTAATCACAGTTATGTAATTTCTTGTAACCCCCTTTAACAATCCAGTTTTTTTATCAGGCTGTTTTTCAATCAGGATTTCATGTTTTGTACCGATGTTTTTTTGAATGAATTCGTTGTACTTTTCTTTTGAAATTTGTTTAATAATATCCGCACGCTTTTCTTTCGTTTTTTCATCAACCTGATTTGGCAGTCCGGCTCCTAATGTTCCTTGCCTGATTGAATACGGAAAGGTATGAATTTGACTTAATCCTGATTTTAGAAGGTTTTGTTTTGTAATTTCAAAATCTTCGTCTGTTTCACCTGCAAAACCTGTTATAATGTCGCTTCCAAGAAAAGGTTTGTCAAAAATTTCATTTATTTTGTCAATTTGTTCTAAGTATTGTTCAACCGTATAAAATCTGTTCATTGATTTTAGAGTTTTGTTGCATGCGGATTGAAGCGAAAGATGAAAATGAGGACAAAATTTTTCTGAGTCTTTTAAAAAATTTAGCAAATCGTCTGTTATTTCAAGCGGATTAAGAGAGCCCAGACGGTATCTTGAAATTTTAGTTTCAATTTCGACTGCTTTTAACAAATCCAATAATTGCAGACCGATATCCTTTCCCCACTGCCCTATATGAATTCCTGTAAAAACAACCTCCTTAAAACCTTGCTTTGAAAATCTGTTTATTTGTTCAATTAAAAATTCTATATCAGCGCTTCTGCTTTTTCCACGTGCGTATGGAATTATACAATAAGAACATCTGTTATCGCATCCGTCTTGAATTTTCAGACTCGCTCGTGTTTTTGTTGTATTTTCTAAAACTGCTTTATGAAAATATGACAACTGCATAATGTCACCGGTCATACAGAAACTTTCTGTTTCGGCCTTTAAAAGTGCATCATAAAAATCTAATTTTTCATCGTTTCCTATAACAATATCAATATATTCGCTTTGTAAAAGCTGTTCTTTTTCAATTTGAGCGATGCAGCCGGTCAAAACTGTTTTTATGGTATTTTTTTTATGCTTAGCGCTGCGTAAAAGGTAAAAAGCTTCCTTATCACTTTTGCCGGTGACTGTGCAGGAATTTAGAATATAATAATCAGCATCCTCAATAGAGTTGGTTTCCGCAAAATTATTCTTTTTTAAATTTTCTCTAATGATTGCGCTTTCAAATTGGTTTGATTTGCAACCCATTGTGTGAATATAAAACTTTGCCATTATTAAATCTTATAAAAAAACAACATTTATGTAAATAAAAATTAATAAATGTTACGTTTATAGCAAAAAAATTTACTTTCGGGTTTTATAGTTGTATAATAATAATGTAAGATGGAAAGGTAGTGTGTTATGAACATTCATTCTGTTGATAATCAAGGATTTACATCAAATCAGAAACGTTATGCCGGTGAATACAGTTCCAGACGTAATCCCCGTTATAATATAGATAATGTTATAAATTTAAGTGATGAAGGCGTAAAAGAACTTGCATATCTTAAAACAGTAAAACCTTCAGAAGATAAAAAACATAAAAATTTAACAAAGGCTATGTTGATAGCTGTTCCTTTTGCCGCAGGTCTTGCGTCTGCAATTTTAAAACCGGCTCAAAGTTCCTTATTGCAAAAAGAAATCAAAGGAACAGCAGCAAGACTATTAAACGGAGCAAAAAGCACCGCAGTTTGGGGAGGTATTTTCGGACTTTCGGCTGCTATCGTTGAAGGTCGAAAATCCTTAGAGAAAAAATTTCCTGAATTTGATAAATTAACAAGTCAAAATCCTCTATTAACATTTGCGGGTTCAGTTGCTGCATTTGCGGGAGTACTGGCTTTAGGATTTAAGGCAGTACCAAAAGCTCTTGACATAATAGGAAAATATGTTGATGAAAAGGCTGTTATCAAATTAGAAAATCGTTTAGTTAAAAAGTCAGAAAAATTTAATAACAACAGCGTTGTTAAATCCTTATCAAATATGGCAAAATCTATAAAACAAAATAAATATCTTGCTCCGCTTGGCGGTTTTGCCGAAATGTTAATCAGCTGGAGTCCGGTGACTTTATTATTCGGCGGTGTACTCAGCGCTGTTCACTATAGAAACACTAAAGATGCTGAGTTTGTTAAAAATTATTCAGATATAAAAGAGTTTCAGCATAAACTTGCAAAAGCAAGAATTCGGGAACTTTCACTCCAAAATGATTTTTTGATGCAGGATGCTAAAAATCGTGAGGATGCAAAATTTTTAAAACGACCGCTTGCTGATTTACCGCAGGAAGTTCTGGAAAAAATCAACAATGTTCGTGAAGAACGAGCACAAGTTTAAATGTAAATATTAAGATTATAAATTAAAAGCGTCTCAAATGATTTGAGGCGCTTTATTTATTCTTTCGCTAATTGTTTTATTAAATCCGCAGCCTTTGTATATATACTTCTTAAAGAGTTTACAAAATCATCTTTTGTTTCTGTATTTATATTAAGAGCGGCTTCTTTTGAGGTTAATTCGTGTTTTTTAAAAACAGTCATTATTATATTGTTAAACATATCATCAGGCAAATATGTAAAATAAATATTTGCATTTTCTTTTTCTGCAAAATGATTCAATGCTGAAATATTATCTTCATTAAAAATTGTGTAAAAATGTTTTCTCAATTCGTTTGAACAATTAATATTGGGATTTTTGTTCATTTGAAGCGGCAAACGATCAAATTGACTTTTGCTCAAGGCTGATATTTTCATAAAAACTCCTTTTAAGTTATGTTATCACTAAAAAATTCGCCGGTCAATTGCAGTAATATACCAAATTTTATTTCCTATTAAAAAAAAAAGAGCCCGAAAAATTTCGGACTCTTTTTGGTCAATATGAAGTTTTTTACTTCATCAATTCGCCGACTGCTTTGTAAACAGACATACGCTTTGAAGCATCTTCTTCAGCCTGAGCGTAAAGTTCCGCAGCATGTTCAGGATTTGTTTTCATCAAAGATTTGTAACGACCTTCTGATTTAATGAATTCCTGATAGCTTTCTTTTGGTTCTTTTGCATCCCAGCTGAACGGTACTTCGTTTGCAGGATTGTATCTGTAAAGCGGGAAGTATCCTGCTTCAACAGCACGTTTTTGTTCTGTCTGAGTCTTAGACATATCAATACCGTGAGCGATACAAGGAGCATAAGCAAAGATGATTGACGGGCCGTTGTAAGCTTCAGCTTCCTGGAATGCTTTAAGAGTTTGCGCTCTGTCAGCACCAAGTGCAACTGATGCTACATAAACATAGCCGTATGACATACTCATCAAGCCCATGTTTTTCTTGTAAGTTTTCTTACCGCCTGTAGCAAATTTTGCAACCGCACCGGTAGGAGTTGACTTAGAAGCCTGACCGCCGGTATTTGAGTAAACTTCTGTATCAAGTACAAGGATGTTTACGTTTTGATTTTGAGCGATTACGTGGTCAATACCGCCGTAGCCGATATCGTTTGCCCAGCCGTCACCGCCGATTATCCAGATGGATTTATCTGTGAAGTAGTCCTCAAGTTCTCTGACTTTTGCTAAATCAGGACATCCGCACTCAGCGTATTTTGCAATAACTTTCTTAGCGTTTTCCTGAGCAGCAACAGCTTCTTCTGTTTTTGAGTTATCCCAGTGTGACATTGCTTCTGTCAAAGCTTCTTTTAAGTCAGCCGGTGATTTTTCATTTTCAAGAACTTTTTCAACGTAAGTTTTCAAAGTATCTCTGTTCTGGTCAACTGCCAATCTCATACCGAAGCCGAATTCAGCGTTGTCTTCAAACAGGGAGTTAGCCCATGCCGGTCCTCTTCCGTCTTTGTTTGTAGTGTACGGAATTGTCGGGAAGGTTCCGGAGTAAATGGATGAACATCCTGTTGCGTTTGCAACGATTGCGTTTTCGCCGAACAACTGTGAAACAAGTTTAACATAAGGTGTTTCACCGCAGCCTGCGCATGCGCCTGAAAATTCAAACAACGGTTTTCTGAGCATTGCACCTTTGATTGTTTTTGTTGTGTTTTTGCCCATTACGTTGTCCGGAAGTTCATCAAAGAATTTTTCATTGACAACTTCTCCGACAGCTTCTTCATCCTCGATTGTAGACCATGTAAGTGCTGCTTTTTCAGGATTTTTAGCCATCGGGCACTGGTCGATACAAACACCGCAGCCTGTACAATCTTTGCAGTAAACCTGAACTTTGAATTTTTCATCAGCAAGAGCAGGTTTGGCAGGGATTGTTTTGAAAGAAGCCGGTGCGTTTGCTAGGTCTTTTTCTTCAATCAATTTAGTTCTGATTGCAGCGTGCGGGCATGCTGAAGCGCAGATTCCGCACTGGATACAATTTTCAGGATTCCACTTAGGAACTCTCGGTGCGATGCCGCGTTTTTCAAGACAAGCAGTTCCTGTCGGAATTACACCGTCATTTGACATAGCTGATACCGGAATATCGTCGCCTTTCTGTCTCATTGAAGGTTCAATGATTTTCTTCGCAAAGTCAGATGCGTTGTCCGGAATAAGTTTGATGTCATCTGCATGTTCAACTCCGCTCAATGAAGCCGGTACAACAACTTCTTCAGTTGCATTAACCGCAGCATCAATAAGTGCAAGGTTCATATTTACAACATCGTCGCCTTTTTTCTTGAAGGTTTTCTTGGTCATTTCTCTCATTCCTTCAAGAGCCTGATCGAACGGAATAATGCCTGAAACTTTGAAGTATGCAACCATCATAACTGTGTTTGCACCTTTACCTCTCAAGCCGGGCTGCTGTTCGATAAGTTTTTCAGCGTCAACGTTGTAGAATTTGATTTTCTTGTTGATAATTGTTTCCTGCATATCTTTAGTCAAATGTGAGAATGCTTCTTCTTTTGACCACGGGCTGTTAAGAAGGAATGTTCCGCCTTCTTTGATGCCTTTCAAAATATCATATCTGCCGATGTAAGCGTGAGCAGAGCATGATACAAAGTCAGGTGCCGTAATTAGATATGTAGATTTAATCGGTTTGTCGCCAAATCTCAAGTGAGAAACGGTTACGCCGAAAGATTTTTTAGAGTCATAAGCAAAGTATGCTTGAGCATCTTTGTTTGTGTATTGACCGATGATTTTGATTGAGTTTTTGTTAGCGCCGACTGTACCGTCAGAACCTAAGCCCCAGAACATGCAGTTTGTAGTTCCTTCGGGTTCTGTTACGATGTGTTCGGTAACTTTCAAAGATTTGTGGGTTACATCGTCTTCAATACCTACGGTGAAACCGTGGAATCCGTTGTTTTCAGCGTGTTTGTAAACAGCGTAAACCATTGACGGAGTGAATTCTTTTGAAGCTAGACCATAGCGGCCGCCGATTACTCTGATGTCTTTGTTTTCGATAGCTGTAACAACATCCATATACAAAGGTTCGCCGATTGAACCCGGTTCTTTTGTTCTGTCAAGAACAGTTACACGTTTTACTGTTGAAGGCAATGCTGCGTTAAAGCGTTTTACGTCAAACGGTCTGTAAAGTCTTACTTTAACAAGACCATATTTAGTGCCCCGTTTTGCGTTCAGGTATTCAATAGTTTCTTCGATAGTTTCGCAGCCTGAACCGATTGCAACGATTACGTCTGTAGCATCGGGTGCACCGACATAATCAAACGGATGATATTGTCTTCCCGTAACTTTTGCAACTTTGTCCATATATTCCTGAACAATATCCGGAACAGCATCATAGTATTTGTTGACGGTTTCACGTCCCTGGAAGTAAACGTCAGTGTTCTGAGCGCCGACTTTGCAAACCGGAGCTTCCGGTCTTAATGCTCTGTTACGGAACTCTTCAATATATTTAGGTTCAACGAGGCTTGCAATGTCTTCGTATGAAATTTCTTCGATTTTGTGAACTTCATGTGATGTTCTAAATCCGTCGAAGAATTGAAGGAACGGAACTTTAGATTTGTAAGTTGCAAGGTGTGCAACTAAAGCCATATCCATTTCTTCCTGAACAGAGTTTGCGGCTAACATTGCATAACCTGTGTTGCGGCATCCCATAACGTCTGTATGGTCGCCGAAAATTGCTAATGATTGCGCTGCAAGTGCACGTGCTGAAACGTGAATTACGTGCGGAAGCATTTCACCTGCTGCCTTGTGCATTACAGGAATCATCAAAAGCAAGCCCTGTGATGCCGTGTAAGTTGAAGTTAAAGCACCTGCTGCAAGTGATCCGTGAACAGCGCCTGCTGCACCTGCTTCTGATTGCATTTCCGCTACTTTTACGGTTTTGCCCCAGATGTTTTTCTTGCCCTGAGATGCCCATTCATCAATCCATTCTCCCATAGTAGAAGAAGGTGTAATCGGATAGATTGCGGATACTTCGCTCAATGCATACGCAACATGCGCTGCGGCGTAGTTGCCGTCAACCGTTATTGTTTTTCCTGGCATAATTAAATAACCTCCTTATTGATTTACTATTTCTTAATTATTAATTATACGCTCTTATCTTAAATCATAATACAAACATAACTTTTTAACAAAAGAACTTCTTTGTAAATTATTGTTAAGATTTAGTTTGATTTTTTTGCTATAACGGTAATTTTTTAAATTCAGGAGTATTATTAAAAAAGAACTTTCAGGAGAATAAAAATGAATTTAACAATCAACCCCAATTTTCAAACTGCATTAAAACCGGCACAAAAAAAATCTGATTCTCGGTATGATTTTTCATCTAAATATTATAACGGATTAAGTCAGGATACGGTTTCGTTTACCGGACGAAATAAAACTGTCCAGAATTTAGCTGCCAATACTTTAAAAGAGGTTTTCAGAAATTCTTATGAAAATAAGATACCTGCTAATATGATTCTTTCCGCAAAATTTATGGATACACTTGAAGCTGTTGCAAATAAATTAAGACAATACGGAGTCCAGTTTGATCGGGAGTATTGTGAACTCCATCCTGTAAAAGACGCCGAGTCATGTCTGTCTAAATTTATAAGAAGCGGCGCTACTCCTTCAGATCAAATTCGTGCAACTTTATATCTGGAAAATCTTTATGATTTGTCCATTGTAGGTGATAAAATTCTTCCCGAATTAAAAAGCAGGGGATATGCAATTCAAATGATTCCGGATGTTGTACAGGGTAAAAAAGTTAAAAGTAAAAAACCTGATTTTGAATTAAGGCTTGACGGATTAACAGAGGATGATTTAACAGGATTGCCTCCTGAATTGCGAAGATTAACTCATCCGCAATTATCCGGATATGAGGATATTCAAATGAGGCTGATTGATACACTTTCCTCAGGAAAAAACAAGCCGCCGCATGAACTTTTGATTATCTTCGGAAAAAATTATGCATCTGCTAAATATAACGAATCTTATTATGTCTATGATATCACCCGTGTTCTGCAAAAAGCTCTTCATGCAGCACAGGTTGAAAATCCGGCAATGTATTCTCCGGCAAAACGTATTGCAGATAATATCAAAATTCTGCGTGAACAATTAAATACATTTATTTCCAAACCGTTGTTCATAAACGCTAAAAATCTGGATTTTTATCATGAAGAAGCTCAGCTTCCGGTCGAAATAGGAAAACCTTATTGTATTTCAATGCCAGGACTTGTTGAAGGTATAAGAAACAAAATTCCGCTTTATTACAAAGAAGAATTAAAAAAAGTAAACACTAAGGAATATGAAACTGAACTTCAACGTCTTGTGGAAGAATCTCCGGAGTTTAAGGAGCGTACAGACAAAACCGTTTTTGTGCAAGATATAAGAAAAATGAGAAATGAATTGATTAGACAATTAAAAACAAATCTTCAGGAAGATTTGGAATTGATTCAAAAAGTTCAGGATCGTCTTGCGGAAACTATCAAAAAATACGGACAAAAAAGTTAAATTTTTATAATCGCCGCATTTTCCACATGGTAGGTGTGGCAAAACATGTCAAAGGGCTGTATGGTTTCGACTTTACAGCCTTTTTCAACAAGATATTTTAAATCACGGGCAAGGGTTGCGGGATTGCAGCTTACATAAATTATATGTCCTTTTGTGAGTTTTAAAATACCGTCAAGAGATTCTTTTGTACAGCCTTTTCTCGGCGGGTCAATAATTGATATATCAAATCTGCGTTTCTCGGTTTTAAAAAATTCTGCTGCATCAGAGTTATAAATTTCAACATTGTTTATATTATTTATTTTTAAACTTTCAATTGCCCGGCTGCAGGAATCTTTATTTTCTTCAACCGAAACTACATTTTTTGAAATATCCGAAACGCAGATTCCGAAAGTTGCAATACCTGCATAGGCATCTAAAACCGTCGGATTTTGGTAATTATTTTTGATAAAGTCTTTGACATATAAAAAAATATTATTTGCGCTCAATGGATTAACTTGAAAAAAAGTTGAGGCGCCTATTTTAAAAGTTTTATCAAGAAGTTTTTCTTCAATAAAATCTTCCCCGATTATACATTCGTTTTTTTCCCCTAAAATTACGTTAGTACATTTTGTATTAAAATTTATACAAACACTGGAAACGTCGTTAAATGAGTCATAAATCAGTTTTGCAAATTTTTTCAATCTGTCAAAAACTTTTGTTGAATTAACGACTAACGTAACAAGAATTTTGCCGCTTGATACTGATGAACGGATTACAATATGTCGCAAATCACCTGTATTTGTTTTTTCGTCAAATCCTGAAATTTCAAAATTCTTTGCCTGTTCTCGCACAAGTTCAATTATTTCATCACAAATTTCGGGCTGAATCGGGCAGTGTTTTATGTTTACGATTTCATGTGTACGGGGTTTAAAATATCCAGAAAGTATTCTTTTGGATACTTTTGTCTGCGAAACCGGATATTGAATTTTGTGGCGGTAGTTTTTAATTTCGGGGCTTTTTATCGGTAGGGGAATTTTTATATCAAGTCCGCCGATTTTCTGTATTGCATCTTCTACAATCTCTCTTTTCAACTCCAGTTGATAATCATAATCAATAAATTGAAGCTGGCATGCTCCGCAGACTTTTTGCATTTTACAAAACGGTTCAACTCTATAAGGCGACGATTTTATGATTTCAACAACTTTAGCCTCTGCAAAATTTTTGCGTACTTTTGTGATTTTGGCTTTTACTGTATCAAGAGGGCAGGCACCTTCAACAAAAATCACATAACCGTCAACTTTTGCAATGCCAAGCCCAAGGTTTGAAAGTTTTTCAATCTTAAATTCAATAAATTCATTTTCCTGCATAAACTGATTTTATCACAAATCAACGGGGGAGATTGTTAAAATAGTTTTTGTCGCTCAAAGCATAATAAGTACAAGCGATACCGTTGTACTGATCAGATGAAGTTGCGGAACAGTAAGTATTTTTATCAGTAAACGTTGTATCAGGTGCTCCCATTGGAAGAATTCTGCCGTCGTTCATAAGCTGAAATGTAAATAGATCATGTCCCCAGCGGTTGGGATTTTTTAAATAACCGTTTACATCTACTGTTATATAAACACGTTCTAAACCTGTTGGTTTTCTATTAGAATTAGACTTCCATCAGACAGTACAAATTGTCCATCATCAAAATAACTTAAATTTGATATTTTGGTATTATTAAAGGATTTGTAAATCTTTGAATTACTCTCATCATCTATATTATCATTACCTTTATACGGAATGCAGGCGGTTGAAACATTTCCCCCATATACACAATCTCTTAATATTTTAAAGTATGAGGGAATTCTAGTTTTAAGACACATTTTAGTGTTTTTGCAGCCTATAGTATTAACATCAGAGGCCTTTAATCTATAGCCATTATCTGCCTGATACATATCAAATGCCTGAAGAATTATTGAATAATTCTTCTTTAATGACGCCTCCAGAGCTTTGTTTTGATTTCTTGTAATCAACGCAGGCAAGGTCATAGCAGCAACAACCCCGATTATTCCGAGAGTTATTAAAACCTCAGCTATTGTAAATGCTCCTACTTTCATATCTATCTCCTTATTACAAATATACTTAATTAACTATATTAAATTAACTATAATTAATTTATCATATCTAATTAAAATTGTAAACATGCAATATGTAAGAAAAAATTCTGACCCTCAAAAGGACTGTTTGTTAAAAATTATCGGCGAACTTATTCATGAAAAACGTATTGCGCAAAAGAAGGGTATTTTATTGTTTAGTTACGAATACGATATTTCAAACAGTTCAATTGCCATGTTAGAAAAAGGCAAACGGGATGTGCAGATTACAACATTATGGAAACTCGCAAATGCATTAGGCATGACTTTTTCCGAATTTATAAAAGAGGTTGAAAGCCGTCTGCCTGATGATTTCAAACTTATTGATGACTGAAAATAAAAAGTTCTTGACAGCAAAAGTTTTTTTGATACGATAATAAATGTCGCAAGGCAGAAACATAAAAGGTATCGGTTTTGCGGATGATAAGAAAAAAAGGGCGTTTAGCTCAGTTGGTAGAGCGTCTCCCTTACAAGGAGAGGGTCAAAAGTTCGAGTCTTTTAACGCCCACCATTTTAAAAAGAGCCTTTAAGGCTCTTTTTTTTTTACTGTAAATATTTGAGCTTAATAACTTTCAAACTGTTTTCAAAATCAGTTACATCCTGCACATCAAGACATTTAAATTTTGAACATCTCGGAAAAACGATTTCGTCACATTTTCCTATGTCGCCTATGCGGGATACTTTTGAACCCTTTGGAACGTCAATTTCATAAAGAATCCCCCGCCCGTTAGGAATGTAATTTTTTGCATAATCTATATCTGACGTTGCATAAGCATATTCATTCATTCTTATAGTTTCACCTTTTTTTACATCCAAAGCCTTTTGATAAAGCTTGTATGTCGAAAAGAAATCCGGCTTTTCTCCGACACATCTGAATACATGCAAATCAAATTCCAGCGGTCTTAACTCTTTAAATTCACAATCAGTTTCTGTAATCATTTCCCGTGGAGTCATCTTTGTAAAATGTGAAACTTCATCCATTTGATCCGGATACGGACTTATATGAAAATGATGATTTATTGAATTCAAATATCCGTGATTGCTGACCTGTGTGTTATTTGATGCAGATATTTTTCCTGATTTTGCTGCATTTTCCCAAAATTCCTCGCAAAATAGTTTTTTATTTGCAGTTGTTTTTGTGTTTTTAACCTGTCCTGACAATTTTTTTATACAAAAATTTGACAGCTTTACTAGCGGTTTTATCATAGATTTTATTTTCCCCTGATAATAATAAAAATTTTTGTTTATTTTTATTGCGTTATTATATTGCATACATTACAAAAGTTTAAATTTTATGAAAAATTATGTTCTTTATGAAATAATATTTAATCATGGGATTATTTGATTGAGGGATTTTTAAATGGATTATAAACTTAAAGATACAACTTCAAAAGATGCATTTAATTATGGTTATCTTCTAAAAAGAATTTACCCGTATATTAAGCCGGTTCTGGGCAGAGCTTTAATAAACCTTGCAATCGCAATTCCGCTGGGGCTTCTGGACGGAGTTATGGCGCTTGCTCTAAAGCCTTATCTTGATTATGTAGTAAACGGAAGTCCGGAAGATACCTGGACATTTTTAGGTTTTACCGTCCACTCGCAGGTGTTTCTTGCAAGCATAATTCCGTTTGGTATTGTTGCTTTTGCTGCTTTTCAGGGAATTTTGAAATATCTGAGCAATTATTTTACTGATTGGACAGGAAACAAAATTTCGAACTCTTTGAAAGTCGATTTGTTCAAAAAATTGACAGGACTAGACCCTCAGTTTTATGATGTGAATTCTTCCGGAATTATACTAACTCGTTTTTTAACTGATCCCGAAACCGCATCAAAAACTATTATTGAAAGTTTAAAAGCTTTTATTGCAACTATTTTCGGACTTGTAGGGCTTGTAGGAGTGCTTTTATATACATCATGGAAACTTGCGATAATCGGGGTTACTATTATGGCTATTGCGGTTACGCCTGTTGTGTTTATAAGAAAACGTATTAAAAAAGTTTCTAACGAAACAATGGTTGTAAGCGGAAATATGACGACAAACTTTAATGAAACCTTTGCGGGCAACAAAATTATGACAGCCTACAACCTTCAGGAAATGCAAAACCATAAGTTTGAAGAACAGATTAATGAACAATTTCATCTTGCAATGTCTTTAAGCAAACGTGTCGGCTGGATGTCGCCTATTATGTACACTGTTTGTTCTGTCGGAATTGCACTTGTTATGGCTTACGGGAACCACCTTATTTTATCAGGCGAACTTTCTGCAGGCAGTTTTGCGGCATTTGTAACTTCGCTGCTTTTGCTTTACAAGCCGACAAAAAACCTCGGAAATACTCTTACCTCCCTTCAAAATACCTTTGTTGCAATGGGAAGAACATTCGAACTGTTTGATCTTGTTCCGCAGATAAAATCACCCGAAAAACCATTTGCAATGCATACTCTTGAAAAATCAATCGAATTTAAAAACGTTTATTTTGAATATGAAAAGGACGTTCCAGTATTAAAGAACTTTAATCTTTCTGTCGGCAAAAATGAAACTATTGCGCTGGTCGGAAATTCCGGAGGCGGCAAAAGTACTGTAGTAAATCTTCTGCCCAGATTTTATGATGTCAAATCCGGCTCTATTGAATTTGACGGAGTTGACATAAGAAATTTTGACCTTAAATCTTTACGTGACAATATTTCATTTGTTTTTCAGGATAATTTTATGTTTTCCGGCACAATTCGGGATAACATAATGATGGGTAACGAAAATGCAACTCCCGAACAACTGGAAAAAGCTGTTGAAATGGCGCATCTTGATGAATTTATTGATGCTCTTGACAACGGGCTGGATACAAAAGTAGGGGAAAGAGGGGCAACATTATCCGGCGGACAAAGACAACGTGTTGCGATTGCCCGTGCGATTTTAAAAGATGCGCCGATTGTAATTTTGGATGAGGCAACGTCTGCGCTGGACAATAAGTCCGAAGCTATTGTTCAAAGAGCGCTGGACAATCTGATTAAAAACAAAACGGTTTTTGTAATTGCACACCGGCTTTCCACAATCAAGAACGCAGACAGAATTGCCGTTATTAATGAGGGTGAACTTGTGGAACTGGGCACACATGATCAGTTGATGATGCTGCCGGACGGCGTTTACAGAAATCTGTATGAAATGCAGTTTAAATCACAACAGGATACTGAACCTCAGGGAGTTTAAAAATGACAATAGAAATTAAACCGTTAAATGCAATCGTTTACAATCAAAATAAAGTCGATATAAAAGACGTTATTGCACCGCCTTATGATGTAATAGATGAAAAATACAGGGATGAACTTTATACAAGAAGCCCCTACAACATCACAAGACTAATTCTTTCAAAGGCTGAAAATCCCTATTCGGATGCTTGTGAAAGCTTTAACAACTGGCTGAAGGGTGAAATTCTTGTAAAATGTGAAAAACCTGTAATTTTTTATCTTATTCAAAAATATAATCTTAACGGAAAAGAAGTTATACGAAAAGGTTTTATTGCCAGAAACAGAGTTGAAGATTTTTCTTCAAAAAATATTCTTCCGCATGAATTTACAATGAGCGGACCAAAAGAGGACAGACTGAAACTCACAAAAGCCTGCCAAGCGAATTTCTCACAGATTTTTATGGTATATTCAGATCCTGAAAAACAAATTGAAAAAGCCGTAGATTTGTCTGGCATGCCGTTTATTGATGTAACCGATGACAACGGGGTGGAAAATATTGTTTATAAAATCGAAGATGAAAAAACAATTCAACTGATTGAAGATGTTTTAAAGGACAAGACTCTTTTAATTGCAGACGGTCATCATAGATATGAAACTGCGCTGAATTACAGAAATTTTGTCGGTAAAAACGCTGGCGAAGCGGATTTTGTAATGAGTTATTTTACCAATATGGATGATGATTTACTGATTTATCCTACCCACAGAATAATCACCAGATGGGTTGAACCCTATGTTTTGCTGGAAAAAGTCAAAAAATATTTTGATATAAAAGATTATACATTTACCGGCATTAATAAAACTGAAGTTAAAAAGGAATTTTTAAATGCTATTGAAAAATCAGCAAAAGAGCAGATTTCAATGGGATTGTATATGAAAAACGTAAATAAGTTCTATCTTTTAACTTTGCGGGAAGATGTAAGTTCAATACTGGATGAATATGATGTGCCAGACGTTCTAAAAGACCTTGATTTAACAGTTCTTCATAAAGTTATACTTACAAAAGAACTCGGCTTCACCGAAGATGAACAAATGTCACAGAACGGTATAAAATACATTAAAGTTGAAAATGAAGCCTTTGATATGATTGATATGGGCAAAGCGGAAGCCTCTTTTATTATGGCATACCCGAAAATTTCAGATATAAAACGTATTTCTCAGGCCGGATACAGAATGCCGCAGAAATCAACTTATTTTTACCCTAAGCTGTTATCAGGAATTGTAATAAATCCGTTACAATAATTAATAATTAAGCAATTTTTCCCTCTAAAAATTTTTTATATAAATACGAGTATAAATAAGGGAAATAATTGTGACGTTTGGAGTATTTAATTTTAACAGTTTAAATTTAGGCGGATTTGGTCTTTTGCCTGCATATCCAACAACTTTTGCAGTGCCGGCATTTACTCCCGCACCTTTATTTAATTTTAAACCCTTCGCTCCGCTTTTTGACATGTTTAGTTTATTTAATTTCATGCCGAAATTCAACGATACATACACTCCAAAAAACTATTCCGGCAGTATTTTTGACGGATATAAACTTCCGGATATAAGTTTTAACAGTTATAATCCGGTATCTTATGTTCCGGATTATACGCCTGCTTTTAATTTTAACTTTATGGATTTTACAAAAAATTCAAAAGTGCTTTCTCAAAAGCCTGCCAAAGTTTCCCTTACGCAAAACACTTCTCTTAAAAATGTCGCACAAATTTACAACAAAGAAAAAGGTATAAAACTCGCTAATGAAGCTATTGAAGGCCTAAGTACCGCACAAAAAGGCTACTGCGCACGTGCTGTCAAATCAGCAATCAGTGATGCAGGACTCGGTGCCTATGAATCCGGCAATGCTGATGATATGCCGGAAATCTTAAGACGGAACAGCAACTTTAAAGAAGTTAAAGTAAAAGGTACTGACCTTGCAAAACTTCCTGCCGGATGTGTTATTGCATACGACAGAGGAGCAGCCGGCTACAGCAGCAGATACGGGCATGTTGAAATTAAAGGTGACGGAAATCAGGCAATTAGCTTCTTTGTAAACAACAATATCAAACCGTCCGATAATGTCAGCGTTTTCGTGCCTGTTTAATCCGTTCGTACTCTTTCATAAGATAAGATATTCTTACCTTTAATTCACCGATTGTCCCGTCATTTTCCAGACAGTCGTCACAGAGAAGGAGTTTTTCAACCTGCGGCATTTGAGCGCTTATTCTTGCGGAGGCATATTCCTCAGTATAACCGTCACGTTTCAAAAGTCGTTTATAACGGTATTTATCCTCCGAAAATACAAGAATGACTTTATCAAACATATATTGCATCTCAGCTTCATAAAGCTGCGGAACAGATACAAACACAACGGTTTCATCCTTGTGTTCCGCAAAAAACTCATATATCTTAAGCCGGACAACAGGGTGAATTATAGCCTCCAGTTTTTTTAGCATTTTAGGATCATGAAAAACTATTTTACCCAGCTTTGCACGTGAAATATTGCCGTCGTCAAGGATATCATAACCTTTAAAGGCTTTTATAACTTCCTGTTTAGCATCAAGGAATTCTCCGCCTTTAAAATCCGTTAAAATATTTTTTTTGCCCTCCAGCAAGTCATGAGCAACATTATCGGTATTCAAAACCGAATAGTTCCATGACGTCAAAATCTTTTCAACCGTAGACTTTCCTGCTGCAATATTTCCCGTAATAGCTACTTTAATCATTTTTCTTTACCCTGTTTAAAAAATTTTTTAATTCCTTTATTTGTTTTGGTTTTATGGGTTTAAATTCTCCCCGCTTCATGCCGTCAAGATTAATTATAGCATGCTGAATGCGTTTTAATGTTTTAACTTCATATCCGAAATGTTCAAACATTTTTCTTATCTGTCTGTTCATTCCCTGATAAAGTGTAATCTGCATCAATGTATATTTTTTATCGGCTTCAAGAACCGTGATGTCAGCATAGGCAATTTTGCCTGGTTCAATTTCAATACCGTTTGCCATCTGCTCGAGTTCATGAAGATGTACGACTGACTCCACCGATACAAGATAAACTTTCGGCACCTTAACAGAAGGATGCGTAAGTTCATTTATCAAATCTCCGTCATTCGTCAAAATCAGCAACCCGGTTGAATCTTTGTCAAGCCGTCCGACAGGTTTTAAGTGATACATGCTTTCGGGAAGCAAATCATAAATGGTTTTTCTGCCTTTTTCATCATCTGCAGTCGTTATATAGCCCGCCGGTTTATAAAACCTGTAATATTCATGTTTTACCGGACGAATGAGTTTTTGATTTACTACAACCTTGTCTTTGTCGCCAACCAAAAATCCGAGTTCAGTAACTTTTTTCCCGTTAACAAAAACTTCGCCGTTTTCAATCAGTTCATCAGCTTTTCGTCTTGAACACAAACCGGATGATGCAATATATTTATTTAAACGGGTTTGAGGCATTTAACCTCCATGTCAAATACGGTTGCAAGAATTTCCGGCATTCGTCTGTATAATTTGCCGGAATCTTTATGTATCGCAACAACTTCAACTTCCGCTTCAATAAAAGTTTTATTCGTTTCGGCAGACTTTATTGTCTGAGTGAATGTAACCGACAAACCGTTGAATTTTGCGATTCCGGTTTCAATAATTAAATTATCATTCAGTCTTGCAGAAGCCTTGTAGCGTACATTCAAATTAACAACAGGCAGTACAATATTCTGATTTTCAAGTTCAATCAGGTTATGTCCTTTTTGTTCACACCAGTCGACACGTCCCATTTCAAGCCATCTTAAATAGGAACCGTGCCAGACAACGCCGTAGGAATCTGTATCCGAATAATAAACTCTTTGATAAAATTTAGCACAATTACCAGTTGACATACAAAAATTTTAGCATAAATCAGCGATTAGGGAAAGGAGATTAAGAAAATGAAATATTTATGTAAATTATGCGGTTATATTTATGACGAAGAAAAAGAAGGGACAAAGTTTGAAGATTTGCCTTCTGATTGGACCTGTCCTGTTTGCGGAGCGTCGAAGGATGAATTTGAAAAAATGTAAAATTTCATTAAAAATTAGCAATTTATTCGTTTGAGTGGTTTTATAAAAACCGTGGAAGGTTTAAACGGCATAAATCCATATATTCAACAGCGATATTATACGAGTTCACCGTATAATGGATATCATTATGCTGAAAAACCTCCTAAACAAGAGCCGCCAAACGAATTAAAAACTCTTGTTACGGCCGGAATTTTGCAGGGAGCATCAATTCTTCTTCAAAAAGCTTCTCAGTGGTGCGGGACAAAGCTTATGCAGGGAAAAGAATTTGCGGATTCAAATACCGTTAAAAATATTGCCGCAAAGATGCTTAAAGACAACAAACTTCAGGACAAAATAGCCGTTGAATATATTGACAAAAACAATGTGCGGCAGATTGCGGGCAGATATCTTTCAAGCGGAATAGACCTTTCAAACGAGTTAGGTCCTGTTGCCCGTGGCGAAAACGCATTTTTTACGGATAAGTTGAATCTTGCGGTTGCGCCGAAAAGCAAACCTTCCTTAATTCTTCATGAACTCGGTCATGCAATCAATGCCAACAAAGGCAAATTTTTAAAATTTTTGCAGAAAACAAGAGCAAAAATCACAATAATACCGCCGCTTCTTGTATATTTAAACCAGTTTACGCAAAAGCAGGACGGAGAAAAAACATTCATTGAAAAGAACGCAGGAACAATAGGATTTCTGGCGTTTCTTCCGACAATAATTGAGGAAGGAATCGCTTCAATAAGAGGAATTAATGCAGCTAAACAACTTAAAAATACGGCCGGCTCAATCAATTTAAAACCCCTGAAACGGAACTATGCATTTGCGTGGATGACGTATCTGATTTCGGGAATTGTGTTTGGAATAGGTACAAAATTAAGTTTACTTGAGAATAAGAAGTAATTATTGACTTAAATTTTTGTTTATCATAGAGTGGAAGTGTTCTTGACAACAAAATATCGGGATGTAGCACTCTGCCGAACAAAACAATTAAGTATTGTTTTGTGAGAGGTTGGGAGCGCCATCCATTTCATCATCGGGATGTAGCGCAGCTTGGTAGCGCACCTCGCTTGGGACGAGGGGGTCGCACGTTCAAATCGTGTCATCCCGACCATTTAAAAAACTTGACATTCGTCAAGTTTTTTTTTGTTGTCAGATGGCCCGATTAAATCGAGGCACCGAGCACACCATTCTAATTTTATAAGAATGGCGGCTAGCAGCATCCGCTTCCGTAAGGCTCATTACGTTTCGCCAACGGAGAGCCTGTCATTCTGACTATTTTTAAGACTCTTTACTTCAGCTTGTAGTTTTTGTTTTTTTATTTAAATTCTAAATTTTTATAACAAAAGGAAATATCATTAAACTTTCATGGAGACAAAGTTATTTTTGCTTTATAAAATACCCTGTGGGGTTCGTGTTGTTGTTGTTGTGTGTGTGGGCGGACGGCAAAAAAGTCATTAAATAGTTCCAGTTTATCAGTAACTATTCCATTTAAATTGTTGTAAAAATTCAATATTATAAAACAAATGGATTTTCAGAAACTGATAACTTCAAATATTAGAAAGTTACGTACAAAACTTGGTATAACCCAAGAAGAATTTGCTGAAAAAGTTGGTTTATCTTCAAAAGCCATAAGCAATATTGAACGCAACAAATATATGCCCTCAGCTGCGACTATAAACAAAATATGCGAAGAATTTGATATTACTCCGGACATGTTGTGTCTGCCTGCAGATAGTTCGAATACAAAATCGGACGTAATACGTCGGATTTTGATATACCTTAATTCACTTGACACCAAACAGCTCAAGCATATTGAGAAGATTGTATCAACATTTACAAACGTTAAGTAAAAGAGAGCCAAAAAGATTGACGCTCTCTTTTTTTATAATAGAATATTCTTGTAACTTTTATAGATGCCTGAAAAATATTAAGGCGTTTGGAAAGGGAGCTGTGAACGGGGATACTAGCCCTGATAAGCAGTAACACTTGATTAGAAATTAAATGAGGATTAGGGAAATTGGATTTTACAACTTTAACTATTGAAGCATTAAAAATGCTTGCACAATTTGTCGGAAGCTACGGAATAGCAATCATTGTTTTGACAATAATCGTCAGAATGTGTTTGTGGCCGTTGAACGTTTCTCAGCAGCGCTCAATGCGTCAGATGCAGACACTGCAGCCAAAACTTAAAGCAATTCAGGACAGATACAAAAATGACCCGCAAAAAATGCAGATGAAAATGATGGAGTTTTACAAAGAACATAAGTTTAACCCGATGGGCGGATGTCTGCCGCTGCTTATTCAAATGCCTGTATTCATTCTGTTATATTCTGCTTTAATGAGTCCGCAGTTTATACAAATTGCCGGAAGCTCCAAATTCCTGTTCATAAACAGCCTTGCAACAACCCTGCGTGCAACTGCCGGAATTTCATACGACGGAGTTATGGGGGCGTCAAAATATGACACATTTATTCTCGGAAAAACCGCAAAAGTTTATCTGCCGGATGAAACTCTTGAAAACGTAAAAGTGGACAAACCCAACAAAGCCCTTGAAATTCAAGGGGAACTAACCCCCGGCGAACCTATTGACTTTAAAGTAAGTCTTGACCAGCTTGATTTAAAATTCAGCCAGCTTGATAAAATTCAAAAAGCTGAAATGACAATAACCGATGCAAACACAAAAGAAACCGAAAATGTAACGTTTGTCAGAAACGGCGGTCTTTTAACAGCATCTTATCCGTCAAAAGCTGTTGAGCATTCATTCCACTGGGATGTACTTGTTTTGATTGCACTCTTTGGATTAACAATGTGGCTTTCTCAAAAACTGATGATGGCACAAACCAAAACCCAGATGTCCGATGATCCGACCCAGCAGGCTATTCAAAAATCAATGGGTACATTTATGCCGGTTATGATTATTGCAACATTTGTAATAATCCCGATTCCTGCAGGTGTTTTGATTTATCTTATAGTTTCAAATGTTATTCAGGTTCTTCAAACCGTAATTGTCAACAAACAGATTGACGCCGAAGAAGCCGCCAAAAAGGTTCATGCAACAGACGGAAACAAAGTTATTGAAGCTGAAATCGTTGACGATAAAAAGTCTGAAGTTAACGGCTCTTTGATAGACAAAATGAAAGAAATGTTTAATAAAAAGGATATTTAATTTGATGAAAATACCGGAGGTTTCGCACAACTTAAACGCTCAGCAGATAAAAGGGCTTAATTACGCAGTGAAAAATCGAAGCGGAATTACAAACCATCTGAGAGCAAAATGCGGAAAAAATGTTCTGGATGAATTCGTAAATCAGGGATTTATAACCGATACCGCCGGTCAAAAAGGATTGAATACCTACAAAATTACGGAAAAAGGCGATGAGTTTTATAAATCTGTTTTCGGAAAATCAGAATACTATAAAACCAGAATAATCGGATTTTTTCAAAAAATACTCAGGAAATTTTAAAAATGCTTTTATCGGAATTTGATTATAATTTACCCGAAAATTTGATAGCACAGTTTCCTGCAGACAGGCGGGACAACTCAAGAATGATGGTTCTTGAACGCAAAACAGAAACCATTTTTCACAAACATTTTTACGATATTGTTGATTTAATTGATGAAAATTCAATTCTTGTTCTAAACAACACGAAAGTCATGCCGGCACGGCTTTTTGGCTACAAAGAAACCGGTGCAAAAATTGAAGTCTTTTTGTTAAAAAATATCCGCACTATACAATCTGAATGCGGACATAACAAATCTCTCTGGGAAGTTTTAATCAAACCCTCAAAACGGATTAAACCGGATACGATAATCAAAATCAGTGATGAACTTTCCGTAAAGGCAATTGAAAGGACAGAAGAAGACGGCGGCTGGATTGTGGAGCTTTCATATAACGGCAGTCTAATGGAGGTTCTTCACCGCAACGGACATATTCCGCTTCCGCCTTATATAGAACGAAAACTTGAAACGGATGATATAAAAAAACTGGATTTTGAAAGATACCAGACGGTTTATGCAAAAGATGAAGGCTCTGTTGCTGCACCGACTGCGGGGCTGCATTTTACGGATGAAATTTTTGAAAAACTGAAAAACAAAGGAGTTGAAATAGCTTATGTTACTCTTAATGTCGGTTTAGGAACCTTTCGTCCGGTCAAATGCGAAAATATTCTTGAGCATAAAATGCATTCTGAAACTTTTGAAATAAGTGAGGAAACCGCAAAAAAAATAAATACGGCAAAAGAAAACGGCAAAAAACTGGTTGCAGTCGGAACAACAACTGTCAGAACTCTTGAAACCGCATATCAAAAATTCGGGTGTATAAAAGCCTGTCATGATGATTCAGAACTTTTTATCTATCCGCCTTATGAGTTTAAAGTGATTGATGAATTGATTACAAATTTTCACCTGCCAAAATCTACGCTTTTAATGCTTGTGTCTGCTTTTGCCGGCAAGGATTTTATTTTTGAGGCTTACAAAGAAGCAATCGAAAATAAATACAGATTTTTCTCATACGGCGATTGTATGTTTATTAAATGATATTTTAAAACAGAAACTTGCAGACTTTTTAAATTGACTTTTTGTAAACTTTTTTGACATCCGATAAAAAATCATTAATTCAAATAGAGGATAACAAACGATTTCTTAACGGATAAAATAGTTATGAAAACTGGAGATAGCATGCTTATCTTCCAAAAAAGACAAGGGGATGAAAATCATGTTTTCGGAAATGATACAGGGATTATTAAATTCAGGCGGAAAAGCTCAGGCTATGCAAAGATATGCACAGCTTCAAAATCGTGTAGCAAACTTTAGAAACCAGATTAACGGCCCTGAAATTCCGCAAAATCAAAACCCGATTGATACGATTTACCCTTCAACAAGACAAAACGTTCAATCGTTTGATAATGTTTTAAAAGCTTCAACAAAAGATTTCGGCTCACTCCTTTTAGGTCCACAGTCGATGAATGTAAATGCAAACATTGTACGTAATACAACGCCTCAAACGACATTAAATAATGCAATACAGGAACTTCAAAATATTCAAATTCAAAATGATTTTACGCCTGCACCAAACGCAAGTAAAAATCAGCTTCTCGGAATGATTACACAAATTTCTCAAAAACACGGTGTAGACGAAAAACTTGTAAATGCTTTGATAAAACAGGAATCCGGATTTAATACAAGAGCAAAATCCAAAGCCGGCGCAATGGGATTGATGCAGCTTATGCCGGGAACTGCTGCAAGCCTTGGAGTAAAAGATCCGTTTAATCCAGTTCAAAATGTGGAAGGCGGCGTAAGGTATCTTAAATCAATGCTCAATAAATATAACGGAAATGTTATCCTTGCTCTAGCCGCATACAATGCAGGCCCCGGAGCAGTTGACAAATATGACGGTGTGCCGCCTTACAAAGAAACACAAAATTATGTCCGGAATGTTCTTGCAAATTATCTTCAATAATCTTAATTTTTTGCATTAAATAATTTTTCTGCTACAATAACTTTATCTATTGTAGAGATAAGAAAGGTTATTA
The DNA here is from genome assembly GCA_944322785.1 of Candidatus Gastranaerophilales bacterium. Classification (GTDB taxonomy): domain Bacteria; phylum Cyanobacteriota; class Vampirovibrionia; order Gastranaerophilales; family Gastranaerophilaceae; genus Scatenecus. The sequence continues at coordinate 192,846 of CALUPW010000003.1, read as the reverse complement.
ATGAAATTTTCATCATCTTTTAAAGTCGGACTTCTAACCCTTCTGGCGCTGATACTTTTAGTCGGGATTGTGCTGAAAGTAAAAGGACGTGCTTTAAGTTCCGCAAAAAGAATAGAAATTTCATTTAAAGACGTAAACGGAATGCGGCCCGGCTCAGGAGTTCAGATGATGGGGCTTAAAGTTGGGCAGGTTGAGGAAATTACACCTGTTATTGACAGCGAAAACAGCTATGTAAAAGTAAAATTCGTTATAACGGAACCTAATATTGAAATTCCGAAAGCCTCAGTTTTTTCAATCCAGCAATCAGGATTAATCGGCGAACTTTTTCTTGAGATAACACCGCCGAGAACCCGTACGATTTATATTCCGATGGAAAACAGAAACGTCCTCTACAAAGATGATTCCGTTCAAATGAAACTTGATGATAAATTTTATGATGTCGGCAAAATCAAAAATATAGAAATTGTGTCAAAAGAAGTTCTGCCGTACAACATAAAAGACACCATTAAAACTAAAAATGCTTATAAAGTTGATTATATAGTCGATCTTCCGGGACTTATCCTGCCGGAATTTTTGAAAGGAAAAGCGATTTCTGACAACGGCAAAAAGAAACTTTTTATTTCAACTCTTGACAATGTGACCCTTCCTTACCCGACGCAAACTTCACCTTATACAATAGTTGAACCCATGCGAATTTCGGATTTTATGGAATGGCAGTACAGAGCGGCGGAATCTTTGACTGAAACAAACCAGAAAGTTAACGAACTTTTATCAGATGAAGTTATTGCCGAATTGAAGTCATCAGTCAAAAACATAAATGAATTGACAAATCAGACAGCTTCTACAATGACCAAAATTGATGCACTTGTTGAGTCATCTCGTGAAGATATTGATCAATTGCTTGCTATGCTTGATCAAACTTCAAAAGATTTCAACAAAATGTCTGAAAATATAAATATGATTATAGGCGATCCGGAATTTAAAAAATCAATGCTTTCAACAGCCGATTCGTTAGACAAACTTGCTCAGAATATCAACAAGATAATCGGTAATGACCAAGAAGCGGAAAAAATGGCTCAGGATATACGTGAAATTGTTCAAAACGTAAATGAAATCAGCGGTTACGTCAGCGGTATGACTCAAAATGAACAGTTGAAGAATGATTTTACAAGTGCGGTTAAAAATGCTAATCTTGCAATGATTAATCTTAACACTGCGCTTTCATCCGTAAATCAGATGACACCGGAAAAGAAAACCGAATTACAAACAATAATAGAAGATACAAAAGTTACTACATGCAACTTAAGAAAATTCTCCGAAAAACTCAATAAGAGATTTTTACTATGGAGATTGATGTTCTAAAAACCAGACAGAAGGAAAAACAGAAAGGATTAAACACTATGAAAATCACCCCTATCAGCAGAACAAATTTTAACGGATACGGTCCAAAAGAAATTCAACAATTGACAAATTATGCAGCCACAAAACAAAAAGGTGCATTCTATGATTTGAACAAAAGATTTTCAACCGAATTGATTAGCAGCTTTGTAGAGACGGGAAAAATAAAAGTAGATCGTGCGCTTCAAAACTGGAGTGCAGATAAGTCTTTGCAGCCGTATTTTATTCCCGAAACAAAAACTCTCGCTCAAAAAATCGAAGCTGACAAAGCTTTAATTGAATTAATGAAACAAAAAGGAAAAATCACGCTTGGATGAACTTTAAATCAAAAATAACAAAGCTTCATTATGACAAAAACGCAAAAGGCTTATTTTTCGGGTTTTTAAAATTTTGTTCGATTTTTTACGGACTTGGAAGCGGATTTAAAAATCTGCTTTATGACAAAAGCATTTTAAAGCCCGAAAAAGTCAATGCGTATGTTATTTCTGTCGGGAATTTGACAACAGGCGGTGTGGGCAAAACTCCGGTTGTTTCAAAACTCGCAAAATATTTTATTCAAAAAGGTGAAAAGGTTGCAATAATTTCCCGCGGCTATGGCGGCAAACTGTCAAACAAACAAATTAACGTCATTTCGGACGGCAAAGACATATTTTGTAATGCAAGGCTTGCGGGAGATGAACCTTTCTGGCTTGCGGAAAATACAAAAGGCGCTGTTGTCATAACTTCAAAAAATCGAGTTGAAGCGGCAAAATATGCAGTTAAGAAATATGACGCAGCAAAAATCATATTAGACGATGGTTTTCAGCACAGAAAACTCTACCGTGACCTTGATGTTGTTCTGGTTGACAGCGAAAAATTATGCGGAAATGAACAACTTTTGCCTGCAGGGCCTCTGCGTGAAGGCAAAGAAGCCTTTAAAAGAGTTGACAGAATTGTTGTCGTAAGCAAAAACGTAAATCATGAAAGAGCCAAAAAACTGGCAAAACTTACTGCAAAAAAAATGAATATTCCGACAACTGTCTGTTATACAGAGCCTGATTATGTTTATAATATTAAAAACGGCGAAATTCTTGATAACGGCGCTCAAATAACTGCGGTTTCCGCAATCGGTCAACCCGAACAATTTTATAAATTTTTGACAAATTTTAAAATCAAAAAGACAGTTACATTTGATGATCACCACAGATATAATGAAGATGATTTGCCGGAAGGCATAATCGTTACAACGGAAAAAGATGCGGTTAAATTAAAAGATTTTAACCGCACAGATATTTATGCACTCAAATTAAGAACAAATATTGATATTGATAAACTTCTGGAAAATCAGCAAACTACAGCTAATTAGCCTTGCTCTAATCTAATAATCATTGCCAATACCAGCTTTTCTCAGTATTCAATTTTTGGTTTCTTAAAATAGTTCTCGGAAATTTTCCGCCTTTTTCAATCAGAGAGCAAAACTCATCTGTCAACATCAGATTGCTTGATGCGTCTATATATTTGTTATGGGTGGACCAGCCAAGAAAAAACACATCATATCCCCATTTGTTCGGACTTTTTTCCCCGTTAATATCTATTATTATAAATTGTTTGTAAAACATAAAAACAGTTCCGTCATTTGAAATATATGGTTCGGCGTTATTAACATATTCATCATATCCGCAATAGGTATTTACCGCTTCACCTCCAGAACTTAAGATTTCATCTTTTTTGAGGTATTTATTTTTTAAGTCGGTATCATATTCAAGAAGCTTTAATTTTTTAATAAGTTCTTTTTCAAAAAAACTACAGTCATCAGTTAAAAACTGATATGAAGTATCTCCTTGACGGAAATACGTATAACACCTGTTCGTACCGTTATCAACAGTTAAAAGGTTCATCGTATTTTGAAGAAGTGCATACTGTTTTTTAAAGGCGACTTCGTAAGTTAACATTTTATAATTTCCGATTAAATTCGGCAAAGTCATTGCAGCTATTATTCCGATTATGCCGAGGGTTATCAACACTTCTGCCATGGTGAATGCGGCTTTTCTGGACTTTTGCATACATGAGTGCCAGACTAAATTAATCGGCATTGATAGACTCTGATTTTCGTCAGAGTGACGGGACGGGGTGAGTGGCATCCGGCTGCTTTCGTCACTACGGCCGGCGGGGCGGAGGTTGTTCTGTTTTATTGTTGGACTTAACTCCAAACTTTTGTCATGCTGAACTTGATTCAGCATCTCAACTGGATTCTGAAATAAATTCAGAATGACACTCGGGGACAAAAGTTTGGAGTGCTCATTGATAGATTCTGAGTCAAGCTCAGAATGACATTACGGATGCACATGTGACGGCTTTGTAATTCCGGCCTCCGAGCCGAAATCATTCCCTTTATTAAGAGATTCTGAAACGAGTTCAGAATGACGTAATGCCGAATCGCAATCAGGAGCTAGGCTACGGGTGCCCCCCCCCCCCCTGAAATTCAGTCATATCAATGGTTTTGGTTGTTTTCATGTTGTAAAGCTCCTATATTTATTACTTTTATAGTTTAACATTTATTTGAAATTTTTTCAAGATAAGTCCCATTCTCAAATGCTTGAAACCTGTTGTTTTTAATTATACAATTCTTTTATGATTGATGAAGTAGTTGAGAAGTTGAAAGCGGCCGACCAGCCCAAAAGTGATTTTGTACACTTGATGGACAGTTTTAATGACCCTTATCTTGTTTTGATTGCCTGTATTTTGAGCCTCAGAACAAACGACAAAACCACATATCCGGCAACGCTCAGAATGCTGGAACTCGGGCGAACACCTGAGGACTTTGCAAAATGTGATGTCAAAAAACTTGAAAAAGCAATTTATCCAGTCGGATTTTATGCAAACAAAGCAAAACAGATTGTTGAACTGTCCAAAGAACTTGTTGAAAAATATAACTCAAAAGTTCCGAAATCAATTGAGGAAATGACTAAATTTAAAGGTGTCGGCAGAAAAACCGCAAATTTAGTTATGAGTCAGGGCTTTCATGAACCTGCAATATGCGTTGATGTTCATGTTCATAGAATTTTTAATCGTCTCGGATATGTCAAAACCAAAACGCCAGAGGAAACAGAATTTGCTTTAAGAGAAAAACTGCCGGTTAAATACTGGATTGATATAAACACCCTCCTCGTAACCCACGGGCAGAACGTATGCAAACCAATTAATCCACAATGTAATATCTGTCCTATAAAAGATTTTTGTGCTCAAAATATTTAACAGATTGACAGCATGCATTTTAAAGAGCTAAAATAAATTTTATAAACTAAAGAGGGGATATGATGACTGCGGTAGTAATTGTTTTAATGATTATATGGCTTTGTATTCTGCAAAGAAATTTGTCTGATTTATCGGATTCAATAAAAGAATTAAAATCTGCACTTTTAAAAAGTAATGCAGATGAACAGGAGGGCACTCCTGAACTATCCGAAAAATTACCACAGTCAGATGAACCTTTGTCTATTTCTGATATCCCAGATGACGTTGTATTCAATAAAAAGATTGATAAAATTCAACAAGCAGCCGAATCCGTAATAAAACCTGAAACATGCAAAAAGTCTTTTGAAAATCTGTTTTTAGGGAATATTTTTAACAAAATCGGTGCCCTTGCAATTCTTGTGGGACTTATTATTCTGATAAAAATTGTGTCGCCGTTTATTGTATTTACTCCGCAATTAAAAATCATTCTCGGATATCTGGCGGGACTCGGGCTTATTGCAGGAGGCTTAAAGCTTCATTCTAAAGAAAATATGCAAAATTATGCAGAAGTTTTGCTGGGAACAGGATTTGGAGCAATGTTTATTTCAACATACTGTGCATCCGCTCTTTTTAAATTCTTTAATTTTACGCATACCATTATCATAGCGACATTGCTTTTGCTTGCAGCTTTCTACCTCGCAGATAAGCTAAAAACAATTTCAATGCTTGTAATAAGTCTTGTTGCTTCATACCTTACTCCGATTTTCCTAAATTCGGAATTTGACGTTCCGTCAAACTTTCTGTTCGGATACCTGATATTTATAAACATTCTTTCACTGGCCTATACCTGCAGAAACAAAAGCCGTGAAATTGTAAATACGGTTAACCTTTGCATTACTCTTGCAGCAGCCTTAATACTTTGTTATGATATAAACCTTGTTTTGCCGCTCATTTTGTGGGCGCTTTATTTGATTTATGATTTATTTATATCTGCTGATAAATCGGATAACAAAGCTTTAAACTATATTAATCTTGCAGTTTTAACCTGCCTTTTACTGAAAACATTTACTCATGATTTTAGAATTATAGGTTACACGGAGCTTGCTGTCGCATTTGTTTATTCAATAATTACATACCTTAAAAAATCTGCGCCGGAAACTTTCAAAAACTATCTGAATTTGAGTCTTGCGGCAGCATTTTTAATGGTATTTTTCATCTGCGATGAATCCCCGACAACAAAATGTTATGTATGGGCAGTTGAATCTGTTGTTCTTGCATATTACGCTTACAGATATAAAATGCAAAACATAGCAAAATGGACTGTCTTAATCTGGGCAGCCGCAGCATTTTCAATTATTCCTGTTGACGGAGTTTTTGCAATAAAAAGTATCAAGAACTTTACACCTGTATGGAATGTAAGACTATTGATGTTTATGCCGGTCATATTATCATCTGCGGCTTCATATTATCTGCTGTCAAAATCGGATGATAAGAAATTCATCAACCTTGCCGAATCCTTTAAATTTGCATGTATAACGTCAATTTATTTTTATATGGGGCTTGAATTGAACAATATAATCACACAGCGCTTTGTCGGTGAAAATACGTCTGCTCATTTTATTAACAACATGACAAACGCAATTCTCGGATTTGCATATACAATAAGCTTAAAACGGCTTAATACGATTGACTCTGACTTAAAACCGTTTGTTTCAATCTTAGCTGCGATTGCCGGAATTTTCTCTGCATTATTCCTTATTTTTACTGGCGTCCATTACAGTCCGATTAAAGCATTCATTCCTGTTATAAATATAAGAGCAGCAGCATTTTTATTGGGAATTGCCGCATGCATTGTTTATAACAAATTTTCCGAAAAAGACTTCTATAAATATCTTGCGATGATTTTTGGATTTATACTTGTACATTACGAAATAGTAGATGTTATATCAAAATATTCAATAACTGACGGTGAATATTTGATTTCCGTTGCATGGATACTGTATTCCGGAATCATAACTACAATCGGAATTTTGAAAAACAAAAGCTGGCTTAAAATTTGCGGTATCGGTTTCTGTATCCTTTCAATAATCAGAATTTTCATATACGACCTTGCAAATATTGATATCTTGTATAAATTTATCGCAATAATTACACTTGGTATAATTTTGATGATTCTCTCATACCTTTACAATAAAAAATCCTCAAAATAATTCAGAATTTGAGCTTAGGACAAAGCTCAGTCGCATTTAAAAACTTGCTTTTTAAATACCGTTGTGCGATAATCTTTATAAGATTAAGTTGTAAAAATTACACTAATCTGGGTTAATAGTAAATCAAAAACAGGAGTCGAAAATGAGTGTAGGAAATCCTCATGGTGTTGACACATCCAAATTAGATGCTATTATCGCAGATTGCGGCGGTAAAAAGTCTAATTTGATTGCGATGCTTCAAAAAGTTCAGGAAGTTTACCGGTATCTTCCGGAAGAAGCTATGATTTATATCGGTACAAAAGTGGAAGGGTTATCCCCCGCAACAGTTTTCGGAGTTGCGACATTTTATGCGCAATTTTCACTTGAGCCGAAAGGCAAATTTGAAATCAAAGTCTGCGACGGAACTGCCTGCCACGTAAGAGGCTCAATGCCTGTTCTTAATGCAATCAGAGCAAAATTAAATATGCAGGCAGGGCAGCTTACAAGCGAAAACGGACTGTTCTCTCTGGAAACCGTAAGCTGTCTGGGTGCATGTGGACTAGCACCTGTTGTCGTAATCAACGACAAAGTTTATCCGCAGATGACCTCCGATGCCATCACAATTGTTCTGGACACATTGATTAAGGAGGGCAACTAATGGAGAAAACAGCATTGAATATTAATATACTTGACGAACAGAAAAGAGCGCAGGAAAATATTAAAACTCAAGGTTTAAGAGTTCTGGTTTGTGCTGGAACAGGCTGTGTTGCAAACGGTTCTTTAAAAGTTATTGAAAAATTTAAAGAACTCGGAGCCGATGTTTCAGTTTTGACGGATTACGACAAAATGACAATTGTTCCGACCGGCTGCCACGGCTTTTGTGAACAGGGCGTTCTGGTCGTAATTCCGGATAAACACGTAACTTACGTAAAAGTTAAGGAAAAAGACGTTGAAGAAATCTACGAAAGCCACATCAAAAACAACAAACCCGTAGAAAGACTTCTATATGTCGATCCGAAAACCCACCAGCACGTTCAGGATGACGAACACATAAACTTCTACGCAAAGCAAACCCGTACTGCTCTTGCAAACTGCGGAAACATTAACGCAGAATCAATTGACGAAGCAATTGCAGTAAGAGGTTATGAAGCATTAGCAAAAGTTCTCGAAGAAAACAATCCTGATGCAGTAATTGATACTATCGAAAAATCTGGCTTAAGAGGCAGAGGCGGCGGCGGCTTCCCGACCGGAAGAAAATGGAGATTTACGGCAGCCAACAGAGGCGGCAAATCTTATGTTGTATGTAACGGTGATGAAGGCGACCCGGGCGCATTCATGGACAGATCAGTTATGGAAGGCGACCCGCACAAACTTCTTGAAGGTATTGCAATTGCAGCATTCGCAATCGGAGCTGACGAAGCTTACATCTATGTACGTGCCGAATACCCGCTTGCAATCAAACGTTTAAGAAAAGCAATTGCAGACGCTGAAGAAAGAAACTTCTTAGGCAAAAATATAATGGGAAGTAACTTCTCACTTGAAATTCATATCAAAGAAGGCGCCGGCGCATTTGTTTGCGGCGAAGAAACCGCTCTTATGGCATCAATTGAAGGTGAACGTGGTATGCCAAGACCAAAACCGCCGTTTCCGGCAAATAAAGGACTGTTTGGCAGACCAACCCTTATCAACAACGTTGAAACTTTAGCAAACGTTCCGGTAATTCTTCTTAAAGGTGCCGACTGGTTCTCTCAAATGGGAACAGAAACTTCAAAAGGCACAAAAACCTTTGCTCTCACAGGCGAAGTTAATAACACAGGTCTTATTGAAGTTCCGATGGGCACAACCCTCCGTGAAATCGTATTCGATATCGGCGGCGGCATGCGTGACGGCAAGAAATTCAAAGCTGTTCAAATCGGCGGGCCTTCAGGCGGATGTTTAACGGAAGAACACCTTGATATTCCGATGGATTATGACAACCTGATTAAAGCCGGCGCAATGGTCGGATCAGGCGGACTTGTTGTTATGAGCGACAAAACTTGTATCGTTGAAGTTGCAAGATTCTTTATGAACTTTACACAGAACGAAAGCTGCGGAAAGTGCGTTCCATGCCGTGAAGGTACAAAAAATATGCTCAAAATCCTTGAAAAAATCGTTGCAGGCAAAGGCGAAATGAAGGATTTGGATACACTTGAAGAACTTGCTCACGCAGTTAAAGACGGATCGCTCTGCGGACTAGGGAAAACAGCTCCGAATCCTGTTCTTTCAACACTAAAATATTTTAGAGATGAATATATTGCTCACATCAAGGATAAAAAATGTCCTGCAGGCGTTTGTACGGCTATGAAAAAGGTCAAAATCAACGAAGACCTTTGCAAAGGTTGTACAAAATGTGCAAGAATCTGCCCTGTCGGCGCAATTTCAGGAACAGTTAAGCAGCCGCACCATATTGATCAGTCAAAATGTATCAAGTGCGAAGCATGTTTTGCAAGCTGTCCGTTCAGAGCAATAGTATTAGAGTAAGTTGAAAGGTTGAACGGTTGAAGTGTTGAAGGGTTTGGTTTAAACAGCTGTTCATCACCGTTCAACTTACAGCCAATCAACCGGAACCATAAAGGAATAACAAAATGACAGATAAAAAAACATTATTTATAGACGGCAGGGAAGTTGAATTCACAGACGAGCCAAACATTCTGGAAGTAATCAGAAAAGCCGGCATGAATGTTCCGACTTTCTGCTACCGTCCTGATTTAACTTCATTCGGCGCCTGCCGTATGTGCGTTGTGGAAATCGAAGGCAGAGGAATTCAATCCTCCTGCACAATGCCGCCGGAAGCTGGTTTGAAAATTCATCTTAACACAGAAAGAACAAGAAGAATCAGAAAAACTGTTCTTGAACTTCTTCTTGCAAACCATGACAAAGAATGCCTGACCTGCGACAAATCAGGCAATTGCGAACTTCAAAAATACGCAGAAGAATACGGAATTAAAACAATCAGATATCCGGAAAAACAGATTGAAGATTATCTTCCTGTAGATGACAGTTCGCCATCTCTTGTCAGAGATCCGAACAAATGTATTCTTTGCGGTGCATGTGTCAGAGCCTGCTCGGAATTTCAGGGACATGCTGTCCTAGGTTTTGCAAACAGAGGTTCCAAAACCGTAGTACAGCCTATGAATGGCAGACCTTTAGGACAGGTTGACTGTGTAAACTGCGGTCAGTGTGCGGCTGTTTGCCCGACAGGTGCTCTTACAATAAAATCTGATGTTGAAAAAGTCTGGGGTGAAATTACAAACCCGAATAAAAAAATTGCAGTTCAGATGGCGCCTGCAACTCGTGTTGCAATAGGTGAAATGTTCGGGCTTGAACCGGGTGAAAATTCAATCAAAAAAATGAACGAAGCTTTAAGAAGAATCGGATTTGACTTGATTTTTGATACGAATTTTTCCGCAGACTTGACTATTATGGAAGAAGCAACAGAATTTCTTGAAAGACTTAAATCAGGCAAAAATCTTCCGCTGTTTACCTCATGCTGTCCTGCGTGGGTTAAATATCTTGAAGACCAGCATCCGGATATGTTGCCTCATCTTTCAAGCTGCAAATCTCCGATGTCAATGTTGTCGCCGGTTCTTGTTGAAATTGTGCCGAAACACTTTAATATAGAAAGAGAAAATCTTGTAGTTGTTGCGATTATGCCTTGTACGGCGAAGAAATACGAGTGCAAGCGCTCTGAACTTTCGCATAACGGACGCCCAGACACGGATTACGTCCTGACCACTCAGGAACTCGGCAGAATGATTAGAGAAGCCGGAATTGACTTTAATGCGCTTAAAGGCGAAGACGCAGACAGTCCGTTCGGCGAATACACAGGAGCCGGCACAATCTTCGGTGCATCAGGCGGTGTTGCGGAAGCGGCTGTCAGAACAGCTTACGAATTTGCAACGGGCGAAGTTCTAAATGATGTAGATATCAAACAAATGAGAGGTACAACAAACCGTTCACGTGATATTGAACTGGATTTAAAAGGAACAAAACTTGTTGTAAGAGTAGTTTCAACGCTCAAAGAAGCCGAAAAATCAATTCAGGAAATCAAAGACGGCAAAGCGCAATTCCAGATGCTTGAAGTTATGGCTTGTCCCGGCGGCTGTATCAACGGCGGCGGACAACCCAGAAGCTGCGATAACAGCAAAATTAAGCAGGAGCGTGCCGAAGGGCTTTATAAAGAGGACACTGAACTTCCTTTGAGAAAGTCGCATATGAATCCGTCTATTCAAAAGCTTTATCAAGAATATCTGGAACATCCGAATTCTCATAAAGCCCACGAAATCCTTCATACTGTTTATACAAACAGATTTGCGGGTTCCTATAAGGATATTTAATTTTGCGTAACAATTTGAAAGCGCCGGTTTAAAACCGGCGCTTTCGGGTATAATAAAAAATAAATAAAAATCAATTTGAGGAGATCAAGATGGAACAAAAAAGTATTTTAGCGGCATTTACGTTATTTTTAGCTTTTACACTTACTGGAGGAGCATTTGCCGCTTCAATACCGGAGGCTTCATCTGATAACACTGTTAAGCTTAAAAATATAGCAGATAAATATATTGACGGCTGGTTTACTAATAAACAGAATGAACGACAAACTCTGTATGAAATGTCTATGCTTGGAGCTACAAATTTTAAAGTAGACTATTTTATGCCTTGTGCAAAATTCCGTGGGACAAAAAAGATTGCAGGAAAAATCGTTGATGTAACCGGGAAAAAATGTATTAGTTTTTCCTATACATATAAAGGAAAAACAATCGAAACCGGAGAATGCAGACCGTTCAAAACAGCTCCAAATCAAGGGCAATAATTAAGTCATAAAAAAAAAACGGGTAAATAAAATGTTACCCGTTTTTTTTTATGACTTTAACAAAGTTATTTTACAGCTTTGATAACAGTTTGAGTTATATCTTCGCCGCCGTATAAAACTGCGCCTTTTGAAAGAACAATATTGTAGTTTCCTGCTTTTGCCTGTTCATTAACTGTTTTTGAAATGCTTTCGTCAATTTTAGACAATTTGTTGATATAATCTTTTTCCATTTTGTCTTTTTTAGATATCAATTCTTTTGAATATTTTTCTTCAAGTTCTTTTTTCTTTGTTTCATCCGTTACAGCAGCTACGTCTTTTCTTGCTTTTTCAACAAATTTTACAAGTTCATCAGCCTTAGCCTGTTGTTCCTTTTTCAAATTCTTAACCTGAGTTGAGCTTGCAACGACCTGCGGAATGTCGACAACTGCAACTTTATAATTTGCAGGTACATCCGACATAGCAAAATTATTTACTGAAAAACCAATAACGAATGCCGCTACCCCGATTGCCAAAAATTTCATATTTTTGTTCATAATCTCTCCTTAAAATTAAATGTTTGTTACTACATCACATGTATGAAATTTAAATAAATTCATAAATCAAAAGTGTGAACTTTATTTAACTTTCTTTACACAAATATTAATATTTTATATAATAATAACAGCTTAATAGTGAAATGTACTAAAATATTAATTTTTGTAAAAATTATAGCAAAAAATTAACCGGATGTGTTTTTATTTCAGTATTAAGGTAAAATAAAAGTAAACTCAAATTTATTAATAAATTTATAAAAGGTGAATGATGGAAAAGACTAAATTTAATAGTAAAGTGGTTAAAGCAATTTTATGCGCCTCTGCATTTTGTACAATTGCAATTCCTGCAACTATTAACCCTGTCGCAGCTTATGACGGGGCACTTCCGGTTTCAATAAACCAGATAATGATGGAAGGCGGTGCTGCCGGTAATATCAAGCATGATACGGATATGCTCCGTTACAAGCGTGATGAAAAAGAAATTACTGAAGATTATAGACGCTATGACCAGAACAGAAATTTTGAAGGCAACGGCGGCGGACAGTTAATCCAAAATAATACTTCAATGCCTAATAACGGCTATATGCAGGGACAGGTTCAAGATGTAAATACACAGGGAGTTTACATAAATTCTATTCAGGTCGCACCATCAGCAGTCCTTTCTCAAGAAGAAATAAATACTATAATTAAGCCGCTTATCGGACGTAATGTTTTTATAAGCGATATTCAAAAAGTAATCGACCAGTTGAACAATTTGTATGCAGAAAAAGGTTTTGTAACTGCAAAGGCTTTTTTGCCGGAACAAACAGTTGAAAACGGTCATATTTATATTGAACTGGTTGAAAGTAAAGTCGGAAACATTTCAGTTGAGCAAAATAAGTGGACAAGAACAAAATATATCACAGACAGAATTGAGCAAAAACCGGGTGAATTGTTTGATATAGTTGAACTTGAACAGGATATACTTGACTTTAACAGATACAATGAAGGCGTAAACCTTACAGCAAATTTGACTGCAGGTACGCAGCCCGGAACAACGGATATTGCACTTAAAGCAAACGAAAACTTCCCGTTCCATATTGTTGGTATTATGGATAACGCAGGCCGGTATCAAACAGGTCACTTAAGAGGCGGTGCAATGATTTATGCGGACAGCTTGTTCCATAACAGAGATCGTCTGTCTATCGGTTCATATTTTTCAGGCGGTGCAATAAGCCCGTTTGCTGATTACAACATCCCTGTTAACAAAAAAGACGGTCGTATCGGATTTATGTATTCATCCACATTTGCCAAAATCAAATACGGGCCGCTTACAGATTTGGATCTTAAATCAAAATCATATATCTATTCATTGTACTATTCTCAACCGCTGGTCAGAAAACCCGGATTTGAGTTAAAGAGCTACTTAGCAGGCAACTACAAGCGTGCAAGAACCAGTATCTTTGATGATATGTTTGATTTGGGTGTTGACGAAATCACAAGTGTTGATTTAGCCTTCAATTTAAGAAAAGATACTAAATATGGTATATGGTATGCAAATCAGGGCGTGTCTCTTGCAGTTCCTATATTTGACAGCCAGTCAAGCTACGTAAAATTAAACGGTGGCTTGGTCAGATTGCATGACTTTTCTCACGGTGTAATAGGTCAATTAAGAGCAAACTATCAGGTTATACCGAACAACAAACATATCCCGTATCTTGATCAATTCCAGGTCGGTGGTCTTGCAACGGTTAGAGGCTACTCAGAAGGTATCTTGATGGGTAAAAACGGCTATTATACAAGTGCAGAACTTATGTTCCCGTTGATGCCGAGAGAAATTACAAGCCCCCGTTCAGGAGAAAAAGTACCGTTTATCGGAAAATATGTTAAAGGTGCGGTATTCGCAGATCACGCAGGTGTATTCCCGACAGCAAACGAAGATTATTATGACGGAAGTTACTTCCTGATGTCATTAGGTATGGGCTTACGTGTTCAATTGCCGGGTGACTTAAGTGCACGACTCTACTGGGGCTATCCTTTAATCAACAATGCGTATGAAACTGATAGAAAATACGGAAGATTCCACTTTGAATTGACTCTGGAACCAAATATCGATGCTCTGCTTAGAAACAGAAGTACAGCTCCGCAAAAAGTTGAAAAACATGTTGAAGCTGAATACGTTAACAATTATGATGACGTAAGACACTATGATTACTTCAATGATGGTCTGTAATAAATACTTGAATAAAAAAAATTATGCGGTAACTTTATATTGGAAGTTACCGCATTTTTTTGAGAGATTTAACTATGCCGGATGGATTATTTATAACAGCTACGGGCACGGATGTCGGAAAAACTTATGTATCTGCATTGATTGTAAAAACAATGCGAAAAACCGGATTGAACTGCGGATATTATAAACCTGCATTAAGCGGTGCGGAAAATAAAGAGGGGATTATTATCCCAGGTGACTGCCGGTATGTTTTTGATGAAGCAAAAATCAATAAAAATCCGACGGATTATGTATCCTACATTTTTGAACCCGCAGTTTCTCCGCATCTCGCCGCCGAAATGTCAAATACACCCATTAAACTTGGCAGGATACAAAATGATTTCATCCGCATTAAAAATGAATTTGATTATCTTCTTGTAGAGGGTGCGGGAGGAATTGTATGCCCGTTTAATATTGAGGACAAATTGCTTCTGCCTGATGTAATAAAAGCATTGAAACTTGATATAATTATTGTCGCATCAGCGGAATTGGGCGGGATAAATTCGGCTGTATTGACTGTAGAATATGCAAAACAACACGGGATAAATGTTAGAGGTATTATTTTAAATAAATACAAAGAAAACGACTTTATGCAGCAGGATAACAAAGTTCAAATAGAAAAACTAACAGGTATAAAAGTTGTTGCAACAGTAAAAGAAAACGACAAGTATATTGATTTAAAAGATATATTACCTGCATTTAAAGAAATTTGAGGTGAAAATGAACGAATGGATTGAAAAAGATTTAAAATATATATGGCACCCGTGTTCTCAGATGAAGGATTATGAAACTCTGGCTCCGATTGTAATTGATAAGGGTGAAGGGATTTATCTTTATGACATCAACGGCAAAAGATATGTTGATGTCATAAGTTCATGGTGGTGCAACCTTTTGGGGCACTGCAACCCTAAAATTAATGAAGCTGTAAAAAAGCAGATAGATAAACTAGAACATGTGATTTTTGCAAACTTCACCCATAAAACAGCAATAGAACTATGCGAAAAATTGATAAAAGTGGTGCCGGAAGGACTTTGTAAATTCAATTTTTCGGACAACGGATCATCTTCAATTGAATGTGCAATGAAAATGAGTTTTCAATACCATTATCAAACAGGTAATCCTCAAAAGCAGAGATTCATGGCACTTTCCGGCGCATATCACGGTGAAACAATCGGTGCCCTTTCAATAGGCGGTGTAGATTTATATTCTGAAATCTATAAACCGGTTTTAATGGATATTTTTAGAATAGAAGGCCCAGACTGCTACAGATGCCCTTACGGCAAAACACGTGACTGCTGTAATGCCGAATGTTTTAAAAATGCAGAAAAAGTGTTTAAAGAACATGGAAACGAAACCTGCGCAATCGTAATTGAACCGCTTTTGCAAGGTTCTGCCGGAATGCGGATTTATCCGCCTGTTTATCTTAAAAAATTACGTCAAATTTGTGATGAATATAACGTTCACATTATTGCTGATGAAATTGCAACGGGATACGGCAGAACAGGAAAAATGTTTGCCTGTAATCATGCCGATATTTCACCTGACATTATGTGCCTTTCAAAAGGACTTACTGGCGGATATATGCCAATGTCGATTGCTGTCACCACTCAAAAAATTTACGATGCGTTTTACGCAGATTATAATGAAGGCAAAGCTTTCATGCACAGCCACACCTACAGCGGAAATCCGCTTGCCTGTTCTGCAGCAATTGCGGTGCTTGATATTCTTTCGAACGGCTCTGTTTTAAAAATGGCAAATGAAAATGCAATTTATTTTAATAACATAATTAAAGAAAAGTTTTTAAGACACCAAAATGTCGGAGAAGTCCGCTCAATAGGCTTGATTAACGCAATAGAACTCGTGAAAAACAGAGAAACAAAAGAACCTTTTGACAGCAAATTAAGAACCGGCTATCAAATTTATAAAAAAGCACTTGAAAAAGGCGTTATACTAAGACCGCTCGGTGATGTAATCTATTTTAATCCGCCCTTGATAATAGAACGGAAAGATATGGACTTTGTTGTAGATATCGCATACAGGTGTCTTTGTGACATTTTACCTGAATAATAAGTGCTCTGACATGCTAAAAACCGTCTGAAATATGCATCTCAGACGGTAAATTGGAGGTGAAAAAGCAATACAAACTAATTGCGTTATATAATTAACGTAATTTGTACACTAATCCTTATCTAAACTCTCTTAAACGGCGACCAAAAATTTTTAAAGAAACTTTTTATCCACACACATCGTCTATTAAATTGAATACGGTTTTAGCCTTCTGTGGTTAATTCTTCCCAGATGCTCGGTACAACGATTAACGCAGTGTAAACGATAAAACCAAACAGAATTAAATTGATAGCTTCCATATAAACTCTCCTATAGCTTAGACATGTATATTATGCCCGTTTATGGAGAAAATGTAACATAATTTTACAAAATACGTTAAAGTTTTATGTATAATTTGAAATGAGGATGAAATGAAAAAGAATCTGGCTAAACTTTTTAAAAATCTATGCTGTTCAGTCTGTAAAAGCGGATTTGATGAAGATTCAATCACAATAAAGCGTGATGAAGCAGGACTTCTGGTGACCAATCTTAAATGTTCTCATTGCGGCAAAAATTACGGAATTGCATTTTTAGGTTTTTCAGATATTGAAGTTAAAGATGACGAAAGCCTTGCTCTTGAAATTCAGGAAGGTCCGGCACCGATTAGTTATGATGATGTCATCGACGCACACAGATTTATCAAAAATCTTGATGAAAACTGGAAAAATTATATTAAAAAAGACGGTTAATAATCGTCTTTTTTCAATTCATGTTCTAATTATTACAGGTGGTTAATTAAGCAAAATTCCTGCAATCGCAGCCGACATATAACAGGTCAACGTTCCGCAGATTAATGCTCTTACTCCGAGTCTTGCAAGATTTTTCCGCTGGTTTGGTGCAAGTTCGCCAATTCCGCCGAGCTGAATTGCAATTGAGCCGAAGTTACCAAAACTGCATAATGCAATACTAGCAATAAGAAAACTTTTATCGGTTAATGCCTGCGGTAATGAACTTAAATCAACATAAGCTACCATTTCATTAAGCACAAGTTTTGTCCCCATCAAACTTCCGACTGTTGTAGCTTCGTTCATCGGTACGCCCATAAGATAAGCAAATACCGCAAATATTTTGCCCAGAATCATTTTTAAAGACAACTGGGTCAAATCAAAAGATGCAAAGTTTATATGAATATAATTGACTATAAACTTCCCGATACCGCCTAGCACCCAATCTACAAATGCGACAAGTGCAACAAGAGCAAGAATCATTGCAACAACATTAATTGCGACTTTCATACCCTCGGATGCCCCCTGTGATATTGCATCAAAAAGATTTGTGTACGGGCGGCGCCTTTTACTGAAATGAATTTTTATATCTTCACTGGTTTCCGGATGACCTGTTTCAGGATAAACAATTTTTGAAATAACAAGGGCCCCGGGTGCTGCCATTATTGAAGCCGCAAGCAAATATTGCGCAGGAATTCCCAATCCGATATAAATCGGCATGGTAGCAGCCGAAATACAGGCCATACTGCCCGTCATTGATGCCAGCAGTTCTGAACGGGTAAGTTTTGCAAGATAAGGTCTTATCATAATCTGAGCGGCAATCTGTCCGACAAAAGCGCTTGCAACATTTGAAAGCGCCTCTGCTCCGCTTACAGACATGAGTTTGTTCATTGCTTTGCCAAGAAGCGGAACTACCCTTTGCATGATTCCGTAATAATAAAGAATATTTACAAGTATCATCATAAATATTAAAGAGGCAATCAATTGAAGCGCAAAGACCTGAGCACCTGCTCCAAAAATATTGGAAAGTGCATTAGAATTGTTCATTAAAGGGCCGAAAACAAATTCTCCGCCCTCTTTTGCAAAATCAAGAATTTTTGTAATAAATAACCCTAAATTCATAAAAATACTACGCCCGACAGGTACTTTAAATATAAATACGGCAAGTAAAATCTGCAATATAAAACCGGTACCTATTGTTTTATAATTGATAGCTTTTCTGTTATTCGACATCAAAAAAGCTATTAAAAAGATTAAAATTATCCCGAAAATCCCGAAAAATCTTTCCATAAAAATTCCTTATATAAATTACTTAATAATAATACTTTAAATGAGATTAAAATTCTTTAAACAGTAAAAAATCTTTACTTAATATATCTTAATATTTATAAACATGACTATTGAAAAAAAAAATGCCCGTATTTTAGAATAATAGCAGGAGATATAAATTTTTCTGCAACTAAAGTCTAATAAGAGTATAAGTAGTAAGGGATAAAGGATACAAATGCGTGTAGAAGCAATCAAGCCTCGAAATATTTATCGGGCAAACTCAAGCCGAAAAATTAATGAACAAAACATCAGAAGCAGTTTTGCAGCACAAGCCGACACAGTAAGTTTTACTCCTCGACTTGCAAGGTTAACGTTTACGGGTATTGACCGCAATATAAAACAAATTGCGTCGCTGGCATACGAAAATAAGGGTACAGGCTTGGCTGAGGATTATCAGGGCGGGCTGGGTGTTGTGACCTATGAGGCGCCCAAAAGCATGATTGAAAAAGAAGATCTGGACGTAAGAAGTTTTATGCCTGCGCATGAATATAACAATCCCAAAGGCGGCTACAAATTCTTAATGACTAAAGATTTAGAATTAATTGACGGCAAACTTCCGGAAGAAATTGAAGCCAAATGGTTTTTAAGTGCAGATTACGGACAGACTCGAGAAGAATTTGCCGCTGCATTAAAATGTAATCCTGAAGACCTTAGATATGTAATACAAAGTGCACCAAACGGTAAAGATGCAAACAGTAAATCCAGATATTGCCTTATTGAACCGACCGGAATAAAAGGTGAAATAGAAAGAATGTCCGATATGAAACTCGGCGAAACACAAAAGGTTCCGTTTGAGATTTTTAAGATTTCAGAAGACAATCCTTCATATAACGTAATTAAAGACAAACCGAATTACTGGATATGGACAAGAGAACTTGCAAAAACCCCAAAACCTTACACATACAGTGCAAATGGTCATGGGGGAATTGAAGCGGAAATTATAAATTCCGATTTTTGCCGTGCTTATTTGCAAGCTGAAAAAATGATGAATACAAAAGAATTCGGTTTTTGGAAGCCCGCAAATTTATGGGGACATGACAGACCCATAGCTACACTTTTCAGTCATCTCGCAAGTATGTCTGCCGGCGGCGATGATTATTATAACGGAACAATTTCTCACTTTACAGCACACAATACAGGCGTAAATTATCAGGGTGGAACAGCAAATCCATTTGAATTTGCAAGGGTAATTTTTGATGCAGATGATGTTAAAGCCTTAAGAGAACTGCCGGAATATGAGCTGCTTGAATGGTATAACAGCAGAGGCTGGGATCATCTAAGCAAAGAGGAACAGGCTTTTGTGCATAAACTTTTTGCGCCGATAATTGGTAAATTCAGAGATTTTTCCGGTAACTATAATATTACAAAAATTGCGATAGTTTCTGCTAAAACCAACGCAGAAAATACTTCATTCGGAACAGTATCGCCGAATTTTGACAAAGAAATGAAAAATCCTCAAATGGACGTTGCGCCAAATATAGGCGGAGATTTAAGAGAAATTAAAACAATAAGTCCTCTTAACGGTTCAACTCCGGCGTCACTCGGGATTGATAAAATGCCTAAAAAAATCGGACGTGGTTCAAACGGACTTACCGAGCATAAAGACGGATTTACACCGATTATTTATAAAGACGGCAACATTGAAGAAGTTGTTGCGAACAGAATGAAAAATGCCGAATGGCTGACAGGTATTATTGAAGATGCGGCAAAAGAAGGTCAGGAGGCGCTTAATCACGTATTTTTTAACGAAAAACAGATTGAGGAAGGCCGGAGTGTATTCGGCAGTTTGTCACGCTTCAAAAAAGACGAAATGCTTATAATGGGCTGGGGCAGAGCTGATGAACAAAAAGGTTATCCGATTCTGTATAAAGGCTTTTTAAAATTTTTAAAACGTACGGACGTTCCCGATGAATTAAAACTTAAAGTCAAATTGCTAAATGGAGCCGGAGATGCTCCTTGGGCTAAGGACGCTCCTGATTTTAAAATGATTAAAGAATTATTAAAAGAAATTGCGGAACTTGACGGCGGAAAATATAAACATAATGCAATGTATGTTGATGGATTCTTCCCGAACCTGCTTGTCGGATGCGCTACACATGGTGCCTTCACCTCCAGACGAGAGATGTGCGGGATTACACCGCTTGAAGCTAAAGCTGCAGGTGTTCCGTATCTATCAACAGCAACCGGCGGACCTGTAGATTATACAAATAAATCAAACGGGTGGCTAACAAGAACCGCTCCGGAAATGAATCCGCAATTTGATGAGCTTGATTGGAATACACCGAAGGACGTGGTTGAAGCCAAAAGAATTGAAAGAGTATCTGATGAAGTTTCTGACTGTTTAAAAGAAATGGTTGAGGAATATGCAAACAACAGAACTGAATATATTGCAAAATGCAAAAAAAATATAGAGGAACATTTTGACTGGCATAACAATGATGAATTTAACAAAGGAAAATCAGCCAACAAAATGTACAGAAATGATATCTGGAAAATAGATCAGGGCTGGGAAACAAGAAATCAAAAACCTTTCAAGCGTCTTGTAGGCAGATTTTTAAATCCGCAGGAAGCTATTCAGGATGCTTTAGAAGAACTTGAAAATTCTTTTAATTCTATCAGTAAAAAGCTGGATGAAAAAGCTGCATTGATAATAAAAACAATAGAAGAAACCCTTCAAAAAGCAGCAGGCGAGACTGTTGAAAAAGCTATTGAGCGTATAAAAACAGCATCTGATGAAATTGTTGCGCAGGCTAAAGATTCTTTGATAGATATGAAACAAAAGGTTGCAGAAGAAATTAAAGAAACTGTTACTAATTCAATAAAGGAAAATAGTAATATTCAAAACAGTGCAAAAACTTCAAAAGCCGGTAAAATCCTTGCTTTCGGAAGCGGAATTGCGGTTGCGGCAATTGGCGGCGGTGCTTGGTATTTTTCAAAAGTTAAAAAGAATGATACAAAAACGGAAGAAGCCGCAAATCAACCAAACTAAGGGCACCATTCAATTATTCCGATTGACGGAAGTTCTTTTCGCCAATTCATAAAATCATTATACGTTGAAATACCACCCTCAATTACAGCACGATAATATTCAATTCCTGCGATTTTTATATCATCAGGCGTTTCATATTTTAACTTTAAAATTTTATATCTCATTTCATCTGTCAAAATAGATGAAATCCGCTCCGTAACATGCTCAAAATATCCGTGATATTTAGACTTTTCAGGCATATGAATAATATCAATCTGCCAGATTTTGTCAAATTTATCTTTATAAAATATATGCCACTCAAGACAGTTTTCATCCGTATTTAAAAGATTTTTAAAGGTAAATTTTGTAACCGACGGATTTTTAACAATTTTTAAAATAATAAGAAAACTCTCTTTAATTTCTACCACATCAGAATAAACATGAAAATCAATATCAAGATGTTTCATTAAAAGTCCGGATTTTAAAGAACCTACAAGATTAATTTCGCATCCGATATCTTTATACAAACTTTCTATTTTTAAATCTTTAATTATTTTATAAGCTGTTTTTTGATTTCGTTCTGCAATTTGTAAAAAAGTTTCCATATAATAATTTAAACATAAAAATATGCGCTTGGCGCGATTCGAACGCGCGACCTATCCCTTAAAAGGGGAGTGCTCTACCTGCTGAGCTACAAGCGCAAATTATTACTTGCTATTCATTTCGTCAATAATTTTATGTTAGCAGGAACAAATTTTGATGTCAACAGTTTTATTAAAATAAAATTTTATAATACGGATACTCTTTAAATTGCAAAAAATCTCCGTGCATTAGCATTTGTACGGAGATTTTTGAATATCGATAAAAGTTTATTGTAAATCAATGTATTTTTTTGCACAGTCAAACATCGCATTAACAAGCGCTGCATTTGAATAAATATTCATGCCGCCGGTTTCCAGAACCTGTTTCATTCTTTTTTCCCACATATCATAAATATCATCTTTATCTATATCAAGCACCTGTGCTATCATGCCAAGTTCTTTATAATCAATAGGTATAGGAATATTTCCCCGTAAAATATCTACGATTTCAAGGCGTTTTTTGCGCGGGAATGCCTTTAAAAAGTTAACTGTGCTCATCCCTTTTTCTTTCATAACTTTTTTAAGAAATTGCACGTTTTCATCTATCAAAACAGGTTCCTGCGGAATTTTATATTCTTCAAATTCCTCCGGTTCTATTTCCATGACCGTTGCTATCCGCTCAAGCGTTGTTCCACGTGTCGAAAAAGGAATGGTATCATCTATAAGATTATAAACATAAGATAATGTAACTCCTATCATCTCCGCAAAATCTTTTTTATGAATGCCGTTTTTCTCCAAAAATCTGGCAACTTTTTCCGAACTTTTCTCCTGAATTATTGGTTTTTCTTTTGCACTCATATTTTTATCCTCACTTTGTTTTAAATTCATTTTCAAAATACGTGTTTTCTTTCATTTTGTTAAGCGAAAGTATGGCAAATCGGGGCGGTAATATTTATTTGCGTTAAAATAATAATTATAAAAGGTGAATTAAATGAAATTAATCGCAGGTTTAGGAAACACAGGGGAAAAATATCTTTTTACCAGACACAACGCAGGATTTATGATTGCGGATAAAATCGCCTTTGATAACAATCTTGATTTTAAAGAGGATAAAAAACTAAAATGTTTTTTGACCAAATTCAAAATGAACGGTAATGATGCTATGCTGATTAAGCCCACAACCTTTATGAATCTGTCGGGTGAAGCCTTGATTGCCGTTATGAATTATTATAAGATTGATATAAAAGATATTCTGGTTGTTTACGATGATTTGTCACTAAATCTTGGCAAAATCAGATTTCGGGCAAATGGTTCTGACGGCGGACACAACGGAATAAAGTCAATTATAAAACATCTTGGAACATCAGAATTTACCAGATTAAAGTTCGGTATAGGTCCTCAGCCGCCGATACCTTCGGAAAATTTTGTTTTACAGAATTTTTCAAAAGACCAGCTTGGTGTTTTAAAAGAATCAATTGTCCGTGCGGTTGAAGCTGTTGAATTTTATTTTGAGAACGGAATTCAGAAGACGCAGAATAACTATAATTAACCGGTAAGGTTATAAAATATAAAAATTTCAGGATATAATAGTTTAAAAGGAGTATATAAATGAGTTTACAAATCGCAGAACAGTATGAGGCAAATGAACAGTACGATAAAGCTTATGATGAATATAAAAAACTTTATGCATCAAATCCAAAAGATATGAATGTAATTGAACGGCTTGCACATCTTGCAATGATGCTCGGAAACAAGACTGACGCAGCCGATTATTACACAAAACTTCTTGATTTTGATATGACAAATACAATGGTTTATGAACAGTTGATGGACATATATCAGGATACTGACAGGTTTAAATATTATATCAACCGTGGAAATCTTCATTCAATAGAACACAAATATGATCATGCCATTAACGATTTTAAAAAAGCTCTTGCAAATACGCAGGATGAACAAGATATAATAAAAACCCGTTTTATACTTGCATCTCTTTATGCACAGACAGGAAACAATACAAAAGCAATTGATGAATATTTAAAATTGACGGATTATGATGATATCCCGTCTGATACATTTTTAAATTTAGCAAAACTCTATATGGCGGAAAATGCGCTTCCAAGTGCAATAAATGTTCTTGAAAGAGCGTGTTCAAAAGATATTGAATCTGATAAAATAAGAGAACAGCTTGCCCTGCTTTATCTGCGTAACAATAATCCTCAAAAAGCAAGAGAAATAACAAAAAATAATCTTTTAAAAGCAAAATGCCTTTTAGAGGAAGGTGATACCTATGAAGCTTACAAAATACTGGAAGCAGCAGATGAAAAAGTAAAAAGTTTGCCAAATTATCATACTCTTCTTGCTCAGTATTATTTTATAAAGAAAGAATTTGATAAAGCTCTTTCAGAAGTTGATGAGTTTGACAGGCTAGAAAAAAATTCACCGTTAACATATCAAATGAGAGCACTTATCAATGAAAGCCAGAATGATGATTACAATGCTCATTTAAACTGGGGCAGATATCAACTTGTAAGAGGGGAAAAAGATATCGCAATAAATGAATTTTTAAATGCATATCAACTGAAGGATGATGATGTGAACCTTGTTACAACTCTTGCAATGTTATTAGAAGAATCCGGCGACAAAAATCATGCAATGGAATTTTATGAAAAACTCTCAAAATTAGAACCAAATAATACAAGAGCGCTGGAAAAACTTGCTGATTTTCGCAACAGCCTTGGCGATTACAGAGCTGAGTGCGATTATCTGGAACTTTGGTATGAGGCAGACAAACGTAATTACAAATTGATAAAGCGGCTGGCTGAATGTTATGAAAAAATAAAAAATAAACCTTCTGCCGTAGAGTTCTACAAAAAATATCTTACAGTTGCGGCAACAGCCGATGATTACGAAAAAGTAAAACAACACCTCGCAAAGCTTGAAAATACTGATATTGCGCCTGATGAGGGCGAAGGACTTATTGATAAAATCATGAGATTTTTCAATAAAGAATAAAGAGGGTTTCATATATTTGGAAATCTTTTATATGATTTTGTAAATCAAATAATAAATTCCTGATGAAATTAACATACAGGCAGGTATTGTTAAAACCCATGCCGTTACGATATTTCCGACGATTTTCCATTTGACTGCATGTGCATGAAGTGTTGAGCCGACGCCCATAATTGCTGTTGAAATAACATGAGTGGTACTTAACGGGATACCGAAATGCGACGCTGTTAATATCAATCCGGCAGCGGAAGTTTCGGCAGCAAATCCGTGAATAGGTTTGAGTTTAATAATTTTGTGTCCCATTGTTTTGATAATTTTCCACCCTCCGTTCATTGTGCCGGCAGCCATAGTTATTGCACATGCAATAATTACGTAAATCGGGATTTCAAACTCGCCGCCAGGGGCTTTATGGAGAACACCTCCTGCAAGCAAAGCAAGAGTAATTATCCCCATTGTTTTTTGGGCGTCATTGGAACCGTGGCTTAAAGCCATCAAACCGGATGAAATAAGCTGAAGTTTTCTGAATTTTTTATTTACACTATCAGGATGCGCACGCAAAATCAAAATGAGCCATGCAAGAAGAAGCATTATTGTAAATCCGACGCAAAATCCCAGAACTGGTGATGTAAACATCGGGATAATCACTTTATCAATAAGAGTTTTTACATGAATTGCATCAACGCCGGCTTTTACAATGGTAGCACCCAGAAGCCCTCCGATTAATGCATGTGATGAACTTGACGGAAGCCCCAGCCACCATGTGAATAAATTCCATATAACAGCAGAAAGTAACGCACAAAATATTACCGTAAGTGTAATCATTTCACCGTTTACAATTCCTGCACCGATTGTTTTTGCAACGTGCGTGCCGGTTAAAGCTCCGATAAACTCCAGACTTGCCCCGAAAAGGACAGCCTGTTTCGGAGATAAAACTTTTGTGGAAACAACTGTTGCAATCGCATTTGCGCAATCGTGGAATCCGTTAATGAATTCAAATACGAGTGCTATTAATACTACAGCTATTAAAAGTAAAATTGTTATTGACATAATTTTCCTATGACTGTTTTAATACAACATTCAAAATTGTATCTGTAACGTAAAAACATGCATCAAGTGCATTTTCAATTTCTTTATAAATATCTCTTAACTTAATAACATCAAGAGCCTCGTATTTTCCGGAAAATAAATTTCGCATTGCACGTCTGTGAATTTCATCTCCCTGCGCTTCAATTTCTTTCATTTCAATATTTAATTTTGTCATTTCATCCGTATCTGACACTTTTTTAAATTTTTTGAAAATTTTACCGAGTTTTTCAGTAGCCGCAACCAGAGTTAAAGCCTGTTCTTTCATTTCATCGGTGTATTCCGTTAACTGATACACTTCCAAATTTAAACAGGCTTTTGCTATTTTTTTATTTATTTTGTTTAATTGAACCGCAATAATTTGAATATCTTCACGTTCTAGAGGCGTTATAAAACTTTTATTCAGCTGTTTCAAAACAGCCTTGTAAGATAATTTACCTTTCTTTTTGTATTTTAAAACTTTTTCCTTATATTCATCAGTCAGTGAATTATGCATAATATCATCATATAAATGTGCTGTTTTCTGACAGATTTCCGCACTATCCTGAAAATATGTAAAAAACATTTTGTCTTCCGGAGGAAGTATGTATGACATTAAATTGAATTTTGGCATCAATTTTTCTCCTTTTGTGTATTCAAATTCAGCATACTAAAAAAATAATTGTTTTGTAAGTTGTTATTGACAAATGTTAATATTTACTTACAGTTTAGTTTATTGTAAATTTTTATAAACAGACATCACAAATTAAGGCAATTATTTTATTCAAGAGCTTTTGTATAGTAGTTAAAGGAAATATTCAATGAAAATAAATCAGATTACCTCCAATTATCAGCCTAAACCTCTTTCAAAACGATGTGCAACACCATCTTTTACAAGTACATATGAAATAAACGGAGACAGTATTTCATCACGCCAGCAGGTTTTTACACTCGGCACACTGATGAATAATTTTTGGATATATGATGCCCGAAATACGTTTTATGATATCAGATTAAAAAATGTAATGGGTAAATTTAAGGTTAAAGTAAATGATATAAAGGATTCTGCTTTTGAACGGATAATGCAGAATAATCAAATTGAATTCAAAAAAATGAAAGACAGTTATTATTAGGAGATATCAATTACATTTTTTATTATCGAATAAATCTTCCGGCAATTTTTATAATCAAGTTTTTCAATAAGACTAATCAAAATTAATTTTAATTCATTTTCATTAATTTGTTCTTCGTCTTCAAAAAAGTCAGCGATTCTGCAATTAAAAATTTTTGACATATTAATAAGCGTTGTAAGAGACGGAAATGATTTTCCAAGTTCAATTTGTGCAACCTGACGCTGATTTATATCAATTAATTCGCCGAGTTTAAATTGTGTTAATTTATAAAATTGGCGGTACTTTTTTATTTTGGCACCTACTTGAAGCTTCAAGTTATTCTCGTTCACAGCCACTCCTTTTTATTGTATAATTATAAAGTCCATTAATCTTATAAAAAATGGCTTGTAATATTGTAAACGTATCTAATTTATGATTTTACAAATAGAGAAATAAGTTTTTTTACAATCTTGGAGAACAGAATGTCAAAAACATTTAACATGGAAATGAATATAGCAAAGGCAATAGGAATTTTGGCTATAGTTGCGGGGCATACACGTTGGAATATTTTCGGAGATTTGTTTATAAATTATAGCTGGCATGTACCTTTATTCTTCTTTATATCCGGTTATTTCTTTAAAACAGCTATAATTACGGGGGGGGGGGGCAACCCGTAAAACAGCTCCTTGAATGGTGTAAAAAGATAATTTGCAGATATCTCGGACGTTTTTATGCATACCATTTTTTTTACGGCGGTGTGATATATCTTATATACATTTGGTTTGACAAATTATACGGGAAATTGCCGACTTTGAAATTGTTGATTTTAGCTCCCGTTGATTCAACTCCTTTTAATTTTAATGCGCCAAACTGGTTTTTGTATCAACTGGCAATTTCTCTTTGTTGTTTTGCAATATTAATGGCTGTATTGTATAAAATCAAACTAAAAACTGTATATACCTCTGTTTTATTTTTATTATTTGCAATAATTGCAATTTTATTATCCCCTTCCGATTTCAGCTATGTGCATGGTGTAAAGCAAATATTTATAAAGATTTTAATTTCATTATTCTATATTTATACCGGATATTTGTATAAAATTTCTCTTGAAAATAAAATTAAATATAATACAAAAACTTTAGGGATTGTAATTTTAATACAAATACTTTCAATTATAATCTTTAATAACACAATTGACGTTGATTTAAAGTGGGCGAGATTGCACCATAATATGTCAGCCTTGTTATGTCCGTTCACCGGAATTTATTTAGTTTTATTCATCTCAAAACTTCTGGCGCCTCTGGTTAAAGAAGGTTCGTTAATTGATAAAATCGGCAGAAATACACTTCATATCATGGCAAACCACGTATTTGTCATGTTTTTAATATCTATATGTATTTTATATATTGATGGCAAATCTACTGCAGACTGGCCTGCCGGAGTTTTAAACGCTTATTATAAAATGCACAAGTATAAATTTCTTTATGCTTTCGGTTCGCTTGTAATTTGTACTTATATCGGCGAATTTTTAAACTTTACTGGCAAAAATATAAAAAATAAATTTATTAACTGGACAAATTCTTTAAAACCGGTTAAAGCACCTTGCGGGCAACGGCATGACGCTCCAACAAAACCATAAGAACTGAAATATCCGCAGGTTTCACACCTCCGATGCGGGAGGCCTGAGCTAAGGTTTTTGGGCGGATTTTGTTTAGTTTGTCTTTTGTTTCGGATGAAATATGGTCGATTTTGTCGTAATCTATATCATCAGGAATTTTATATTTATCAAGTTTTCCGGCTTGCTCAACCTGAAATTCCTGACGCTTAAGATATCCGTCATATTTAATCAAAACTTCAACCTGTTCAAAAACATCTCTCGGCAAATTTAGGGAGGCTGTTTCCTCATCAATTTCTTTTAAAATTTTGTATGAAATATTCGGACGTTTCAAAAGTTCTGCGGCTCTCATTCCCCGCTCCATATGTTCGCCGTATTTTGATAAGATTTCATTTACCTTATCTGTTGCGGAAATTTTATGTTGAGCAAGCCTTGTCATTTCATTTTCAATATTTTTTTGTTTTTCTGTAAAAATTTTAAACTGAACATCATCAACAAGTCCGATTTTGTGTCCTATTGGCGTTAATCTGGCATCCGCATTGTCCTGACGGAGTAAAAGTCTGTATTCGGAGCGTGAGGTGAGCATTCTATAGGGATCCTGAATATCTTTTGTGACAAGATCGTCAATAAGAGTTCCTATGTAGGATGAACTTCTTGACAGTTCAAGCATCTCTGAATTGTTCATATAATTAATGGCATTGATTCCGGCAATCAACCCCTGAGCAGCGGCTTCTTCATACCCGCTGGTGCCGTTAATCTGTCCTGCAAAGAACAAGCCTTTAATATCTTTTGACATTAATGAATGCATTGTTTGGACAGCCGGAACATAATCATATTCAACAGCGTATGCCGGTTTTATAACATGGGCTTTTTCAAGACCGGAAAGTGTATGAAGCATTTTTACCTGAACATCTGCCGGAAGACTGCTGGAAAATCCCTGTATATAGACTTCATAAGTTCCAAGTCCTTCGGGTTCTATAAAAATATGGTGAGAAGGATTTGAACTGAAACGGACAACTTTGTCTTCAATTGAAGGGCAATAACGGGGACCTACACCTTCAATCAGCCCTTGAAACATAGGTGATTTGTCCAGATTTTCTCTGATAATTCTGTGAGTTTCATCATTTGTTCGGGTCAAATAGCATGGATACTGTTTCCTTATCGGACGATCAGGTTTAAATGAGTAAAAATTGAGTTCCTCATCTCCGGGTTGAATTGTCATCTTTGAATAATCAATTGTACGTTTGTCAACACGGGGTGGTGTGCCTGTTTTAAGTTTTTTGATGTTTATTCCGAGTTTTCTTAAAGAGTCGGAAAGCCCTATTGCAGCCATTTCGCCTAATCTGCCTGCACTGTAGGATTTCAAGCCTACAAAAATTCGTCCGCAAAGAGAAGTTCCGGTTGTCAGAATAATTGTTCGTGCTTTATATTCAATTCCAAATTCATCAACTGCACCTGTAATAATTCCGTTTTCTGCAGTCAAATCCGTGATACATGCTTGACGGAGGTGAATGTTATCCGTATTTTCAATAACATTTCTCATATAATTCATATATTGTTTTTTGTCTGATTGTGCCCGCAGAGCACGAACAGCAGGGCCTTTTGAGGAATTAAGCATTTTCATCTGGATATAAGTTGCATCGGCAGCTTCTCCCATAACTCCGCCGAGTGCATCAATCTCCCGCACAAGAGTGGATTTTGCGGGGCCGCCGATTGCAGGATTGCATGGCATAAGCGCAATGTTATCAAGATTAAGCGAGCAAAGTAAAACTTTTGCGCCGAGGCGTGCCGCAGAAATTGCTGCTTCGCATCCGGCGTGTCCTGCGCCCACAACTATGCAATCGTATGTGTTTTTTAAGTAATCCATACCAGTATTATACAACAAAGGAAAAATATTATTGTTGTAACAATCAAATACAAAAATATCTGCTTTTCTCCAACTTTAGTATAAATTATTCTTTTATCTGGTACATTTATACGATTTTTAAATCGTTGGATAAAGTTTAATATAAATATGTCGAAATAAATTTTTATACATCTTATATGGAGCTCATAATGTCAGAACAGATTTTAACCCAACCTGTAATATCAACGACCGAAAATAATACAAATGCCGAAAAAGCGAAAGTTTCACTGGAAAAAGCCCGACTGGCACATGAAAGATACCTGATTCGCCAGAATAATCGGGATTTAAATGAAGCTATCGAGCATTATATTGATGCGGTCAAATATGATCCGACATTACCGGAATCATATTACAGACTTGCCAGTCTGATGTTTGAACAGGGGCAGATTGGGGTTGAAACTGCAATTGAACAGTGCAAAACAGCAGTTTCGCTGGCTCCTAAAAATATGAACGCTCACATGTACACGGGCTTTTTTATGAAACTTGCGGAAGATTTCAATTCTGCAGAAGCCGAGTTTAAGTCTGCAATCAAAATGGGAAAATTAAACTCCGCTCGTCCGAGATTAATTTTGTCACAGGCAATATTGCAAAAAATTAATTCCAAAAATGCAAATGCTGCTGACTATATGAGCTTTTTGTATTATTTTCTTTCAGGAAGTCTTATGCTTGCATGGGACAGACCGACCATAAAAATGTTTTATAAAAGCATGTCGGATGATTTTTCTGTATTCACTTACAATACAGTCGGAAAATTTTTGGAAAAAATTAAATTTTGCAATGCAGCAGAAAATCTTTATAAAAAAGCTGCCTCAAATACAAATCACAGCGATATTTTTTATGACAAAATGGGGGATTTAGCGCTTAAAAACAATGAACTGGATATGACTGTCGAATGCTACAGAAGAGTTTTGGAGTCAAATCCGCTAAATCGTGAAGTTTTGATTAAACTTGCAACCGTTTTACAAACTTATTTCCCTGACAATACTGATGAGACTATTGATTGTTACGAAAAACTTCTTCAGTTTGACATGGATAAAGGTCAAATATACTATGAATTAGGTCATTTATATTTAAGAAAGGAAGACAAAATAAATTCAGTCAGTGCATTTAAACTGGCAGTGAATGAATCGCCTGATAACCCGTTTTATAACAATTCGCTTGCATATGCGTATTCAAAAGCTGAACTTTATGATGATGCGATTGAACATTACAAAAAAGCTATTGAACTTAATCCTGATAAAGAATGGACATCTATAGTCTGTCAGGCTTTAGGCTCAATCTACGGTGAAGTTCAGGGAAATATCGAGGCTGCTGTTGCAACTTATCAGGCAGGAATTATTCTTGATCCGAATAATTATGATTTATATCTTGCACTTGGCGATATTCACATGGCAGAATACGATCTTGATAAAGCAATTAAAGCGTATTGTGACGCAATAACATTAAATCCCGAGGACTACAGAGGTTATTCAAAATGCGGAATTGCATTATGGGAAAAGGATTATCTTGAAGAAGCTCTTGTTTCCTATCACAAAGCAATTGAACTAAATCCTGAAAACGAATTTGCTCATAACAACCTCGGAATTTTGTATCTGGACGGACTTCTTGATGCGGAAGAAGCACTTGAATATTTTGAGGAAGCAATTGAGCTTAATCCCAGTTATACACTTGCATATTTTAATGCGGGTCGTGCTTCTCAGGTAATGGGGTTCACGAATGATGCGGCAAATTATTACCAGATGGCAATTGATTTAAATAAAATTACGCAGGATTTGGAAGAAGAAGATATTGAAATGCGCCTTCGTTCGCTTTTTGAAGTTTAATTTTATTTTTCAATTTCGTTAATGACTTTACAAAATTTGAGATATAAAATATAATATAGTAAAAATTAAATATAACAGGAAGGATGAATATGGCTAAAAAGCAGACTATGATTGAATTTCGGGGGGGGGGGGGCAACCTCTAAAAGTGCTCCTGATTGTGATTTAACAATTAGTCATTCTGAGGACAACGATATTTTGAGTCCGAAGAATCTCAAAAGAACATGTCTTGAATATTTTTATGAAAAAATGATACGTCATTCCGAGTTGGCTTCAAAATCCGTAGAGACAAAGTCGAAACGAGATTTTATGCCCCTACCTGGTGATCCGAAAGCTATCAATGTTAATAAAAATAGACTTCGGCTCGGAGGTCGGAGTGACCAACCAAGCCGCAATGCAGCCTTTACCATGGCAGAAGTCCTTATTACACTTGGCATAATCGGTATAATAGCTGCAATGACTCTGCCGTCTTTGATTGCTAATTATCAAAAGAAAGTTTTAAAAGAACAGTTCAAGGTTGCTTATTCTTTAATACAGCAAGCATTCGTTAGAGTAGTGGCAAATCTTGAATATACGCCGGAATGTTATTATTGGCTAAATAGTCCATATAAAACGGTCTGTATTGAATGGGATAAATTTGGTCACTGTACAAAATCAGGAATGGCTGACGGTAGTCCAAAGCCTGCGGATATTTCAGGGAGATTTGGCGATTGCGAATTGTTTAGAGAAACTTTTGAGAAAAATATTCAGGTAATTGGGCATTGTAGAGGAAGTGATGAAGGTTGTATACCTGATTATGAAGGATATGATACTGTTTTACAAAACAACAGTGATACAGAAATGAGCGATGATGAGGCATTTTCTTTATCAGGGGGGTGTACTGCCTACAGAAAAAGTGAAATACAGAGACGTAGTTATGTTTATATTTTAAAAAACGGTATGATACTTATTCCCTTTCAAAAAAATAACTTTGCGTTGTTTCTAATTGACATCAACGGCAAAAAAGGTCCGAATAAATGGGGATATGATTTGTTTTCATTTACAACAAAAGCAAATTACGGAACACCGCTGGTACCGGCGGGAGGACTTTGTATGGTTGCTGAAAAAGGCGGTTTAACAACAACAGAAATGATAGAGCAGATGAATAGAAAATAATCAAAACAAACTTAACTGCTCCTGTTTTGCAAAATGTTTTTTTAAAAACGATGGTCTGTGATATTTAGTCAAACCGTATTTGTCTATCGCCTCCAAATGTTCTTTTGTCAGATAACCGGCGTTTTTAACCCAGCCGTATTGCGGAAATTCTTTATCAAGCTCCTCCATATATCTGTCACGGGAAACCTTTGCAATAATGCTTGCCGCAGCAATAGAAGCCGATGTCGCATCCCCTTTTACAACCCATTTTTGAGAACACAGATCAAAATCTTTTATCTTTTTGTTTCCGTCCACAAGAACAAAAAACTTTTGATAATTTTCTTCCGGAGCTTCAGCAAGCGCTGCGCGTTTTAATACATCTTCTACAGCCAGTTTCATTGCTTTTAATGAGGCGTTAAGAATGTTTATTTTTTCAATTTCATCAACTTCAACACAGACTGTTTTATTAATTGAATTTTCAACTATAATATCATACAAAAGTTCACGATTTTTCTTTGAAATCTGTTTGCTGTCATTCAGAATTGAAAGTTTTTCGACAAGTTCACGTGAGCGCCTGTTAAAACAAACCGCACTTGCAAAAACCCCGCCTGCAGCCGGTCCTCTTCCGGCTTCATCAGTTCCTATAACAATATGATTTTTGTAAAAAACATCGTACGCAAAAAGTTTTATGATATGAGAATCTTTAGTAAGTTCCATTTAGCCCTCAAATTCATCTAAGTCATCCAAAACAAACCTGCCTGTTTTTCCGTCTCTGAAATCTCTCAAAACATATATTGCAGTTCTTTCCAAATCCGCTTTCCCGCCGGTTTTTATCCAATTTCTTGAACTTGAAATATTTTCAAGTGTAATATCATCTTCATCTTTTAGATTATAATAAGCTTTAACAATATCAGGATATTGTTTGGCCAGAAGTTCAAGAAGTTCTCTTGCTACAATTTCGTTTGAATATGAGTTTTCTGATACTGAATTTACAAATGCCAGCTTTTTTGCACGGAATTGATCATCCTGACGCATCGGAATAATCCCCGGAGTATCAAGAAGTTCAAGCTGAGGATTGATTCTGACCCACTGCTGCTGGCGTGTAACCCCGGCTTTTGCACCGGTTTTTGTTTTGGATGAACGTGTAAGTTTGTTTATGATACTTGACTTGCCGACATTCGGCATTCCGACAACCATAACCCGTGCAGGGCGTCTTAAAAGCCCTTTTTTCATAATCGCCTGAATTCTTGGTTCAGATAATTCCACAGCTTTTTTTACAATAAAATTTAAATCTTTTGAATTTTTTGCATCTGATAGTATAACCGGATAACCGGAGTCTTTTTCAATTTTTTCCGCAAATTTTTTAAGTTTAGCCCTGTCTGCAAGGTCGGATTTATTAAACAAAATTAAACGGGGCTTGTCATTTAACAGCCCCGCAATATTGTCGTATCCGCTTGATAACGGAATTCTTGCATCAAGTACTTCTATCACCGCATCCACCAGTGACAACTGCTCTTTAAGCTTTTTTTCAGCTTTTGCTATGTGCCCGGGATACCAGTGAATATGAGTTTTATCTTTTTTCAATTTTTTCCTTGATACGAGTAGCTTTGCCTGAACGTTCTCTTAAATAATATAGTTTAGAACGTCTAACATCACCACGTCTTAAAAGAGTGATTTTTTCAATTCTCGGTGAATGCATCAAAAATACACGTTCAACACCTACACCTTGAAATACTTTTCTGACCGTAATTGTTTTGTTGATACCAGAGCCGTGTTTTTTGATTATAGTGCCTTCAAAAGCCTGAGTTCTTTCTTTGTTACCTTCAATAATTCTTACAAAGACCTTTACTGTATCACCGGGATTTACATCCGGCAATTCTTTTTCCATGTAAGATTTTTCCAATTCGTCAATAATAGGGTTCATTTTCTTTTCCTTTATATCTTTATATTTCGTACTTTTTAAATTCCTTAATCGGTGTAAAACGCTTTTTCCACACAAAAACACACCGACGCACGTTCGTATAAATAATCCTAAAACAAAGTATAAAAATTTGCAAGCGGGTTTTAAGATTTTGTAATATAATAAAAGCTATGGCGGGTGATTACAAAAAACTTTTAAAGAAGAAAAAGAAAATTTATTGTGATACAAAGACAATGGGCGTAAACATTGACAAGAATGAGTATTATGAAATAATTCTTTCAAATTCGGCACATCCTGAAAAGATGGATAAACAAAACTCTTGACATCTGCCTGTGTTCGGGATAATTTTAATTATGCTCTGACAATTAAATATGGATGGGCATGTGGTACGCTGCCGAACAAACGATTAAGTATCGTTTGTGAGAGGGGTAGACACGCTGAAGTTTTTGAAAAAAACTTGTAATGATAATTAAATATGGGCATGTGGTACGCTGCCGAACAAACGATTAAGTATCGTTTGTGAGAGGGGTAGACACGCTGAAGTTTTTGAAAAAAACTTGTAATGATAATTAAATATGGGCATGTGGTGGAATGGTAGACACGCTAGTCTTAGGAACTAGTGCTAACCGCGTGGGAGTTCGAGTCTCTTCATGCCCAAATAAAAGGAGTAACCCTGTTGCTCCTTTTTTTATAATAACGGGGCGTTGGCGCAGTTGGTAGCGCGTGACACTGGCAGTGTCAAGGTCAGGGGTTCGAATCCCCTACGCTCCAGTTTTTATTTTTAGTGTGCATTTATTCCTTTATCATGAAAACTTGTATTGAAACATTTTTAATTTTTTCCCGTCATTGAAATTGAATAGATTTAAGACTGGAAGAGAGGAAAAGATTTCAATGAGTGTGAATGTTGAGTTACGGGAAGACAATGAAAACTTGTTTAAAGACTTTCAGAGTAATTATTTGCAGGAAGATATAATTCAGGCAGAAGATGATGACGATATTTCATTGAATGAGCCTAAGACATTTAATTCAATCGCAAACGAGGATGATTTACTTCAGATGTATTTAAAAGACATCGGAAAAGTCAAACTTTTATCCTCAAAAGAAGAAAAAATCTTAGGTAAGCAGATAAAAGAAGGTCTGCCGCAGCAGGCGGATGTTGCCAAGCGGAAATTAATTCAAGCAAACCTTCGTCTTGTTGTAAGCATTGCAAAAAGGTATATCGGTCAGGGGGTATTGTTTATGGATCTTGTACAAGAAGGATCTCTCGGACTAATAAAGGCCGCAGAAAAATTTGATTATTCAAAAAATTTCAAATTTTCAACCTATGCAACGTGGTGGATAAAACAGACTATTATCCGTGCAATTTCAAATAATTCAAGAACAATAAGAATTCCTGTTCATATGGCAGATAAAATCAGGAAATACAAAAAAGTTTATACAATGCTTTCTTTTGAACTCGGTCGTGAGCCGACTGATTTTGAAGTGGCGGAACGCATGGGTTTAACCTATAAAAAACTTTCTGTAATAAGAAAATCAATCATTAAAGAACCTATAAGTCTTGAAACTCCGGTGACGGATGATTTGAATGTAGGGGATTACATTCAGGATAAAAAACATAATTCACCGGATGAGCAGACAAAAAATAACAGTCTTAAAGGTTCAATCAATCACCTTCTATGTACGCTTAATGAAAGAGAAAAGAAAATTATAAACTGCCGTTTTGGAATAAACGGTCAAATTCCTATGACTCTGGAACAATTGGGAAAAGAAATGGGGTATTCAAAAGAGCGAATCAGACAACTGGAAGATATTGCTCTTGCAAAAATCAGAGAAAAAGAGGAGTTACAGCATTTTAAAGATTATATAGATGACTGATATTTGACCGGCAAAAACGCCGGTTTTTATTTTTGCTGCAGGCGAGTCCGGTAAAAATATGCAACGGTTAGTATAAATTTTTTGTCTGTTATTATCTGACCTTAAGCCTCAATAAGAGATTTGGCAAATTCAATTGACTGCTCGTTAATATCGCCGCCCGCAAGTTCAGCCAGAGCTTTTATTCTGTTATCGCCTGTCAAAACATAAACTTCAACTTTTGTTTCATCATTTTGAGATTTTCTGACATAAAAATGTTTGTCGGCTTTTGATGCGATAATTGCCTGATGGGTAATTAAAATTATCTGGTGAAATTTTGAAAGTTCAACAATTTCATCAGCAACACTTTGCGATGCCTTGCCTGAAATTCCAGTGTCGATTTCATCAAAAATTACGGTATCAATATCGTCTGTTTGTGCAAAAATTGATTTTATCGCAAGCATTACACGGGAAATCTCACCGCCTGATGCAACTTTTGCAAGCGGTTTTAAATCTTCCGATACGTTTGTCGAAATTAAAAATTCAACATCATCAATCCCGTCAGAGGAGAGAGTTTTTTCTCTTACTGCGATTTCAAATCTTGCTTTGGGCAGTTCTAATTTCGCAAGTTTTTCTTGAATATAAACCGACAAAACATTTGCGTAATTTTTTCTGTGTTCACTTATTTCTTTTGCCTTTTCAAGCAGGGTTTCTTCCGCTTTTTTTATCAGTTCTTCCAGTTCTTCAATATTTTTGGTCGAAAATTCAATTGATGAAAGTTCATCGGAAAGTTTTTTATGTGTTTCAAGAACTGCTTCAAGCGTTCCGCCGTATTTACGTTTTAATTTGTCAAGGATAAACAATCTTTCCTGAATTTCATTTAATCTCTCGGTGTCGTTGTCAAGATTCTGGCTGTAATTCCTTAAATCCGATGAAATTTCATGAAGATTTTCTATACATTCAATCAAATTTTGTTCAATATCATTCAATTTGTTGTCAAAAGATGCGGCTTTGGAAACATTTTGTTTAATTTTTCCGAGTCCTTCAAGAATGGAGCCGTCATCGCCGTTTATTGCCCAGTAAGAAGAGCCTGTCAATTCTTTAAGTTTTTCCGCATTCTCTAAAACTTCAAGTTCGGCATTCAATTCGTCATCTTCGTTTTCAGATTGAATTTCTGCACTTTCAATTTCATTAACCTGAAACTGTAAAAATTCAAGCTGTGATTCTGTTATATCTGCCGAATTTTTTGCTTTTTCCAGTTGTGATTTAAGGTTTGTGTATTCAAAATAAAGCTTTTTGTATTCCTCAAGTTTTTGCCCGTAAACATCTTTTGCGTATGTATCCAGAAGTGTTATATGATATTTGGGCTGTAAAAATGAATATGTCTGGTGCTGTGAATGAATATCCAGAAATAATGAGCGGAGATTTTTTATAAAATCCTGATTAACAAGAGTTCCGTTTACACGGGAACGGACAGCATTTTGTGTAATTTCTTTTGTCAAAGTGATTTCACTGCCGAAATCATCAATTCCGTTTTCTTCAAAAAGTTCTTTTAAATTGTGTTTGGTATTTTCAATTGTAAGTTCAATTACAGCTTTTTCGCAGCCGTTTTTTATGACTTCTTTTGAAACACGGGGAGCAAATGCAAGATCGATTGCACTTATTAAAATACTTTTACCAGCACCTGTTTCACCGGTTATTACGTTTAATCCCCGATGAAAATTCGCAGTCAGTTCGTCTATTAAAATGTAATCCTTTATCTTAAGCTGCTTAATCATACTTATAGAATAACTTAAAGTCGTTGATTGAGCAATAATTTAAATATTTTTTACATTATAAAAGCGGAGAAATTAATCTCCGCCATTGTTTTCCTGTTTTGTTAAACCGTAAGGACTGTGTTTGTTATCCTTTTTGAATTCCGAAAAGTCTGAATTCTCCGGGTTCAAGAGTGTCGATTTTTATAACATTGTCTGCTGTTTTTAGTTTCTTCCTTACAAATTCGTCATCTTCAATTATATATTCAGATTTAATTTTAAATTCGCCCGGAAGCTGGAGTGTTTTGTTTTCAATTTTTTCACCCTTGACGATTTCGGCATAAGAATTTCCGTTTTCATCACATCGGGTAATTTTTTCTGTCGGATATTTGTAATTTGAAATTACAAGGAATGCAGACTTAACAGGTTCTTTTGAAATCATCCAGGCCGCAAATCCGTCATCTTCCTGTATAATAATCTGCGCCTCCCCATCCGTAATTACATTATGGCGTTTTACAAATCTGTCAATTGCATCAAATTTTTTGAAAAATTCATAATTATTTTCTCTCGGCATTGAGATTTCCTCTCCGATTACCGATTCAATTCCGTTTTTGGTAAAACTTTCATCTCCGTCTACATATAAAACAGGTCTTTGTGCAAACTTGCCTCCGGGTAAGAATTTGTATTTAAACCATTTGTATAAAGCGCCGTTTTCTCCCAATTGCCCCGGATACTGGTCAATGCTTCTGAATTCGCCGTCCTGATTGTTGTATGTCTTTAAAATAGAAAGCAGATTTTTGTTTTTCAGATTTGTATTGTAATTTGAAAGATGCGTGTTGTCATCAACTATTGTTTCAGGTGTTTTTGAACATTGTGAAACAATATCGTTTCCCCACAGCAAATCAAAATTCATTTCTTCATGATATTCTTTCAAAAAGTCGTCCCACAGCATGTATTCCGCAAGAGTTCCAAAATACGGAATTTTATTTTTCATATTTGTATTCAATTTGTTTAAAACATATCTGGGTGCTCTATAGCTAATTGGTTTGCCGTCTTTTTCAGAAACTTCATCAACAATATGGTCGATATGATCTACTCTAAAGCCGTCAAAGTTGTATTCTTTTTGCAGTTTTTCCATGTAATCAATAAAATAATCAATTACAGGCTCGTTAAAAGTTCCGTTTTCAAGATATGCAAAATAATACGGAGTCTGGCAATCCAGATTT
Organism: Candidatus Gastranaerophilales bacterium; assembly: GCA_944322785.1. Taxonomy (GTDB): domain Bacteria; phylum Cyanobacteriota; class Vampirovibrionia; order Gastranaerophilales; family Gastranaerophilaceae; genus Scatenecus. The sequence continues at coordinate 152,288 of CALUPW010000003.1, read as the reverse complement.
GCAAAGCATGAAACATCTTCGCCTTTAAAATTGTAATGTTTAAATACAGGATAGTCTTTTCCTTCGCTCATTCTGTCAAACACCGGAACGCCTGCAGAACACCATGCACCGCCCGGTGCAGGCCACAATCCCTTTGCAATAAGTTTTTGAATAATATCAATCTGTTTTGTGATATCATTTTCGTTTAATTTTGTTCCGGATTTTATATTAAGTGTTTCTGCTGTAATTTCCCGTGCTTTTTTATGAATTTTTATTTGGAAATTTTTTTCAAGCATTTTGTTTGAAATTTCAATTTTATACGGATTCATTTTTTTATCAAATTCATCATAAATTTTTTGATAATGAGCGCTAAGTTCCCCGAATGAACCGTTAAGGTTTTGAATATATAAATTTTTAACAACTTCTATATCATCTATATCATTTTCTTTTGTCATTTCAGATGCGACAAGTTCAATTTTATTTTTCAACAGATTGATAAGTTCATTGATATCATACCATCTCGCAATTTCCGGATTTGCAAGAACAGCTTTTGAAAATCGTCCTGTCTGAGGGAGAATATCATAAATTACCGGATGACCCGCAAGCTGCGCAAATGTGATAAAGGTTTTCACCTGTTCTTTTGCATCCATTCCGGTTAGATTAAAAAGTTCTTCATCAAAAAGTTTTTCGCTAACTTCGCTGCTTTTTGGAAGATAGGCGCATCCAAATTCTCTCGGGTGAAACGGAATTAAATAAATTGTTGTATTAAAAATTTCGTTATGAATGTTTCCTGTCGGAAGTATCAAAAGCTGGCGCAGCCAGTCAATAAATTTTCCGGTTTCTTTTGTTTTATTTCCGTCTTTTAGTCCGGCAAGATTGATGAGTTTTATGTCATGCCCTTCTTTTTTAATCCAGTCGGAATTTTGAATATTTTCCCGTGCAAGTACGCTTATTTTGTCATCATCAAATCTGAATTTTCCGTCATTAAAAATGTGATTGTCTATCCATTTAAACTGTAGGGCATAAAGAATTTCTGCTGGAGTAAGGTCATCAAGTGCTTTGATGTACGGATAATTTAAATATCCATGCTTAATCATTATATTTTGTAAATATTTTTTTCGTTCCTGCGGGATTTTATCAATCCCGTAATGAGTCGAAAGTTTGGCATAAATTTCATTTATACGTACATCTTTAGGTGGATTTTTTTTCTTTTTTCCAAACAAAAATTCTAACATTAAATTACTCCCATACTTCTGTTTAACTGGATTATAGCACAATCAAAATTTAATTTACAGAAGATATAATAATTGTACTTTTTACAATATTAGCTGGTAAGGTAATGGATTAATTCTTAAAGCTATTCTTTAATAGTCATGTCGACATCAAAATATTATAAAAAAGAGAGGTGAAAAATGTCAGAAAACAATCAAACAGCAACAAAAGAGCAAGAGGAAAAGAAACTAATCAACATTGTAATTGTTGAGGATTTCAAGTTAACGAGGGTAGGTTTACGCTGTGCTTTAAATGAAAATTCCGATATGAAAGTTGTTGCAGAAAGCGAGGATGCGCTTGAGGGGTTAAAGCTTATTGAAAAATATAAACCCGATGTTGTATTAATGGATCTCGGGCTTCCCGGAATGAACGGGATAGAAGCCATGGTGAAGGTAAAAGAATTTGCGCCGGAAATCAAAATTATAGCGCTTACATCGCATGACAGAGAAGAAGAAGTTGTCGCGGCATTAAGTTCGGGTGCAAGCGCATATTGTCTGAAAGACATTGATCCTCAAAAATTAGCTGATGTCGTACGTGATGTTGCTGTAGGAGTTTGCTGGATAGATCCTGTTGTCGCGCAGCTTGCTCTTAATGCATTCCCGAAAGTTGAAAATATAGGATTTTTGCCGAACAAATCTCAAGGGGAAGGCAGAATACCTTTAACAGAACGTGAATTTGAAGTGTTAAAACATCTTGTAACCGGCAAAAGTAATACGGAAATTGCAAAAGAACTTATCGTGAGTGTTCATACTGCAAAAGCGCATGTCTGTTCTATTTTGCAAAAAATGTGCGTAAACGACAGAGTGCAGGCTGCAGTTAAGGCTGTTAAAGAGGGAATGGTGTAAAATTTATAACTTTCATAAATTTGCTAAAAGAGGATTATTATAATAATCCTCTTTTTTAATTTTGTAGCTAATAAAATAATGAATCAAACATTCCTGCTATTTCATGTGGGTCATCGCCTAGATTTTCTTGTATTTTTATTTTTAAAGCATTCATGTAATTTTCATTAGAACTTAAACGTAAGCCGATATTTCGTGGAATTAACTGTAATGTTTCAAAAATTTTCACGAAAGCTTCAGCCTGTTCTCGTTTGGATTTTTTAGTAAGAAGATTGTCAAACCAGTAGTACGGCGCAAACGCAACCTGATCTCGATATGTGGTTTTACTAATATCTCCGGCTCCCAGACTAAAAATGTAGTAACCATCAAGAATGCTACGAGCATAATCCCCTGGAACTATTCTCATTCTTCCTGGTTTATCTTTAGTCATTTCTTCAAATAACTCTTTTGCTGGTTTTAATATTTTTTTTTCAGATGAAGAACAGTACTTTATACTTAAACTTGCATTAAAAGATGTATTCCCTTTTATTTTTAAATCCATATTTTCTCCTTTCATTTATATACTTTAAAGTAAAAAGGTAAGAGAAATTTTTTTTGCTATTTATATTGCCAATTGTTAATCTTTTTTACAACTTCAACAATTTTGTTTTGAAAAGCTTCATAATCAGAATTGTTGTCGATTATAAAATCCCAGTCTTTTATATGGTCAAGTCCGGTTTCGGTTATATCATTTTCTCCGACTAGAGTACCTCTTTTGCTTCTTGTTTCCCGTGTGGCTTCTACTCTTATTGTTATTGCACCAGCTGCTTTAAATACATCATATTCATGTTGAACACGAACATCGGTTACGATGATATTCCCCTCTTGTTCTAAGATTTTTTTAAGCCAGTAATCAGGATCCTCAGCCCGCCCTAGATTTCCTAAATTTATCAAATCCTGACGATATTTTGCTTTATTTTTTTCAATTTCATCAAATGAAAGATTTTTTTGTTTCCCGTAAGTTATTTTTATAATATCTCCCATTGCACATCGTTTATATTCGGGCATAGCCTCAAGCATAATTTTTGCGGCGGTATCTTTGCCGGAATATTGTTTCCCTGAAAAAATTATTATTTTATCTGCCATAAAGTTCTCCTTTTTCTTTAAAATACCATGAATTTTCAACTTAATTACTACCAGCTTAATATTTGTAAACAATTTTATTGCAATTTATCTATGTTGAGCGTAGTATTTTTAAAGTGCCGCAATACAAATAAACTTGCCGGTATAAATAAGTGTAATCAGTACAATAATGGACTATGTTATGGCATTAAACTTTCAAGAACTTGTATTTAATTTATCAAAATTTTGGTCAGATTACGGATGTATAATTCAGCAGCCTTACGATATAGAAAAAGGTGCTTCTACTATGAATCCTGCAACATTTTTGCGTTCACTGGGACCTGAACCCTGGAATACCGCAATGATTGAACCCTGCCGGCGTCCGACTGATGCCAGATACGGTGAAAATCCGAACAGATTGGGTCACTATTATCAGTTTCAGGTTATACTCAAACCTTCACCGGATGATGCTCAGGAACTTTATTTAAAAAGTCTTGAGGCCATGGGAATTGATTTAAAGGAGCATGACGTAAGATTTGTTGAGGACAACTGGGAATCTCCGACTCTCGGCGCAGCTGGAGTAGGTTGGGAAGTATGGCTTGACGGTATGGAAATTACCCAGTTTACATATTTTCAGCAGGTTGGAGGTTTAGAAGTTAAGCCGGTTGCTTTGGAATTAACTTACGGACTTGAACGTATTGCAATGTATTTGCAAAACCAAGCTTCAGTTTATGACATTATGTGGAATGACAAGCTCAAGTACGGTGAAATATTTTTGCAAAATGAAATTGAACAATCAAAATATAATTTTGAAGTTTCTGATGCAAAAAGTCTGTTTACTATGTTTGATTTGTACCAGAAAGAAGTTGATAATTGTATTAACGCACAATTGGTGCTTCCGGCATATGATTACGTTTTAAAATGTTCTCATACCTTCAATCTTCTTGATGCAAGAGGCGTTATAAGCAAAGATGAAAGAATTAATTTTATAAATAGAGTAAGAACAATGGCTTCAGCCGTTGCAAAATTGTATGTAGCACAAAGAGAAGAAATGGGATTTCCTCTCTGTAAATAAATTATAAGGAAAATAAATGGCAGAAAAATACAGTCGAGCAACCCTAACCCGCAATTTTTTGAAAACTATTACAAGAATTAAAAAGCCCGATGAAATGTTATCCGAAGCAAAAGCAGGAGGTTTGGAAAAAACTCTTGGTGTATGGGATTTAATTATTTTAGGTGTCGGTGCAATAATCGGTTCGGGTATATTTGCAATTGTGGGTATTGCGGCAGCTGGAAGTGCGGACGGTTCAGCTTTAGGAGCAGGCCCGGCACTTGTTATATCAATGATTGTGGCTGCAATTGCATGTGTGTTTTCGGCACTTTGTTATTCTGAGTTTGCAACAATGATTCCGGTATCAGGCGGTGCTTATATTTATACATTTGCAACGCTGGGTGAATTTGCAGCATGGATGGTCGGATGGGTTCTTATGCTTGAATATGCAATAGGTTTTATTGCAGTTGCCTGTGCATGGTCAAATCATTTTGTTCAATTTTTGAGCGGATTTGACAAATTTCTGCCGGCATGGCTTGCAAATCCGCCTGTCTGGCTTGTTAATGATCCTTTTTCCGCAGCAAAAATTGTTGCCGAAAATCCGGATACATTTGTTCCGACTTTGTTCGGGCTTCCGATTTGTATAAATTTACCTGCAATTATTATGGTTTTATTGTCAACTGCAATTCTTGTAAAAGGTACCAAAGATTCAGCTAAAATGACGGCAGTTATGGTTGTTGTAAAAATGGCTGTTATAGCACTGTTTGTGATAGCCGGTGCATTCTACGTCAAACCTGAAAACTGGGTTCCTTTTGCTCCGAACGGTGCAGCCGGAATTTTTGCGGGTGCATTTATAATATTTTTTGCATATATAGGTTTTGACGCAATTGCAACTGCGGCTGAAGAATGTAAAAATCCACAGAAAGATTTACCTGTTGGTATTATCGGGTCTTTAATTGTCACAACAATTGTTTATGTGCTTGTTGCTCTTATATTAACCGGGCTTCAAGATACAAGTGTTCCGGCAACTTCGGCATTTTTAAAAGCCCCGATGGCATACTGCCTCAAACTTATGGATTTAAACTGGGCGGCAGGTCTTGTTTCAATCGGTTCTCTTGCAGGTTTGACATCGGTGCTTCTTGTTATGGAAATGGCCGCAACAAGAATTCTTTATGCAATGAGCCGTGACCATTTTATCTCTGCAAGATTTCAAAAGTTACATCCGAAATTTAAAACTCCGCATGTTTTAACATGGACTGTAGGTTTACTTTCTGTTATCGGAATTTTGACTTTAAATCTTGATGTTGCGGCAGAATTATGCAACTACGGTACATTTACATCATTTATTGTTGTTTGTGTCGCTGTTCTGATTTTGAGAAAAACAGATCCTGACAGACCGAGACCTTTTAAAGTTCCTTTTTCACCTGTTGTTCCGGCATTAGGAATTATTTGCTGCGGAGGGCTGATGATTTATAAATCAATGCAGCCGTCAAGTTCAGCATTGTTATTTCCGGTATGGCTGGGCGTTGGTGCAATGATTTATTTGTTGTACGGCTTTGTAAAAAACCGCAAAAATGAAAACAAAATTCACAATCAAAAAGTCGAACAGAAAAAATTGGAATTAAAAATGTAAGTGACATTTACCGCAATTTAAAAAATGGAAAGAAATATGATTAAAAATATAATAACGAACGCATTAAAAACCAAAAGCCCCGACGAACTTATTGCAACAAGCAAGAAGTCCGAGCTGAAAAAGACATTGAATGTTTTTGACCTTATTGTAATAGGTATCGGTGCCGTTGTCGGAACAGGTATTTTTACTATTGTCGGAAGTGCCATTCAGGGAGGTCCCGAAGGGGTTGGGGCAGGGCCTGCAGTTATTATTTCTATGATTTTTGCTGTATTTGCCTGTATTTTTTCGGCGCTCTGTTACAGCGAAATCGCAGCGATGATTCCTGTTGCCGGAAGCGCATATACATATACTTACGCAACTATGGGCGAATTTATGGCATGGATGGTCGGCTGGATTTTGATGCTGGAATATGCAATCGGTAATATTACTGTCGCAAGCGCATGGACAGGATATTTTACGCAGCTTTTGAAAGGTTTTAAACAATACCTTCCTGATTTCATCGTAAACTTTCCGATATGGCTCAGAATGGATTACCGTTCAATTGCCGCAATCTGCGACAAATACGGAATGGATATTCATGACAAAATCCCGTATCTTTTCGGACATATTCCGATAGCAATGAACCTTCCGGCTATTGCGTTAGTTCTTGTTTTAACACTTCTTCTTATCAAAGGTGTTAAAGAATCAACAAGATTTGCAAGTATAATGGTTGGCGTAAATCTTTTAATAATTATTTCATTTATTGCAGTCGGTGCATTTTACGTAAAACCCGAAAACTGGGCACCTTTTGCCCCGAACGGCTTTAGCGGAATATTTATGGGTGCGTTTTTAATATTTTTTGCATATATCGGATTTGATGCAATTTCAACTACTGCCGAGGAAACAGAAAATCCGCAGAGAGATTTGCCAATCGGAATTTTAGGTACATTATTTATTTGTACCGTTTTATACATCGGAGTTGCTCTTGTTTTGACAGGAACTGTTCCTTTCGGACATATTGATACTCAGGCGCCGATTGCACATGCTATGAGATATATTCAAAAAGACTGGTTTGCGGGACTTATTTCTGTCGGAGCGCTTTGCGGGCTTACTTCGGTTCTTTTGATTTATCAGCTTGGTACAACACGTATTTTGTATGCAATGAGCCGTGACAGATTTTTGCCGAAATCATTAAGGCTTATCCATAAAAAATTCAGAACACCGCATGTTTTAACATGGATTTCAGGAATTGTGGTAATTATCTGTTCTTTGATTATGGATTTGAATATCTCTGCAGAACTCTGTAATTTCGGAACCTTTACATCATTTATAATTATCTGTATTGCGGTTTTGATATTGCGCAAAACCGATCCTGATAGACCTCGCCCTTTTAAAGTGCCTTTTTCGCCGGTATTTCCAGTTCTCGGGATTATTACCTGCGGCGGACTGATGATTTATTCAATGAAATTTTTGACGACATCATCAATTTATTTTCCACTCTGGCTTTTAATGGGCGTTGCAATTTATGCCGGATACGGCTATGAACAGAAACGTCTGGAGGAAAAACAAAAGGCGCAGAGAACTCTAAAGCAGCCGAAAGTTGAAGTCTAAATAATAATATGATATAATAAACAATAATGATATTATAAGGAGCTTAAAAGTATGGAAACTATTGATATGACTGAGTTTCAGGGGGGGGGGGGGCAACCTGTAAAACGGCTCCTGATTGCAATTTAACAATTGGTCATCCTGAACTTGATTCAGAATCTCTAAATAAAGAAATAGATTCCGGCTCGGAGGCCGGAATGACAAAGCCGTCGCATGTGCATCTGTCATGTCATTCTGAGCTTGACTCAGAATCTATCAATGCTGATAAAAACATCCTCACCTCAGGTGTCCAAAATGACAAATCTAGCCGCAAAACGGCCTTTACCATGGCAGAGGTTCTAATAACGCTTGGCATAATCGGAATAGTTGCAGCAATGACACTGCCGTCGTTAATAAATAATTATAAGCCAAAAGAGCTTGAAACAGGTTTTAAGAAAAATTATTCGGCAATTAATCAGGCAATTAACATGTATACTGCTGATACCGGAGAAATTTTGCATGCTGATGAACTTGGAACTGTTGAATTAAAGAAAATATTATTAAAATATATGGATGTACTTCATGAGTGCGGCGCAGCCTGGGGGTCAAAAGATTGTATATATAACGCTAGTAATCAAGAGGAACGTAGTAAAATTTATAAAACTTATAACGGTAAAAAATATATTGGAAATCTTAATCTTTTTGACGATGGGCAATTAGTTTTGAAAGACGGAACTTTAATCTTGATTGAAAATCAAGGAATAACAGACAAAGAGGTCTATATTTCATTTGATGTGAATGGGTACAGAAAGTCCCCAAATAAGTACGGGCATGATTTGTTTACGTTTCAATCGATGAATGACGGGAGACTTCTTCCAATGGGGGCTGAGGGTACCGATTTCACAAATGATGTAACCTATTGTTCCTATTCATCAGGTCATGATTTTAATGGAATTTCCTGTGCTGTAAAAGCTATCTATGATATAAATTATTTTAAAAATCTGCCAAGATAGTCAGTATCATTAATAATTATTAAATTATCCTCCTAAATCTTGTATTTAAAACTTCAGCAAGTACAATAAGTGTAGGAAAAACGCATTTTCCGTTCTGCGTTTTGATTATTGCACGGCCAGAGTAATTTTGATGTGTACAAAATTTTAATATATAAGAGGGTTAAACAAATATGCTTAAACTGAACTACAAGAACGTTGATGCTCAGGTAATCGGACAGGAAAACGGGTTAAATCTTGCTGAGGAGTTTGAAAATTATAAAGATAAAATTCTTCATATTATTGCTGATTTAAACAAACGAAAAGACAAAAACGGTCAATGGCTTCAATGGATGAATCTGGGCTATAACGAAGAAACTCTCTGGTATGTCAAAGAATATGCAGCAATGGTTAAAGGCAGATTTGAAAATATTCTTGTTCTGGGTATAGGAGGATCCGCTTTAGGCGGAATTGCAGTAACCGAAGCTCTTTTAAAACCTTACTGGAATTTGTTGTCAGAGGAACAGCGGGAAGGTATGCCAAGAATTTTCTTTCTGGACAATATTGACCCCGATACAATTAACGGGCTTTTTGAAGTTCTGGATTTGAAGAAAACTCTCGTAAACGTTATTACAAAATCAGGCTCGACAGCCGAAACCATGTCGCAGTTTATGATTGTTAAAGACAAACTTGAAAAAGAATTGGGTGACAATTACCGCTACAATATTGTTGCAACTACCGATAAAAAGACCGGTATCTTAAGACAAATTGCAGAGCAGGAAGGTTACAAAACTTTTGTAGTCCCCGATGACGTTGGCGGAAGATTTTCCGTATTTTCTGCAGTAGGTTTGCTTCCTTTTGCTCTTGTAGGGCTTGATATTGATGAAATGGTTAACGGTATCAAAGACATGGATTTGGCTCTTAAAAATACAGATATTCATAACAATATCGCAGCACAAAACGCTCTTATTCATTATCTTCTGGATACCAAAAAAGGGAAAAATCTTTCGGTTATGATGCCGTATTCAAGCCGTTTAAAATACGTTTCCGACTGGTATGTTCAGCTATGGGCAGAATCTCTCGGCAAAAACAAAGATAAAGACGGCAACGATGTAAATATCGGTCCCACTCCGATTAAAGCATTAGGTGCAACCGATCAGCATTCCCAAATTCAACTTTATAACGAAGGTCCGAATGATAAAGTCATTAACTTTATACGTGTTGAAAATTTTGACACAACACTTGAAATTCCGAATATTTTTGAATATACAGGGATTGGATATCTCGGCGGAAAGACTATTAATCAGCTTATAAATGCGGAAGCGGATTCAACAAGAGTCGCTCTTTCCGATTACAACAGACCGACTGTCACGATAACTTTAGAAAAAGTTGACAGCTACAATGTTGCGCAGCTTCTTTATATGTTGGAAGTTCAAACAGCAATAGCAGGAGAACTTTATAACATTAATACCTTTAATCAGCCCGGAGTTGAGCAGGCGAAAAATTATACATACGCCTTGATGGGCAGAAAAGGTTATGAAGAATCTGCTCAAACCCTTCAATCAAAAATGGCTGCGGTCTAATTAAAAAAGAAAATCATTTAAAATTCTAAAATAGAGGCTTGAATTATTGCAGGTCTCTATTATATTATTAAATAACAGGGGATTTAGTAATATTGATTAAACTTTTAAAAAAAATAATATTGTCAGTAATTGTAATTATTTTTGTCCTGATTATTACCTGCAAAACAGGATTAAATAATAATATGGTTTTTGCAGATACAACATTAAAAACGGGAATTTCTCTTGTTGAAAACGTGCCGTCAGGTTTGTTCGGAACATGGCGTGTTGCGGCAGTTCTGGACAAAACAGACAGTCCTGAAGTCTTTAGAAACAAATCCGCTGATTTGTGGAACCTCTCAAAAAACAACAGCGTCATGAATTTAAGCAATCCGTTTACGGGCGCATCAGCGGATTTGTCAGTTGAATTTGTCAAAGGTAATGTTATAAAATTTACAAAAGAAGGAGTATCAGATAATCAAAAATTAATTGATACGGTTGAAATAAAGCTTGAAGGGAATAAGTTTACGGGGAAAAATTATCTGACCTTAAAAACTTTATCCACGGCTGATAATAAAGTAATAAAAGTTCAGAGTGCGGTTTATGTACTTGCTGGCGAAAAAATTTCAGGAATGAGTGTGTTAGATAAGTGAGGATTAAGATATGCAAAGTTATGAATTTGATACGGTAATTTTAGGCGGCGGACCTGCAGGATTAAGTGCAGGAATTTATGCAAGCCGCGGGGCTGTTTCTACGGCAATAATAGATGTTTCAATGCTGGGCGGTCAGCCATCCAATTATCTTGAGCTTGAAAATTATCCGGGATTTCCTATAATCGGCGGATTTGATTTGATGGAAAAATTTGAAGAACATGCAGACAAGTTTGGTGTTCAAAAGTTTCCGATGCAGGAAATTGAAAAAATTGATTTAAAGTCAAACCCAAAGCTTATTGTAACAAAAGAAGCCGAATTCAGAGCTAAAACCGTAATTATAGCATGCGGTGCCCAGCCAATGAAATTGGGAGTTCCGGGTGAAGCTGAATTTGTCGGACGCGGGGTAAGCTATTGTGCTGTTTGCGACGGAGCTTTTTACAAGAATAAAGTTGTAGCTGTAGTCGGAGGCGGAAATGCTGCGGTTGAGGAGGCTATGTATCTGACAAAATTTGCGGATAAAGTTTATCTTATCCACAGACGAAACGAACTTAGAGCAGATAAAATCGTTCAGGAGCGGGCTTTCAAAAATGAAAAAATTGAATTTATCTGGGACAGTGTTGTAAAAGAAATAAAAGGCGACAATCTTGTGCATACGGCAGTTCTTGAAAACGTAAAGTCGCATGAACTTTCAAATCTTCAGGTAAATGGTGTTTTTCCCTATATAGGTATGACCCCGAATATTGAAGGTATTGCAGGGCAGGTAGCTCAGGATGCAAACGGATTTATAGTTACGGATGAAACCATGAAAACATCAATTGACGGAGTTTATGCCGCCGGTGATGTTCGTAAAACCCCGCTAAGGCAGGTTATAACCGCAGCCGCAGACGGTGCTGTCGGCGCTGTTTATGCGGTTAAGTATCTTGAAAGCTTAAAAGAAGTTCCGCAGAAAGTGTAAAATCACGTCTGCAGTAAATATCTCTTTTTGATAACAGGAAGAAACATAAAATTTTTTAGAATTTTGTTAAAATAATAAAAGAGCCGCAAGGCTCTTTTAACTTCTTGCTTTTTGAAATTGTTGATTTAAAATAAATATGTCAACTGATAGCGGTATCGTCTAGGGGTCAGGATAGCAGATTCTCATTCTGTTGACACGGGTTCAAATCCCGTTGCCGCCGCCAGTTTTATAATTTATGTCAAATCGGCAATTACTTCCTGATAATATTTTTCATCAGTACATCGTTCAAATTTTTTGTCTTTGCGTTCTTTGTTGAAAACGATTTTATTTTCAAGCGGAACAAGTCTTTTTGCACCTTTTAAAAACATCTCATACATTATATCAATATGCCCGATGTCAACAGCACGAAAACCGTTTTTGCTGAGTTCATCCGCCAGAACAGTTGCGGTGGGACCCAATGCAAGCAAAAAAAGTTTATTCTTTGATTGCTTCATGGCTTCTGATAAGATTTCCTGATATTTAGAAAATGCATCCATGTTAGGACAAACAATACGTTTTATTGAAGCTGCATTTGAAAACAAATCGTTTCCAATGCCAAGATAAGTTCCTTTTCCTTCAATTATTACAATTTCTTTGTTATTCCAGAGTCTTTTAAATTTTTTGTAATAAATTTCGCCGTCCTGCTTGTTTTCAAACTTAAATTGGCGTGTTATAAAAGCGTTGCAATATGTAGTGTCAAAATTTATAAACTTATAAAGTTCCTTTCGTAAGCAAGCAAGAAGCTTCCGGAAATATTCACTTTCACAGTACCCGAAAGTATCCGGCAAGCCGACTGTCAAATTTTCATTATTGTTTTTTATTATCTCTTTTAGTCGTTTTTCAAGCAGTCTGTCATATTTTTGAAAATTAATACTCTCTCCAAACATAAGTTTAAATTCGCCGTCCCCGAACCTTGCAAGTGATCTGTTTGAATTAATAATAAAATCCAAACTCGTATTTAAATCCATAATTTGAGGCAATTTTACATTTTTTAGTGTTCTAGGATCAGCAAGTTCGTATAAAAGGTTTCCAAACCTTTCATCAATATTTTTAGCCTTTAGAGGCAGTTGAAATTTGATATTAATTCCGAACAGGTTAAATGAAATCCGTTTTGTAATTTTGTTATACATAATCATTCTCAGATTTATAAATTTATTTCTTCATCTTATCTCAATCAAAATTAAGTTGTCAATTTTCAGCAAAAAAAAGTTGCCGTTAATAGGCAACATTAAATAAACACGAGGATATTAAGAGAGAGAGTATAAAAAACTTTTTCTTTAATTTCGTCCTGCTGACAATTTTTATTATTTGTTATTTATTTACCAATCGTATAACTTTTAAATCCCTTACATTTATATAAAGTATTTTTTCTTTAAAAAATTGCCTTAAGTTCAAATTTTGTTACAAGCTTGTAACAAATCCTATAAATGGTTGTATTTTTCGTAAACTTCTTGTCATATGCTATAAAAAATGATATAATTTTTTCAATAAGAATTGAGAGGATTTATGGGCGACAGTAGTTTTGATATAGTAGCATTTTTGGAAAGAGCAGTTGCAATAGGTGCATCAGACATTCACTTATCGGTAAACGAGTATCCTGCAATAAGAAAAGACGGCAAAATTATAAAAATAAACATGCCTGTTTTGACGGAAACCGATATTGATGAAGCTTACGGAGCCTTGCTTCCTGCAAGCGTAAGTGCTTCAAAACTGGATTCTATTTTTGATTTGGATTTTGCTTACGAAATTGTTGGATGTGCACGTTTCCGTGTCAATTTGAGCAAGCAGCTGGGTCGTTATTCTCTTGTTATCAGAACAATTCCTTATGATATTAAAACTGTTGCCGATTTAAATTTACCGAAAGCAATTGAACAATTCGCAACGCTTAATAACGGACTCGTTTTAATCACAGGCCCGACAGGAAGCGGAAAATCCACAACAATTGCTTCTTTAATTGATTATATTAATATCAATTATCCGAAACATATTATAACTATTGAAGATCCGGTGGAATTTATTTTTAATAACAGAAAAGCGATTGTATCTCAGCGTCAGATAGGTGTTGATACGGCATCTTTCCCTGATGGTGTAAAATATGCGCTACGTCAGGATCCGGATGTAATATTTATAGGTGAAATCAGAGATAGAGAAACTATTGTTAGTGCGTTGAAAGCCGCTGAAACAGGACACCTTGTTTTTGCAACCATCCACACAAACGATGCAGTTCAAACCGTCAACAGAATTGTAAATATGTTTGAACCTGCAGACAGACTTCATATTCGTGAGCAAATTGCTCAGATTTTACGTGGAACAGTTTCACAAAGACTTGTTCCGCTTCGTGATTCTATGGGCAGACGTCCGGCTGTTGAACTGCTTGTTGTAACTCCGACTGTCAAGGATTTTATTGAAAAAGATAAGCTTGAAGATGTTTATGACCTTGTTCGTAAAGGCTCCTTCAACAATATGATTACAATGAACATGTCTTTGTACAATCTTTATACGGAAGGTTTTATAACTGAAGAAGTTGCACTTGAGTATTCGGATGACAAAAACGAACTCAAACAGTTCTTCCGTGGTGTTTATCAAGGTACGTCATCAGGCAAAGACAGGGATTATCAATAACAATGAACAACTTTGTAACCGATGCGATAAATCTGAAAGCTTACAATTTAAGCGAATCGGATAAAATCATTGTTATGTATTCAAGAGATAAAGGGCTTATCAAAGGTGTTGCAAAAGGTGTAAAAAAGCCAAAAAGCAAACTCGGCGCCCGTATGGATCTTCTGGTCGCAAATAAATTGATGCTCTATAAAGGCAAAAACCTCGACACAATCTGTCAGGCTGAAGCTTTAAATACATTCAACAAAATCCGCCAAAATATGGATAAAATTTTTTATTCTCTTTACATAAGCGAAGTTGTGACAAACTTCGGGGTTGAAGATGACCCGTGTTCTAACGAGATTTTTGAGTTGTTGTACAGAGCCTTAGATGCAATTGCTGCAGCTTCTGATAAGATTGAAATGCTTATTGCTGTTTTAAAATTCCAGATGAAGATGATGTTTTTATCAGGTTTTGGAATTGAATTGAATACATGTTTGAAATGCGGATGTGAGTTGAATGAAGATAATATGTATTTTTCATCCTCTCTTGGCGGTGTAATTTGCAGGGAATGCAATCAATCCTATGGAATTTCTGTTGTCATGCACTACAAATTGAGGGATTTTTTAAAGTCGTTAGAGCAGACCGATTTTGATGTGAAAAGTGATTTTGAAGCAAAAGCAACTGAAAAAATCTGTAACGTTTGTTTTGAACTTTTGAAAGGCTATATAAACATTCATTCTCCAAGAAAGTTCAATTCTACAGGTATTTTGCAGGAAATAAGATAAGGAGTTTTTATGTTTAAGAATTTGTTTGATTTATCAGTAAAACGAAGCGGATTAAATGCTCTTGGATTTTATATAGTATATACGCTGCTCGGCGGAATTTTTTGCGGCTTGTTTTGTAGTGCGATTGCTGTTGTATATTGCATGTTAAACCCTGTAATGTGTTCTGCTAACGGTGCAGATGTTGGGCTGCGTATCGGAAAAACTTTCGGAGTTTTAGGTGCAGGAGTAGTTACTTTAGCAATAGGAATTGCTCTTTTGACAATGAAAAAACTCTGGAAATCTGTTCCGGCTGTACTTTTATTTCTGGCATCTCTTCCGGCATCTCTGGTTTTCGGGTGTATGGTTTCAATGATATTGCTTTCAATAATAACAACCTTCGGTGATAAACTTGAAATGAAGGATAACGAAGAACCCCGTCAGGAAAGTAAAAACGAAAATCCGCCTCAATAATATCCCGTTGGCTAATGTGTGAAAATTTCTCCTGTTGTAATTTTTAAGTTGATGAGCAACAGGAGAAAAATATGAAAAAAATATTATTGATATTATTTTTGCTGACTTTCGGTGTAAATGCCTATGCTGCAACAAGAACAATCCGGACATACAGGCCTATACCTTACAGAAGAACAGTAAGTCCTTTTGTAAGACCGTATAATTCATACAATAACAGATTTTACGGAAATAATTACAATAGAAACTATAACAGAGCATATTATAACAATCGTTATTACAATTCCGGTTACAATTACTACCCGCAGCGGAGAGGAATATTTAGCGGATTGCGGATTTTCAGCAGACCTGCTTACCGGAATAATTATTACTACAGACCCGTCACAACAAGCGGATTCAGGTTCGGAAGCTGTGCGAAATCACCGGTGGTTCCGATATCTTATAAAGCAGATTTAAAAGATCCACGTGTTTCTCTTGTTGAAAAGAATGTTTACGGCAAATCATTTGAGCATCAGGAAATGAATTTGCGGCTAAACAGACTTGAAAAATCAATGTTTAACAAAACTTACCCTTCAATGAGCATAGAGGAAAGGATTGAAAATATTTTTGTAAATTATAACGGTGAAGTTCGTGAAGTTTCGCCAAAACAATTAAATTCACTAGAAAAAAAGGTGTTTAAAAGAACATATGATAATGATTCCGATATAGATAGAGTGTCAAGATTGGAAGAACAGGTACTGGGTGCAATTCAGCAGGGCGATATAAACTTAAGAATGGATAAATTAAAAGCCGCAATTGCCGGCAGAACATTTACTGCCCCTGTTGAAGCACCTTACGGAACATGTTATGGAGGATATATGCCGCAAATGCACAACAACACAGGCTGGCGAGGCGCCTTAAGTTCTCTTGGCTCAATATTTACAGGAGGATACCCGACCGGTTATACACCGCAAATTGCACCGTATGATTCATTTCATTTCGGGATGGAGGACAGCGGAAATTCTCAAATGTATGCGGACAATTACGGTTATATGTACAACAATACGAGAACCGGAACCGGAAGCGGAATACAAATTCTTGACTAATAAAAAAATATCATTAAATTAATATCATACAAATAGATGTATGCTGCACTTTCAAAATAAGTGATAATCTAATTAAGAAAGTGTAAAAAATGCCTTTTAGATATCGACTGCAGAAAGTACTGGACTTTAGAATCCGTAAAAAAGAAGAACAGCTTCTTGTTGTTCAAAAGGCGCAGCAGGCAGTGTTTATTGCAGAAGAGAACATTCGCAAAAATAACGAAGAAATTCGAGATACGCAGATAAATATGCGAAAGGCAGACCCGCTTATGTATGACATATATGACAAATATCTTATACATTTGTGGGAAAAGGCAGAACAACTGGAGCAAATCCGAGCGGAGGCTCAAAGAATACTTGATATTGAAAAAGCAAAACTTGTCAAGTTGGAGCAGGCGGTAAAGGTTCTGGAAAAACACAAAGAAAAAAACAAAGAAGCATACCTTGAAGAAGAAAAAAAAGCTGAATTGAAAGGATATTCAGAACTGGGTGTGCAAAGGTTTTTCCGCCAGTCAAACGAAAGACTGGAAGAAGAAGAGTTAGAACTGTTAAAACAGCTTCAAGAGCTGGAGGAACAATGAATATAGATACATCAACAGTGTCAGCAGGTAGTGATATAAAAAGTAATATTTTATCGTCGCAGGTGTCAAAACTTACCGGTAATAATGCGTTTAAGTCCCAGTTAAATTCAATTTCTTCAAACGTAAAATCGGAAAATACTGATGCTGAAGTTTCATCTGATTTAAAAAATGACGAACGTACTGAAGATTTAAACGAAGACAATTCCGTTGATAATGATAAGAAAGCTGAAACAACAACCGGAGAAAAAACAGAAAAACAAGATAACAAACAAGAAAATCAGCTGAAAAATGATGAAAAACAAAATGGACAGCAAAATAATCAGCAGAATAACGGTCAAAATCAGCAAAATCAAGCATCAGCCGAGCTTTCCGATGAGATAAATTCAATATTAAAACTGAACGGGCGTATCGGTGATGTTAATAATATTCAAAATCAGAAATTTGCTGCAAGTATAAATGAAGATGTTTATACTTCATCTCCTGCAATTGATTACAGCAGATTTTCAATGACAGAAGGGGATGCTCTGTTTTTCGCAAATCTTGTAACAAAAACAGATATGTCTATGCAGAGTATTGCAGGAGAATTTAAAAAAGAACTCTCTGCAGGTAATGTTCAAAATATTCAAAAAACAGCAAAAGTTTCCTCAGTTTTGTTAGATGCGCTGGCGGATTCCATGAAAACAGGAAAATCTTTTCGTATTGACTTTGATAAAGATGTTTCTGTTGTTATGCGTGTGGATAAAGACGGAAATCTGAATGCAAATTTTATCCCCGGAGATAAAGCAGTTGAAGCTTATTTAAAAAATAATATTTCATATTTAAGACAGAGATTTGACGAGCAGAATCTGCCGTATAACGAATTAACTTACAGCAGACACAAACGTCAAAATCAGGATGAGGAAAAACGTAATAACAAGGAGAACAATAATGAATGATTCATACGTTACAGCCTTAAATACACAGAAATCAACCCAGAACTGGATGGATGTCATTGCTCATAATATGACAAATATATATACGCCGGGCTTCCGAGAACAGCAGGTGAATTTTAAAACCTTTCTGGGCGGTGCAATAGCTGATGACTATGATAAAAAAACAGGACAGGGCAAGTCAACACCGGGAACTTCAAATGACAACCTCTTTTTAGAAGGTAAAGGCTTTTTCCTCACAAAAACACCGGAAGGTAAAAGTGTTTATACAAGACTGGGCGAATTTACATTTGACGGCGAAGGTGTTTATCGTGCTAAAAACGGTAATACGGTTCAAGGGTATATCCTGAATGACAAAGGTGAAATAATGCAGGGAACAAAATCCGTTTCACAGGATTTATATGAGCAGACTGCTCTTAAAGGAGGCTCTCTTGATATTCCGACAACAAACATAAAAATGTGGATTGACCCGAGTAACGGCAAATACCTCGGCAAATATGACGATTATGAAATTAAAGAGGACGGTACAATATACGGAAAAGCAGACGGCGGCAAACGCACAATTCCTCTTTACCGTATAACTACAAGAAATTTCCATAATGCAGCAGCACTTTATGAAATCAAAGAAGGGTATTTTATTGAAACCGAAGAATCCGGAAAGCCGGTATTGGGTTACGGTCAAATCCGTTCGGGACTTCTTGAAATGTCAAACGCTGATTTTAAAGGTAATATTTCATACTTCCAGATGGCAAAACTCCAGATGGAAATTTCAAACAAACTTATCTCAACCAACAAAGAGCTTCTTGAAGAAGCTTTGAGGTTAGTCGGAAGTTAGACTTGTAATTCTGTATTTCTAATGGTTTTAAACTCCATTTTACAAAGGAACTTTAAAAAGTTCCTTTTTGCTTATGTAATATTAGGCATCCGGATAGATTTTATATTTTCAAGTATTTCAATGATTTCTCCGGAAAGGTCGTTTTTGTCTTGAATATTATCTTTTACAAGATTTGCAAATTCGGATTTTTTAAATTCATGAAGTCCGCGGTTTTTAAAAATTTCTTCAAGAACTTTTACTCTCGGCGCACTTTCATCCAATTCTTTTAAATCAATTAGAGATATATTTTTGAATACATAAAGAAGAGTTTTTTCAATCAAAGAATACGGCAAAATATCTTCAAATTCACCGTTTTTCAATATATACACCATATCAAAAGGCCTCAATTTTTTTTGTATAGATTTTAAATTTTCTCCGGCATCGCTGTCAAAAAGCACGAATATCGGAATTTTTAAACAGTCCGAAAGTTCATAATAATTTTTAACTACCTGATTTTTGCCTCCTGCAGAGATTATGTGGATGCCGTTTTTATCAAAATCATAACCGTAAATTTCAGCAAAAACAGGAAGAAGCGTTTCCTCCGTTATGCCTTCACAGATAATTACCTTTTCGACAGGAAAATGAAGTGATTTTTGTTGTCGGGATTGGATAATATCATCTGTTTTATTTAATTCATTCAGCCACAATAGATTTTTAACTTCATTATCAGAAAGAAGTTTTAAAAAACCTTTATAGTTAATTTTATTTTTTAAAAGACTTTCCGTTTGTTCGGATAGCAAAAATATGTTTTTTTCATAGTCAAACAATCTTTGATTAATTTCTAAATCGCCGTCCTGTTTTATATCAAAACTTTCTAGCGAATAGTTTATTATTCTTTCTGCAAAATTTCTTAAGACAGTATAATCAATTCCGTCAAGCTCCTGTTTTTTGAATTTCGGCAGTATAAGATTAGAAAGAATTATCTCTTTAAATACCCTCAAATATTTAACTTCCGTATTTTTAAACCGTGTAAGTCTGTCAATTGAAATTATAAGCTGGTCTTTTGTTAAAGGTTTAATTTTAATTTTTTCCAATATTTCCTCGTTACATTTGTTAACTGTTTTTTTAGTTTTGTAGCAATTTTTTTCGGACTGTGTTGTTTATATAAATAAGCGGAGTGAACAGTAGTGTATTCGGTAGGTTTAAATTCTTTTCAACATAATTATATCACAACGGATAACATAAAGTCCGCAGATGTAAAAAATATTGAACAAAATAATAAAGTTCAATCAAATCAGCCTGCCTCAAATCCGGTAAGTAACAAAATTTCTTATAATCCGGCTTTTAGGGCGTCAGCGGTGCGAACCCGACTTTCAAGCAGTGAAGAAAAAAATAAATATAATACAATTTCAGAAAAATTGGACAAAAATTCACGTAAACAGATGAAAGACCTTTTGAAAACAGGGATTCTTTTGAATGCAAATTCAAATGATAATTCAACAGTACTTGACAATCTTTATAAAATTGCAATTAATGACAGAGCAGCAGGACTTCCGAATGATGTGATATTAAAAGATACAATAGAAATACTGAATAATCCGTATAGTATAACACAGCAATTTGGAGATATTCCGAAAAGTCTGAATTCAGCTTTTGTAGACAAATATATGGATGACAACAAAATGAATAAAGACAAACTTATTCCCCGAAAACTCGCAGAACTCGATATAAATGTTGAGCATTCAGGAACTTGTGTTGCATCCAGTATAGAGTTTAATCTTGCAAAAAAAATGCCTGCCGAATTTGCAAGGTTTGTTGAAGGGATAAGTTCACCAAAAATGTCTGTTACAAAGACCATTCAATTAAAAAATTTGACTGACAACACGCTTGATTCAATATGGCTTTTGAATGCATTTGAAGTTCCGTTTAAAATGGACAACTTTAATAATGCGCATTTGACTTTTGCGCCCGATAAAAATGCAATTTTAAGAGCGAGAATGCAGGTTACAAACAGGGATGCAAACGAAAGGTCATCAGTTGACGTCTTAATGCAGTCAACCTTAATGCAGATAGGGTCACAGCAGACGTATGATTCTTTAAGCGATATTCGCAAAGGAAAATTCAATATGAAAGACAAAGGGCTGATTGAATTTGAAAAGACTTTTACAGAATCTGTTGTTGAGGATAAAAACAAAGTTTCGGTAACTTATCAAACTGTTGATGATAATGAAAGATTAGTCGGATATGAAACTGATTTTGAAACTATGAAACGGCAGATATCTGATGCTCTAAATATGGGCGAGAACGTAATTATCGGATATACTGAGGTGGACAATAACAATGAAATTATTAACGGGCATGAAATAACAATTATCGGACAAAGATACGACAAAGACGGCAGATTGATATTTATTTGCAATGATACAGATGATGATATTCCGCATGCAATTGAATATACTGCAGAATATTTACTGCCGAAAATTCATCATGCCGGTTTGCCGCAATCAGTAGTAAAAGAAGATATCAAGTTCGTTGAAAACTGGGTTGAAGGTTTAAAATCGTACAACGAAATGAAAAAATCGCCTCCTAAAAACAATGCGGCTTAAACCTTCTTTACAAAAATATTAAAATAAAGCAATTTTTATTTTGACAGTTGTTAAAAATATCAGAAATAAGGTAAATGAAATGATGAATTACAATTTATATCCTGAAACAAACTTGTTAAAACAAAACGTATCAGGTGAAAATAATAAAAAATCACCCCAAAAATCAAACTCGCCTGTAAAGACGAGTATTTTTTATCTGAATGATGTTCACGGTAAGATGACAAATATGGAACGTATAAAAACCGTTTCAGATATTTTTGACAAATCAAATAAGGGTGAAAATACCGCAAAATTAAAACTTGCATCCGGTGATATTATTTTAGGAGCAAATTTTATATCCAATATGGTGGCAAACAAATTCCTTAACTGGATAGGGGTTTCGGCTAATGCACTAGGAAACCATGAGCTTGATGTTGTCCCTTCAAAACTTGCCGAATTAATGAAGGATGCGGATTACAAACTTCTTGCAATAAATGCAACGGTATCACCTTCAAGCCCTATGGCAGGACGTATCGGAAAATCAATCGTCGAGGAACATAACGGACAAAAATTCGGTATTATCGGAATTGCCCCTTCAGATATGACGGAAAGGGTAAAATTGAATGATTCTGTAAAAGATATAAAAATAGATGATTTTAATACGACCCTTAAAAAGGTTCAGGATGAAGTTAATCGACTTCGTTCACAAGGCATAAATAAAATAATTGTTCTTTCACACAGCGGGCTAAAGAGCGATAAACGTCTGGCGCAGGAAACCGAAGGTATTGATATAATTATTGGCGGACATTCACATGATATGCTCAAAGACATAAAATCGGGCGAAAACCTTTTAACATCCAAATCCGGCGAACCGGTTGTAATCACGCAGGCAGGAAAAGACGGTGAAAATATCGGAGTCTTAAATGTAGAATGGACTGATGACGGTGTTATTACAAAAGTGCAAAACAATGTTATTAATACCCGCAAATTTAACAGAACTCTACCATCCAGAACTGCAGTTGAGGAAGTCCTCGGAAAACCTGAAGTTTTGGGTGTTGTAAAATATGCGGATCCGGAACCTGAAAACAGGTTGATTGCAAACAATCCTCACGGAAATTTGATTGCTGATGCAATGCGGCATGAACTTGGTACGGAAATTGCAATTTTAAATGCAGGCAATATCCGCGGGCACTTTGATGTCGGAAAAGTCGACAGCCGCTTGATAAACGATATTACCCCGTTTGAAGACAAAATGATTGTAGGAAATCTTTCGGAAAAAGATATTGTAGATGCCATTAAAGTCGGTGCAAAATCACTTGTTGCGCACAATTCAAAACCCGGAATTCTTTTAATTTCCGGCATGAATTATACAATGAATGATAAAGGTGAACTTTTGTCACTAAATTATACTGACAAAAACGGTGTTGAACATCCTATTGATGTTAAAAATCCAAATCCTGACAGAAAATTCAGCTGTGCAATGGATGATTTCTTTGCAATGGGCGGAGATAATTATCTGCCAAGTAATGAAAATCCTGATTTCATAGTCCAAAAATTCAATGTTGATAAAAACAAACTGGCATGCGAATATATCAAAAAAATGGATAAACCATTGGAAATTAGGGACGATAAACGTGTAAAAATCGTTAAAGCTTAATAATCGTACTGTTCATGCGAATTTAAGTATTCTTTTACAAAGTTCAATGACGATTGAACAATCCTTGTTACTCTTGAAGGTGAAAGTCCGATTTGAGTTGCAATATCTTTTACCTGCATATTTCTGTAAAAACGATATTCCACAACGGTTCTTTCCTTCGGCGGAAGTTTTGATATTGCAGCCCTTATCATTCTGCCAAGTTCTGTAATTTCAGCCTGCTCATCAGGAAGTGCGTGATTATCTTTTAAAAAGTCAAAAGGTGAATCATTGTCGCTTGCGGCAGCCGCAAGCCCGTCAATTGACAAAACGGTTTCGTAAACAGCTTCACGAACTTTTGCCTTTTGCATATCCATGCCTTCAACTTCTTCTTCGGGATCGATCTCATCGTCAGGCTTGTGTTTTAATGAATACCATTTATATCTTATTCTTAATTCGTTTCTTATAGCCCATCTGACGGCTGTTGCTATATATGCGGAATTGTATCTTGCAAGCTGTTCCGGTGTTTTGTTTTTAATAATAGCCTGAATTGCAATGATGCCGATAGATAACAGTTCCTCATATTCCACCATATGAGAAGGAATTCTTCTGTGTTCAACCTTCGCAACTTTCTTAACTATATCAAGATATTCTTGTAATTTATTTTCCTGCATAATCATGATTATTTTTTACTGTGAGGCTCTTTCTTTATTCTACTTTGGTTGCGATTATTTTTCAAGTTGTAAACAAAAAGTAAAATTTCGGCGATTGCTTTATACAATTCTGGCGGAATCTGCTGGTTTAAATCGACCATTTTGAATAAAGCTCTGGCAACAGGCGGATTTTCAATAACAGGAACATCGTGCTCTTTCGCAATTGTGATTATTTTTTTTGCAATTAACTCCGTACCTTTTGCAATCAGCATAGGAGAATCCATTTCTTCAGCTTTGTATTTTAATGCGCAGGCTATGTGAATTGGGTTTGTTACAACAAAATCCGCATCCGGTACGGCGTCCATCATTCCTCTTTGAAGCATCTGCATACGTCTTTGTCTTAAGGCTGCTTTTACATTCGGATCCCCTTCCGTGTTTTTGTATTCGTCTTTAATTTCTTTAAAAGACATTTTCTGGTCTTGCAGAAATTTCCATTTTGTAACGCCGTAATCTGCAGCCGCAATTACAAGGAAGGCGATACATGCTTTAAATATAAATTCAGTAATAAGTTTTCCGAATTCTATCATAACCGCAAAGTTGTTATCAATTGCCGCAAGCATCATAATATGTTCAATATGCGACATATAAACGCTCCAGCCGATGTATCCCAGAAGAATAACTTTTACAATATTTTTAAACAATTCAAAAAGAGTTTTTATTGACATAATATTTTTAAAATATTTTGTCGGATTAAGTTTGTCGAGCTTTGGAGCAAGCGGTGCTGTTGCAACAAGCGGACCAACCTGAATAAAATCAGCAAGAATTGCAACAAGCCATGCTAAAAATAAAATCGGACCTATAATAAGCGCTGCAGCTTTTACTGTAACGGAAAATATATAAGTCATACCGATTTTATCAAGATGGGTGTTCGGAATCTGTTCATACATCAGGGTAAAAAGCTGGGAAATTTGATTCCAAATAAAAGGAGCAAGAGCGTATATTGCCGTAAATAAAATAAGCAGAGAAATTGCGGTTGAAAAATCTTTTGATTTTACAACCTGACCTTCTTTTCGAGCCTGTTCCAGTTTTCTGGGCGTGGCGTCATACTGTTTATCTTCATCACCCATACTTCTTCCTTCTTAATAATTATTATAGCATGGTCAAATCAGCCTTCGATAATTTTTACTCCGCTGCTTGTGCCTAGTCGTTCAGCCCCTGCTTCAAGCATTTTTATTGCCGTTTCTTTATCTCTTATTCCGCCGGAGGCTTTTACTTTTAAGCCGTATGGTGAAACTGTTTTATACATCAATTCCACATCTTCAACTTTTGCGCCGACACCGTTTTTTACAAATCCCGTTGAAGTTTTTACAAAATCAGCCTTTGCCTCAATACAAATTTCGCAGGCTTTTTTAATTTCCTCTTTTGTCAAAAGGTCGGTTTCCAGTATAACTTTTAAAGGTTTATCTTTGCAGAATGACTTTACAGTTTCAATGTCATATTTTACAAAGTCATAATCTTTGTTTTTTAAAGCTGTAACATTAATTACCATATCAATTTCATCTGCCCCGTCTTCAATTGCGAGTTTGGTTTCATAGGCTTTTGCCTCCGGACGGTTTGCCCCGAGCGGGAAGCCGGCTACAGTCACAACTTTAACATCTGTATCTTCAAGGTTGTCTTTTGCAAGTTTAACATACATAGGGTTTACGCATACACCAAGAAAATTGTATTTTTTTGCTTCATCAAAAAGTTTGATAAAATCCTCATATGATGCATCCTGTTTTAAAAGTGTGTGTTCAATATGTTTGTTTAAGTTTTCCATAATATCTCCCTCTGTTTTTAGACTTAAAAAATATTTTCAAGTATTTTTGATGTTGAATAAGCTTTGTTTAAGGTAAAAAAATGCAGTCCTTTCATATTGTTTTCAATCAATTCTCTGCACTGTTCCGTTGCAAATTCTATTCCTGTTTTTTTAATATAATCTTTGTCATCAATATATCTTTCCAGTTTTTCTTTGAATTTTTCCGGAATTGTTATCTTGGCAAGTTTAGTCATTTTATCAAGCTGATTTTTGCTGAAAACCGGCATAATACCTGCAATAACAGGAATATTAATTCCTGCATTTTGAATAAGATTTAAATACTCAAAAAATTTGCAGTTGTCAAAAAACATTTGAGTAATAATAATGTCTGCACCCGCATCAACTTTCTTTTTTAAATTCTTTATGTCGTCCTTTATAGAATGACTTTCAATATGTCCTTCAGGGTATCCGGCAACAGCAATTGAAAAATCGTTTTTTTCTTTTAAATATTTAACAAGCTCATTTGCATAACAAAAATCTTTGCAGATTAAATTTTTGTCGTCAGGAATATCTCCACGAAGTGCAAGAATATTTTCTGTTCCCATTGATTTAAAGAAATCCAGATTGTCATTAATATCTTTTACAGAACTGCATATGCAGGTAAAGTGCGGCATAACATTAAGGTTGAAACGATTTTTAACTGAGGTGAAGATAATTCTCGAGTTCTCTTTGTTTTTGCCGGTGACACTGTGAGTAAGTGAAATAAATTCCGGTTTGTAATTTTTTAAAATTTCTATCTCTTCATATAGTTTTTGGATATTTTCGTCCGAGTCCGGCGGAAAAATTTCAAATGAAATTTTTGTTTTATCTGATTTATAAATCTCATTCAATTTCATAGAAAAATTATAACATATTATGATAAAAAGAAACAGGCTTTATACCTGTTTCTTAAAAGTTGTATTCCGGAATTTCAAACTTTTCGTTATTCGCATCTTTGTCCACAAAATCAAGATAATATTTCATTGCTTTTTCTTTTGTTGAATTGTAAAAATAGTCATCAATGAATTTTTTGTGCAGTTCTGATCTGTAGCCGCTGTAATTTCCCATATTTGTTGCATAAAGTTCAAGAACGTGTTTGTCCAGTCCTCCGCCGTAGGCTTTTGTTTTGGCATCTGTGCCGGAGGGTCTTATTTCAATAAATTTGTCGCTAAATTCAAGATATGTTCCGTCGCCGACAAATTTTATTGATTTTAATGTGTCAAAACAGAGGCTTTTAAACGAATCATTTAAAACTTCTTTTACATCATCAAGAGTCATCCTGCCTTCTTTTACTGCTATTGCCATTGAAAGATAAAACAGATCGTTTTCTGTTCGTTTCTTTTCACCTTCGGATTTTGCAAGTTTTAGTTTTTCAATATCAGGTTCTGATTCATTATAGTATGCAATATCTATTCTTGTGTCATATCTGCCTTTGATTCCGCATTCGTCAAATATCTGGACAAGATATCTTGAAAGAGAAATCTCTTTTAATTGAGAGATTAAAGCTGATGCTGCAATGATAGCCTCGGTTGCGCTTTTTTCTCTCATAGCAACAGCAAATCTTCCTGCGTTTGATTTTATTAAATCTTCCGTACCCATAATCATGCCGCCGCTTTCTTCACCTGCAAAAATTAACCTCGGATTTACGCCAATATTAATCTCATTTGAAAAAACATCTTCAATTAGGACATCTTTATCAGGATTGTTTTTAAGTTTAAGTTCGACTTTTTTCATGATGTTTGCGATTTCTTTAAAACCGACAGGAACATTTATAACCTTAACACCTTGATGTTTTGCCCATTCATCCCAGCTTAAGGCTGAAGCTGTTGTTTTTATCATAAATCTCGGATGATTTTTCCACAGCCCCTGTGCTTTTAACTGTTTTGCCTGAAAATCCATAAGCATAAGAAATGCCTGATTTGCCGTAAATATTGTCAAAATTGAGCGGTCATCAAGTTTTATATAATCAATTCCGGCTTCTTCAAGTTTTGGAATTCGGAGAATACTTTCTTTTTGAACAATTGTAAGACGGTCATGATCAGGATCTGTTATCAAAACTGCAGTTAAGAAGGGATAATTTTTAAGTTTTTCTTCATAATGCATTGTTTCAATTACCGGAAAGTATTTTTCTCCGCTGAGCCTTTTTGAAACAACTGTCGCATCAACCGAATAATCATAAAAAGCTTTTTCCCCTTTGGGAGTATGGTCATATTTTCCGATTGAATGAAAAAACGGGTCTTCTTCTGTATTAAACCAGTCAAATTTATCTGAAATATCAAGTTTTTTCAATACTCTGCTCAAAGTTCTGTAAGCAGAACCTCCGACATTTTCGATTATAATTTTGTCATCGTATTCTTTAATCAAATTAAGATTATGTTTTTGAGCAACACCGGATTTTAAATATTCAACATAAAGATTTGTTCCGTCTTCAAGTTTTTTCATTATATTTTCATCTATAAGCGGATTGTCGGATTTCGCAATCTTAATTTCATATTTACCTTTTCTTTCCATTTCATCGAAAATTTCCTGAATCTTTTCGACAAATTCAAGACTTTCTTCAGGCAGGTACTGACTTCCCTGACAATTTAAATCTTTTGTTGCATTTTTAACGGAAATTCCATGGCTGGATGTTATGTATTCACCGCCGAGAAGGTCAAGCTTGAATGCAAGAAATGATGCAAGCCATATCGGAATTGTTTTTCTTCCTTCTGGTACAAGTGTTTTTATCCCCTGAGCCGCCTGAACTCTTGCTATGGCTTCCAGATACAAATCGGAATTATATCTTACCTCCCGCCCAGCTATTTTTAAAAGCTCTTTATCCGGATATTTCTCTTTTGCAACAAGCGCCTTTGCTAAAGTCGCAAGAATAATCCCGATTAAATTAATAGGGAATCTTGTATCCTGCGGATATAAAATATTTTGAGGCCCGCGAATTCCTGCTGTTGAAACCTTTGCTTCTTTTGCATAGTTTTCAAACCATTCCTTTAAATTCAGACCTTCAGGATTTTTTTGTTCATCATAGGGTTCAAGGTATTCCTTTTTCAGCGTAAATGTAAATTCGCCTTTATTGTTAAAATCCAATAAATCAAGTTTCTTTATATATTCCGGCGTCTTTTCGAAAACGCTTTCAAATAATTCATTCTCAAGTGCGTTCTGTGACTTTTTGGGTGAATTCATCGTTCTCTCCATGTTAACATTGTCCAATCAGCTAAATTATATAAAAAAAATAACTATTGTTCAATATTTATTTTGATATATAATGATTACAAGGGAGTACAATAATGCATAAAGAAAAAAAGAACTATTCTAACAGACCAGCTTCAACATTTAATAAGTACAGATCTTTTTTTCAGGTTTTAGTTTGTAAATATTTCTATATGGTAAGGCTGAAACTCGTTTACAGATTGAAAGTGGAAGGTCTTGAAAATGTTCCGAAAGACAATGCCTATATTGTATGCCCGAATCACTTATCAACGCTTGACCCGCCGCTAATTGCAGCAGTTTTGCCAAGAAGGGTTTCTTTTATGGCAAAAAAAGAGTTGTTTGATATAAGATTTTTAAGATGGTGGATTGACTGGCTAGGTGCGTTTGCAGTGAATAGAGAAAGCCTCGGCCCGTCTACAATTAAAACAGTTCTCAATATCAAAAAAAGTGAATGGGTATTTGGTATTTTTCCTCAGGGCACAAGGGGGGAACCGGGAACTATCTCCAATATTTCAAAAGGTTTTGCGGGGCTTGCAAAAATTACAAAATGTTCGGTGCTGCCGATTGGAATTGTCGGAACTGATGAAGTTAAAAGAATGCCATTTTCCGGTCAGATTGTTGTCAGAATAGGCAAACCAATACCATACAGCGATGATACGGAAAGTGTTGTTAAAAAATGGACAGAACAAATTCAGGAATTAACGGGGTTTAAATATATAGAATCGCAGGAAAAGATTAGTTAGGAGTATGTATGAGTCGAAAACAGAGAAATTATAACAGGCGTTATCCGTCAGAGTACGGTATTTTTCGAACGCTGTTTTACATGACGTTTTTGTATACTGTTGTAGTTCCTTTTATGAAGATTTTTTATAACTACGAAATTACCGGGCGGGAAAATATGCCCAAACAGGTTAAAAACGGAAAATTTATTTATACGGCAAATCATGTGTCAATTTTTGATCCGCCGATGGTTTCTATGGCAACCGGCAAACCAATTGCATATATGGCTAAAAAAGAACTCTTTGAAGATGGTGAAAAATTGGGCTGGCTCGTAAAAAGATTGGGAGCATTTGCTGTTGACCGTACAAAACCTGAGATTGCAACATTCAAAACCGTTCGGGATATTCTTTCGACAAGCTGGTCATTAGGTGTTTTTCCGCAGGGCGGCATAAGACCTTACGGAAAGCTTGATGAAATTAAGAAAGGTTTTGTTGTAATCGCAAAAAATGCAAAAGCTGATATTATTCCGGTCGGGATTGATGGGTTTGACGGTTATCCTAAATTAAAGCCTTTTACAAGACGAAATGTAAAACTTCATATAGGAACCCCTATTTCATATAAGCTGCCGGAAGATGAGATAATATATCTGTGGGGTGAACAAATGTCCAAACTTGCGGGTTATGAAAATCTATTGCCGAAACCTCAGGTGAATAATCCTCAGCTTGTTAATAATTAAATTGCATAATAGCATATAATGTATTGAAATTCCGACCTGCAGGCCGGAATTTTTTTCATGGAAATTATGTATATTTTTTAAATCAAAATACAAAATCCCTTTAATGTTTACATAAAGGGATTTTGATTTTATTTAAAGAAAGGAATTAGATTTATTATGCAGCCTGTGCTGTTGTTTGTGCTGGAGTCATTGTTGCCTGTTTTGCTTCAGGTTGAGCGGCTGCAGGTTGTTCGTCTTTCATTTTATTAAGTTTGTCTAATGCTGCTGTTGCTGCTTCTTGTACTCCTTTGTCCTGATCGTTTTTCGCAATTGTGAACAGAGTATTCAAGTCAGCTTTGTAAGCCGGTTGTTGGATGTATGAAAGTGCTTCAATTGCGGAAGTTCTTACCATCGGGTTGGGGTTGTTCTTCAATTGTTCAACAATTGAAACCGCACCCGGAAGTTCAGTTAGAGGAACTGTAGTATTTGTCAATTTTGCAACTTCATCAGAATAGAGTTTTTGGAGGATTGCTGTTGTGAACATTGCATAGCTTTTATTTCTTTCAGCCTGTTCCATAGGAGTGATTGTTGAGGCTAAAGTTTTTTCAGCATCTGTCATTTGTTCGTTTTTCATCAGTTTTTGTCTTGCAGCAAGTTGTTCCGGGGTAGGACCTGCAAGTTTTGATGAATCTGTACTGATTATATTATTCAAAGTATCCATTACTTTTACATCAAGGAGTTCGGTTGCTTTTTGCGGATTGTCTTTAACCATATTTGCTATTTCTTCCATTGCTGCTGCCTGAACTTCATAATCAGGGTTTGTTAGCTTTGCAATGAATGCATTTAAGTCAACCTGCGGTTCTAACGGTACCGGAGTTTCAACTGCCGGAGCCTTTACCTCTTTAGGCTGTTCTGCTGAAGGTTTTGTAACAACTGGTTCCGGAACATTGACCGGTGCTGTTGTTGCAACAGGTGTTGCGGGTGCAGTCGGTGTTTGAACCGGAGTTTCAGATACCTGAGGAGGTATTACAACCGGTTGTTGTACCGGCATGTAATAAGATTGAACCGGTGCTTGAGGGTATTGGTAAACCGGAGTTTGCGGATAGCTGTAGTAAGGCATTGTGGGTTGAGCATACTGTGCCGGAGCTTGTTGAGCTGCCTGTGCAACACCCGGTGCTATTACAGACGGATTGTGTACATCAATTTTTACTGCGTTGTAGCTTTGAGGAAGTTGAGGTTGTGCTACTTGCATGTAAGGGTTGGGAAAATTTGGAATTTGCATCATATTATCATTTCCTTTCAATAAATAAATAAAGTTTTTTATTCCTATTCTACTGTTTAAATAATCGTAAATAAAATAAATTGCTAAATATAATAATTATTTTAATAATTCTTAACATAATCTTGTCAAAAACCTTGTTTGATAAGGGTTTGCGCTGAAAAATTTTTACAATCCGCTTAATAAATCCGTTACGTTTTGTCAATCCAAACTTGTTTATGCTATTATGTTAATTGAGTTTATGTATGTTTGATAGAGAAATACGAGGCCGGACTTAATGTTAATTAATAAAAAAGAAACAAAATCTATTCGTTCCGCTTTTGGCAAAACGCTTGAATCTCTGGGACATGTTAATAAAAATATTGTTGTTCTTGATGCCGATCTGGCATGCTCAACGCAAACACAAATTTTTGCAAAATCATTTCCGGAAAGATTTTTTGACTGCGGCATTGCAGAGCAGGATATGATAGCAACTGCGGCGGGGCTTGCTTCTCAGGGGAAAATTCCTTTTGCTGCAAGTTTTGCAATGTTTGTGACCGGCAGAACATACGATCAAATAAGAAATTCGATTTGTTATCCTGAATTCAACGTAAAAATTGTAGGCACCCACGGCGGTGTGACTGTCGGAGAAGACGGTGCAAGTCATCAGGCTCTGGAAGATATTTCTCTTATGCGTGGGCTTCCGCATATGTCAGTTATTGTTCCCGCTGATTGTCGTGAATGTGAACAGGTTGTAAAATATGCAGCAGAAAATTACGGTCCTATGTATATAAGAATTCCCAGAACAAATGTCTGCGATATTTTTGATGAAAATTATAAGTTTGATTTTAAGCATGCCAGAGTGCTTGATGAAGGAACTGATGCAACTGTCGTCACAAACGGGGAAACTCTTGCTGAAACTATTGAAGCCTGTAACAAGCTTAAGAAAGACGGCTATTCAATAGAGATAATTCATGCTCCTGTCGTAAAACCTCTTGATGACGACACAATTGTAAAAAGTGCGCAAAAAACAGGACTTGTTATTACAATAGAAAATCACTCAATAATCGGCGGACTTGGAAGTGCTGTTTGTGAGCTTTTGAGTGAATATTGTCCGGTCAAGGTAAAACGAATAGGAGTAAAAGACAGATTCGGTCAAAGCGGAAAATGGGATTTTCTGCTTGATTATTACGGTTTGTCATCTGATAAGCTTTTTGTGTCAATAAAAGATGAAATTGAGAACCGTTCAAAGAAAACAAATTAAGAAAAAGGATTAGGATTTAATGATTCAATTCAGATCAGTTACAAAAAAATACAAAAATGACAATTATGCATTAAAAAATATAAATCTTGACATTATGTCAGGAGAATTTGTTTTTATAGTAGGGGCTTCTGGCGCAGGCAAGTCAACATTGATGAAACTTTTGTATAATGAAGAACGTCCCACAAGCGGAACAGTTACAATCGGCGGGATAAATATAGCGAATTTATCCAATGATAAAGTTCCGAATTTGCGCCGCTGCATGGGAATAGTTTTTCAGGATTACAAACTTCTTCAAAACCAGAGTGTTTATGATAATGTTGCCTATGTTATAAGAACCCTCGGAATAAGTTCTCGGGAAATCAATGCCCGTGTTACAGGGGCATTAAAAATTGTAGGTTTGTATGAAAAAATGAGGGCAACTCCGGCAGAATTATCAGGCGGCGAGCAGCAGAGAGTCGGAATTGCACGTGCCATTGTAAACGGGCCTCCGCTTTTGATTGCGGATGAGCCTACCGGAAATTTGGATCCGAAAAATTCTCTTGAAATTATGCAAATTCTGGATCAGATTAATCAAAGAGGAATAACGGTAATTGTTTCAACTCATGACAACGCAATGGTTGATTATTTCCGTAAACGTGTTATTACTCTTGACAAAGGCGAAATCGTAAGGGATATACAAGCAGGTACTTATGAATGATCAAAAACTTAAAATTAAAAAACAGGTTAAAAAACATATTCCGAAAGACTGGTTATGTGAATTAAGGATTTTGTACCGTCTTTCAATGGAAACATTTAACGATATACGCAGAACCGGAATCGTAAATCTTGTTATAATAACAACAATGGCAGCGATTCTGACAATTTTCGGAGCTTTTTTCAGAACGGCAATGTCTATTTCGTCATTTGCGCATGAATTAGGTAATGTTCTTGAAATTTCTGTTTATTTAAAATCAGGTTCAGATGCAAATACAGTTAAAAATCGTATCAAAGAATTTGAATATGTTGAAGGTGTAAAAATTATTCCGAAAGATGTATCATGGGCAAATTTGAAACGGGAAATGAATCTTCCTGATGTTTCAAACCCTTTGCCTGATACGCTTCATGTCAAAGTTGACAAACCTGAAAATATAGAAAGTGTTTTTAATAAAATCAAAGAACTTTCATCAGTTGAGGATATGAGTTATGCGCAGGAACTTGCAAAACGTATTCAAACATTAAACCATGTCGTAAATACAATAACCGTGTTTGTTGTAATAATAATGGCAGTGTTGACAATAACAATAATCAACAACACAATACAGCTTGTAATTCAGTCGAGAAAAGATGAAATTGAAATTATGCGGCTTATGGGTGTCAGCAACTGGTATATACGGTTCCCGTTGATTATGCAGGGGGCATTTTACGGTTTTACGGGTGCTGTTATTGCTCTAATTCCGCTCAACTTTGTCCAGAACGGATTGATAAACATGCACCAGTTTTTCATGGTTCCCTCTCCGATTTATGCACAGAATATAGTTATAATAATAATGTTTGCAATGGGGACACTTTTCGGAGCAGGCGGAAGTTTCCTTTGTATTAAAAAACATTTACAAGTGTAATTAATATGAAAAATAATATTCTTTTAATATCCGACAACTTTGACCTTTCTCAAAAAATAAGTAACAAACTTGTTTTGCTGAGAGATTGTGACAAAATATCAATTTCGGATTTTAAAGAAGCGGTTTCAATTATAAATTCAACCAATCCGGGACTTATTTTTATAGATGGAGCAGGGGACAAAAATTCGATATCGTCTCTTGTAAAATTTATAAAGAGTAAGAATATCTCACAAATTTTAGTAACATCGGCTGTTGATTACGATTTTATAATGACGCTTTATGATGAAGGGCTGGATGATTATATTTCTGAAAATTCTGATGCCGCAGACTATCTTATAAAATCAGTTAATCTTTTAAAAAAGCATTCAGAAAGTCAGATAGGTCAAAGAAATAATTTGATTTTGCAAAATCTCGGCGTGATTTCATCTACAACCGGATTTTATACGGAAACTTATGCAAATGAAATAATGGAGGATGTTTTAAACAATCCTGTATATTCTAATTCTGTGTTTATAATTTTGACTTATGACGAACTTGACAGAGCGAAGTTTTGTTTTGAAGAACTAGCGGGTGCAATTAAAAGTTCAATAAGATATTTGGATGTCATAATTGAACTATCCTGCGGAAAATTTTATATAGTTCTTTCCAATTCTGATATCTGCGGGGCGGAAAATGTAATTGAAAAAATTCAAAAGAAATTGAGCGGAGAATTTCGTATCAAAGCCGGAATTTGCATGATTTGCGGGATGAGTTTTAAAGAATTAGAACAGAAAACAGCGTCTGTATTGACTGATGCAATGCTTTCAACATCGGATTATGCAGTGTATGAAGAAAATGGATATTTGACGGATGACGATTGGACTCTGGAGCCGGAAACAGGCAAAAAGGATTTTAAACTGTTTAAATCTGCATACCGCAAAAAATATGAAAATGTTATAGTTCCTGTATTTTTTAGAATAAAAGAGGCTTATGACGGTAAAATCGACGGGACTATAGTTGAGCAGCAGATTAGTGAAAATCAGTGTATTTTACATCTTAAAAGCCGCAGACAGATTAGTCGTTTGACACTTGTGTATCCAGGACTCGGTAAAATCGTTATATATATGACGCACAGCGGGCTTGACAGTCCTGAAAATAAAGAGATTGTTTTGTCATTAAAGGAAGTTACGGATTCTGTTTTATCCGGAATCTTGGAAACCTTTATAACCGATTATAAAACTTGTATTGAAAGTTAGGAGGAATAATGAACGTATTAGAGCCTGAAAATTCCCTGCTTTTGCTGATTGATGTTCAGGAAAAACTTGTAAATGCACTTGATAAAAATGTTATTGTAAAACGGGTGTTCAATCTGGTAAAATCGGCACGGCTTCTGGAAATTCCTGTTGTAGTGACAGAACAATACCCGAAAGGGCTGGGAAATACAGTGGCGGATCTTTCCGCAGAGTTTCCGGAAGGTACAGCGGTGTTTGAAAAAACTTCATTTAATGCGCTTGATGAAGAAGGTGTGCTTGAAAAAATCAAATCTTACAACAAAAAACAGATTGTTATCTGCGGAATAGAAACACATATTTGTGTTCATCAAACAGCGGCAGCACTTTTGCGTGAAGGTTTTGAAGTTTATGTTGTAAAAGATGCATGTGCAAGCCGTTCAAAATATGAATTTAAACAGGGAATTGAAATTATGGCAGCAAACGGAGTAAAAGTTTCCTGTGTTGAGATAGTGTTGTTTGAGTGGCTTAAGACTGCAAAAAATCCAAAATTTAAAGAAATTCAGGCTTTGATTAAGTAAAAAAGTATTGCAAGTAAGGCGCCGCCGCAGGCGGCGCCTTACAAAATAAATAATCACCACCAAGGATAATCCTCTTTAAACTCCCAGCCATCCTGCATAATAAGTTGTCCGCAGGTTTTAGGCACTTTTTGACAGTATTCGAGGTTTTTGTTTCTATCAAGCTGTGGTTTGTTAGACCAGGAATAAAACCTGAATGTGCCGGTAGGTGCATGAAAATAAAAGGCAAACATATCTTTACCCGTCTGATTTGGGCCTCTTTTTCCGTTTATATCTGCTAATATATAAACATTGGTTAGTTTAACATCAGGTTCATCCTCAGTGCCGTAGTCGTAGCCAGCCATGTTCATTCTTAAAACACTTCCGTCGTTAAGAACAAGTATTAAGCCTTGTATTTTTGTACTTTCACCATCCGTTTGACTGTAATCTGTAAGTGATTTGTAGCCTATATCTTCAAGTGTTGCCCACTCATGCACTTCGACTTTGTTAAGGTACGGAACAAGATATTGGGACGCAAAAATTTTAACTATTTTTTTTGCATTTGCTGTACTGCTTTCACTGTTATAATATTGTTCCATTCCCCAGCCGGACGGATCTCCGTTATCTGCACGTGAACGTTCGATTGCCTGCGAAAGAACAGAGTAAGTACGCTTTAATTGAGTCGCAAGAACCTTTTTTTGATGATTTTGAATAAGTGACGGCAATGTCAAGGCTGCAACAATTCCGATAATACCTAGTGTAATAAGAACTTCCGCCATTGTAAATGCATTAGGGGTTTTGATAGGGAAAAATAGTCTGTTTACAAGTGTTTTGCGTGTATTACAGCCCCCCCCCCCCCCCTGGCGCAATTCCTCTCATAGTCTGGGTTTTCATAGCTTTCCTCCTTAAACTTTCCACACGTAATTATAATATATTATTTTTATTTTTGCAATTTATTTAATTTGCAAAATGTCATTTGCAATCTGCTTTTTCAGCTCCTCAACTGACGCAAATTTTTTTTCATGCCTTAGCATTTTTAGAAAATCTATTTCTATATTCTGCCCGTAAATATCCCTGTCGAAATTGATAATATGCGTTTCAAGAGAACGTTGTTTTGTATCTGAAACTGTCGGGCGGATTCCAAAATTAGTGATTCCGTTAAATATTTCGTTTCCGAGTTTTACAATTGTTGAATAAACCCCGAACGGCAAATCAATAAGTTCGGGAGGATAAACAATATTTGCAGTCCGAAATCCTATTGTACGGCCGAGCTGTTTGCCATGTACAACTTCTCCGGATATTGAATATTTGTAGCCGAGCATTTGATTTGCATTTTCAATTTTGCCGCCCGCAAGGCAATTCCTTATTTCGGTGCTGCTGATTACTTTCCCGTTCACTTTTTGCGGCGGAATTTCAAAATATTTATAATCAAACTTTGTCGAATTTTGTGCCAGATATTTTACATCGCCCGATTTTTTGTAGCCGAAATTGTGGTTCCAGCCCGTTGTAATTGCATGTGGTGTAAAATATTTTATAAGAATGTCTTTTAAGTATTCATCTGCAGTAAGTCCCGAAATACTTTCAAAATCAAGTTCAAACAAATAATCAACCCCGAGTTCTTCAATCCTTTTTTCACGCATCTTGCGGGTTAATATATATTTGGGGCAAACTCCGTAAAAATAGCAGTGCGGATGGTCTTGAAATGTTATTACAGCGGATTTAAGCCCGTTTTCTTCTGCAAATTGCACCGAATTTTTTATGACCGCCTGATGTCCGAGATGAACGCCGTCAAAAAATCCGAGTGCAATTGACAGTTCGGGTATTTTTGTTAGTTCTTTAAAGATTTCCATGTCTTAATTATATTATAAATTTTAAAACTTAAATTCAACATCTTCCTGTTTTTTATGTTTTATTAAATAAGCCGAAATAATCGCCGTAATGGGTACACATGCAAGAATTGCAATGCTGCCGGTGATTGCAGAAAGAATTTCTGTTGAAACCTGATTAAGGTTAAAGAATTTTTGTAAATCAATATTGCTGGCTAAAAGTACAAGCGGCAGCGCACTTCCAAGATAAACCAGAATAAGAGTGTTTGACATTGTTCCGATAATATCTCGTCCGACATTCATTCCGGATTTAAAAAGTTCTTTGACGCCAAGGGTATTGTCTGTTGCATAAATTTCGTTAATTGTGCTGGCAATAGAAACCGATGTGTCCATCAAAGCCCCGAGTGCCGCAATAATCATAGAAGCGGACAAAATCCCTTGAAAATTCAAATCAGGCCGCGCCCCGTAAAGAAATACGGTTTCCTCGCCTGCAAAACCCGTTAAATGAGCCATAAAAATTGCAAGCATTGAAAGAGCGCCTGCAAAAATTAAGCTGAGCATTGTGCCGATGACGGCAGATGTGCTTTTGGAATTGAAGCCGCCAACAAGATAAATCGTTATTATTGTGCTTAAAATACATACAAGAATTGCCGACGCAATCGGACAAAACCCGTTTAAAATCATTGGCAGCATGACAAAAAATATCAAACCGACTGTTGCAAGAATTGAAATAAGACTGAAAATCCCTTTTTTATGCCCGATAATCAGTAAAAGAAGTGCAAATAGGGCACCGAAAAATAAAATTGACGAGTCTCTTTTAATATCGGCAATAAAAAAGTTCATGCCTCCTGTCGGATCTTCTTCAAGGTGCAGAATGACTTTGTCACCTTTTTTGAGCGGGATGTCGTATGCAGGATTATCTGTTAAAAAATTTACGATTTCTTTTTCCTGATTTTTATACTCTCCTGACAAAACTTTTACGGTTACAATCTGTTTTGTGCCCTGCTGGCTGTTTTCATCGTCATTGTAGATATTTTCGACTGACTGAACAACGCCTGTTTCAGAGGGCAATACTGCATTTTCATCAGCTTTAACAGGATTTATAAAAGCAACCAGAATAAATAAAAGAACAAGAAATTTTTTCATAAACATATCCCCTTTATTAAATTTGATATTATCACAAAAGTAGTGCAATTTTTAAAAATATATAGTATAATAAATATGTGAAATATTTAATCAAAAGGAGCTTTAAAAAGTATGGAAACTATTGATATGACTGAATTTCAGGGGGGGGGGGCAACCTGTAATAAAGCTCCTGCGTGCGATTTAACCTTATGTTATTCAGAGGACAAGGACAATTTAAGTCCAAAGACTCTTAAAAAGACATGTCTTAGGTCTTTTTACGAAAACCGTTGCGTCATTCTGAACTTGATTCAGAATCTATCAATGCTGATAGGAATAGATTCCGGCTCGGAGGCCGGAATGACAAAGCCATCACATGTGTATCTGTCATGTCATTCAGAGCTTGACTCAGAATCTATCAATGTTGATAGAAACAGACTCCGGCTCGGAGGCCGGAGTGAGGAAGTCAGCCGGATGTCACGCACCACGTCCAGTCACTCTGACTTCCGTCTGAGTCTGTCAATGCCGGTTAATTTAATCCGGCACTTTTGCCGCCAAAAGTGCCGCAAACCCGCCTTTACGCTTGCAGAAGTCCTTATAACCCTCGGCATAATCGGAATAGTCGCTGCAATGACTTTACCTTCCTTAATCGGGAATTATCAGGAAAAACAATGGAAAGTCGCCTACAAAAAAGCTTATTCCAGTATGTCGCAGGCCTTTATGCGTATGCAGGCAAATGATGAGCTGCTGGATATGTCAGGTTCTCTTAATGAGTATGGAGAGCTTAGAGCTCCTACAGTCGGTGAAAATTTTAAAACTATGTCAAAGTATTTTAATACTATAAAAACCTGTTTTGACAACAATGCGGATGAATGCTGGGTATGTGAAGAAGGACAAGCAGCTATACATGGGGGAGGTGCTCCGGACTGGCTAGGGTGCACTAAAGATAATTATGCATTTGTTGATTATTCCGGAATGGGGTGGTATCTGTATAGCAACAGTGAGTTTCCGGTTCTGGTTGATGTAAACGGATTTAATCGTCCGAACAAACTCGGACGGGATCGTTTTGTAATGAGATTTGCCGTAAACAACAGTGATTTAAATTACATGCAGGAAGCCAACACAATTCAGCCCTGGGACGACAAATTTTCAAAAGGACGCTGGTGTCCGAGCGGAAATTGTCTTTACAGAACATGGCTATTGGAATAAACTTTTTTGCTCGTTAATATCAATATCTTTGTAACCGAGATGCCTGTATGCAGCCGGCGAAACTTTACGGCCTCTCGGTGTTCTTTGCAAAAGTCCGGCTTGTAGCAGAAACGGTTCGCAAACATCCTCTATTGTTCGGACATCTTCGCCGATTGCAGCTGCAATTGTTTCAACTCCGACAGGCCCGCCGTCATATTTTTCGATAATAAGTTTTAAAAGATTGCGGTCAGTGCAGTCAAGTCCGTAGTTATCAATTTTTAAAATGTCAAGAGATTCGTTTGCTACATCTTCCGTAATTTTTCCGTCATGTTTTACAAGCGCAAAGTCACTTACACGCTTTACAAGTCTGTTTGCAATTCTCGGTGTGCCGCGTGAGCGTCTTGCAATTGCATGAGCGCCTTCGGACGTAATTTCAATGTTTAAAATTCCTGCAGTTCTTGTGATTACCTGTGCAAGTTCGTCTTCCGTATAAAATTCAAGTCTGTGAATGATTCCGAAGCGGTCACGCAAAGGCCCGGAAAGTTCACCGGCTTTTGTCGTTGCACCGATAAGCGTAAACTTAGGGAGCGGTACTCTTAAAGTCTTTACTGTCTGGCTTTTACCTGTTGTCATATCAAGGAAAAAATCTTCCATTGCAGGATAAAGAATTTCTTCGGCGACCTTGTTCAGACGGTGAATTTCATCAATAAAAAGAATTTCTCCGCCCTTTAATGACATCAAAATTCCGATAATATCACGTGGTCTTTCAAGTGCGGGCGCAGATGTTATTCTGATATTTACCCCCATTTGTTCTGCAATAACCCCCGCAAGCGTTGTTTTGCCAAGTCCCGGAGGGCCGTAAAATAAAAGGTGGTCAAGCGGAAGTTCACGTTTTTTTGCAGCGGCAATTGTGATTTTTAAAGTTTCTTTCAGTGCGCTTTGCCCTATATAGGCATCAAAAGATTTAGGACGTATTGAATTTTCAAAATTCTTGTCACATTCAATGCTTTCTGCTTTAATCACCGGATTTTTATGAAAATCAGAATGTTTTTTACTGTCTTTTTGAGCCGAATCTCCGGTAAATTTGTTGTCGTCCGATATTATACTCATATCCCTTTGCCTGTAATTGTTTTAAAATTTTATTATAATTGTTTATTTGACAATTTCATGATAGCATAAAATTAAATGCAGGGATAAAATATTAAGAAGGAGAGGTCATGAAAGTTTCAGAACGTTTAGAAAAAATTCCTCCGTATTTGTTTGCGGAAATTGACAGAAAAATAGCAGAAGCAAAAGCAAAAGGCTGTGATGTAATAAGTTTGGGCATCGGCGATCCTGATACTCCAACGCTGGCGCCTGTAGTTGAGGAAATGCACAGAGCAATTGATAATCCGAAAAATCATGACTATCCGCCTTACAACGGAACCGAAAAATTTCGAAAAGCAGCCTGCGATTGGATGAAAAGAAGATTTGGCGTCGACTTAAATCCTGATACAGAAATGCTTGCAAATATAGGTTCAAAAGAAGCTATTGCTCACGTATTTTTTGCGTTTGTTGACAAAGGCGATTATACTTTAGTGCCGGATCCGGGATATCCGGTTTATAAAAATGCAACGATTTTTGCAGGCGGCACACCTTATTCAATGCCCTTGCTGGAAGAAAACGGATATCTGCCTGACTTTGATAAAATTCCCGAAGATATTGCAAAAAAATCAAAAATTATGTTTTTAAATTATCCGAACAATCCGACAGGTGCTGTTGCGGATTTGGATTTTTATAAAAAAGCCGTTGATTTTTGTAAAAAATATGATATTCTGCTGTGTTCTGATATGGCATATTCCGAAATGACTTTTGACGGATATAAAGCTCCATCAGTTCTTCAGGTTGAAGGCGCAAAAGATGTTGCAATAGAATTTTATTCTCATTCAAAATCCTACAACATGACCGGATGGCGTGTCGGATTTGTCTGCGGAAATGCAGGTGCAATAAAAGCGCTCGGAACAATCAAAAACAATATCGACAGCGGAACTTTTAAGGCAATTCAAGATGCGGCGGCTGCAGCTTTTACGGTTGATCAGGCATTAATTGATAATTTGAATAAAATGTATCAGGAAAGACGTGATGCTGCAGAAAATGGCTTCCGTGAACTGGGATGGAATATAAAACCTTCCAAGGCAACATTTTATCTCTGGCTTCCTGTACCAAAAGGTATGACAAGTGAAGAATTTGTAACAGAAATGCTAGAAAAAGCAAATGTAGTTGTGCCGCCAGGAAACGGTTACGGTCAATGCGGTGAAGGATATTTCCGTGTTGCTCTTACAAAGGATGTTGACACAATTAAAGAATGCATCAGAAGAATGAAGCAAGCCGGCATCAGATATAATTAAGATTTATTTATTAATTTGTTTATACAAGGCTCGTATGGTATAATTTTTGTATGGAATGTCCAAAATGCGGTTTAGAGATTGATGATAAAGCAACGGTGTGCCCTAATTGTAAAAAGGTGCTCAAAGTTGTCTGCCCTATCTGTAAAACCATTAACAAAACAAATACCTGTAAAAAATGCGGTTATGTAATTGTTACCAAATGCAATAAGTGCGGCAAGGTTAACCAGACCGTTGATAAAAAGTGCAAAAAATGCGGATTTTCACTGGAACAGAGTGTAATTTTAAACGAATCCAATACGGACAATTTTGCATTAATGACGATTGATTTTCCGAACGTTAATGAACTGAGAACTCTTCTTGGTTCTGTTCAGCTTTTAAACAAATTCAAAGTAAAACTTGATAATATAATTCTTAGTGTCGCTAAATCAGCAGGTATCCGCCGTCAGGTTTTAAATAACACATATATTTTAAGGTTTAATAAAGATTACACCTTTAACAGCAGTGTAAATAATGCAATAACAACAGCCGTAAAACTTCTTACCGAAATAACCAAAATGAACTATAAACTTACCAACAAAAAAAATGCAACGGTAAGATGCAACATGTTTCTTTTAAGAAGAAGCATAGACGACAATCCTTATGATATCAAATCAGGCTTTAACATAAGCATGGTAAAACAGAGCGATAATTTGAAACAAAAAGTTTTAAA
Organism: Candidatus Gastranaerophilales bacterium; assembly: GCA_944322785.1. Classification (GTDB taxonomy): domain Bacteria; phylum Cyanobacteriota; class Vampirovibrionia; order Gastranaerophilales; family Gastranaerophilaceae; genus Scatenecus. The sequence goes on along the minus strand of CALUPW010000003.1, from coordinate 108,946 downwards.
TACGTTTCAAATTATTGCGGACAACTTTGTCCATGATGCGCTTGATCCAATGTACAAATCAAGTCCTTTAAATTCTGTCATGATAAAAGACCAGATGGTTATGTTCCATGAAGTCGAAATCAACAGCCATATTAAAATTAACTATGAGGAGTTAGAGGACAAGCCGGATGAAGAACTTGAAGTTCCGAATTTTGTTCAAAACATGCTGGTTGAGCAGGACAAACTTGACGGGGAAGCGTTGAGTAAGCTTGAAAGCCCGACGGATCCGGATGCGATTTACGATATTGAAACAATTCATTTTAACGAGATAAAATGTGATTTTATCAGAACGGAAAACATAGACGTATTTTATCATGTCGTAAACAAACTTTCAGAGCATCCTTACGGAATTTGTGCCATAAAAACCCCGCCATTGTATGTTCCTTATTCATTAAAAATCATTTCAACAATTGAAGAATTGAATATTTATAAAAATATTATCAGCATCACCTGTTATGATGAGATGAAATATTCACCGTATTCGTTTTTCCGTGAACTTGTTGCTGCAATCTTTGAATTTACAATATCTCAAAAACTGTTTAATACAAACGATTTTTCAATGTTCCGTTCAATAGATCCGGATAATATGATTAAGGATTTGATTACATTATCACAACGTCCGGAAGGAAATAACGAAGATACAAGAATGCAGTATTATGATATATTCTTTACTCTTCTGAATGTAATACCTGAAACTCTAATATTTATTGAAAACTTTGACAAAATAGATTCAAGCTCCTATGACGTTATGAAATTTTTGTTTGAACAATTTGAGCGGTTAAAAATAAGTTATTTGATTTCATACGACAAAGATTTTTCTCTTCACAGAGATACGTATTCCTTAATGACAAAACCGTATTACACGGAAATTGCTCTTAAGCCGACTTCATTTGAAAAAATGATTGAGGAAAATAAAGAATATTATAAAGATATCATGGACAGTTTCTATTTCCACAGAATTGCCAAATATTCATACGGAAGTATTCTGTTCCTTGACATTGCAATTCAATATCTGATTGAAAGCGGAGTTTATGAAGCTGATGAAAACGGTATAAAACTTGTCAATCCGAAAACCCTTATCATTCCTTCAAGTCTTGGCAAATTAATGAAACGCCGTCTGAATTTACTTGAAGATGATGAAGAAGCTATTAAATTCCTCGCAACCTGCGTTCTTCTCGGAACACGTATCGACCAGCAGACTATTAAAAGCTTAGCTTATGAAAATATTGATGACATTGTCCAAAAACTTTCCGAAACAGGCTATATTTATTTCTGGAACAACTGTATGTATTTCCCGAACTACAATCTGCTTCGTGAAAGCATACTTGCCGTTCTTAACAAAGATTTGTTAAAGGCTATCGCAAATGATTTGTTTGAAAAAGTTTTCGTAAATAACATGCCGAGTCCGACAAAAGCTTATTTATACGGATTGTTGGAGGATTACAAAGCAGAATTTCTTGAATGGGAAAACCTTGCAAAAATCAATCTTTCAATGGGAGATTTTAACGCATATATAAATTGTGCGGATAAAATTATTGAACTTCTGGACAAAAACACGGATGAAGAAAAACAGGAAGAAATTGAACAGTACAAATTGGATTTGTCGCAAAATATTGCGGAAAACATGTCTGAGTATCTTCCGAATAAAAATTCCAGAATTGCGGAACTTACTCTTGAAAGACTTGAGCAGGCCGGTGATAACGAAAAAATTATTGCACTGTGTAATAAAATGATTCAAGGATGTCTTAACAACGGAAATTATACTCATGCACTTGAATTGACACACAAAATTTTATCACGTCTTCCGAGCGGTTCAATTGATCCGTCTTCACCTGACTTTAATAAATATTTCTTCCTGATGTCGCTGATTCACATTGAAATTCTCTTTAATATCGGTGCTCTTGAAGATTGTCTTGATGTGGGATATAAGGTTTTGAGTGTTGTTAATCAGGCAAATCTGGAACTATTACGACCCGATTATCTGGATAAAAATCAGTTTATAAAAGTTTTAATTGATTCTGTCGGATTTGTTGCGCTTTCTAACGTTTTGCAGATGAAAGGTAATGTTCAGGACTTTTTGAATTTAGTAAAAGGTGATTTGCCGAACCTGCCGCCGTCATACGATATATTTAAGGCACTGCAGGACTTTATACACGGTGAACGAGGAACTTACAGTCCTGTTATGGTTTCTGAGCTTGACAAATTTTCCGGAATTCTTTTCCACATAATGGAGGCGTTTAATAAATATTTGAACGACAGCAACGCATTTGCGGAAGAAATTTATGCGGCAAAAAGACTTGCTAGATACAACAAACTCCATCAGCTGGAATATTTCTGCGATCTGCTGATTGGTTATGCATACATTAATCTTGAATCCTACGACAAAGCGTCCTTGATTATCTACAAAATTATCAGAGCAACAGGCGATAACGGCATGACCAATCTTACTTATGCCGCCTGGTATTTGATGAGTGAAATGAGTTTAAGACAGGGCAGATATACGGTTGCATACGGTATTGTAAATAATTCGCTTATTCAGCTTGAAAAAGCCGACAATTCAAATGAATATCTTTTAATGCTCTTTAAATATCAAATGTACAAAGTTCTAATGTTTAAAGGTCATGAAGATAAAGCTCAGATTTGTATTGCTCAATGCGGTTATTTGACTCAAAAATACGGTATTAAATTCACATTTGATACGGATCCTTCTCATTACATACCGCTTGAAGATCCTGATGATGAAAGTAATCTTGTTAACAGCGGAGTCGGGGCTGTACAGCGTAATACCGGTTCAGCAAAACAATCAGATAAAGAGGAAAGTGAGGAATAATGAAAGTTCTTTTTGCGGCAGCGGAAGTTGCGCCTTTTTCAAAAGCCGGAGGGCTGGCAGATGTTGTCGGCAGTTTGCCCAAATATCTGGAAAAAGATGCGGAAATTGCAATTTTTACACCGCTTCACGGCTGTATTGACCAAAAAAAGTACGGTATAAAAGAGCTTGAAAATTCGGAAATGTGGCTGACTTTCGGACGTAACGGGCATAAATTCAGATTGTTTATGACAAAACTTCCCGGAACAAATATTAATGTCTTTTTTGTTCATAATGACTGGTACTTCACCTGTTTTAACGAAGTTTATCCAAAATGGCTTGATCCGCAGTATGAGCATGAAAGATATATTGCATTTTCTCTGGCGACAATGGAATATGCAAAACTTTTAAACTTCCGTGCTGATGTTATTCATGCAAATGACTGGCATACGGCAATGATTCCTGTTTATCTTCACAGTAATTACAAGTTTGATGATTTCTGGAAAAACACCAGAACCGTCTTTGAAATACATAATCTTGCCTATCAGGGAGTGTGGTTTGAAAGTATTCTTGACTTTGCAAATATGCGAAAAGATATTGTTTATAACGAGTGGTGTGTAGAGCATTACGGTCGTGTTAACTGGATGAAAGGTGCAATAAATTATTCGGACCGTGTTGTTGCGGTATCACCGACTTATGCAAAAGAAATTTTGACCGGCGAATACGGTGAAGGTATGGATTACACCCTGCGCGGTGCACAGCATAAATTAAGAGGAATTTTAAACGGAATTGATTACGATGTCTTTAATCCAAAGACTGATAAAACTTTGATAAAAAATTACGATATTAAAACAATAAAAAATAAAGAAGATAACAAAAAATTTGTCTGTGAATATTTCGGATTAAAATACAATCCGGAACGTCCGTTATTTGTTATGATATCAAGGCTTGTCGGACAAAAGGGCATTGATTTGATTCGAGGGGCGGAAAACACTCTTGCGCATCTGGACGCAGATTTTGTATTTTTAGGTACAGGCAATAAAGATTATGAAAATCTTTTAATATGGCTATCAAATAATACCCCGAACATTCGTGCATTTATCGGGTACAACGGAGAGATGGCAAACAGAATTTATGCGGCCGGAGATTTTTATCTGATGCCCTCAAAATTTGAACCCTGCGGGTTAAGCCAGCTTATTGCAATGCGATACGGTGCGCTTCCTGTTGTAAGAGCAACCGGCGGGCTTGAAGATACTGTCGTCGGCTATCCGCTGGACAATTCAACCGGATTTAAATTCTGGGGATATGATTCCGGTGCAATGGTTGATGCAATTAAATGTGCTTTATATGTTTACAAAGACAAATATACCTTGGGCGCTATGCGACAATCCGCTATGGAAGCTGATTTCTCCTGGGAAAAAAGTTCAAAACAGTATCTTGATATGTATAAAGAATTGTCAGGGAAATAAAATTTGACATTAATCTTCATAAGACTGATAATATTTTTGTAATTAGTCTTGTGAATTATGAATTTATGAACCAGTATTTAGTCAAATTACATTTATCTATTCTAATATCATGTTTTACGGGAATTCTAGGCCGCATAATTACGGCAAACGAATTTTTGCTTGTGTGGAACAGATTTTTTATAACGTGTATTTTTTTTATGGCAATTTTACTTTTAACCAAAAAATTCTGCCTTGTTCACATAAAAGAATTCTGGAAAATCACGGGACTGGGTGCACTTCTTGCAATCCACTGGATTCTTTTCTACGGAAGTATAAAATTTGCAAATGTATCGGTGGGACTTGTTGCATATTCAACTGTCGGCCTTTTTGCGGCAATTTTTGAACCGATTATTCTAAAAAGAAAATTTTCTCCCCGTGAACTTTTCTTCAGTTTTATTACTATTGCAGGAATCGCTCTGATTTTCAGTTTTGATTTTCAACACAGATTCGGACTTATGCTCGGTATTATATCAGCCGCATTTGATGCTCTTTTTACAATTCTGAACAAACCGGTTATGAAGCGTCACACCTCAAATACTATGCTGTTTTATGAACTTCTCGGAGGCTTGATTGTAACTTCCGCTATTCTGCCTGTATATCTAAAATTTGCAAATCTTCATTCGATTGTTCCGTCAGGTCATGATTTGTTTTATTTGCTTATTTTATCTCTCTGCTGTACAGTGTGGCTTTACAAACTCCAAATTCAGGTGCTTCGCAAACTTTCTGCGTTCACCGTCAACTTAACCTACAATCTTGAACCTGTTTATACAATTATTCTTGCCATGATTATCTTTCATGAAGCTAAAGAATTGAACTGGGCATTTTTTGCAGGTTTAAGTCTGATTATTTTATCTGTTGTTTTGCAGACGATATGCGTAATTATTTCAAACAAGCGGCAGCCTGCAGAAGTTGAAGTCGTAAATAATGAGTATTGAAAAATGCGCCGCATTTTATGCGGCGCCTGAATTTTAGTTATAAATTTTTCTGTTTAAATCAGCCTTTCGAATTCTTACGTTTTCCGGCGTAATTTCAACAAGTTCATCATCGCCGATGTATTCAAGGCATTCTTCAAGCGCCATAATTTTCGGTGCCTGAAGCGTTACCATAACATCAGCTGTTGCGCTTCGCATATTTGTCAGTTTTTTTGTTTTGCAGATGTTGACGACAATATCCTGCGGTTTGTTGCATTCTCCTATTATCATCCCTCTATAGACTTTTGTTTTCGGAGTTACAAAGAATGTTCCTCTGTCCTCAAACTGAGCAAGAGCATACGGAATTGCTTCACCCTGTTCGATTGCAATTATAGAGCCGTTTCTTTGACGGGGGATGTCACCTGCATAGGGTCTGTAATGCAAAAATGTATGATACATAATTCCTTCGCCACGGGTCATTCTTATAAATTCACTTCTAAAACCTATCAAGCCCCGTGCAGGGATATGAAAAGTCAGTGTCGTTCTGCCTTTTGCATTGTTCATTTCCTTCATTTCGGCTTTTCTGCCCGAAAGTCTTTCAATACAGCTTCCCGCACAGCTTTCCGGAACATCTACTATCAAATTTTCATAAGGCTCGCACTTTTCATCATTAATTGTTTTATAAATAACTTCCGGCTTTGAAACCTGAAACTCATATCCTTCACGTCGCATTGTTTCAATCAAAATTCCCAGATGCAGCTCGCCTCTGCCAGAAACTTTGAATACATCTGTAGATTCAGTATCTTCAACACGCAAACTTACATTCTTTTCAAGTTCATTATACAGTCTTTTTCTCAGCTGTCTTGAGGTTACAAATTTACCTTCTGTTCCCGCAAACGGACTGTCGTTTACAGAAAAATTCATCTGCAGGGTAGGCTCATCAACTTTAATTAAAGGAAGCGCAGAAGGATTGTTTAAATCACAGATGGTTTCGCCGATTTGAATGTCTGCAAATCCCGCAATACCTACAATGTCACCTGCAAAGGCTTCATCAATCTCAACTCTTCCAAGATCATGAAATCCGAAAAGTTTTGTAATTTTCCCTCTTTCCTGACTTCCGTCCGCATGGATTACACAAACCTGTTCCTGTGATTTTACAGAGCCGTTTTCAATACGGCCGATTACGATACGGCCTACGTAATCGTTATAATCAAGTGTTGTAGCTCTGAATTGGAAAGGTTTTGTTACATCGCATTTAGGCGGCTGAATATTTTCTAAAATGCAATCAAGAAGCGGTATCATATCTTTTCTTTCGTCTTCCAAATCCTTTATTGCAAATCCGTTCAAGCTGCTTGAAAAAATAAACGGAAAATCTATCAAATCTTCTCTGTCTGTCAGTTCCGTAAATAAGTCAAAAACTTTATCAAGTGCAGTAAGCGGTTCTGCTGCGGGTTTGTCAATTTTGTTGATTACAACAATAATTTTTAAACCTAATTCAAGAGCTTTTGATAATACAAATCTTGTCTGCGGCATAGGGCCTTCCGCTGCATCCACAATCAACAACGCTCCGTCAACCATTCCCAATACCCGTTCTACTTCGCCGCCGAAGTCTGCGTGTCCGGGGGTGTCTACAACATTTATTTTACAGCCTTTGTAATTGATTGAAATATTTTTTGAAAGAATTGTAATCCCGCGTTCTTTTTCAAGGTCGTTGCTGTCAAGAACACGTTCCTGTACGTGCTGATTTTCTCTAAATGCACCCGCCTGTTTTAAAAGACAATCAACAAGTGTGGTTTTGCCGTGGTCCACGTGCGCAATAATCGCTATATTTCGTATATTTTCGTTAGTCTTACTCATAATTTCCGCCATTTATATTAAATAATTAAAGTGTAAATTTTACACTAATATTTTATATTACACATAAGATTTTTTCAAGTTTTTTTAAAGAAATGTGTTAGGATTTAATATTATCTTTATAGGCAAGGAATGCAAATGTAAGACAGCAGAGTCCGAAAAATATTCCGAAGCACATTGTTGTTCTGTATGAAAATAAAAATGCTGTATCATAAATTTTTCCGGATTCAAGAAGCATATTACGGAATGTTTCAAACAGTGTAATGGTAACCGCTACGCCTAAAATATTCCCCATATTTCTTGAAAGAGCAAGAATACCTGATGCAAGTCCGAGCTGTTCATGGTCAACGCTTGTCATAATTGCATTGTTTGAAGGTGATTGGAAAAGCCCGTTTCCTATTCCCATAATTCCGGAAGCAAGTATAATCTGCCACATTGCTGCATTTTTGTCGTATAAAGTGAACATTAAAAGCGCTAAACAATATACAATCGGACCTGCAAGCGTCAAATATTTGCTGCCGTATTTTCCGGACAGTCTGCCTGCAACAGGTGCGATAAATGAAAGCGTAACAGAATACGGAAGAATCAAAAGTCCTGTTACGAGCGGGTTGTATTTTAAAATTTCCTGCAAAAAGAACGGAAGAAGTATGCTGTTTGTGTACATTGCCATATACGATGTCATAACTCCGAGATTTCCGAAGGTAAAGGTTCTTATTTTAAACAGTGAAAAATCAATAAGAGGGTAATTTATATGGTGGTCTCTTATATAAAACAGGACCCCGAAAATAAGAGTAACAACGCCCAGAATAATTATTTTCAAAGAATTCCAACCCCAGCTGTGGCCTTCCGCAATTGCAAGAAGAAGCGCAAAAAGGCTTATTGTAAAATAAATGAAGCCTTTATAATCAAATTTAAAGTTTTTTCTGTCTGTTTTTACTGCATGCGGAAGCATTCTATAGGCATAATAAGCTCCCGCCAGTGCAACAGGGATACACGGGTAAAACACAGAATGCCAGCCGTATGAATTTATTAAAACCCCGCCGATTGCAGGCCCGCTCATTCCGCCTATTGCGACAATACATCCGTTCAGCCCCAGAGCTTTTCCACGTCTTTCGTTTTTAAAGATAGATGCGATAATTGCCTGAGCATTAGAAAGCATAATGGAAGCTCCGAGCGCTTCAAGACATCTGTAAGCTATCAAAAGCCAGAAGCTTTGAGCGGTTGTGTTTAAAAATGCGCCGAGTGCAAAAAGTGAAAATCCTACAGAATAAAGTTTATTTTTCGGAAAAATATCGCCCAGTTTGCCGAAAAACGGAAGAAAAACAGTTAAAACGAGCATGTATGCTATCATAACCCACTGAATCTGGCTCATGGAAACATGCAAATCAACAGACATCGGATACAGCGCAAGATTAACAGTTGTTGAATCAAGCATTGCAATAAAATTACCGATGGCTGTGATTACAAAGATTGTCCACTTAATAGATTTGTTGGTCATAAAACAATTGTAGCATGAACACTAAAAACGTATATTTTTATGTTAATTTTTCTTTTTAACCCAGCCTTCAATAATTCTTAAAGGTGCACGGGTAAGGGCAAGCGTCCATTCTCCGATATTTTTTGTAATAACACTGCCTGCGCCGACATTTGTGCCTTCACCGACTTCAACCGGTGCGACAAGAACTGTGTTTGAACCGATTTTTACATGATCTTTTAGAACGGTTTTGTTTTTTGTTCTGCTTATCGGATCAAAGTTTGCCGTAATTGTTCCGGCTCCGATGTTTACATAAGAACCAAGCTCACTGTCACCGATGTAGCTTAAATGTCCGGCATTTGTGTTATGTCCGATTCTGGCTTTTTTTACTTCTACAAAATTCCCGATTTTGCAGTTGTCCTGTATTTCAACATCTCCGCGCAAATGTGCACAGGGACCGATTTTACAATTTTTTCCGATTTTATTTTTGCCTTCAATATAGGTGAAAGGATAAATTATAGTATCCTGCCCGATTTCCGTATCTTCAGATATCCATGTGTTTGAAGTATCAACAATCGTAACTCCGTTGTCCATCAATTCTTCCAGTTTTCTTTCGTTCATAATTCTTGCGGCTTCGGCAAGATGTTTTCTGGAATTTATTCCGAAAATTTCATCGCTGTTTTCCAGTATATATGCAAAGACATTTAAGTTTTGTTTTTTACCCCATTCAACAATATCTGTCAGATAATATTCCCCTTGCGCATTGTTGCTTTTGAGATGAGAAAATGCCGATTTGATTTTTGCCCAGTTAACAAGATAGATGCCTGCATTAACTTCTTTTACCTTTTTTTCATCATCAGTTGTGTCTTTTTCTTCAACGATTGCTTTAAAGTTCCCATTTTCATCACGAATAATACGTCCGTAATTTGTTGGATTTTCAAAAATCGTACTCATAACCGTCAAATCAGAATTGTTGGCATTGTGGAACTCAATAAATTTTTTAAGCGTACTTTCCGTAATAAGAGGAATATCTCCGTTAAGAATAAATACTTGTCCTTCAAAGTTTTCAAGATAAGGGCAAACCATAGAAACAGCATGACCTGTTCCTAATTGCGGGGATTGAAGAACGCATTTTGAATTTTTGTAATTTTTATCAACAAACGCTTTGACCTCATCAGCATGGTGTCCGACAATTACAAAGTTTTCATCCGTTAAATTCTTTACGTTGTCAAGAATATAGCCTAATAAAGGTTTTTCAAAAATTTTATGCAACACTTTGGGCGTTTCGGATTTCATTCTTGTTCCTTTGCCCGCAGCCATAATTACAGATTTAATTTCCATATCCTCATATCTCCTTAGCTTATTTAATTCTACGGCTTCAAAGGCTTATGTCAAACTATTATTTTTTACCCGTGTTTTTTATAATTCCAATACATGTGTCATATAAATCAAGAAGTTTGTTTGTTAATAATTCTTTTAAGTTCAATTTTTTATAGCACTTGAACCATCCGTCATTCCCGAAATCCCTGCATACTTTCGGACGGAAGTCGTAAATGTTGCATCTGCCGTAATCCGTCAAATACGGACAAAAATTGTCTTCAGCATTTAAAACTTTTGCTAAATCCAGTTCAAATACTTTTCGTCCGTCTTTAGTCTTGCCTGATGGTTTTATAAGTTTGTCAAGCGGTTTTGTAATCGGGATTACTGCATCCTTGCAGTATGGATTTGTTTGCGGGGCAGGTACTGTCATAAAAATTTTTCGCACCTGTTTTTCGGGTTTGACAAATTTTAAAAACAAATCCGGAATAGGCGCACTTGAACAGCACCTTGCGTGGCAGTGCGGCAGATAACAGTATTTTGGTTTGTTAAAAATGTTATCGTATTTTTTTATTGCATAATTTTTTAACTTGAGGTGTAAATTTTGTATTTTCATATTCATTCCTTTGATTTTTAGAGTATTATCAGTGATTATTGTATAAACTTCATAAAAAATATTTTTTGCTATTTATGATATGATAATATTATGAATACGAACAGGAAAAAAGCGGTTGTTGCATTGAGCGGCGGGCTTGACAGCTCTGTTGCGGCACTTTTATTAAAACAGCAGGGCTATGAAGTTATTGGACTTACGGGAAAAATGATAAATTCGCCTTCAGCTGAGAGTGTAATTGAAAATGCAAAACTGGTTGCGCAAAGTCTTGAAATAGAACACTATGTTTATGATGCCACAGATTCTTTTCAAAAAAAAGTAATCGAGTATTTTGAAAACTCCTATAAATTCGGCAAAACTCCTAACCCTTGTATTATGTGCAATAAGTTTATAAAATGGGGTGAACTTTTTAATTATGCGTTTGAAAAACTCGGCGCAGACGTCTATTCAACCGGACATTATGCAAATATTATTGAAAAAGACGGGATATTCAGACTTTATCCGGCGGCGGACGAGCACAAAGATCAGTTATATTTTCTTTATAAACTAAATCAGCAACAGCTGTCGAAAACAATTTTTCCGTTAGCGAAATATTCAAAAGATAAAGTCCGTAAAATAGCGGAAAAATTCAATCTTCCGACAAAATCCTCTAAAGAAAGTCAGGATATATGTTTTATTAAAAAACCGATGACTTCAAAAAAATATCTTATTGAAAAATTCGGTGTAAAACGCGGCGATTTTGTTGACATTCTGACAGATAAGAAATGGGGAGAACATGAAGGCTGCTATCAATATACAATAGGGCAGAGAAAAGGTATCGGGATTGCAGCGCCTTATCCGTTGTATGTAATAAAGATTGATGCTTCTAAAAATATTGTTTATCTCGGGCGGGAAGAGGATAATTACAAAGATAATTTAAAAATACTTGATGTTAATTTAATTGAGCCGCTGAATGATGATATGAAAAAAGAATTTGACGCTAATGTCAAAATTCGTTACAACATGCAGGCTAAAAAAGCTCATATAAAGATTTTCGATAATTTTGCTGATATAAAATTTTACGAACCTGTAAATTCCGTAACTTCAGGTCAGGCCGGCGTTATATATGATATAAATGACGGACATTTAATCGGCGGCGGAGTTGTTGCATAAATTATTTGTTGTAAAAAATTCTTGTAGTTGTATGATTTTTACAGGGAGGTGGTATTCATGTATAACCCTAAATCACGTAAAGCCGAGGAATTTATAAATCATGACGAAGTTCTTGCGTCCTTAAAATATGCGGATGAAAATAAGAATAATGTTGAATTAATTGATAAAATTCTTGGAAAAGCAAAGCTTGGAAAAGGTTTGTCGCATAGAGAAGCTGCAGTGCTTCTGGACTGTGAAATTGAAGAAAAGAATAAAGAAATTTTTGAACTTGCCGAAAAAATTAAAAAAGATTATTACGGAAACAGAATTGTATTGTTTGCGCCGTTGTATCTTTCAAATTATTGCGTAAACGGTTGTGTTTACTGCCCGTATCATGCTAAAAACACACATATTCCCCGTCGTAAACTTACGCAGGAGGAAATTAAACAGGAAGTAATAGCGCTTCAGGACATGGGGCACAAAAGACTTGCTATTGAAGCGGGCGAAGATCCTGTTAACAACCCGATTGAATATATTTTAGACTCCATAAAAACCATATATTCAATAAAACACAAAAACGGAGCAATACGCCGTGTAAACGTAAATATTGCGGCAACGACGGTGGAAAATTACAGAAAACTGCATGAAGCCGGTATCGGGACATATATTCTGTTTCAGGAAACTTATAACAGAGTAAGTTATGAAAAACTTCATCCGACAGGGCCAAAACACAATTATGCTTATCATACAGAAGCCATGGATAGAGCCATGGAAGGCGGAATTGATGATGTTGGGTTGGGGGTTCTGTTCGGACTTGAATCTTACAGGTATGAGTTTGCCGCACTTTTAATGCATGCTGAGCATCTGGAAGCTGTTTTCGGTGTCGGGCCTCACACAATAAGTGTTCCCAGAATTAAAAAAGCGGATGATATTGATCCGAACGCATTTGATAACGGAATTGACGATGATATATTTGCAAAAATTGTTGCTTGTATAAGAATTTCAGTTCCTTATACGGGTATGATAATTTCAACACGGGAAAGCGAAAAATGCAGGGAAAGAGTTTTGCATTTAGGTATTTCTCAAATAAGCGGCGGTTCAAAAACAAGTGTCGGCGGATATTTTAATCCGATGCCTGAGGATGAAAATTCAGCTCAGTTTGATGTGTCCGACCGCAGACCTCTTGATGCTGTTATAAAATGGCTTATGGAACTCGGATATCTGCCGAGCTTTTGTACTGCCTGCTACGGCAGCGGCAGAACCGGCGACAGATTTATGGAAATATGTAAAAACCAGCAAATCCACAACTTCTGTCATCCAAACGCAATAATGACATTAAAAGAGTATCTTGAGGATTATGCATCGCCGGAAACAAGAGAGGTCGGTGAAAAACTTATTCAACAAGAATTGCAAACTCTTGAAAATCCGGATATTAAATCTATAGTTGAAAAAGATCTGGTAAAAATTCATGCGGGCGAGCGGGATTTCAAATTCTAAAAACATAGAGCCTCCGATATTTTAGGCCGGGGCAGCTTTTAATCAACGGTTGTGTTTAATTTGATATTTTTGATAAACAATTTTGTAAACGGTCTTATAAAAAATCCCCAGAGTTTTAAATCCTCAAATTTTAAAGTTTGTCCGTCTTTGCATACAATTGTCAATGAATTTTTACGGCATTCATTCGCAACAATTTGTCCTGCCGTAAAGCTCTCTTTTTTGTCAGGTAATACTGCAGACTCAATATTTTTTTGTAAAACATCTTTTAATGTGTCAGCCTGTTGTTTTTCAAGAAAAACTTTGTATGGATTTACCTTTAAAAAGTGTCTGCCTATTGTTATATAACAGGGCATCCACGGGTGTAGCGCTCGGATTATTGCATAAATTTCTTCTGCGGTTCTGTTTTTAAAATCAAGCATTTTTATAATTTCATTAACGTTTCCAAAATATGATGCTCTGTTTTCGTTTTGTTGTATCGGAATTATTACCTCGGATTGAATTTTTTGTAAAAATTCCCAAACAAGTTCTCTTGCTGCCGTAAAAGTTCTTTCCCTTAATTCTTTTCCTGTATCGTCGGGCATGATATCAATTTCTTTTTGCAAAAGTATTGCACCCGTATCCCAGTTTTCATCCATAAGATGAATTGTAACGCCGGTTTTTCTCTCTCCTCTTAAAATCACCTGCATATAAGGATTCGGCCCTCTGTATCTCGGAAGAAGCGAAGGATGAATGTTAACTGTGCCGATTTTCGGCATTGAAAAAGTTTCTTTTTGAATTTTTTCCCGCCAAGTTCCGACAAGCAAAATGTCTGTATTGGTTTTAAGAATAATCTCTCTGAATTCTTTTGAATTCACGGATTTACATTTTATCTCAGGAAGTTTGTATTGTTTGATAAGCGTCAAATCATGAGAGGTTTTAAATAAATCATGAATTAAAAGTTTCAGAGGGGAGAGCGTTGTTCTTTCATAACGCATAACACCTGCGATTTCTACGCCAGATGTATAAGCGCTTTCAATCATATTTGCAAGCATTTTGCCTTTTCCGATTAAAATAACTTTCATAGCCCTTACTTCCTTAAATATCCGGAGTTTAATATCTGATTTTAGAAGCTCTGTCCATTTCTCGTTTCTGGTCTTTTTTAGCAATATCATCACGTTTGTCGTGAAGTTTTTTACCTTTGGCAAGCCCGATTTCTATTTTGGCAAATCCGTGTGACAAAAACACCTCCAGCGGAATAATCGAATACCCGTCTTTTTTTACTTTGGAATGCATTTTTAGAATTTCTTTTTTGGTAAGAAGAAGTTTTCGTGTACGTTCTGCTTTGTGATTAAAACGATTACCCTGTTCATAAGGTGAAATGTGGCAGTTATACAGGAAAATTTCGTTATCTTCGATTTTACAGAAACTGTCTTTGAGATTGATTGCATTTTTGCGTATTGATTTGATTTCGGTTCCTGTCAAAACAATGCCCGCTACATATTTTTCAAAAATCGTGTAGTCGTGAAACGCTTTTCTGTTTGTTGTGATAACTTTTTTGTCCATACTTAGATTTTAGCATAAATATTTATTCAAGTTATGTTTTGCTTAATTATAAAGAAAGCATTTGACTGAATGACCGTCTTTAATTTCCGTATTATGCGGGCAATTCTCTTTGCATTTAAGCATTACCTCCGGACATCTTGTGTGAAATTTACACCCTTTTGGCAGATTTGCCGGCGAAGGCAGTTCACCCTGTAAAATGATTTTTTCTTTTTTATTCCCGCTGATTTCGGGAACCGCACTTAAAAGAGCTTTTGTGTAAGGATGTTTGGGATTGTTAAAAATTTCATCAACTGTTCCGGTTTCAACGATTTCGCCGAGATACATAATTGCAACTCTGTCTGCTAGATATTTTATAACACTCATATCATGTGTTATTAATAAAAATGTAAGATTGTAATTTTCTTTCAATTCTTTTAAAAGATTGATTATCTGCGCCTGAATACTTACATCAAGCGCACTAACCGGCTCATCTGCAAGAATAAATTTCGGATTCAATACAAGTGCTCTTGCAATTGCAATCCTCTGGCGCTGACCGCCTGAAAATTCATGCGGATAAAGCATTAGACAATCTTTATCAAGACCGACCTTGCAGGCAGTTTCCTCAACCGTTTTTTCAATTTCATCATCCGATAAATCCGTATTGATTTTTAGCGGCTCTTTTAATGTATCACCGATTTTCATTTTCGGGTCAAGGCTGGAATACGGATTTTGAAATATCATCTGAACCTTTTTCCTGAAATCTTTAAGTTCTTTTTTTGTCATTTTGAGCATATCCGAACCTTCAAAAAAAATTTCGCCGGATAAAGGTTTTTCAAGTTTTATAATTGCTTTTGCGAGCGTTGATTTGCCGCAGCCGGATTCGCCGGCTATTGCAAGAATTTCGCCTTTATAAATTTCAAGATTTACCCCGTTAACGGCATGTATTATCTGTATGCCGCCAAAAACTCCCTTGTCAGTTTTATATTCAACATGCAAATCTCTAATTTTTACAAGACAGTCGTTCATAAAAAGAGTTTAGCTTAATTTCAAATTAAAAGCAATTATATGAAAAGGCTATTCTAAATTAAGAAGTTCATGGATTTTAATATTTAAAAGTTTTGATATTTTAAAAAGGGTATCAAGAGAGGCTTTTTTTTCTCCTCGTTCGATTTCCCCAAGATAGTAGTCATTCATGGTGGCAAGTTCTGCAAATTTTTCACGTGAAAGCCCCATTTTGCGTCGCAATGAGTAAATTTTTCTGCCCAGTTTCAGATAAATTATTATTTGTTTAAATCACATTGGCTGTGAGCCAATATAATAGGAGGAATTATGAATAAATTGGGTTTTACAATGGCAGAAGTATTGATTACACTTGGTATAATTGGCGTTGTTGCTGCTATGACATTGCCAGCTTTAATCAATAACCAGCGAAATAAAGCACTTGAAACCGCATTAAAGAAAAATTACTCAGCTATTCTTCAGGCGCTTGATATGTATCAGGCTGAAACAGGCGAAAGAATATCGACTGAATCGGTAGGTCGTCATGAAGTTAAGACTGCTTTGATGACATATATGAAGGTTCTGGTTGACTGCGGGTATGGTGTTGCAACGGAGGGTGAAGCCTGTATGCCAAACGATACAAGCAATCCGGACTCTCAAAAATATAAAAATTTTACGGGAACATCAACAATTAATCTTAACTTTTTTGACGACGGCCAGTTCGTTTTGAATGATGGAAGTTTTATTTTAATTGAAAATTCAAATAAAACTTCTGGAAATAATGACGGACGTATATATATAAGTGTTGATGTCAACGGGTACCTTAAAAATCCGAATAGACTCGGACGTGATTTATTTATATTCGAGTTAGATTCAAAAGGAAGACTTCTCCCTATGGGGGCTCCGGGTACAAAATATTATAGCGAAACTGAAGAATACTGTTCTGCAACATCTTCAAACAATATGAATGGAGCCGGATGCACTTATAACGCATTGACTGATAAATCTTATTTTAAAAGTTTTAATTAAAATTATAATATTTCCCGTCTGCCTTCGATAGCTTTTGCAATAGTAATTTCATCGGCATATTCAAGATCTGCACCGACAGGAAGCCCGAACGCAATCCGTGAAATCGTAATTCCGAACGGTTTTATAAGTTTTGTAAGGTAAAGACTTGTTGCCTCGCCTTCAACTGACGGCGGAAGTGCAAGAATAATTTCTTTGACTTCCTCGCTTGTCAGTCTGTTTAAAAGTTCTTTAATTCTGATATCGTCAGCGCCAATTCCGTCCATCGGCGAAATCAGCCCCTGCAAAACGTGATAAAGCCCTTTAAATTCGTTTGTTTTTTCAATTGCAATTAAGTCTTTGGTTTCTGCAACCACACAAATTGTTGAGCGGTCACGCTTTGGATTTGTGCATATTTCACAGGGGCTTGATGTCGAAAGATTAAAACATACCTCGCATGTTCTTGTGTTTCTTTTTGCATCAAGAATTGCCTGAGCGAACTTTTGAACTTCACTTTCAGGCATTCTGAGCATATAAAACGCCATACGTTGGGCAGATTTAGGTCCCACTGACGGAAACTTCTGAAAATGCTCAATCAGCGTAGCTATTGATTTAGGATAAATCATATTAGAATAATCCGGGGATATTAATACCGCCTGTTACGGCTTTCATTTTTTGTTCCATTTGAGCGGAAGCCTTGTCGCTTGCCTGAACAATAGCTGCTGAAATAATATCCTCAAGTGTTTCAACAGTATCAACGGAAACTGATGACGGGTTTTCAGGATTTATTGCTTCCGGAGTCAATTTTATTGACTTGAATTTTCCCAGCCCGTCACAGGTAACTTTAACGTTGCCGCCTGCAGCTTCACCGGTAATTTCCACATTTGCAAGCTCCTCCTGAGTATCTTTTAATCTTTTTTGCATACTTTGAGCCTGTTTCATCATTTGCATAATATTCATGCCTTATATCCTCCATTAAGTCTGACTTCTCATTTTAGTAATTTTATTATACAATAAAAATATGCAAACACGTACTTATGTTTCGGAATCTTTAAAAAACGGAAGATTGATGCGCTGGACTTTTATGCCGTTAAAGGTTTACGTTGCGCCAATGAAGTTTTATTCCAAAGCCGGACAGGATTACAAATACAGAGGTCTTGTAAAACGTGCGCTTGATGAATGGCAGAATGCTACAAAAGGCAAGGTAGCTTTTCGAATTGTCGAAACGCTTCTTGAATCAAACATAAATATTGAGTGGAAAAGGGTAGAGCGTAAAGCTCTCGGACTTTGCAATTTTTCCTATGATGCAAGCCACCGGCTTTACGGAGCAGAGGTTTCAATCGGTTTGACCGAAGGGCTTGTTCATGCGGATTATATGGATGAAAATGAAGTCTATCATACAATTTTGCACGAAATAGGGCATGCAATAGGGCTTGGACACAGTCCGAATAAAAAAGACATAATGTACACCCCCCACCAGAAGGGAATTAACAAAGTGTCTGCCGGGGACGTCTTAACGGTAAACTGGCTTTACAGACTTCCGCAGGGGGCAACGGTTTCGGAAATTGCTTCAAAATACCAGACCGGCGGGGCTAATATTGATGAAATTATTGCGAAAGTTATGGAGGGCAAGGCCGAAAGTGAGTTTGAACGGGTTAAAAAATCCGTCGGAAGCCAGCCAAAAAGGGATTTGCTGGAGGAACAGGAAAATATCGCAAATCTTAAAAAATACCATCTGGCACTTCAAAATCTGCAGATTTCGCCTGATATGCGAAAGTTTTTTGTAAACAAAGACCGCAAAAAATGACATCAATAATTTTTTGATGTATAATGTTTTTGTTAAAAGAATTATTTTGATAGGGATTATAATATTATGACGATTCAAGATTGGTTTGAAAAACGTAAAGAGGCGCAAATTCAAAGACGGGCGCTGGAAGCAAGAGCGGAAGTGGAAAAAAATCCGGATCTCTGGACAAAATGTGTACACTGTGACGCCCAGCTGTTAAAAGAAGATTTAGCCGCAAATCAGTATGTATGCCCTGTTTGCGACTATCATTTCAGAATAAATGCAAGAACACGGATAAAACAGCTTTTTGACGAAGGCAGCTTTGAGGAGCTTTTTGGAGATATCAAGCCGACAGATCCTCTTGAATTTACAGATACGGAAAGTTATAAGAACCGGTTGGAAAGAGCGCATGAAAAAACAGGGTTAAATGATGCTGTTGTTACGGGTCTTGCTTCAATAAAAGGACACAGACTGGCGGCAGCTGTTATGGATTTTGACTTTATGGGCGGATCAATGGGCTCAGTTGTGGGAGAAAAAGTCACACGAATTATTGAAAAAGCTGTTGAATTGCGTCTTCCGGTGCTTGCAATTACATCATCCGGCGGTGCAAGAATGCAGGAAAGCGCCTTAAGTCTTATGCAAATGGCAAAAACATCCTGTGCGGTGTCAAGACTCGATGATGAAGGTCTTTTGTACATAAATCTTTTAACAGAACCGACATTTGGCGGAGTTACCGCAAGCTTTGGTATGCTTGGCGATATTATTATTGCGGAACAGGGTGCACGAATCGGTTTTGCGGGGCGCCGTGTAATTGAACAAACAATCAGACAAAAACTTCCGTCAGATTTCCAGACAGCGGAATATCTTTTAAAATACGGACAGGTGGATGTCGTTGCAAAACGTAAGGATTTGCCGGATATTTTAGGTAATTTGCTTTCAATGCATGAACCGGTTTTAAAATAAACGGAGTCAAATAATTTAAGAGTATTTTTAATGAGGTAAGAGATGACAGTTTTGGATTTTGAAAAACCGATTACGGAAATTCAAGAAAAAATCGATGAACTAAAGAAAATAAGTTTGGAGTCCGGCATGGATTTAACAAAGGAAATAGAAACATTTGAACAGCAGGCAGAAGATTACAAAAAGGATTTGTATGCCAATTTGAAGCCTTCACAAAAATTGCAGATTGCAAGACATCCTGAAAGACCTAACTTTTTGGATTATGTAAATTTAATTTGCGAAGATTTTATTGAACTTCACGGCGACCATGAAGGTATGGACGACCGTGCGATAATCGGCGGGCTTGCGAAAATCAACGGCAAACCGGTAATGATAGTCGGCACAATGAAAGGCAAATCCACAAAAGAAAATCTCGAGTACAATTTCGGAATGCCTCAGCCGCAAGGGTATAGAAAAGCCTTGAGATTGTTTAAACATGCAAACAAATTCAATATTCCGATTGTTACGATTATTGATACTCCCGGAGCATACCCCGGTATAAGTGCAGAAGAAACCAATCAGGGCGGTGCGATTGCCGTAAATTTACGTGAAATGGCAAAATTGAAAGTTCCTGTTGTTGCGGTTATTTCAGGAGAAGGCTGTTCAGGCGGCGCTCTCGGACTTGCTGTTGCAAACAGAGTGTATTTGCTTGAACATGCTTATTATACGGTTATTTCGCCGGAAGGCTGTGCTTCAATATTATGGCGTGATGCAACAAAGGCAAGTGTTGCCGCAGAAGCTTTAAAAATTACTGCGCCTGATTTGATGAAGTTTGAAATTATAGATGGCGCAATAAATGAACCTTTAGGCGGAGCGCACCATGATTACAGAGCGATGGCTGATGAGTTGAAGAAAACTATAGTGTCAAGTCTTGAAGAACTTTCTCAAATGTCAGGTGAGGAACTTAAAAAGTCCCGTTATGAAAAATTTAGAAAAATGGGGGCTTTTTTGGAGTAATTATGCAGGATATGACTGATATAATGCCTTCAAAGACAGAAAATAACGACTTTTATTTAGAGCTTCAAATTAAGATAAATCCTGATATTGAAGATATCGTATCGGAGATTTGTTTTGAAATGCTGCCATGTGAAGGCGTTGTACTGGCTGAGGAAACTTATAAAGACCTTGAAATGGTATCAACGACAGAGGGCACGTTAAAAGTTTTCCTTTACGACAACGGAATTTCAGAAGATGAAATTCGTGCAATTTTGGCGGAACAGCGAAATATTTTAAAATCCCGCAGCTTTTCGGATGATGAACTTGGAAGCTGGAATTTATCTCTTCAGAAAAAAGAAAATCAGGATTGGTCAAAAAAATGGAAAGAAAAGTGGGATGTTACTCATGTTTCGGACAGAATTACGGTTGTACCGGATTGGATTGAATATTCTCCTTTAAGAAAAGATGAAGTTGTTATCAGACTTGAACCCGGTTGTGCTTTCGGAACAGGCACACACCAGACAACACAGCTTTGTATGAAAGTTATTGAAAAATACATGTCTAAAGGTGCAAAAATGGCTGATATCGGTACCGGAAGCGGTATTCTTGCAATTTGTGCAGCAAAATTCGGTGCCGCGGAAGTTTACGGTTGTGATAATGATCCTACCGTAATAGATGTTGCAAAAGAAAATGCTCTCAAAAATAATGCAAATTGTGTTTTTGAACTTAACACAGCCGATAAAATAACCGAAAATTACGATTTTGTCTGCGCAAATATTCTTCATAATGTTCTGGCGGAAATTATGCCGGACTTAAAAAATATTATGAAAAATAATGCAATTATGGTTTTGTCTGGGATTTTGGATGAGAAAAAGCAGGTTGTAATTGATGCGATTAACAAGTTTAATTTGGAACTGTTGGAAGAGGCTCATCAGGATCAGTGGGTTGCTCTAATTGTTAAAAATGCGGAGGGGTGTTATTGATGTACGTAAAACCGTTTGAAATAGTTTTTTTACTAGTTTTTGTAGTATTCTTTTTGGGTTTAATAGCTTATCTTGTGGGCAACATATTAAAAGATTCATTTGACGCAATATTTGATTGTGATTATTACGATGAAATCAAATCAAATTCAACTGCTGAACCGCTGAAAATATTTACAACTCGTATTTCCAGCATAAATGGGCTCATTTACAGAGGTTTTTATGCTGATGTTGAAATTTATTCCGATTTTATAGTTTTTAAGATTTTCAACAAAGCCTTAGTAATCAGAGATTTTTCTCAATTAAAGTTGACCGGCAAATTTACCTCTACTTTAATTGTTACTTCAGGCAAAAACAAAATTGAACTTCCGTTAGGCATGACAGAATATGAATATATAAAGAAATTTTTGGAGGACCACAATGTCTAAAACAGCAATAATAATTCCGGCTCGATACGGGTCATCAAGACTGGAAGGTAAACCGCTTTTGGAAGTAGCTGGAAAACCTGTAATTCAGTGGGTTTACGAAAAAGCGATGATGTCTGAACTGGCGGATATTATTATTGTAGCGACGGATGATGAAAGAATTTTCAATGCTGTCACTGCTTTTGGCGGAGTTGCCGAAATGACATCCATCAATCATAAATGCGGCTCTGACAGAATTCGCGAAGTCGTTGACAGACATCCGGAAATCTCTTATATTGTGAACCTTCAAGGGGACGAACCTTTGATTGAACCTTCTGCAATCGACGAGGTTGCAAAAAATGTTAAAGAAGACGAAAATGCAGATATATCAACTCTTGTCAGAATTTTAAAGGATGAAAATGAAATAAATAATCCGAATCTTGTTAAATGTGTGCGTGATAATAACGGATTTGCGCTTTATTTTTCCCGCTCAAAAATCCCGTATGAAAGAAACCCGATTAGCGGTGAATATTACGGACACCTTGGTATCTACGGCTATAAGCGGGAAGCTTTGATTAAAATGACATCATTAGAGCAAACTCCGCTTGAAAAGACAGAAAGCCTTGAGCAGTTGCGTGCGCTTGAAAACGGAATGAAAATTAAAACTTCGGTTGTTGATTTTGTGCCTGTAGGCATTGATACAAAAGAAGATTTGGAAAAATTCAAATCAATTGTCGAAGCAAAATTAGGAATAATTTAAAATATAATATCATATTTTTTCCACCTAAAGTATAAAAAAGTACTTGCTTTTTTTTGTAAATTAGGTTAATATAACGTTATAAAAATTTAAAAAAGTATATATTTTGTAATAATTATATATGTTTTTTGTTGAGGTGTTAGATTTTTTTAAGTAAGGAAAAGAAAAAATTATGACTGAAAATGCTGAATTACAAAACGAAACAGAAGATCGTCAAAGAATTTTGCTGGCAGACGATGAAGCCAGTATCAGACGTATTTTGGAAACACGTTTAAAAATGGCAGGTTATGATGTTTATACTGCGGCTGATGGTGAGGAAGCAGTTGCAGCATTTAATAAATACAATCCTGATTTGGTTGTGTTGGATGTAATGATGCCCAAAATGGACGGATACGGAGTAACAAGAGAAATAAGAAGAACCGCAGATGTTCCGATTATAATATTGACAGCTCTTGGTGATGTTTCCGAAAGAATTACAGGACTTGAATTAGGTGCTGATGATTATGTTATCAAACCTTTTTCACCTAAAGAGCTTGAAGCCCGTGTAAAAGCAGTTTTGCGACGTACTAATAACAGAGAATCAGTTACACCGGCAGGAAAAGTTACCAAAAATGTAATTACAACCGGCAATATCAAGATTGATACGGCACGCCGTCAGGTGTTCCGCAAAAATGAAAGAATTCGTTTGACCGGTATGGAATTCAGCCTGCTGGAACTTCTTGTTAATAATTCAGGGCAGGCATTTTCAAGAAATGAAATATTACAGCATGTTTGGGCTTATCCGCCGGATCATAGAATTGACACAAGAGTTGTTGATGTTCATATTTCAAGATTGCGTTCAAAACTTGAATCAGATCCGGCAAATCCGGAGCTTATATTAACAGCCCGTGGCATAGGATATATGTTCCAGAGAATAAGTTAGTAAAAAGTTTTGATATTAAATAAAAAAGGCTCTTTATAGAGCCTTTTTTATGCCTTAATTTTAGATTTGACCATTTCTTTAATGCCGTTTTTTATGTCAATTTGGGGAGTATATCCCAGCATTTTAATTAATTTATTGTTGTCTAAAACAGATTTTTCAATATCTCCAATTCGTGGATTTGTATATTCCGGAGGCTGAGTGTACCCTAATTCTTGCTTTAAAATCTCAAACAATTCATTGATGGTTGTTTTTGTGTTTGTTGAAACATTTATTATTTCATTATTAGTATTCGTTAATAAGCCTAATACATTTACCTTTGCAACATCCTTTACATTAATGAAATCCCTGTATTGATTGCCTGTTCCATGTATCTTTAATGGTAAATTATCAGACATTAATTCAAAAAATTTTGCAACAACTCCGGCCTCTCCTGTTGCATCCTGACCTTTTCCGTAAACATTTGCATATCTAAAAATTATATAATTGATTCCGCAATATTTAATAAAATTTTCAGATGCATTTTTTGTAATGGCGTAGGGTGACAAAAATGAGGTTGGATGTTTTTCGTCAACCGGCAGATATTCTGGGTTTGCATATACAGCTGCAGTTGATGAAAAAATTATTTTTTTGACATTATATTTTCTGGCATAAGAACATACATTTACGGTAGCCTGATAATTATCATGGCAATCCTGCAACGGTTTTCTGATTGATTCTGAAACCGAAGGAAGAGCCGCTAAATGTATTATAAAATCTATTTTATTATTTTCAAAAACCTTACTCAGTTCATCAGTTGCAACATCTAACCTGTAATATTTTGCTTTAGTGTTTTGAAACTCTTTTTTTCTGTCTGCAATAATTACATCAAAATTGTTGTTTAATAATTCCTGTACTGTATATTTTCCGATAAAACCTTCGCCCCCGGTTACAAGAACACACTTTTTATGCATGTCTACCCCCTACTGCAAGAAAAATTGCCTTTATAAGTATGGAAATATCCCAGAGAAGATTTCGGTGTTTTATATAATACAAGTCATATTGAAGTTTTATTGCTTCATTGTCTGAGGCAAAGCAATAGCCCTGATTAATTTGTGCCCAGCCGGTCCAGGCTGTATTTACCATCATTCGAAGCGGATATCCTTTGACTTCTTTTTGATAAACTTCGACAACTTTTGTCCATTCGGCCCGTGGACCTACTATTGACATTTCGCCTTTTAATATATTTATCATCTGGAATATTTCATCAAATCTTGCTTTACGTACAAATTTGCAAAAAGGAATAACTCTGTCGTCTTCATCCTGATTTTCTACATAGCCGACTTTTTTGTTGTCTTTCGGGATAAAATCATTGTCATACATTGTTCTTAATTTGTATGCTTTAAATATTTTTCCGTTTTTACCAACTCTTTCCTGAGTAAAAAATGGTGACTTCCCGTCCGTAAGCTTTACTCTCAGAGCGATATATCCTGTTATCGGCAGCGTTACTGTCAAAATAATTGCGGCTGAAATTATGTCAAAAATTCTTTTACAAAAATCATAAAGTTTTGATTTGTGCTCATTAAAATAGAAAATTAATTCATTAATGGAATGCTCATCAATAAAATATTTTCCTGTAGCAAGTTCATAAAAATCATACATTCTGTAAATTTTTACATTTTTCGGAATAATATCTTTTGATATTAATGAAAGTATAAAAAGTTCGTCAAAAGGTTCATCTTTTGCTGTTATTATAATATCAACTTTTAATTTTTTAATTTTTTCAGACAAGCTGCACAGATAATTGTTAATTGTTTCATAATTATTATCACAATTGGTATATTCAAACTGTTCAACAACATTCATTTTTAAAGCGTATTTTTCATTAATCAGTTCGGAAACAACTTCCGCTTGATGACCACCTCCTATAATTAAAACATTTTTAACCCTTTTCAAATTGAAAAGATAATAATGAAAAATAATTCTGTATAGCAGAAGTAATAACCATATAGTAAATAAATTTAATAAAACAAAATATATAGAATTTAAATCCCTATTAAATATAAACAATATTACTGAGGCCGGAAATATTGCAAAAACAACAGCTTCAAAAAGTAAATAAATATTTTTTAATGTAATATTAAATTCCCGTATTTTGTAGTTATCTTTTAAAAATAGAGTAAACATTCCGACGAGAAGAGTTATTATTGTTATCGAGCCGAAATAATTTTCCGGTAGATTGAAATATTTGTAAAATATTAATGTAGAACAGAAAATAACCGCAAAGTCGTATAAAAATAACAGAACAACAGATTTGGATAGTGATTTTATCATGATAAATGAACCTCTTTTACTTTACTGCAATTTTTCTATACATTTTATTTGAAATGTATAGAACCCCGTAAACAGAGGCTTTTCCAAATTGTTCAAGAATTAAAAACTATATATTTTAACATATTTTTAATAATAAATATATTTGTATTATAATAATTATAAAAATTTCTATACATTTCAAATAAAATGTATAATTTATAAAATAAAATTCAAATAACTGTTATAAATTTCTTCTTGTTCAATTCCGATGTATTTTAAGGTAATAACAGGATTTGAATGATTGAATATTTTTTGAAGCATTGCAATATCTTTATATTTTTTATAATGATGATAGCCAAAGGTTTTTCTCATTGTGTGTGTACCGAATTTTTCATCAAGTTTTGCTTTTTGACAGGCATTACGAATTGTGTAATATGCAGTCACTCTGCTAAGTCTGTTTTTGAATTTTGTGGTAAACAACGGTTCATCGTTTATTCTGTTTTTAGTAAACTCTTTTAGCATAGTTTTAAGTTTGGAATTTATCGGAAATTTCTTTATTTTTTTAGTTTTCTTTTCTGTTAATTGGATATATGTTTTATCCTTCACATCTCCGACATCAAGTGCAAGAATATCAGAGATTCTAAGTCCACTGTTTGTACCAAGGGTAAAAAGCACTAAATCCCTTGTATTTGAGGACAACAATTGTTCTATCTTTTTTAAATCATGTAAGTTTCTTATTGGTTCTACTGTGCCCATAATGCTATTCCTTTCAATTAGTTTTTGGGTTTTATAAAAATCTATAGACAAAAAATATTTTCATGTTATGATGATTAAGTAAAAAATATAAATGGCGCCTGTCGTCAAGTGGTCAAGACCTCGGATTGTGGTTCCGATATGCATGGGTTCGAATCCCATCAGGCGCCCCATTTTTAAAACTCCCGTAAGGGAGTTTTTTAGTATGCATGATGCGGAAGTGTTTTATGTTCAGATGCGATAAAAATACGGGGTAAAGATAGACTAATCGCAAATTATAGACAATCTATATTTCCAGCTAATCAACTTCTAATTTCGATAGCAAAAAATAAATTCTTTTTGTTTTCATTTCTGTATGAAAAATAATTCAATATCTTTTACCTCAAAAATCAGATTTGTTGAAAGACCTGTCTATGCAATGATGGAAAAACACAATTTAATCGGTTTCAGGCATAATGAGCCGAATATTTTGAAGGATAAAACTTTTTATTCCGAAGAAATACGAACATGCACGGGCGGCGGACTGGTAAATCCTTTTAAAGAGGCAGAAGGATTTCATTTCTGGGATGATTTGATGAATAAAAAAGATTTTAACTTTCTTGTAAATTGTCTGTTCAGGTTTGTTAAATCTCCGGAGCACGGACTTCTTGTCGGCGGAAAAGATTTGAAAAATTCTCCTTTTTCAATGGAGCAGTTTTTAAGATTTAAAAATGTTTTTTTAGAGCGGGTAAAGAATGTATCATATTTCCAAAAACACCGGTATATTTCTTCCGAAACCCATTATCATTATTCTCTGGAAAATGATACATGGACCCTTTGTTCAAGTTTTTATGACAGGGATAACGGTAAATATATAACTGTTAAAAAGCTTGAGGATTTGCTTAAATGTTTTGAACAAATTTCAATAGCTGAAGGTGACAGATTGTATCTTGGTAAAAAAGAGGTTAAACCGATGGATGCACCTGAAATTTTTGTAATGTTTCAAAAAGCATCTGCTAATCCTAAACTTGTAAGCTCATAAATTCATTTTTTATGTTCTGGTAAACGTTATGAGTAATCAGACAGTCGTTTAAAGCTCTATGGTGTCCTGCAAGGTTTACATTATAGTGTTCGGCAAGATTTTTAAGACTGTGGCTTTTTAATTTGCAGTATCTTCTTGCAAGTACCATTGTATCTATAAATGAATTGGTTAAAGAAGGATACCCGTAGTTTTCCAGATTGGTTTTAATAAAATTGATATCAAATTTTACGTTATGTCCTAAAATTATGTCATTTGAAACAAATTTTATCAATTCAGGCAGAACAGTTTCTATTTTTGGCGCATTTGAAACCATTTCATTTGTAATGCCCGTCAAATAAGTAATAAATGAACTGATTTGTGCATAGGGTTTTACAAGTTTTGAAAATTCATCAGATACTTTATTATTCCTGATTTTGAGAGCGGAAATCTCTATAATTTCATCTTTAGTATGAGAAAGTCCGGTTGTTTCAATGTCTAAAACAGTATAATCGTTAAGAAATTCTATATCGGATTTTTGGCAAATCAAATTTGTACTCATAATAATATTATATATTAATTAAATATTTAAAACAAATTATTCTTCTAAAAGTTTTATTCTGGTTTGCGGTGAAGGATGAGTGCTAAAATAATGTATAAATTCCGGTAATTTTTGATTTCTGTCTATAATATTAAAAAATTCGACAGCCCCTTTATTTGAACCGTATATTTTTTTTATTGTCTCGTTTGCATATTTGTCGGCAGTAATTTCTTGTTGCTGGGAATATTGCAAATCCCCGATGTCATAGATTGAATACATAATTTGTTTTGCAAAATCACCGCTGCCTAAGCCTAAAATACTTATTGTTGATAAAGTAAGAATACTTCTGCCAATTGATTTAAGATGGTCTCTGTTTTTGTAGTGTGCGATTTCATGTGCAAGAACAAAAGCCGCCTGATCTTCTGTTTTTAAATTTTTCAACATGCCTTTGGTAAAGTAAATTTTACCGTTCGGTAAAATAAAAGCATTAATTTCTTTGTCCGAAGATATATTAATATTAAGACCTTTAAATTTTTTAAGTTCTTCATCATTTGAGAGTATTTTTTTATGAATATTATTTAAATCATTCAGCCAAATCTGTTCTTCTTTTGTATATTGGGGTTTAGCTGCTGTATCAAAACTTAAAAACGACTCAATTTTTACCTGCGTGTCATAAGACATTTTATCAAGAAAAATCTGCATCACAAAGTCCGAAACAAACAATATTCCGCAAATAAGAACGATTATGCCCGTTATAAGAATAAAGAATTCCTTTATATCAGATGTTTTAGTTACATTAACATTATCTTCAATAACATCTATTTGATTTTCGTAAAAATAGTTATTTTCATCGTTCATACGTAATCGCCGTTCCGTATGCAATAACCGACACTTGAGGAAGTTGATTATTTGAGGTGTCTTCAGACGAATTAAGCATTGCTGATTCAATTCTTACGTTAACAATAATATCTGCATGTTTAGCGCTTTCCCGCATTCTCAAAACTGCTTCACGGCGTGCTCTGTCCATAAGAGATTCAAATGAAACCATGCGCCCGCCAAAAAAGTTTCTGAACGAAGAAACAAAAGTTTTGAAATAATCTCCGCTTATTGCGGCTTCACCAGCCACAAGTTCAACATTTTTAATTTTTTTATTAGTTGTAAGTTTTTTGCCGAATGTTACAACAGGCTTTTTAACAAGAGCAATTTCCCGTTGTCGGATTTTTTTAAAGTGATTTTTTTCAATGATGCTGCCTGTTGTGTAGGTAATAATTAAAATTATTATAACTAAAAGTAAATCACCCATATAATTATCCTTCAATTTGTTGTACTTTAACAGCCGTTCCGTAAGCATAAACTTCTGCGGCTCCAGCAGTTACGGCAGATGTTGCAAGTCTTACATTGATTATGGCATTTGCTCCAAGTTTTTGTGCTTGTTGCTGCATTCTGTCCAATGCTTCACGTCTGGCTTCCTCAAGAAGTTCTGTATAGCTTTTTAATTCACCGCCGACTATGTTTTTTAATCCGGCGCCGAAATCTTTTACAAAATTTTTAGCGCGTACGGTGCTTCCGGAAACCATACCGCAGTGTCCGGTTATCTTCATGCCCGGAACGCTTTCAATGTTCGTTAAAATCATCATCCCTCCAGTTATTTTATTTGGTAAACACTTTCTTTTTATTAAATCATAATTTTATAGTGCAGTCGTATTTTTAATATATTTTAATAATAAATTTAAAAATATTTATTTAAATATTCTGAGTTATTGATGTTGTTTTAACTAAAAACATATTTCTGTCAAGCTGATTGAAATCAGTAATTATATCTTTGACGCAGGAAATTTTTTGATAAAACGAAACAGGCTCCATTGAGGCCATAGCAATGATTTTTCCGATACCTGCATTTGCAGCCGCATTAATTCCTGAAAGTGCATCTTCGACAACAATACATTCTTCCGGTTTAAGCCCCAGATTTTTTGCGGCAATAAAATAAATATCAGGTGCTGGTTTTCCGGGAATATTTCCGTTATCATAGACAATTTTTTCAATATCAAACCATTTTTCAAGTTTAAATTCTTCAATATAAAACTCGACATTCTCAATTCCGGACATTGTTGCAATTGTATGCGGAATGTTATTTTCACAGAGAAAATCCAGAAATTCTTCAGCATGAGGCGCAAGTTTAAAATTTTCTCTGTCTTTCCTGCACATATCACGGTAAACAGCTTCTTTTTCAAGTCCTAATTTTTTTACGAGTTCTCCTGAAGGTTTTTTGCCTATTGCGTATGCAATTATATCTTCATTTGTCCTGCCGAACATGTGATTACGCATTTCCTCATCCGTAAATGCCGTTCCTCTGAGTTGTCTTGAATATTCCCTCCATGCCTCAAGATGTTTTTCCGAGTCAAACAGCAGTGTCCCGTTAAAATCAAAAATTATTCCTTTGTATTTCATTTGATATCCCTTTTATTCGTCAATCCGGCTTTCCATAACTTTGTTATAAATTTCAAGATAAGCCTTTGCATCTTTTTCTTTGTTTAATTTTTTGTATGTGTATGCAAGATTATAGTAAAAATCCGGTTCTGTATTTTTAAAATAAACTGCATCTAAAAATGCGTTTTTTGCCTTCCTGTATTGTCCGAGTTTTAAATATGCACATCCGAGATTGTAGTAGGCGTATGCATAATCTTTTTTTAATTTTAGAACTTTTTTATATTCCTCAATTGCCATATTAGGTTTGTCGGAATTCAGATAACAGTTGCCGAGATTGTAATGAGCTTTATAAAAGCTGCCGTCTTTAAGAATTGCCTGTGAATACATAAATACAGCATCTTCTTCCCGTCCTTTATCCTGAAGAAGATTTCCCAGTAAAAGCCAGTTTTCTGCAGATCTTTCATCTTCCGGAATTGAAAGAAGCAGATTAAAGCTTTCTTCAATATTGTTGTCCGCATATAAAAGCTTTGCCTGTTCCCCTGTTGTATTTTCTTCCGCAAAAACAGGTGAAATAAGACATATCCCGAGTATTAAAACTGTCAAAAATTTTTTCATAATGAAATTATATGCCAAATTAAAAAAAATATCCAGAAAAATTTGACTTAAAAAATATATGAATAATAATACTGGTGATGTCTCTTTTACTGATTTAGTTCCTGCCTCTCAACTCCTTCAAATAAAAAAGAGAGGCGGGAATTCTTTATATATTCCAAAATAAAAAGGACTGAGGGAAGCAGTCCTTAAAAATTACACACACACATTCTATTTACACTATTCGGGAAAATTAGGAAAAGAAATCTATTACTCTGCCGGCAACCCAGCCTATGCCTGCACTGATTAATCCGGCCTTACCGATTTTACGTATATCTTTAAATCCTGTAATACCGCAAAAATCACGCAATTTCTTTGAGAAAAGAAGAGCTGTTTCGCCTAAAATTGCACCTGTCGTTGCGTTGCCTGCCCATTCTTTATATTTTTCGCTTTTGCCTTTTGCCTGACCGGTTATTTTTGCAATATTGTCTTCTGCACTTGTTTTAGATGGGAATATTAACAGTTCTTTCATTCCGTGGACAAATGAATTAGTTCCTTGTGTGCGGATGTCTTTTTGAATTGTATTGCCAAACTGTTGTTGATAGAGTTCAAGTGCAGTATTTTTCAAATCTTCTTCATTTGCGTCTTTTCCGTAATAACTTCTTACGCTTTCAACATACTCTTGAAATGCCTGATAAATTTGGGACTGTTCGTTTAGTTGAATTTTTTCATTAAGAACAAGTCCTTTTTGACGCATATTTTTGTATGCTGCATTTAAAGTTATATCAGCTTCTCTTGTTCTTTGCTGGTATTTAACCTGATTGTTCATCATGTTTTCATAATATTTGTCCATATTTTGATAATATGAATCGGAATTATAATTCATATAAGGCATTGTGTACGGTATATTCCCGAAAATGCTGCTGTTCATATCCATACCGATGCCGCCGAATCCCATACCGAATGGAGGTGTGTACCAGTTCATACCGGTCAAATCGTTTAAAAATACCTGATTGCTGTATGAGTCATACATATTCGGATATCCGAACATCGGCATCATTGGTGATATTCCTAACTGAGATGACATAACCTAACCTCCGAATTAATTTAACTTAACCTACCTTACTTATATAAACAATTAATTTTTATCGGGATTGCGTTTTAGTATATACGAAATTAATATTTCGTAACAAATAATTTAATCATTGTGTTTCTATAAATAATTTTCCTTAATATACTTGCTAATTGTCGGGAAAATGATTATTATATTTAAATGTAGAGGTGTATTTTGAACAAGCGCAAACTTTCTAAAATTTTTTCATTTCTAATCCTGATAACAATTGCGGTTACCGCATATTTATATACAGACTGGTATGTAACACAGATTAATAAATGCCGTGGAATGTATCTCGTCTGGCGGGGGGACAGAGCTTTACGAAAACTAAAGCTTCAAAAGGCAATAGATTTTTATTTAAAAGGTCTGGCGCTTTATCCGGAACATTACAGTGCATGGTTCAACCTCGGAAATATTTACGTACTTTATGAAGATTATTATTCGGCAGTCGATGCCTACGAAAACGCAATTAAGGCAAACCCGAATTATGTAATTGCAAGGATGAATTACGGAATTATTTCAGCAGAGCGTCTAGGTGATTTTGATGGAGCTATTGATCAGTACAATACAATTTTAGGGATAAGAAAAAAGTTTTTGATATGGATTCCGTATGTTTTTAACAATATGAAAAGTTATAAAACAAACATGGGGCTTGCTCATTATAATAAAGGGGTTGCTTACCGGCAAAAATACATTTATCAGGAAGGTAAAAAGGATTACGAACTGAAATATTTAAAATATGCAATCGCCTCCTATAAAGAAGCAATAAAAATTCTTCAGGACAGCTACGATGCACATTACAATCTGGGGCTTGCATATCATTTGTACGGAGATTACAGAAACGCAGGGCTGGCATATTGTAAAGCAATAGAACTTGAACCTTTTAATTATGAAGCTCACTATAATCTTGCAATTCTGTTAAGACACCTAAAATATTATAAAGAATCTGTTGTTGAAATGCAGAAAGCAACCACTCTTTTAACGGAGAATGAAGGCATGTCAAACAGACAGAGATATGTTTTTGATGTCTTAAACGATATTTCAAGAACTTATATGGAAACCAAAGGTAAAATCAATTATCTTGTTGATAATGTGTCAGAAGATTTGACGCCAAATGAGGTTGCTGCCGGAAACGTAACTTATGTTAAAGGTCATCTTGTAATGTCAGATGACTTTGATGAAGCAATTTTACAAAATTACAGCACCTGCGGCTCTTACAGTATTTTTGTAAAAGAAGAGGAAGATGAAGACGAAATCCTTTACGGTGACTAAAATCAGCCTTTTACAGCACCTTCGTTTTCGCCTGAAATAAAATATCTCTGCATAAACAGGAAGAATATTATTATAGGAATTGTTGCAAGAATTGAACCTGCTGCAATAAATCTCCAGTTTGAACTGAACATGCCCTGCAAATTATTTACACCGACCGGAAGGGTGTACATGGATTCTTTTGTCAGAACAATGCTCGGCCACAAAAATTCTCCCCAGCTTCCGATGAATGTAAAGATTGCAAGAACAGCTAGAGAGGGTTTTACCATCGGAATCAGAACTTTTGTGAAAATCTGAAAAACATTACATCCGTCAACAATTGCTGCTTCCTCCATTTCTTTAGGAATTCCAAGAAATGCCTGACGCATCAAAAAAATTCCGAAAGCGCTTACCGCAAAAGGCATAATAAGACCGATAAATCCCGCAAAATTATTTACACTGTCCACCAGATGGAGTTTTAGGGTAATAAGATACACAGGAAGCATAATTGCCTGAAACGGTATCATAATTGTTGCAAGAATTGCGAAAAATGTTATTTTTTTTCCGCAGAATTCCATTCTCGCAAGCGGGTACCCTGCCATTGCAGAAAGTATAAGGTTTAACAACACTGTTCCTCCCGCAACAATCATAGAATTTATAAAATACCCTATAAAATCAACTTTCTGCCATACTCCCGTATAGTTTTCCCACGTAAAGTCAGATGGGATAATTGCAGGCGGGTATGCAAAAATGTTTTCGCCGCTCCCCTTTAATGATGTTGAAATAAGCCAGATAAACGGAAAAACAGACAACAGTGATACAAATATCAAAATTGCATGTACAGGTAAATTTTTTATTATTTTTTTCATCTGTTCTCCTTTTACTGTTATATTTGATATTTATTTCTTTCAAAAAATATTACATTGACAAAAGAGAGTGCAAGAACAATCAAAAGAAGGACGACAGCCATTGCAGAGGCAAATCCTAAATCAAGATTTTCAAATGCACGTTCATAAATATAATAGACGATTGTTTTACTTGAATTTAGAGGGCCGCCTTTTGTCATAACATAGATTTCCGCAAAGACTTTCATTGCCGAAATCGCACTGATTGTTGTAACAAGAGCAATTGTCGGCATTATATGCGGAACAGTAACTGTCAAATGTTTGCGTAAAAATCCTGCCCCGTCAATTTCACATGCTTCATAGAGTTCTTTGGGCACACTCATTAATGCAGCAAGATAAATCATCATGTAATATCCGATACCTTTCCAGATTGTTACGATAATTACCGAATACAAAGCCCATTTTGGATCCGTAAGCCAGCCGATTTTTTGAAAACCGAATGTAGTCACAAGATAGTTTAAAATTCCTTCATCTGCATAAAGCCATTTAAAAGCAATCGCTGCAACAACTATTGATACAA
Source organism: Candidatus Gastranaerophilales bacterium (assembly GCA_944322785.1). GTDB lineage: Bacteria > Cyanobacteriota > Vampirovibrionia > Gastranaerophilales > Gastranaerophilaceae > Scatenecus. Next base: position 74,102 of record CALUPW010000003.1, on the reverse strand, counting down.
TTACAGGCAGATAAATAAGAATTTTGTAAAGAGTTATTCCTTTTATCTGTTGATTTAAAAGTATTGCAAGAAATAACGGTACTATCGCAAGAACCGGTACTGCAACAAAAAGATAGATAAAGGTGTTAAACAAAACTTTGTAAAAAACAGGGCTGTTAAAAAGTTTTATATAGTTCGCAAATCCTGCAAATGCTGGGTGATAAATACTGTTTGAGTAATCCTGAAAACTTAAAACAAAGGTTTGAAAAAACGGGATAAAAAAGAATATTATAAGCACCACCGCAGCCGGAAGTAAAAATAAATATGGTGTGTATTTCCCGTAATATTTAAACATAAACCGATTATTGCACTTTTAAGCTTTTCAGTCAATTATTTAAAAATTGAAAAAATTATTAAATTATGATATAATATATATTGTTAAAACAGAATTTTAAAGGAGATTTAAAAGTATGGAAACTATTGATATGACTGGATTTCAGGGGGGGGGGGGCAACCCGTAAAACAGGCTCCTGCTGCGATTTACTGAAACGTCATTCCGGACCTGACCCGGAATCTATTAATGTTGATAAAAACAGACTCCGGCTCGGGGCCGGAGTGACGGGTACGAAGTCAAACATCCTACGCCCTGAAGCCCGGAGTAACGAAGGCAGCCGGATGCTAAGCACCTCATTCCGTCACTCTGACGAAAGTCAGAGTCTATCAATGCCGGTTAATTCAATATGTCATTCTGAACTTGTTTCAAAATCTCAAAATAAAGAAATAGATTCCGGCTCGGAGGCCGGAATGACGAATTTATCACATGTGTATCAACCTTGTCACCCTGAACTTGATTCAGGGTCGATCAATGCTGATAGAAACAACCTACGCAGCATAGGCCGGAGTGACCAATTAAGCCGCAAAGCCGCCTTCACAATGGCAGAAGTTTTGATAACCCTCGGCATAATTGGTATAGTCGCTGCCATGACACTGCCGTCGTTAATCGGGAATTATCAGGAAAAACAATGGAAAGTCGCCTACAAAAAATCATATTCAAGCATTTCTCAAGCTTTTTTGCGGATGCAGGAGGACGGAGATTTTATCGCAATTACTCCGGAGTCAGTAGTTGATGGCGTCAGATATTCCGGTGCAATCGGTGAAAACTTTAAAACAATGTCAAAGTATTTTAATACAGTAAAAACATGTTTTGATAAAAATCAAGATGAATGCTGGGTTTGTGAAGACGGTCAAGCCGGACATGGGGCTGGGCCGGAGTGGCTTGGTTGTAATAAAAATGCCTATGCATTTATTGATTATTCCGGAATAGCTTGGGCTTTGTATAGCAACAAGGAATATCCTATTCTTGTTGATGTCAACGGTGACAAGCGACCAAATCGGCTAGGACAGGACAGATTTGTAATGTTATTTGCATCAAATGGCAGTGATGAAGTATATTCAGGTAATGTTAATACAATTTCACCTTGGAGGGATTTTAAATATAAAACTCGCTGGTGCCCGAGTGGAAACTGTCTTTATAAAACATGGATTTTAGAGTGAATCCTTGTAAATTAGAACATCGGATTTTGTATTTTCAAGAACCCGTTTGCTGACCGAGCCTAATAGAAAATCCTGCATTTTGGTTTTTCCTTTGCTTCCGAGTACAATCAGGTCAATCTGGCGTGCTTTTGCAAAATCAATAATTTTTTGTGCGGGGTTGCCGCTTAATATGATGCTTTCATCAGGCGGAAATCCTTTGCACTTAAATCTCTTTGTTAAATCTTCAAGCGTTTTTCTTGAATACTTTTGCTGCTGCTCCTCAATTGCAAGAATCCAGTTTGAATCAAGAGTTCCGTCCAAAAATAACATGTCTGGAGTTTCGTTTACAGTACATAAAAATATTTCTTTATTTTCTAAATTCAAATTATTTAGTGCTTCAGCTACCGCATAATTTGCACTTTCAGTTCCGTCCGTTGCAAAAAGTACACGCATTTTTCCGTTTTCTTCTTTTGTTATATATGTCGAAATACCGTCTGCGTATGCAATTTCTCTTGAAACGGAGCCGAGCCATTTTTGAAGCCCCTTTTTCCCGTGTGAACCCATAAGTATAATATCGTATTTTTCTTTTGAACTCTGTTCTAAAATGCTTTCAATTGCACTTCCGCATTGTTTTATTTTTTCTCCGAATAAAAGACCGCAGTTTTCAGTTTCTTTTTTTGTGTATTCAAGAATGCTGTCCGCTATATTTGCACAGTTTATTGAAAATCCTTCGGCTTCAATACTTATATCATCGGGCAGAAAGCTCCAATCAATTACGCAAATTGCATCAACTATTGCATTTTTAGACCATTTTGCAAAATTGTGAAGCGCATTAAAACTTATTTTAGAGCCGTCCGTACAAAATAAAACTTTCATCTTTTTTCTCCTTTAAAATTTTAATTTATTTCACTATAAATTATGTTAAGGAAAATTAAATTATCTGGTAATCTATATTTTTTTCTGGTATTATATTGTAAGAAGCGGATTCTAAGGATAAAGTGATGTAGTCATGCAAGCTGAACAAAGGGTTAACCTCAGGGATTATAAAAATTTAATTGAAACGATAGCAAAGGTTGAGTATCAAAAATTTTCGGTTTCACATTTAATTGATTTGCCGGAACTTATAAATATCGGCAATCATACGCTTTATATTTTGTTTAAAAATAATCCGCCGGAAAATTACAACAATACATATCTTTCGACTGCAATAAAATGGGCTATAAGAAACGAAGTCCGGCGCCGTTATAAATGGTACACTCTTAAAAACCGCAAGCAAAAACTTCAGGAGGCTGAAGAAGAACAGGAATTAAGAGTAGAAGTTTATAAAACAATTTTGTCTATTGATGAAATGCAGGAGGCTGAAGTTCCGACACAAATTAAAGCTGAAGACAGAACACCCGAGGAGTCTATCGAATTTGCAGAATTGAAAGAACATATTCTTGAATCAATGAAAAAGCTTCCCAGACGTGAACGTGAGCTTATCGAATATAAATTTTTTAAAGAAAAAAAATTGAGGGAGATATCGGAGGAATTTGATATTTCACAATCCCGTATATCAAGGATTATTCAGGCAGGGCTTGACAAAATTAAAAAAGATTTGAAAAAACAGGGAATAATCTAGAAATGTTCTAAAAATTTATTATCAGACTTGACATAATAATGAAAGGCAATAAAATTGACTAATCAAAAGAAAAAAATAAAAGTTTCATTTCCCCACATGGGCACAATATATATTGCATGGTCAGCTGCATTAAGAAAAGTTGGAGTTGAACCGTTTGTACCTCCATACACAAGCAAAAGAACGCTTTCGCTCGGAACAAAGCATTCGCCTGAGGCAATTTGCCTTCCGTACAAATTGATAATGGGAAACTTTATTGAAGCTATTGAAGGCGGAGCGGACTATGTCGCAATGATTTCATCTCCGGGATGCTGCAGGCTCGGTGAATACGGAAAATGTATAAACAATGCCTTGTCTGATTTAGGATATCATGCAAACTATATTGAACTGCAACTTTATGACGGAATAAAAGGAATGTACAATTTCTTAAAGCAGATAAGCGGAAAAAGTGATCCTGTTTTATTTGTAAGAGCAATAGTTCTTGCAATAAGAAAAGTTTTTCTTCTTGACGATTTAGAACGCAAACTTTCATATTTGCGAGCAAGGGAGTTAACATTCGGTGATGCTGAAAAACATTTCATAAAAGCGTTAAAGATTGTTGATGATGCCATGAACACAAGGCAGTTAAACAGAGCAAAAAAACTGGCGTTTGCAGAAATGGATAAAGTTAAATACGACAAAAACCGTGAAGTTTTGCATGTTGATATAACAGGTGAAATTTATCTTGTATGTGACAGATTTTCAAATCAGGATATAGTAAAAGAACTGGGCAAAATGGGTGTTGAAACAAGAAAAAGCCTGACAGTCGGAAGCTTTTTAAAGGATGCAATAATACCAAAAATGTTCAGAAAAGGTGAAACTCACCTTCAACGAGCAAACCGTCTTGCAAAGCCGTATTTGATGCGTGATATCGGAGGGGATGCACTGGAATGTGTATCGGATGTTGCGTATGCAAACGAACGTGGAATTGACGGTATTATTCATATAAGTCCGTTTACCTGTATGCCGGAAATCATGTCGCAGAATATATTTCCTGCAATGAGGGAAAATTGCGACATTCCGATTTTGCCTTTGATTATGGATGAGCAAACCGGTAAAGCAGGCTATCTTACAAGGCTTGAGGCATTTGTGGATTTGATGAGACGCCGCAAACGCCGTCGCCAGATGAACAATAAAATTGAAAATAAACAAGAAAAACAGGAAGAACTTATTAAGTAATCAGGGGATACTGATTTTTAACATCTGAGGTAAATATTAATATATGTTTAAACTTTATAAAGAGGCTTTTAAAACGGCAAATGATTGTATAATTCTTGCAATTCCGCTTGTTTTGTTTATGTGGATATTGTCATTTTATTTTGCATTTTCAAATGCGGTTGTAAATGAGCCGGCTGAAATTATTCTTGCTTTTATAACTGTATTATTCATGACAGCCGCCTTTTTATCCGGCTGGTTTTATATGGTGCAAAATGCTATTGTTGTTTCAAGACAGGTTTATGTTCTTGATGAAGACAGAGCAAAAGCAACAATGAATCTTTTTAAAGTAATTCCCTATGGTATAGGAAAATATTTTCTCTCTTTTATCGGACTAATATTAATATTTTTATTTATAGTTTCTCTTGCCGGAACACTTGTTTATAAGTTCGGAATTCATTATATAGGCAATGTTTTTACGCAGGATCAGATAACGGCTGCGCTTTCTTCAACCGAAGATATGAAACTTTTTATTGATTCTCTGACTGTCGAGCAATTGATAAAGCTTAATCTCTGGAATTTTTTGATTATGGGTACAACAACGCTTATATCATTTTTAATTATGTTCTGGATTCCGGAAATTATCTATTCAACAATAAATCCTTTTACTGCATTATTTAAATCCATTAAAAAAGTATTTGTGAAATTCCCAAAATCTGTTGCATTATTTATTTATCTTTCAATACTTAATATATTTGTGTCATTTTTAAGCACTTTTGCAATATTACATCCGCTGCTTTACCTTCTTGTAATGGTCATCTGTTTCTATTTTATTATATATGTTGTAGTTCTTGTTTTCAGCTATTACGAAAAAGAATTTAACGGAACAGATAAAAATGATGAAATCAAAGCCTAAAGTAATTGCAGTTGTCGGACCTACAGCCTCAGGTAAAACCGCTTATTCAATAGAACTTGCAAAAAAAGTAAACGGAGAAATTGTATCGGCTGATTCTCGGCTTGTGTATAGAGGTTTTGATATCGGTGCTGCCAAGCCTACACTTGAAGAACGGGATGAAATTCCGCATCATATGATGGATATAGTGGAACCTGAGTTTGATTATTCAGCTGGGCTTTATGCAAAAGATGCGGAAAATGTTATAAATGATATTTTGACCAGAGGTAAAACTCCGATAGTTGCCGGCGGAACCGGTTTGTATTTCAGATTGCTGCTGGAAAATTATGATGTACCGAAAGTTGAACCGGATTATGAGGAACGGGAAAAACTTTCAAAATTGTCCTACGAAGAATTAAAAGAAATTCTAATAAAATTAAATCCGAAAAGAGCTGAGAAAATTGAAGTCAATGATAAAAAGAAACTTATCAGAGCAATAGAAATTGCAAAATATTCTGATAAACAGCAGGAAGAATATATAAAGGAACCTTTGTTTGATGTCGAATGGTACGGACTGAATTTTGAAAGGTCAATTCTTTATGAAAGAATTAACAAACGTGTAGATAATATGATAAAGGACGGTCTTGTTGAGGAAACAGAATATCTGTTGAAAAAACACGGACGTATTAAAAATCTTGTATGTACAATCGGATATCGAGAAATTATTTGGTATCTGGATAATTTGATGAGTTTGGATGAAGCTAAGGAAAAATTAAAACAGAATACAAGAAATTATGCAAAAAGGCAGCTCACCTGGTTTCGTAAAAATCCTTCTATAAAATGGACAGTTGAGCCTGTAAGACTGAAAAAATAATTTTATGATAAAATACAATTGGAAATAAATTTGGATTAAGGGGTGTTATGAAAAAACGAGTATTTAAAATTACGGCAATAGGCTTTGGAAGTATTATTTTAATACTTTATGCGGCATTTTTAATTGTTCCGTTTTTTCTTAATGGAATAATTGAAAAATATAACAGTGATATCGTTAATTTGATAAAGAATTCAACGGGATTGAATGCGGAATTAAATGAGTTAAAAATAGTTACGACTCCAAAATTAACCGCAGGTATAAAGCTTGCTCATGCTGAATTTACCTTGCCGGAAAATAAAAAATTTCTCTCGGCTGATAATTTTGAAATAAAATTATCTCTTTTGCCTCTGTTGTTAAAGAAAGTGGAACTTGATAAAATCTCGGTTGAAAATACAAAGCTCAGACTTGATGTAAAATCAGACGGACATTTTTTAATAGAAGACTATATCCCTCAATCAGTTCCGTCTGACAATGAAACTTCTCAGACTGTGGCAGGACTTCCGTTTGGTTTAAAACTTTCAAATCATCTGCCTGATATCATATTAAAAAAATTTTATGTAGAGTTTGTGGATATTCCGACAGACAAAAAATATTATCTGGACGGCAGTTATCTTTACTTGACGGATTTTATATTGAATAAAAAAGTTAAAGTTAAAGCCGCAGGTGAAATATTTCTTGACGGGGAAGAACATTTCGGCTATGACTTAAAAATTAAAAATTATATTATGCCGGATTTAGTTTTGAATGACCTTGTTTTCCCGCAGGAAATTATTAAAAATGTCGAAAATGAAGATAATTATAAAAAAGCAGAAATGTCATTTGTAAATATAATTGATATTTTTGACAAAATACATAATAACGGTCTTGCAGGAAACCTAAAAGCCGATATTAAAACTTACGGTAATTTTGACGATATAAATTATACCGGAAAAATTTCCGCAGACGGAATAACAGTAAAAGTTGACGGTCAAAAATTGCCGGAAGGAGTTATTAATGCGGAACTTAAAGAGAAAAAAGCGAAAATTGTCGCAACACTTCACCCGGCAGAAGACGAAAATATTTCTCTTTTATCAACGATTGAAACAGGCAAAAATTTCAAATATGATGTTCATTTAATTGCAAATGCAGGTATCAACAACTTCTTCAATTTGATAGACAGTGTTGCAAAATCCTTTGATATAAACGATTTCGACACACTGAGCGCCACAGGTAATATTAATGCGAATTTTTATGTATCAGGTGATACGCAAAAAGTTACCTCATCAGGATATTTTAAAATACCCGAAGCTTCAATAAATTATAAACTTTATAATATTTTGATAGACAAAATTAATGCAGATGCGGATTTTTCTGATAACAACGTGAATATAAAGAATATTTCATTTACGGTATTTAATCAGCCTTTAAAATTATACGGTACATTAACTTCAGATGCTGTTGCAGATTTGTACCTTGTTGCGGACAATCTGCTTATAAAAGCTCTTGCTGCTGCCGCAGGTCAGGTTGCGCTTTTAAAAGAAAACGATTTTAAATCCGGTACACTTTCAATGGAAGCAACTCTTAAGGGTAAGCTTTCAAACCCGTCGCCCGCTCTTAATTTGTCGGTTGATAATCTTAAAATAAAAAATATACCATCAAATACAACCCTTTCCCTTGCTAACGGCAGTTTAAATCTCACAACTGAAGATAGTTCATATGAAGGCGTTCTTAATCTTTCATCTGCAAATCTCGACAATCCGGCGTTGTTGCTAAAAGCTCCGGCAGCAAAAATTACAATGGATGAAAATGACATAAATATTGATAATGCATATCTTTTGATTGACAATTCCAGAATTGATATTACAGGCGGAATTAAAGATTATATGTCGCAGGATTTGTGTATTGATATATCCGCAAACGGTAAACTGAATGCAAATGATTTGAAAAACATGCTTCCTGCAGAGTTCCGTTCTTTTGTGACAGCAAAAGGAAGTTTACCATTAAGCGTTAAAATTTCTGGCAATCCAAAAGCACAAAAAGCAGATATCGCAATCAATGCAACACCCGACAATTATTTTAAAATTCTTGACATAGACAAATCAAAAAATAAACCGTCCACAATTAAAAGTACGCTTGTATATTCAAATGATTCTTTAAAAATTTCTGATACGGAAATGACATCAGAAGGCTTTTTAATTGCAAAAATCGACGGCAGCATAAATAACCTTTCAAAAACGCAAAACCTTTCAATTAATGTTGTGGTCCCCGAACTTATAGGGATGCCCGTACCTTTGATGGGTGATAATTCTTTGCTTTCACTGAAAGGAAACCTTACAGCCGGCGGAACCATCCTAAATCCGACTTTAAAAGGAAATGTGGAAGTGCCTGAATTGAACATTCCGGATATGAAGTTTTCCATGAAAAATCTTAATGCGAATTTAAGCGGAAAACTTGCAAACGGCAGCGCTACTCTTGAAAATATAACTTCAGGCGGTATTGTTGCCGAAAATCTGACGTCGGATTTTACATTCAATCCGAATAACGGAATATTTAATCTCAAAAATATAAAAGGGAAAGCCTTTTCCGGAGATATTGGAGGCGATGTTGCATATAATTTGTATAACGGCAAAATTGGCGTTGATATCACCGGCAGCGGACTTGATGCAATAAAAGCAATCGAAGGTGCTGCAGGAATTAAAAATGCACTTTCCGGAACTCTGGGATTTACGGCAAACGTGACACTTTCCGGTGCAACGGATATTGAAATGATTAAAAATTTAAAAGGAAAAATGTCATTTGATGTTGCAGACGGTGCATTTTTAAGTATCGGTAAAATTGAAAATCTCCTTGCCGCAGACAATATCGTTGCAAATGCTGTTATGAAAACAGCCCTTTCTGCAATTTCGACTGTTCCAGTTATTAAAAACAGTGCAAATTTTCAGTATATAAAAGGCAATATGACATTTAACAACGGATGGGCTGAAAATATTTCAATAAAAGCAAGCGGACCATCAATGGCTTATTATATAACCGGTAAATATAACATATTAAACGGAACCGCTAATCTTGTTATTTTAGGAAGACTTGGCAGTGATGTGGTGGCAGCTCTTGGACCTCTCGGCGAGCTTTCCGTTGACAAATTAACTTCATATATTCCAAAATTCGGAACATTGACAGCAAATATCATTAAAACAATGACTTCAAATCCTAAAAATGAAAATGTGGACGCCATTCCTGAATTATCAAGCGGAAATGCTCAATATAAAGATTTCAAAGTTAATTTTAACGGAGGAATAGAGAGCAAAAGTTCGGTTAAATCATTTAAATGGCTTTCCAATCCGGATTTGTCAGGAATAGAAGGCCCAAGTCTGAAAGAACAGATTGAAACGAGTACAGAAAATATAAAACAAACAATTAAAACAAATATTGAAACCGCCAAACAGCAAAATGAACTTAAAAAACAGCAGGCGCAGGAGCAGGCTGAACAATTGAAACTGCAGGCTGAACAAAAGAAGGAAGATATTAAAAATCAGGTTCAGAATGTAAAAGACAGTATTGATGAAATAAAAAATTTGTTCAAATCACCAAAACAAAATTCCGCAGAGTAACTGCGGAATTTTGTTATAAGATACACGCAAGAACCATAAGAAGAATTGTTCCTATTTGCATAGCTGTTGTCATGTTTTGGGCAAATCTGTTGCTGTCGTATTTAGTTGCGGATTTTTGTGCATTATATGCGCTTGATATACGATTTATTCTGGTTTCTGTGTCATCGGAATCAAATTGTGTTCCGAACATTGCGTTTTCAAGCCTTGTCAGTCTGTTTTCCGTTGAATCATTTTTAAATGTTTGTTTAAGTACATTTTTTTCAACAGTTGTGAGATTATATTTTTTCGGTGAAGGCGGAATTGGAGCCTGACCGTATTTTTCGTTTTCAAAAGCTTGTTCCATAGCTGCCTGCCGTGCATTAAAGCTATCATAATCAAAAAAATCATGCTGCTGATACTTGTTTAAATGATAATCAGCCCCGAGCGGCGGCACATAATCATCATAAAATTCATTTGAGGATTGTGCAATTTGATTGTCCATCAAAGATTGCGGTTTAATTTCAGCTTTTAGTCTGTCTGTTCTGGTTGCAAGATCGTCGTTATATTCTTTACCGAACATTTTCATCTCAAGACGAGAAAGCCGTTTTTTAATGTCATCTTTTGGCGTAACTTTATTAAATACCATCTCTTCCATCTCATCTACTGCAGGATAACTTACATTTGGCGCAGATTTAAGTTCTTCTCCAACGTATGCTATTTCATCATCCGCAAAGGTGTCTTCTTTTGGTTCTATTTCCTGACCTATCAAATCAGCAGATAAATCTTTTTTTAGTCTGGCAACTCGTTCGGTTGCTGATTTTTGTGAAACTGTCCCGTAAACAGAATTTTCTATTCTGTCAAGTCTTGAATTTTCGCTGTCGCCCGTGTATGTAAAACCGTAAAGAGAATTTTCAATTTTATCAAGAATTTGTGTGTTAGCAGCAAGTGCCGCAGTCATGGAAAATCCTAATAAAATAGGAAGGCATAAAGTAATAATAAATTTTTTCATAAAGCAACTCCTTATGCTCAGGATAAGGCTGCTTATTTTTAAAAACTATCCTACGAAGCTGCCATTTTGAAAAAATCAAAAATTCCTGTAAATATTTAAGCCTAAAGTCTTATGTTTAAATAATCATACTACTTTAGGCTTAAATAAATTTCTTATTTGAATTTTTTATTAACTTTAAAATCCTTTAAGTTTTTTAAGGTTTGCAAGTTCATCCTGATATGGAGAAAGAGAGGTTATTTTGTCGATTATTCCCGGCAGAACATCCAGAACGTAATCAATTTCTTTTTCTGTTGTGTATCTTGAAAGCGACCATCTGATACTTCCGTGAATGGCTGTAAACGGAACATTCATCGCACGTAGGACATGACTCGGCTCAAGAGAACCCGATGTACAGGCGCTTCCGGAACTTGCACAAATTCCTAAATCACTTAAATGAAGAAGAATAAGTTCCCCTTCTATATATTCAAAACCGATGTTTGAAGTATTCGGTACTCTGCTTGCAATTCCTGTATTTATTCTTGCATTAAATACTTTTTTCAAAATACCTGTTTCCAGTTTGTCACGCAGTCTTTTAACTTCGTTTGCTTCATATTTGAGATTGTCTGAGGCAAGTTCCGCAGCTTTTGCCATTCCGACAATGTAGGGAACATTTTCAGTTCCGGCACGTTTGCCCCTTTCCTGATGTCCACCGATGATTAAAGGTGTAATCAGTGTTTTTGAATTTACGTACAAAGCACCGACACCTTTCGGGGCATGAAATTTGTGTCCTGAAATTCCCAGAAGATCAATTTCGGCAGCTTGAACATCAATCGGAATTTTGCCTGCAACCTGAACTGCATCAACAAAAAATTTAGTTTCTTTATTTTTTGATTTAATAATTTCCGAAATCTTTTCAATCGGGAAAATAACACCTGTTTCGTTATTGGCATACATTATTGAAACAAGAGCCGTGTCATAATTTATTGCTTCTTCAAGCTGTGCAAGATCAAGTTCTCCGTTTGAATTAACTCCGATATAATCAACTTTATATCCCTGTTTTTCAAGATTTTGATATAGATTGAGTACGCAGGGGTGTTCGACTTTTGAGGTGATAATGTGGCGCTTGTTTTTGTTCATGTTTAGTACGCCCATAATAGCCGTGTTTGCGCTTTCCGAACCGCAGGAGGTGAAAATAATTTCTTTTTCGTTTGCAGCATTAATAAAATCTTTTATCACACCTCTTGCCTCACGAACAGCATGGTTGGATTTTTTTGCAAATTCGTAAATGCTTGAAGGGTTTGCATATTCTTCTTTAAAATAGGGAAGCATTACATCAAGAACTTCCGGTGCAACTTTTGTTGTTGCGTTGTTGTCTAAATATATCAAACTCATTATGCCACCTCGATTACATCAATATTTGAATCCACAGCTTCTCTAAGAGTGCTTTCAACAAACGCCTTTAATGTCAGATGCGAATTTTTGCATCCGGAACATTTGCCGCGCAGTTTTACAAGAACTTTATTGCCGTCAATGTCGACAAGCGTTATGTCGCCGCCGTCTTTTCTGAGTTCCGGAGAAATCTGTGTTTCAATTATGTTGTTTATTTTGAGAATTTTTTGTGCGGGTGAAAGCGCAGGACTGTTTGACTCATTTTCTTCTTTTTTATAATAGGTGTCAATAATATCCTGAATTAACCCTTTGCATTTGCCGCAGGCACCGCCGGCTTTTGTATAGTTTGTTATATCTTCGACGGTTTTCAGCCCGTTTTGTTTTATTGCATCCCAGATCATGTTTTCAGTAACGTTAAAACAGGTGCAGACGATTTTCTCCGCTTTTGTTTCGTTTCGTAAATCATCCAGATCCGTCATATTGTCAAAGTTTTTAAGCGCATCTTCCAGAGCTTCATATCCCATTACGGAACAGTGCATTTTTTCGGGAGGCAGACCGCCTAATTGGTCTGCTATATCTTTGTTTGTAATTTTTTTTACTTCGTCAACTGTTTTTCCGATAATCATTTCTGTTAGAATGCTTGAACTTGCAACTGCTGAGCCGCAGCCGAATGTCTGAAATTTCGCATCCGTTACAATTCCGTTTTGTATTTTTAAATATATTTTCAAGGAATCACCGCAGGCAAGTGAGCCGGCTTCACCGATTGCATCAGCATTGTCGATTTTTCCGACATTTCTGGGGTTTCTGTAGTGATCCATTACTTTTTCCGAATAATCCCACATAATTTTTATCCTTTTCTTGACTAACCTTAATCATATTTTAACCCAAAAAAATTTGCGGGACTTCCTTTTTAATATAAAATTAATTATTTTAAAATCTGTAAAGTTTTTCCGTTGAGCATACCTCTGGCACCTATTGGAATCGTCGTTTTGCAGGCTGTATGTGAAATTTTAAAACCGAGTGAAGACGGAATGGACAATTCTTCAGAAATTTCAATTAAGAGTTTTAAAAGCCAGTCTTTGTTATCAGTATTTGAAAAATCCCCGAGGCAGAGTCCACTGATGTTTTGACGAAATTTTTCTATATTTAAAAGCTGTCTGAACATTTTATCTATTTTATAAACCGGCTCGTTAATATCTTCCGCAAAAAATATAAAAGGCTCATCAGGAATGAAATCAAGACCGCATAAGGAAACAACCGTCGAAAGATTTCCGCCCCACAAAATTCCCTCTGCTTTTCCCTCTTTTATAATATGATTTGCAGATATTTCATATTTATCCGAGGTTACTGCTTTAAAAAATTCGTTCATTGTGTAGTTTGAGCGTTCTGCAGCCCCAAAGTCACTCATAATCATCGGGCCTGAATATGTCATAAGTCCTGCACGTTTTAAAAACATAATACTTAATGCTGTAATATCAGAATATCCGCAAAAAATTTTAGGGTTGTTTCTGATAATGGAATAATCTATCCTGTTAATCAGTCTTAATGCCCCGTATCCGCCTCGCAGACAAATTATTGCATTAATATGAGGATTTTTGAAAAAATCATGCAAATCTTTTAGTCTGGTTTCGTCTTCTCCTGCAAGGTATCTGTCTTCTTTATAAATATCGTTGCTGATAACGGTTTGGTAGCCGGATTGCTTAAGATAATCCACTGCCGTCAATATCGGTAGGCTGTCCTGTTTTATCGGGCCTGAAGTTGCTAGTATTCCGATTGTATCACCTTTTTTAAGGTTTGCAGGTTTAATTATGTTCATATTTTAACCCTTTTACATAAAACTCTGCTATAATATTACCATGAACGAAAAATATATTCCTTTATACAGAAAATATCGTCCGCAGACTTTAGAACAGGTTGTCGGACAGGAACACATAAAAAAAGCGCTTGCAAATGCAATTGCAATGGATAAGATTTCGCATGCATATCTTTTTACCGGTCCCCGTGGAACCGGCAAAACTTCTACAGCACGGATTTTTGCAAAATCCCTAAACTGTGTTAACGGACCGACAATAAATCCATGCGGCGAATGCGAAAACTGCCGTGATATTACAAATTCCGTTCCGATGGATGTAATTGAAATTGATGCGGCGAGCAACAGAAAAGTTGAAGATGCTCAGAATATTCTTGAAAAAGTAATGTATGCGCCTGTTAACAGCAGATACAAAATTTATATTATAGATGAAGTTCATATGTTGTCTACAACAGCTTTTAATGCCCTGTTAAAAACTCTTGAAGAACCGCCTAAAAACGTAATTTTCATTCTTGCAACAACAGAAGTTCACAAAGTTCTTGATACTATAAAAAGCCGCTGTCAGAGATTTGATTTCAGAAGAATTACAACGTCAGATATAGTGAAACACCTTAGATATATTTCAGACTGCGAAAAAATAAACATAACAGACGACGCCCTTGCAACAATCGCAAAAAATTCAGCAGGAGGTATGCGTGACAGTATTGCGCTGCTTGACCAGCTGAGTGTATTAGGCGTGCAAAATGCAATTACAACAGATGATATTAATGCTCTTTTGGGCAGAATTTCGTTTGATGTTTTGAATGAGTTGTCTAATCAAATTATCGCATCAAATCCTGCAAATGCTCTTGAACTTCTTGAAAAAATTTATAATTCGGGAAATGAACCCGTTCAAATTTTACAGAATTTGCTGGATTATATGAAAAATCTGCTGATTGTAAAAAATTGTTCTCCGGAAATTGCAATTGAATTAACCCAGTTAAATGATGTACAAATTTCGGATTTAAAAAAGCAATCGGAAAATATTGAGTCGCATCAGGTAATTTCATTGTGTGACAGCTGTGCAAATTACATAAAAGAATTAAAAACAACAAACAATCCCCGTCTGTGGCTTGAAATTGCGATGATTGACCTTGCAAATCTGGAAGAAAATACAAAACTTGCGGATTTGCAGGCTCGGCTTAGTGCACTGGAAGGCGGAGGAACATTTGCTCCGCACGTTGAACCGGCAGTCCATGCCAAACCTAAAATTGTCGAACAATTAGAAAAACAAAAGGTAGCTTCAATTGATATAGAGGCTCCGTCTGAACATGAAAATATTAAACATGAAGATTCTGAAAAAAATCAGTATAAAGAAACCATAAAAGAGGATTCTTCAAATGATTTTGCACCAATGCCAAAGGCAAAATCCTCCGCAGGTGAGGATATTTTGACTCTGTGGGGTAATCTTCTCGGTAATGTCGCAAGTCCGCCAACACGTGCGCTTTTAAAGCAGTGGGCAAAACCTGTTGTGTTATCCCCTGAGGATGTTGTTATATCAATTAAAAACGAAATTTATCTGCAGCAATTTATCTCAGGCAGCAAAAAAGCGGTTTTGCAAAAAGCTGTTGATGAACTTTTCGGACAGACAAATACAAAAATTACGGTTCGTCTTCCTAATCCGGGTGATGTTGTGACGCAGGGGCCGATAAATGTCCCAAAGTCTAATCCGGTTCCGCCGCCAAGAAAGCCGGAGCCGCAAGAAAAACTTCAAACCTTAGATGATGTAAAAGAAGAAATTGAGGACGCAGAGCAGGATGAAGTAACTGTTGTGAGCGATGATGAGAAAGTTTCTAAATTTACCGATATGCATTCTGACACGGTTAATATGGTGATGGATTTGTTTGACGGAAAAGTTATTGAATAGTGGTGTCAAAACTCATAGAAATGTTTTACGAAAAGTTTTGTTTTTTGTTTATAGGATAGCAGGTTAATAAAATATCAGGCGAAAACATTTTGATGTCATCAAACCTGAAAGCGGCGGCTTCATTTATATTTAAAATATTTTTCCCGTCAAAAGCAGATTTCCCACTGTTGTCCGATAAAATTTTCGGTGCAATAAACTGATAAATTTTATCAGTATAATTAAGCATTTCACCGTTTAAAATCCCGCCTGCTTCAACAAATACACTCATTATTTTACGTTCAAAAAGTTTTTTTAAAATAAAATCAATATCAAGTTTTTCATTAATAACTGGAGCAGGTACAAAGGTAATATTTTCAAAGTTTGAGGGCGGCGTCAGTTTCCCGTCATAAAAAACATAAATATTTCCTGATTTGTATATATTTGCCTGCCTAAAATCAGTTTTCAATTTTCTGTCTAAAATAATTTTATTTTTATGCTCCATTGTCGGATTGTCTGCAATAACGGTTTTAGAACTTGTTAGGATAGCATCGTATTTTTTTCGCAGTTTTTTTGCTTCCGTGCGGGCAGTTTCTGAGGTAATCCATTGTGAACAGCCTGTTTTTGTTGCAATTTTACCGTCAAGTGTGCATGCTGTTTTTAAGGCAACAAATGTGCGGTGTTCTGTCATATTTGTAATAAAAATTTCATTCAACTTTTTCGCATCATTTTCAAGAATACCTTCAACAACCTCTATGCCGGCAGCCTGCAGTTTTTTAATTCCGTTTCCGGCAACAACAGGGTTTACATCTCGCATTCCGATAACAACTTTTTTTATGCCGTATTCAATAATCAAATCCGCACACGGGGGAGTTTTACCAAAATGTGTGCAGGGTTCAAGATTGACAATTAAGGTTCCGCCTGCGGCATTTTTTTTATCAATTTTTAAAAGCGCATCCCGTTCGGCGTGATTTTGTCCGTATTTTGCGTGAAATCCTTTTGAAATAATTTCATCAAATTTATTTAAAACAATACAACCGACCATAGGATTGGGCGAAGTATTCCCTTCTCCCAGCCTTGCAAGTTCAAAACATTCTTTCATATATGTTTCGTATTGTTTCATAATTGAATTTTATCAAAAAATCTGTTATAAATAAAATTGTAAATTAATAAGAAGAAGGAGTAAAATATGGATATCAGATACTTAGGTCACAGTGCATTTCAATTTAAAGTTGGAGAAAGATGTATTTTAATTGACCCTTTTATAAAACAAAATGATAAATATAACTGGCATGAAGAAAATATTACGGATATTTTCGTTACCCACGGGCATGCGGATCATATCGGTGAAACAATTGAAATTGCCAAAGAAAAAGGTGCAACAGTTTCTGCCGTTGTTGAACTTGCCGATTATTTCTCCCGTGAAGGAATAACTGTTAACAGAGTTAACTTTGGCGGATGGTTAAGCTATCCGTGGGGACGTGCAATTTTTGTTCCGGCTTTCCATTCAAATTCTCTTCCTGACGGAGGATATGCAGGAAGTGCGGCAGGTATAATTTTTGATATTGAAAATACCCGTATTTATCACGCAGGGGATACTGCTTTAACGTCAGAAATGAAAACAATAAAAGAACTTTATCGTCCGAATATTGCACTTCTTCCAATTGGCGGACATTATACAATGGATGCGGCTCATGCTGCGATTGCAGCTGATTGGCTCGGGGTTAGAACGGTTATTCCTATGCATTACAACACGTTCCCCGAAATCAAAACGGATTTGGAAATGTTCCTCAAATTTATCAACATGAACAATATCAACTGTATGATTTTAAATCCGGATGAAATTTCAAAATAACTCTTAATAATCCAGAGTTTTAAAGCTGCGATTAATTGATGTAATTTATTAATCGTGCTATTGTTTTGGAAAAAGAGGCTATATGGATATTTTATTTTTAATTGACAGAATAGAGTTAAAATATTTTGAATTTAACAATCTGGTAACAAATTTCTGGCTGATACGGGAATTGATGCGCAGCGGGTGCAATGTTTTTATAACAACGATAGACAAACTCGGTGTAAAAAATGAAAAAGCATTTGTTCATTGTTATTCTGTGTTTGAAAAACACGGTAATATTCTATATGAACGTAATGAAGTTAAGCGAAATATTGAAGATTTTCCGCTTGTCATGTTTCGCAACGATCCGCCTGTTGATTTGGATTATATAAATGCAACATATATTTTTGATTTTGTAGACAGGAACAAAACTCATATTTTGAATGAACCACGGGCAATAAGGGATTTTAACGAAAAACTTCATGCTATGATGTTTCCCGATTTGATGCCGGAGCATATTGTAACCTCATCAAAATCAGATATTATGGGATTTCTGGATGAATACGGGGAAATTGTTTTAAAACCGTTAAACAGATGTTTTGGAGCAGGGGTTATGACATTAAAAAAAGGTGATAAAAATACGGCAGTTATAATAAATTCAATGACAAACAACTGTTCGACCCTTGTAATGGTTCAAAAATATCTTGACAAAGCAAAATTCGGGGATAAAAGAGTATTGTTTTTAGGGGATGAAGTTCTTGATTATTGTGTGCAAAAACTTCCATCAAATGATGATTTTAAATTTAATGAACACTGTGACAAAAATATTATAAAAGCAGTTCTGACAGATGAAGAAAAAGAAAAATTTCTCCCTGTTGCAAATAAGTTAAATTCAATGGGGCTTCCTCTTGTCGGACTTGATGTAATTGATGGTAAAATTATTGAAATCAATGTGACAAGTCCGTGTTATTTTATCAAAGAAATAAATAATCATTTCAGTATTGAGCTGGAGAAAACCATAACACAATTTATTCTGTCACAGGTAAAAACAGAAGCTGTTATTTAGCATCATATCTTTTAGTTACGCCGCCAATGTCAACAATTTTTACAATAGCTTTTCCGCCTTTATCAGTGCCGATTATGGCATTATCCTTATGCAAATCACAATGCATAAGCCCAACTTTATCTAATGTGAGTTGAAGATATCCGGTAATAAGTTCTTCTTTTCCTTTGGGTTCAAACTTGTTGCGGCGGGTTGTTCTACCCGGGTTTATGCCGCTTTCCAGAAGTTCGATAAGTTTTATACCTGTTTGTTTAAAAAAATCAAATGAGAAATCAAGAAAATTATTATATTCTTTTTTGAAATGTACAATCGGACTGCTGTGTTTTGGCGGAGTTTCATATTCGGTTGCCATATATCCGGCCTTTACATCTCCCCAGTATATTTTTGAGATGTACGGACATTTAAGGCTGTTTAAGTTTAGCCCGTGCGCAAGTTCTGCATAAATCCCGTTTGTATTTGCGTCAGGACGTTCAGGATTTAGTTTTTTAAATGTTTTTATAAAAAGTTTTTCAAGTGTCGGGTTTTTGCCTCTTTCACATAGAAGATACCCTCTTTCAATATATTGTCCGTGTACTTTTCGTATTTTAAAATATACGCTGTTTGTTTCAGGTAAAATACCAAAGTGCCTCAAGACTTTTGTAAGATAATCTGAGGCTTCCTTTAATCTTTTATTTTCAAGATCAAAAAGATACCTTTTAAATTTCGGACTTGAAGGGTCTTCATTATAAGGCTTAAGGTGTTTAACCGCAGCTCGGAAAGCATGTAAAACTTTCTTTTCTAACTCCACCTTTTCGGAAAATGTTTCTCCCTTAAGCTTTGCATACCACCTTTGCGGTAAAAATCCGGCAATACCGTCACATGCTTTGTCGTTTGCAAAGACTTCCGCTATTTCCTTCTGGGTGGGGATAAAATTCTTGGTAAAAATATCTGTTGCACCTGTAAATGAAGTCTGTTTGACAAAACAAGGAACAGATGTTCTATCTGTTCCGGAAGGTTGTTTCATTGTTTTATTAAGAGTAGTCCCAAGATTTATCACATTCATACTAATATCGTAACAGAAATATTTTTGCGGGTAAATAGTGTGATTTTTACAATTTTTAATATTATTTTCTATTTTACTCTTGAAAAAACTTCTACATCAACGTCATCAAAGGTATCTGTGTTAAAATAAGCACATGACGCAACCATTGCGGCATTATCGGTGCAATATTTCATAGGCGGTGCAAAAACTTTATAGCCGTCATTTCCAAAATCGAATATTTTTCTTCGGATTTCAGAATTTGCGGCAACTCCGCCCGCAATAACTACCTGTTGATAACCTTTTTCTTCAAGTGCAGCCCTTAATTTTTTTGCAAGTGTTTTAGATACAGTTTCTTGAAAGCTTGCACAGATATCTTTTACGATATTCTCAGGTAATTCAGTTTCACCTGCGGGCAATTCTGCTTTAAGTTGTTTTACAAGCCGCAATACTGCGGTTTTAAGTCCGCTGAAACTAAAATTGTAGCCGTCAACTTTACCTTCGGGAAGTTTATAAGCTTTCGGGTTGCCTTCCTGTGCAAGTTTGTCAAGCCTCGGTCCTCCGGGATACGAAAGTCCTATCAGCCTTGCAACTTTATCGTAGGCTTCACCGACCGCATCATCAATAGTTTCGCCTAATATATACTGTTCTGCATAAGATTTAACATCAATAATCTGCGTGTGTCCGCCGCTTACAAGCAGTGCCATAAACGGCGGTTTTAAATCCGTATCAATGTAGTTAGCACATAGATGCGCATTCAAATGGTTTACGCCTATAAAAGGTTTGTCATAAACTAGCGCAAGTGTCTTTGCAGCATTCAATCCTACAAGAAGGCATCCGACAAGCCCCGGCCCTGCTGTTCCTGCAAAAGCCGTTATATCATCAGGTTTAATGTTTGCATTCTCTTTTGCCTGACGAAAAGTTTCCTCGATTACAACATTTATACTTTCAAGATGCTCTCTTGCCGCAATCTCGGGTATAACACCCCCGAATTTTTCATGTGTCTTGATTTGCGAAGCTACAACATTTGCTATAACCTCACGCCCGTTTTTTACAACAGCACATGCAGTTTCATCACAGCTGGATTCAATTGCCATTATATAGTTGTCGTATCCGCATTCAAGACCTATTTCAACTGTTTTGTGAGAAAAAAGTGTATTTTTTATATTTTTCATAGTAATATTGTAATACAAATATTAAATTAGGGATAAAAATGTTATTTTTAGATAAAACAAAAATCAGAATAGTATCAGGACACGGCGGCAACGGAATGGTTGCCTGGCGGCGTGAAAAATATGTTGACAAGGGCGGGCCGGCAGGCGGTGACGGCGGCAAGGGCGGTGACGTTTACCTTATTGCTGATCAAAACATGTCAACGTTGATGGATTTTAAATACAAATCAGTATTCAAAGCCGAAAACGGTGAAAACGGCGGGATTAAAAATTGCCATGGCAGGTGGGCAAAGGATACATATATAAAAGTTCCTGTCGGAACCGTAGTAATTGATGTAAAATCCGGTAATGTAATTGCTGATTTAACCGAACATGAGCAAAAGGTTCTTGTTGCACAGGGCGGCAGAGGCGGACGAGGAAATGCAAGATTTGCAACGGCTCAAAAACGAGCGCCTCAGTTTTGTGAACCAGGAGAACCCGGAATTGAAAGAGAATTGATACTGGAACTTAAACTAATAGCGGATGTAGGTCTTTTAGGAATGCCGAATGCCGGAAAATCCACTCTAATAAGCCGTATAAGTTCTGCAAAACCAAAGATAGCAGATTATCCGTTCACCACACTAATTCCTAATCTTGGTGTTGTGAAAGGTCTGAATGGCGACGGATTTGTTGTTGCGGATATTCCCGGGTTAATTGAAGGTGCATCTGAGGGCATCGGCTTGGGACATGATTTTCTAAGACACGTAGAAAGATGCAGATTTCTGGTGCATCTGGTTGATACAACCGGAGATAAACCCTTTGAAAATTATAAAATCATAAACAAAGAGCTTGAAAAACATTCTCATCGGCTAGCATCGCTTTATCAAATTATTGCGCTTAATAAAATTGATGCGATAGATGAAGATAAAAAAGATGAACTGTATAAACAATTTAAAGCTGTTTCTGATGATGTGTTTTTAATTTCAGCCGTTACCGGTGACGGAGTACAGCAGCTGGTAAACAAAATGTCGGAAATGGTTGAAAAAATAGAAAAACCTGTATCAGAAATAATTGTGGAAGAAGATGACGGCGCCTACAACAATGATGACAGCGAATACGACATTACAAAAGTGTCAAAAGATACTTATATAATAGTCGGCGGTAAAGTAGGAAGGCTTGCGAAAGTAACGGATTCAAAAAACTCCGAACAGGTAATCAGATTTCAAAACATTCTGACCGGAATGGGTGTTTTTGAAAGATTAAAAGCTATGGGTGTTAAAGACGGCGATACAATCATTGTCGGACATCTTGAATTTGCATATTATGCAGACGAATTTTACGGTTAAACATTGTTGCAAACAACTTGCTTTTTACTTCAAATTCAGCTAAAATCAGACACAAAGGGGATTATATGAAGTGTTATAAATCAAAATGGATTCTGACATCAGAAGGTGAAATTCTAAAAGATTACGCAATTGTCGTTGATGAAGGTAAAATAATTGATATTATACCGAATTCAAAAGCTGATTTTGAGGAAAAATATCTAAAAGACCTTGGTAATTCCGTAATAACACCCGGGTTTATCGACTTGTTTACGCAGCTTCAATATACGGAAGTGAACGATGTAAAACCAAAGTCTTTAAAAAATAAACTGAAAAGATTTATTCAATCAATTTCAAAAAAATACACCTTTGCAGGGGTAAATCCTCATAATTATTCTTTAAAATGGGCAGATATACTGAACAGCTACTTTTCAATGGACAGAAACGAAAAAATAGCATCATTTAAAACAGGAGTCGAAGAATCCATAAAATCAGGCACAACATGTATTGCGCAGGTTTCGCGGGAGTACAAGTATTTTGACATAATAAATAAAATTCCGATAAAAAATTATTTGTTTTTCGAAGTTTATGCGGACAGTATGGATAAAAGCAAACGTAAGTTTAAAGATATTCGTGATAAAGTTGAGGATCTGGTTTTTCATAAAGGAGAAAATACGCATATCGGAATAATGCTTAATTCAATTTCAGGTGTTCATAAAAAACTCTGGGAACTTTTTTCAAAATACTGCCGCAAACACAATATGCTTATGATGACACGCTTTGCAGAATCTCAGGACGAAATCGAGTGGTTGAAATACGGATTTTCGGATATTGATCTTTTGCACAAATTTTTAGGGTTTCAGAAAATCACACCGTACACAAAAGGCTTAAACCCTGTAGAATATCTGGACAATCTTAAGGTCTTAACGAAGAAGATAATCGTTGCAAACGCAAATTATACAGACGAAAAAGAACTGTCAGAGCTTGCGCAAACGGGTGTAAAATATGTTTACCAGCCGTCTTATTCAGACGAAATCTGTAATAAAAAGCTGGAATTTAAAACGGTTCTAAAATACTTTAAATCAAACTTTGGCTTTTCGACCCAGAGCTTTAAACCTGACAGGTCGTTCAGTCTTTTGCGGCTTGCGAACGAAGCAAATAAAGACGCAGAACTTCCTATAGACGAACTATTAAAATACCTGACGATATATCCTGCGAAAATTCTTCGTCTTGACAACACTACAGGCTCAATCAAAATAGGCAAAGACGCAGACTTCAATGTCTTTAAACTGTCAGAAGGCGAGGATTTCACCTCACTTGCTGAAAAATCAATTCCGTATGCGACATACTCAAAAGGCAGAAAACTGGTAAAAGACGGAGAGGTAAGATTTACTTTATGACGGTAATCAACGAAAAATTCACGGTTCACACCAAAGGCAATACACAGATAATCGACATAACCCGCAGAGTGCAGAATGCTGTGTATCTTCACAACCTTCAAAACGCAGTTGTGCATGTATATGTTGCTGGGAGCACGGTTTCAATAACGAATATAGAGTATGAACCCGGGCTGTTAAAGGATTTGCCGGAAGCGCTGGAAAAAATAGCACCGTCAGAGGCTGAGTATCACCACGATGAAACCTGGCATGACGGCAACGGATATGCTCATGTGAGAGCGTCGATAGTCGGAAACAGTACAATGATACCGTTAATGGACGGTGCCTTACAGCTGGGCCAGTGGCAGCAGATAGTATTGATAGATTTTGATAACAAAGCCAGAACCCGCACGGTATATGTGCAAATCGTTTACTAACCCTTCCACACCGGCCACCGAGCCGGAGTCAAAAAAACAATCCGCTCAAGCGACCCTCTATACGTCATTCCGGACTCGATCCGGAGTCTATTGTTTCGTTAAGTAGTGGTTGATATTCTTTTATGATCGACCTCTGCGTAGTGAGCAATCAATGTTCCGTTTCAGAATAACAAAGCAAGTGCTGTTTGAGCGTAAGCGAGTTCACTTGCCCAGGTGAAACGGTTACTTTGATTAGCGAACGAAGCAACAGGTCGCAGTTTGCGTCGCTTTGCTGACAAAGCGACCGCCGTCTGCGCAAGACCCGCCGGAGGCATAAAAAATAAGTGGATTGTTCATCCACGGCACCAAAAGTGCCAGAACAATCAGCATTGATAGATTCTGACTTGCGTCAGAATGACGTGACAGCCTCCGTCGGCGCCGGCGTCCGTAAGCCTGCCACTGCAGACAGCCTTCTCCCCGTCACACCGGCCAGTGAGCCGGAGTCTAAAAAACAGTCCGCTCAAGCGACCCCCATTCCGTCATTCCGGACTGGCTGCAAAATCCGTTGAGACAGAGTCGAAACGTGATTTTATGCCCCTACCTGGTGATCCGGAATCTATACTGTCACCGCCCGCCACTGTCACACAACCCTTCACATTCCCTTTTCAAATATTGACTTCTTATGGCAGGTAGGTTATAATAAAAATATGTTAAAATGGATTATACTATATCCAAAAACAAATCTGTAATGGCTGTAAAATATATTTTATAAAGGTGAATAGCGTATGAACAAAACGAGGATTTTTGGCGGATTTTCGCTGGTTGAAATGATGTTATTGCTATTGATAGTATCCTTAATGATAGCATCAAGCGTCGCCGTAATATCAAAACGACACGTAAAAGTGCCCAGACTTGCGATGCACGGGGCATTTATGTGTTATTATAAAGACAATAACGGAACCAAACAGCTCTGGGAAGAGCGGTACGTAGGCTCCGGCCTAAATAAAAAGATAGTGGATCAGGCGGCATCAGGCGGGGATCACTGCTTGTTTACCCCTCCTGATAAAGTCAGTTATCTTCATATACAGGCGACCGGCGGCGGTGGCGGCGGCGGGGATTCGGGCTACAAAGGCGGCGATCCTCAGCCTCACAAATCCGAAACAGAAGTTCTTTCACCATTCGGCTTGACAGAGGAATACCTTCTGGAAGTAAAAGGTATAACAACGGCAGGCGATCCGGCTTATGGGTGGGGGCAAATCTATGCCTATGCGGACGGGCGTGGCGTAAAAGGTGATGCCGGCGGCGGCGGCGATCTTTGGTATATTTTTCAGGATTGCGCAAACGGCGGCTGTCTTGCTTTGAGAAAGTGGGAAAACAAGACATCTTCTCCGCAGGAAAAAGCCTGCTGGAATAAAACAGAAAGCGTTTCCTGCCCTGATGGCGAAACATACTATGCTAGTTCTTCTACTAAGTGCTATCACTCAGAAACTCGTGACTATAAATACAGTTGTTTTGAAGATTGCGGTGCAGAAAATAATGAGGGGAAAAACTATAATTCAACCTACTGCAATGCGGGTTGTACAACATACGAATATGAAGAATATAATGGCAAGGAAAATGATCCTGAGTTTGTTAATTGCAATAATTGGAGAACTGAATCTTACTGTCCTTCATATTTTACACTAAGTAAATGTAATGCAAGCAGTTGTAATGAGGAAAGAAACTCATGTGATGGGAAATCTATGTCAGGAAATTGCAGTCAATGTGGTGATTCTTACGATCAAGGTTATGAAGATTATAATTATTGTATAGGCTATAGTCCATCACATTCTGGATGTTCTTCTTGTACTAGGGAGACTGTAGATTGTAGGTATTCTTATCCATCAGGTGACTGTTCTTCTTGTTCTACGACTACAGACTATTGGGGAGATCCTATATGCGACAGTTCATATTCAAATAGCTCTATAACTGTTAATAGATGTGCCTCAAACGTATATTTAAATAAATGTGTTGGCGGATCTTATGGTACCGGATATTGTGATGGTGACTCAGGCTCATATTATGTAAATGCGAGCGGAAGTTGGGTTTCTGTTGGTAACAGGGTATGTAATGGATATGCTGACATGGCAGATGACAGCTATTGCGGCTCAGACAGCTATAGATGGGTGACATGCAATACCGTGAGTGACGGTGCTCCATCATCAGCAAATGCCGGTGTTAGTAATCTAGAAGGCCCTTGTACAGATGAATACTGGATTCCAAGTACCGCTCAAAAATGTACTATTTCAGCCCGCAAAGATATAAATATCTATGCAACAGATATTTATAACGATGAAACCAATGTAAAAGGCGATGACAATATGTACCCAAGTTACAGAAAAATTGTAACTTCTCCAAATGATACATATATAACAGAACGGACTACCGCTCCTCTGATAGAGCGTAACATTGCACGTACTGAAGGTACTGAGGCACCGGTATGTACCTATGGTAACCAGACACTTTTTGCAAACGACGGTGTATTCGGTTCGTTTGTAGAAGATCGGGATGGTGTTAATGTCGATTGTACAACTGATGCGTTAGCTGATGCTTTTGGTGAAGGTATTATACCGATTACGCATGGTAAAACTTCTTACCAGTCTGCATTCAATCAAGAAATACCTTCATCCCAGCATTATAGTCCTGCAATAGAATATGATGTATCTGAAAAATATGAAGGACAAAATCCTTATGGTAAAACAGAGCCTGCAACAACAGTAAATACCAATACAAGTGCAGGTAATGGTACTTGGACGCAATCAGGTTCTAGTTCTAATATGAATTACACCAATCCATTTACGGATGTTACATACAAACCTTATAAGAATCTTCCGACAGCATGCAACCTGCCAAAAGGCTATGACGATTGGCAAGATCACATAACTCCTAAAGATGAAACCAGTTGTAATGCTGTCAAAAATGCGTATGCACAAGCTCCAGGGCCTAATGCCAGCGTGCCTTCAAAGAAGCTCTGGATAGAGCAATACGGAAGTACCAAGTATGAACAGTTGTGGGCTGATGTTACCTCTTGGTCTGAATGTTTGAATGTACAATCAACGTGGCAGACTTATGATACAGCAGCACAACAGGCAGCTATTGATCCTGATACTGGTAAAGTTCTTTCCGGACAAGACGCATCAATTTGTATGTTGAGCTTTAGCGACTATAATGGTGACGGTTATAAAAACCAAAATACAGGAGCTACAAACCAGGGCGGTGAAAACCTTGTTGATAAAAACAACGGTAACTATACAGTCGACAAATGCTCCTACTATGCGGAAATGGTAGAAGGCAGCGAAGGCGGCAAAGGTACTTTCTGTACTTTAGGCCCGATTGACGGTGGTTACAACCTGTATTATCACGGTTACAGCGGTATCCTCCCCGGTATCCGGGGCAGCAATGCCATTGCTATCGCAGACTATAACAATGCGGACAAGATAAAAGCGCTTTATACAAAAGCAGAGTGGGAAAGTCAGGCAAGAGTTTATGCCGAAAACGGTACTGATTCTGCCGGTTATGCGGAAATCTCCCTCGGTGTCGGAGGTGCGGATCAAACCTGTACCCTTCATCCGGAAGGTAAAAATCCGACACATGGTAAAGGTGCATACAAGCCTGCCACAGGTGGTTCTGATGCCTATGACGGTACTCCTGACGGCAGAGACGGCGGCTATGAAGGCACAAATACAAATAATGCAGGTATAATCGGTGCAAATCAGGTTGGATATATTGTTTCCGGCAAGGCAAATCCTGAAAATTACAAATACAAATACTGGTACACATGGGATACAAATTACATGCAGTACGGTGAAGGCGGCGATGCCGGTGAATATATAGTTAAAGTCGTTCGTGCTATCAAAGACAGAGAACTTAAAATCTTTGTCGGCAGAGGCGGTGCGGCCGGTACGCAAGGCTCCGGTGAAGACGGTGAAGACGGCGGAGATACGATTATTGAAGGCGTGCTTACTGCAAAAGGAGGCTTTGGCGGTGCAGGTGGTTTGACCACTCCTGTTGAGCAAATGCCTTACTATCGTGAAGGTGATGAGTTTGACTGGATTAAAGGTCAGGCAGGTACTCCGGGCGGAAGACATGACAACCTTACGATTAAATCAAATATCATGAATTTGATTCTCCCTGTTGACAACAGCTTTGTTCTTCAACAGTGGGTTGAAGCTTCTGGTGAAGGCGGCAACGGCGGCGGCTCTAAAAATACATGTTGGGCGAGCGGCTGGGTTCGTAACTTTGAAGGTAGAGATGATCCGGAATCATTTAAAGATCCGGACTGCAGAACAGGTGACGAAGGTACGGCTGAGCCGGCGGCTGAAGCCGGTATTGACGGTCTGGTACTTATCAGATGGTAAGCCTAATTAAGAAAAAAAGACTTGCGAAACCGCAAGTCTTTTTTTGTAATGTTTACATCGGCGCCGGCTGTGTGACGGGTGTTGCGGGTGTCGATTGTGCCAACGTCGGGTTCGTTGTGTTCCGCCCCTTCATTAGTTTCTTGAAGATTGCCCTTCGACGCCGACGGGCACCGTCAATGTCATTCTGACGTAAGTCAGAATCTATTAATGTTGATTAAAAAGAATAGACTCCGGCTCGGCGGCCGGAGTGACGTAAAAAACTTAAACTCTCACTTTGAAAAACTATTGTATTTCTAATTTGTTCCTGTTAAAATTTAAACATAGTACGAAATATAAAGAAGGGATTTTTATGACAAAAAGAGTTTTATTATGTATTATGGACGGCTGGGGAATCAGCAAGTCGCATCCGGAATATGATGCAACCAAACTTGCTAATCCGGTTCATGTTGACAGGCTTGAAAAAGAAGAAAAATTTATAAAAATTCACGCTGACGGTGAATTTGTGGGGCTTCCTGCGGGTCAGATGGGAAACAGTGAAGTCGGACACCTTAATCTCGGCGCAGGCAGAATTGTTTATCAGGAACTTTCAAAAATAAACAACGCCATCAAAAGCGGCGACTTCTTTAATCGTAAGGCTTTTCTCGATGCGATAAACCATGTTAAAAAATATGACAGCGCTCTGCATTTGTACGGGCTTGCTTCTGACGGCGGCGTGCACTCAGCTCTTGGACATATTTTAGCATTGATTAAGCTTGCGGCTGACAACGGGCTTAAAAAAGTCTACGTTCATGCCTTTCTTGACGGGCGTGACACGCCTCCGCAAAGTGCTATGACATTTTTGAAGCCGATTGAAGATGAACTTAAAAAATACGGATTCCCGCCTATTGCAACTGTTTCTGGAAGATATTATGCAATGGATCGTGACAACCGCTGGGACAGAATTGAAAAGGCATACAACGCTTTGCTTTTAGGTGAAGGCGAAAAAGCTTCTTCTGCAGATGAGGCAATAAAACAATCTTATCAAAAAGGCGACAATGATGAATTTGTACTTCCGACAGTTATCGGAGCTGAAGATAGCCGAATAAAAGATAATGACGCAATTATTTTCTGGAACTTCAGACCTGACAGAGCAAGGGAAATTACAAAAGCCATAAATTTCGAAAGCTTCGACGGGTTTAACAGAAAAGCTGTTCGTAAAAATCTTTTTTATGTTTGCATGACGGAATACGATGAAACGTTTACTTTCCCTGTTGCTTTTGGCAAAGAACATATGAAAAATATTCTTGGTGACGTTCTTGAAGCTCATGGCATAAATCAATTCAGAACGGCGGAAACTGAAAAATATGCGCATGTAACGTTCTTCTTTAACGGCGGAGTTGAGGAACCTCAGCCACATGAAACACGTGTTCTTGTTGCGTCTCCAAAAGTTGCGACCTATGATTTGCAGCCGGAAATGAGTGCACGTGAAGTTTGCGAAAATGTTTTAAAAGCAATTGAAGATCCTAAATACGGCTTTATTCTGGTAAACTTTGCAAATCCGGATATGGTTGGTCATACAGGAGTTTTAGAAGCTGCTGTAAAGGCTGATAAAGTTGTTGATGAATGTGTCGGAAAAATTGCGGATGCCTGCAAAAAACACGATATAATCATGCTTTTGACGGCTGACCACGGCAATTCGGAAGTTATGGTTAATTACGAAACAGGCAAACCTATGACTGCTCACACTACAAATGAAGTTCCGTTCGTGCTGATTAATGCGCCTGATAATATCAAACTTAAAGACACGGGTGCGTTATGTAACATAGCGCCGACAATACTTGATTTGATGGGTATTGAAAAACCGGCGGAAATGGATGCTGAGTCGTTGATTAAAAAATAAAATTTCAGCGGACATTTAAGCCCCGCTAAAATTCGAAATTTGAAAAAATGGATGGAATATGACTGACAAGACTTTTGATATAGATTTTTCATTTAAAAAGAATAACGTGGATGAATTGTTCTTTAATCTTTCCGAAAATCCGGAAGGGTTTAAGAACAAGGACTTCCGTTATACTCTGAGTCTTATTTACCAGACTGTGGAAGATGAATTTAAGGATGTTTTTTTAAGTCCTTATACTCCGGCAAGAAACACAAACTTTTTTCTTGTAAATGAAAATGATAAATTGTCTTTCTTTGTCACACCTACAAACAATTTTGAATACTATTTGAAGTCAAAAGGTTCATTGTTCCGTTTCCGTTCTCAGGTTATGGGAGATTCTGTCGGATATCCGATGAGTTTGGATCTTGTGATGGATTATTTCGGCGGGTTCGGCGATGTTGTTGATTTGGAAGCTGTTACACCGACTTTTATCTATATGAACAATCTGACGCATTTTGTAATGAAGTTGATTGAAAAATTATACTTCATTCCGACAGTCAAAACACGGGGACAAATGTTCAGAATTGTTTATGAACCGATAATTTCAAATCAACAGCTTGCACGGATTATCAATACTTTTGAAGAAAATATTCCGGACAATCTTTTTATAAAAGGCGACAAACCGAAAAATTTCGTAAAAGATTTCATTTATAATTATTTGAATTATGTTCTTTACAAATTTCTTGGAATTAAAGCGTACAAGTTCAAGGATGTAAAATCCGGAACTTATATGATAAAGGACCTTGAACAGCGTTCGCAAATGAAAGGTATGGATATTGCAGAGAACTTTTCTCAATGGTTTGATGAACTTTATCTCGGCAAATACGATGTCATTCCGTTCTTTAAAATTGACAGAATTGAAGATGAGCTTTTCCGCTTGAAAGTTCATATCAAAAATCGCAAAACAGGTGAAAGTGTTCTTGTTGATGATTTATATACAAAAGATGAAATTTTCGGTGCAAATGCCGCCGATATTTCAAGAATCGTTGAAAAGCAGCTTAATTATGCAATCCGTTATATGCCTGAGCTTGAACAGCTTTTTGAAGATGAAACAAAGCTTGCTCTTGATTTGAATTTAAACGAAGTTTATAAAATCATTACGCAAACGGCCTATTATCTGCAAAAAGCCCAGATTGAAGTTATTCTGCCGAAAGAACTTGTAAATATAGTGGTTCCGAGAGCCTCTATAAATGCTAAAGTGAAAGCTTCACGCTCTAAAGATTTAGCAGATATATTTAATAACACATCATCCTCAAAAATTGCTCTTGATGATATTCTTGATTTTTCATACGAAATCGCAATCGGAAATGAAAAGATTTCACTTGAGGAGTTTAACAATCTTGTTGAAGGCAGCAACGGGTTAATCAAATATAAAAACAAGTATGTCCTTGTTGATAAAGAAGAAAGTAAAAAAATATTTGAGCAGATTGCAAAATCCAACCTAAAATCTTTATCACGTATGGAATTAATTCATGCATCTATGTCAGGACAGCTTGCACAATATGATTTTGATTATGACAGTGCTTTTGCACGTGTAATTCAAGATTTTACAAAACCTGTTGATGTTGCGCCTCCCGTTGAGTTAAAAGGCGAACTCCGCCCGTATCAGATGACAGGTCTAAAATGGCTTTGGACAAATGTTTCAAAAGGTTTCGGCGTTTGTATGGCTGATGACATGGGGCTTGGTAAAACAATTCAGGTAATCAGTCTTATTTTGAAAATGAAGGAAGAAGGTACGCTGACTAAACCTGTTCTTGTAATTTGTCCCACAACATTGATGGGAAACTGGATGAAAGAACTTCAAATGTTTGCGCCTTCTCTTGATGCTGTTGTTTATCACGGAGCGGAACGACAGCTTGATATTAAACATGACGTAATTTTAACAACTTATGCAATAATGCGGATTGATGTCGAAGAGTTGAAAAAACAAAACTGGGGAATGGTTATTGTTGACGAAGCTCAAAATATCAAAAACCCGGATACTGCGCAAACTCTTGCGATAAAAATGCTGAAGGCTGATGTAAAAGTTGCAATGACAGGTACGCCGGTTGAAAACAGATTAACAGAGCTGTGGAGCATCTTTGATTTTATAAATCACGGATATCTTGGCAATCTTCGTGATTTTCAAAAGAGTTATGCAATTCCTATTGAAAGATTTAAAGAAAATTCCCGTGCCGCAAAACTTAAGATGTCTATTTCGCCATTTGTTCTCAGACGTCTTAAAACTGACAAACACGTTATTACAGACCTTCCTGAAAAAATGGTTATCAACGACTACTGTTATCTTTCAAAATCTCAGGCTGTTCTTTATGAAAAAACTCTTAATGAGATGATGGAAAAAATCAGCGGATTTACCGGAATTAACCGCCGCGGCAATATCTTTAAACTTATTACTGCATTAAAACAAATCTGCAATCACCCATATCAATTTCTTAAAGGCGGTGAAATCTCCAAAGAACTTTCAGGAAAAATGGATAAATGTATATCAACAGTTCAAAGCATTCTTGATAACAATGAAAAAACTCTTATATTTACCCAGTATAAAGAAATGGGGGATATCCTGTGCAAGGTTATTAATGAGGAATGCAATACGGAACCCCTATTCTTCCACGGCTCTCTGACAGTTCCACAGCGTGAAGAATTGATTGAAAAATTCCAGAATGATGAGGATGCAAAAGTAATGATACTTTCCTTAAAAGCCGGCGGGACAGGTTTGAACCTGACAAGTGCAACGAACGTAATTCATTACGACCTCTGGTGGAATCCGGCTGTTGAAGATCAGGCAACAGACAGAACTTATCGTATTGGACAGGACAAAAACGTTATGGTTCACAGAATGATTACACTCGGAACTTTTGAAGAAAAAATTGATGAGATGCTGAAATCTAAAAAAGAACTTGCTGACCTTGCAGTTTACGAAGGTGAAAAGATTATTACAGAACTTACTGATGAAGAAATTTACGAAATCTTTACATTATCAGCTTAAAATATGCAATTTTTCATGACTTATTGTTTTTATAATAATAAGAAAGGAAATTTTGGTTATGAGTTATATGGAGCCAATTAAGCAGTCAGAAGCTTCTGTATTGATAAATCAATACAGCACTGCGATAGCAAATCTTAAAACTAATCCTAAGACCAAGGATTGTCCCTGGGTTAATTCAGTGATATCAGAGTATAAGGGATATATTTCAAACCTTCAAAAAAATTCTGTTTCAGATGAAGAATACAGAAAATTGCATTCTGATAATAATAACAAGTTTAATATATTTGTGTAAATAAAAATCTATTGACTTAAAAAGAGTGTATGCTACTTAGTTTGCATATACTGCTTTTTATTGTATTATAGATATAGTTGAAAGGATTTTATGCAAGTTAGAAATACCCCGCAAAATTACAGAGTACCTTGCAGTTTTAATGGAAATTGGTTCTCTGGGTTAGGTAAAAATTTAGCAAAGGCTTTTACTCCAAAGGTCTATTTGTCTGAAACTAATCAAAAATTAGTGAATCAAACTGAAGATATAGCTCTAAAGTTTTACAATAGAGTAGCAAATGAGCCAATAACGCTAAGCGTAAAAAACGGTAATAAAGAATTTAGTTTTATCTATACAAACAGCTCTTGGCATAGAGTAAAAATTAATAAAAAAGATCGGACAATTAACGATTTTGAAATATTTTCAGTGAGAGAAGATAAAGATTATGCATTTTATTCAACAGGTAATTATCCTTCTAAAATTACAGACGAAAAATATATAAAGATTTATAATGATTTATTGGAAGATTGGCTTCCATGATTAATAAAAAAATATGAAAAACTTGATAAAAAATAATTGCAATGAAAATAAATCGTGTTATCCCTGTAACATCTTGAAATTTATTTTTATTTAGTTTATAATCAGTCATATAATGTACAAAATGACCATAAAGGTGGTGAAAATATAAATGGCAGAAGTTAAAGTTGGCGAAAACGAAAGTATTGAAAGCGCATTAAGACGTTTCAAGAAAAAAATACAAAAAGCCGGCATTCTTTCAGAAGTTAAAAAACGTGAAAGATATGAAAAACCGAGCGTAAAAAGAAAACGCAAATCAGAAGCTGCTCGTAAACGCAAAGTTTAAGGCAGGTTGATAAAGTAATTAGAAAAGGCGGAATTTATTTCCGCCTTTTCTTTTAACTATTGGTATTATTTCAGAGATATTATTTTGTTTCAATAAAGTTTGTATTCGGAATAAAATTGCTTCTTGTATCATCAATTTCAATTTTGTTGATGATGTTTGCACGTTTTTTACGGAAAAGCATATCAACAAAGGCTTCCAATCTGGTAATAAAACCGGCTTCTCCCGTTTGTTCGTCGATTGTAAGATGAAGGAGCGGCTTTCCGAAATGTTTTGCTCTTCTTTGAATTCTTTCAACCATCAAAGAATCCGGGCCGCAGCCAAAGGCTGTCAATGTAATTATTCCGTCAATACGGTTGTCTTTAAGATAATGTCCTGCAGTTCCGGTCATTTCATATTCGTTTGCCCAGTATTTTTCCTCGCCGAGTGTGTTGATTCCTTCATCCATTTGTTCGTTTGAAAGCTGAAGTGAAGTTACAACTTTAACATCCATTTTTTCAAGTTTTTCAATAATTTTCATTGAAGTTCTGTCGTCATAAATATTGTATCCGTGCGATACAAGGGCAACGGAAATCGGGTATTCTTTGTTTTGATTTTCAATAAAAATTTTACCTTGAAGAGCATAATTCATTGCTTTTTTATAGCTCATACCGGATTTTGTCATAATAAAGAAGTTGTTATAACATCTCCAGCCGGCTTTTGATGCTCTTTTAATGATATTTTCATCTGTAATATCAAAATATGCGGCAATTTCTTTTAGAAAATCATATAAGCCGTGATTTTTTTCTGATTTGTCAAGAGTTGCTTCAACCATTGTAAAATCTTTTTTTACAACATTCCTTACCAAATCGGGAAGTCCTCTGATTTTAGAGCAGTTGTATATTTTGTGTGCAATTGATTGTAATGACGGGACAAATATTTTGTCTATACCTTTATCAAGAAGGTTTAAAATATGTCCGATATAAACTTTTATAGGAAGGCATGTTTCTGTAACAACAAGTGCGGAGCCACGTGACATAGTTTGTTTTGTCGTAACGTCAGAAAGAACTATTTTAATACCCAGATCAGTAAAAAATCCGTAATAAAAAGGGTAATTGTTGTAAAATGACATGGCACGGGGTATGCCTATAACTTTTTCATTTTGTTTGGTATTTTCCACTTTTACCTCCCGAAAGGTTTAATTTAAGAATTTCCTACTACCGTAATAATACTTCAAAAATAAATAAAAATCCACTAAATAAACAAAAATTTAATAAATGTTTTCAAAGAATTGCATTTTATTGTAAAATATTGTTGAAAGGACTATTCAATGCCGCATTTTTTTATAAAATCTGAAAATTTAAAAGATAATATTATAACAATTGAAGATAAAGAAAATTACAATCATATGGTAAAATCTCTGCGTGCAAAACGTGGCGAAAAAATCCTTTTGATAGATGAAAATCAAATTCAATATGAAACAGTAATTAAAAATATAACACCAAATAAAATAGAATGTTTTGTTGAAAAATCTTATAAATCTGAAAGAGATTTAAAATTTGATTTATTTCTTGCTCAAAGTCCGTTAAGAAGTGATGCACAGAGTTTTGTTGTTGAAAAAGCAACAGAGCTAGGGGTACGTTCTCTTATTCCGGTTTTGACAGACAATTGTGCTTTAAATAAATCGGTTATTGAAAAAAAAATCGACAGATGGAATAAAATTATGTATGAAGCTTCAAAACAATGTGAAAGAGCTGTTATTCCAAAATGTGAAGAAGTTTCATCAATAGAAATTTTATATGGTTCAAAAAGATTTGATAAAGTGATTGCTTTTTGTGAAAGAAATTCTACAAAAACTTTAAAAGACTTTTTTATTGAATCTCCGGTATTAAAAGGTGAAAGTCTGCTTGTGATAATCGGACCGGAGGGCGGATTTTCGGAAAAAGAATTCGGCTTTTTTAAAGAAAACAATATTCCGATGCTGACACTCGGAGATTTGATTTTGAGGGCTGAAACTGCAGTTACGGTTGCGTTGGGAAATATAATTTATGAATTTGGAAATTATTACGGAAAAAATTAAATCGGACAATATTTTAATTGAAATAATGAAAAATTTTGACGAAGATATTTATCTTGTCGGAGGTGCAGTTCGTGATTTTTTGTCTGATAAAGATACAAATGACCGTGATTTAATTATTTTAAATTCTGATGTAAAAGAGTTTGCCTTGAAAATTGCTGAATATTTTAGTGCAACTTTTGTTCCGCTTGATGAAACCAACAAAATTTATCGTGTTGTAATGCCCGATAAAATTAATTATCTTGATATAACAACTGCTGTTGGCGGAACTGTTGAAAAAGATTTAACAAGACGGGATTTGACAATAAATGCAATTGCAGTAAGTTTGAAAACTTTCAAAATAATTGATGTTACAGGTGGTATCATGGATTTTGAAAGCAAAATTTTAAAAATAATTGATGAAAATAATTTTATAGATGATCCGTTAAGACTTTTAAGAGTTTTCAGATTTCAGGCGCAAACCGGTTTTGGGATTGAGCCGCAAACTTTTGAAATCATAAAAAAACATACAGATTTGATTTCAAAGCCGGCTGTAGAGCGTTTAAATTATGAAATTATGCATCTTTTTTCGGGTGAATTTTCGGATATTGCTCTAAAAAATATGGATAAAGCAGAACTTTTGGAAAAAATTTTCCCTGTAATTAACGAATTAAAACAGGTTCCGCCAAATACCCACCATCATTTACGCTTATTTGAACATTCTCTTGAAACTTCAAGAATGGTTCAAGAAATTTATAAAAAATCATCAAATGATGTAAAAGAACATCTTGAAAAAAAAGATTTCGGAGGGTATTCCAGGCTTGCGCATCTAAAACTTGCCGCATTTTTGCATGATATCGGTAAATTTTCAACATGGACAATTGAGGAAGATACAGGTCGTCACAGGTTTATAAAGCATGATGATACGGGTGCAAAAATGGCGCCGCTTTTACTTAAAAAATTAGCTTTCTCAAACAAGCAGATTGATTATATTGCTACAATGATTAAAAATCATATTTATCCGTCTTCCCTTATGTGTTCTCCGGAAATCAACGACAAAATTATGATGCGTTACGTTAGGAAAATGGAAGATAATTCAATAGATGAAATTATTCTTGCAAAAGCGGATCGATTATCGGCAAGAGGACCTGCTGTTTCTGATGAAATGGTAAATAATAATATAAATTCTCTAAACCGGCTTTTAAAATTTTATCTTGACGTCCGTGACACTCTTGAACCACTGCCAAAACTTCTTGACGGAAATGATATTATGAAAATTTTGGATATAAAACCCTCTCCCAAACTGGGTGAAATCATGGATTTGTTGCATGAAGCACAAATCAGCGGTGAAATTTTGACAAAAGAGCATGCTGTTGAATTTATAAAAAATCTAAATTAATATATCCATAATATATAAAATGCAAAATATTAAGCGTATTCGTTACAATTATTTACAATTAATTTAATAAATAAAATTACGAATTTAATTGAATTTGTTGTTAAAAACCGTTTTTCATACATTAAAAATTTTAAAAACGCCTTTAAAAATTCTTAAAATTAAAAACTCATTCAATAAATCTTCTTAATATCTCCTTAACATATTAGTCTGTAAGCGCAATTTTTTAAATTTACGTCTTTTAATAATTTTGTGCTGTTGTTATAATAGGTATGTTAAATAAAGCCAGACATTTTTATGATTGAAAAAGTTAGTATAAGTAGTGTAGACAAAAAAAATACCCCCAAAAAGAGTATTAATAATGCAAATTTTAAACCTTCTTTTAAAGGCGGTTTATCTGATTTGCTCGTAAAAGGCATTCAAAAATGTGAAGAACATCCGATGCTGAATGTTTCTGTATTGGATTTGTCAACAGCTATTATACCGAGAACTATCGTTGAAACATACGCCGGTTCAAATAAAAAAGATGAAAACGGAAATCAAAAACGTCAGTTGAATTTCTTTGGCGGATTTGAAGCATTCAGACGTGAAAGTTCAGGTCTGGTAATAAATTGTTTATTGCCGAGTTTCCTTGTAATGGGTGCCGGAGCTTTGTTTAACAAACCTGTAATGGGAATTTTTGATAAAAATTTATTGAACAACTGGGCAAATAATGAGGCCTATGATAAAATAGCCAAATTTTATACTCCCTGCGGCAACCCGACACGGGAATATTATAAGGATTTCTTTAAACGTTCAATACTTTCCCTTGAAGGCGTTGACGGCGAAGCTTATAACAAAGGCGGTATAAAATCTTTTGCGGAACTGCTGGCTGAAAATCCGGATGAAATAAAAAATCTGAAAGAAATAAATGATATTTTAGAAAAAATCAGACTCAAACCTGAGGCAGAAAGTGCTATTGATATTCTTGCAAAGGCAGCCGAAGACGGCGATTACAAAAATACTAAAAAAGCATACCAAAATTTGGTTAATTTAACGCATATTTCGGAAAATATCCGATTTAAAGGTGATGAAGGATACCTTGGCAACAACCTTGCATCTTTCTGCAAAGATACACCAAAAGTCCTTCACGGTGCTAAACAAAGAGGCGTTAAAACTGCAGAACAACTTAAAAGTTACTTTACAAAGGCTAAAAAACTTGTCAACTGGAAAAGTTTAGGCGGACTCGGCATAATAATACCTCTGGCAATTTCTGCTCAGCCTATAAATCGCTGGATTACCCACAAACTTTCAGGACGCAAAGGTGCGCCTATTTACAACGATTATCAGGAAAAGAAAGAATATAAGGAACTCTCTAAAAAAGAAAAACTGCAATTGTTGAAACAAAAATTTATTTCAGTAGGTTCAATGATTGGTGTTTGTGCTTTGTCTATGGTGATGGATAAACCCACTCTAAGTTCTTTGTATCAGTTTAAAGGGCTTTTCCCGACTATGGATCAGGCAAGAATTATTTCTACCGCAACTTTTGCAAGCAGAATGGCTGCCTCTGAAGATAAAAATGAACTTCGTGAATCAACAATTCGTGATATTGCAACCTTTGCTAGTTTTTATTTCCTCGGCGATTATGCTGCAAAAGGTATTGCAACATATATTGAACATAAAAATAATGGTAATGTTAAATTAATTAACAGGCTGAAAAAAGCAGACCAGAATGCAAATGCACTTCAAAAATTCTGGAACTGGGCAAAACATACATCATTAAAATCTACGGATGAATTAGCAACAGCACATGATAAAAGACTCAGAACAATTTGCCAGATAGGCAACCTTGCATTCTCGCTGATTTCTCTCGGTATATTTATTCCGCTCTATACAAGAACTCAAACTAACAAAAATAAAGCAAAACAAGATCTTGCGAATATAAATGCGCAAAAAACGACAACTACAGCTGCCACCGGCGCCGGTACACAGGCTGCCGCCTCTTCGATTTCGGCATCGAATATTCCGGCAGCCGCAAAAACTTCGTTTCAGGCATTTTTAAATTCGTAAGGAGAAAATCATGAAAATTCAAAACATACCCCATTATAATTCAGTAGAAAACAAAAAGGAAAAACAAAATATAAATTTTAAAGGCTTTGATGCCTTAAGCCTCGGCTTGCGTTTTTTGGACACAAATCAGGCCTGGGGTGCAAATGCTGTTGATTTGGGTTCCATGGTAATCCCCAGAACAACAGTCGACTTTGTAAACAGAGGTCCTGCAGCCGGTATGGAAACAGGACGCCGTGAAGCTTCTGGAACCATTAACCATTCGTTAATCGGTGTTTACGGCTCATTAGCTGCACTTGCATTTTCTCTCGTGTTAAATAAAACATTCGGTATTCGTGCAGACAAAATTTTTGCAGATAACGAAACTTTCGATATTATTGGTAAACTTTTCCATGACAATGTTCAGGCTAATAAAGATAAATCAGCTGTTCAAAATCTTGAAAAAACTTTAAATGATGTTTTTGAAAATCTTTCAACAAATGCAGAAGGTAAAGAAAATAAGTTAAATTCTTATGATATTAAAAATGTCGTAAAACGCTATATGTCTGCGTTAAACAATCCTGATATTGCGGGAGATACAATTCCTAAAAATACAAAACAGTATCTTGTAAATTATATTACTCATGCAACAGGTTCTGAAACCGATTATAAGTTAAAAGCAGCCGGCAAAGAAACAACAAACAGTCTTTCAGGGTTTGTTGAAAATATCTATAATGTCGCTAAAACTTTAACAAAAGATAAAGTTGTTAAGGCTTTTGAAGAAACCGATTTTTCAAAAAACACATTTATAAACGGTCTAAAACATATTAATACAGGGCGTACAATTGCAGGTATGGCTATTGCCTCCGGAATCGGCATGTCAATTCAGCCTTTAAACATTTATCTTACAAAGAAGAAAACCGGTAGTGACGGCTTTGTCGGAGTTGAAGGACGGGAAAAAGATAAAAGTTTTAACTTCAAACTCTGGAAATTAGCAGCGGCTGCAGTTTTCGGCGGCGGAATTGTTGCAGATCTTGCCCGTAAGGAAGGCGGACTGCTTAAAAATATTCAATACAAAGGTATGGTTCCAACCTTAAACCAGTTTAAACTTATCTACGGGTTAACAATCATGTCGAGATTTATCGTTGCTCGTGACAAGGATGAGTTAAGAGAATCTGTTGTTAAAGATGTTTTAGGATTCTTTAACTGGCTTGTTCTTGGCAACTTTGTTGCAAAAGGTGTTGCAATGGCAATGGATAACGACAAATCGCTTATAAAAAATAAAGGTGAAAAATCTTTCTTTAAAACAAATCTCAAAACCCGTGACGAAGTTATAATTGAAGGTTTGAAAAAATTAGGTATAAATGCAGTATCAAATGACGGTAAAGCGCTCACTTTTGCTCAAATGTTAAAACAAATTCCTGCAGGTGAAAGAGGTAAAGCAATAAGAAAGCAACTGAAAATTTTGAATGTTGCACAAATTGCAGGATATTTGTATTCAGGTCTTGTTCTGGGTATTGGAATTCCTAAACTCAATATATATATGACAAATAAATCCGAAGCCAGACGCAAGGCTAAACTTGCAGAAAAGAAAGCTATGGAAGCTGAATTGTCATCACAAAATAATCTTATAAATAAAGAATCCGACAAAATAAACCTGAAGAACAACCTCAGTATGCAAGCATTTTTAAGAAGATAGATAACGTTTTTCCGGTGTATTATTTTGATTATCCGATTTGAGCGTTTGCTCCGGATACAACTTCTATAATTTCTTGAGTGATTGCAAATTGACGGGTTTTGTTGTATTCAGTCGATAAATCTTTAAGCATCTTTTCAGCATTATTTGTTGCCGCAGACATTGCAGTCATTCTGCTTGCAAGTTCACTTGCCTGCGCTTCAAGAAGTGCCTGATAAATAATATTTGCAATATACATCGGAACAACTTTCTGCAAAATATGGTGCATATCCGGAAGAAATTCCATCAAAGGTTCAATGATATTGTCATGAAGGCGTTCATGATCCGTATTTATATCTTTTAAAGGCAGAACCTCCCAATTTTCAATAAAATAGCTCATCATATTTTTAAATCTGGTTGTAATGATTTCAATTTTGTCTATTTTTTGATTAACAAAATATTCTGCCATATCTGAAACAATAACACTTGCGCCTTCACCGGTAGGGTTGTTTGCAACCGCATTATATGTCTTTGCAATTTCACAGTCAAAATTTTTACATTTTTTCTTTAAAGAACTT
Source organism: Candidatus Gastranaerophilales bacterium (assembly GCA_944322785.1). Classification (GTDB taxonomy): domain Bacteria; phylum Cyanobacteriota; class Vampirovibrionia; order Gastranaerophilales; family Gastranaerophilaceae; genus Scatenecus. Next base: position 32,060 of record CALUPW010000003.1, on the reverse strand, counting down.
ATGCCCTTTTGACCTACAATGAAAAGAATTGTTTTTATCCCTTTTTCATTATATTCTTTTACAGTTTTCAAAGTCTGTTTTAAAATATTGGCATTATATGCCCCTGCAAGCCCTTTGTTTGAAGTAATAACTAAAATTCCTGCAGTTTTCACTTCTCTTACCTGCAATAGTGCCGGATAATTGTCAACGGCAGTTTTGATTTTTAGCGTCAAATCCGAAAAGCTGCCGACTGAATTAAGCAGTTTTTTAAACATTGTGTTTAATTCATTTGTAAATGGCCGTGACATTTTAACTGTTGATTCTGCTTTTTTTACTTTTGCAGCCGCAACCATTTTCATTGCACGTGTAATTTTTTTTGTACTTTCAACACTTTGAATTCTGTTTTTTATGTCTTTTAAATTGGTCATAATGTTTACCTGAAATTAGCTGACACGCATTCTGCATGCGCTGTAAAAAATTGCAAAACCTATTACTATAAATATTAAGCTCGGTACAAGCATAAAGCTGTCTTCAATGATAAAAGTAATGCCGATACCTGCAATTCCAGAAAGCAAGAATAGCAATCCGAGTATAGTGGATACCATTTTCTGGCTTTTAGTAAAGGTTGCACGTATGTTGCCGTATGTAATGTTTTGCAAGCGGACAATTTCTTTACAAAAATTGCTGTTTTTGCATTTTGTGACATTATTTGTAGTGTCCATACATTCTAAACATAATGCCTTGCCGCACGCCTGACAAATTCCAAAGGCATCTCTATCATGATGATAATAACATTTCATACGGTTACTCCTTTCCTAGAATGTCTTTTTAAATTCTTCAATACTTTTTCTTAATTCAGCTTTATCTTCATCAGACAGTGCACTTCCGTCATTAAGATTGTCTGATAGAGATTTTAAATTAGCATTCAAATGTATAAACCAGTCTTTTTTGAATTTAGCAATCAGGTTATTTGGAACATCGTCCAGAAGACCTTCGTTTGCCGCAAATAGGATTGAAACCTGTTCTGCTACACTCAAAGGCGCATACTGCGGCTGTTTAAGAACTTCTGTTAATTTTTGACCTCTTAAAAGCTGGTTTTTGGTTGCCTGATCAAGGTCTGAAGCAAACTGAGCAAACGCTTCCAGTTCTCTAAATTGCGCAAGATCCAGACGAAGTTTACCTGCAACCTGTTTAATTGCTTTTGTTTGTGCTGCACCGCCTACACGGGATACTGAAATACCTGCGTTTATTGCGGGTCTTACTCCTGAGTTAAAGAGGTTTGATTCCAAAAATATCTGACCGTCCGTAATTGAAATTACGTTTGTCGGAATGTAGGCTGATACATCCCCTGCCTGAGTTTCAATGATAGGAAGCGCAGTTATACTTCCGCCACCCAGTTCATCGTTTAATTTTACCGCACGTTCAAGAAGTCTTGAGTGAAGATAGAAAACATCTCCCGGATAAGCTTCACGTCCCGGCGGTCTTTTAAGAAGCAGACTCATTGCACGGTATGCTTGAGCATGTTTGCTTAAATCGTCATATACAATCAGCACATCTTTGCCCTGTTCCATAAATTCTTCACCGATTGCAACGCCAGCAAAAGGTGCAATGTATTGGAGAGGTGCACTTTCGTTTGCAGTAGCGGAAACTATAATTGAATATTCAAGAGCGCCGTGTTCTTCAAGTGTTTTGGCAAGGTGTGCAACCGTTGAGGCTTTCTGACCGATTGCAACGTAAATACAAATTACATTTTGTCCCTTCTGGTTCAAAATAGTGTCAATTGCAATTGCAGTTTTACCTGTCTGACGGTCACCGATAATCAACTCCCGCTGTCCTCTGCCGATAGGTGTTAATGCATCAATTGCAGTCAAACCGGTTTGCAGCGGCTGGTGAACGGATTTTCTGGCAACAATACCCGGTGCAACACGTTCAATTGGTCTTGTTTTTTCGTATTTGATTTCTCCTTTGCCGTCAATTGGTTTTCCGGTCGGGTCAATAATCCTTCCGATAAGTCCGTCACCGACAGGAACTGAAGCAATTCTTCCCGTTGTTTTTACGGTCATACCCTCTTTGATTTGTGTGTATTCACCCAGAATTACAATACCTACATTGTCTTCTTCAAGGTTAAGCGTAATGCCTAATGTATCTTTGCCGTCATCAAATACGACAAGCTCATTTGACATAACATTTCGTAGTCCGTAAACACGGGCAATACCGTCACCGATTTCAATAACCGTTCCGGTATTTGAAACTTCTGTTTGCAAATCATAATTTTCTATTTTGCTTTTAATTATTGAACTGATTTCATCAGGTTTTATTAGAGCCATAATTTCCCCTTTATATTAAATTTTTACTTAAATTCTCTAATTTATTTTTAAGACTTGAATCAATGACATCATCATTAACTTTTATAACAAGTCCTCCGATAATTTCTTTATCTATTAGCCACTCTGCCGTGATATTCTTTTGAAGACGATTTTGAAGTTTTTGGATAATTCTTTGTTTTATATCATCATTTAGCTGAATTGCTGATGTTACAGATACTCTTTGAAGATTATTTATTTTGTCCAATTCGTCACGATAAGCTTCAACAATTCCATCAAATTCGTTAAAACGTTTTTTTTCGATAAGAACTTTAATAAAATCAATTATTTTTTCGCTAATATCTTTTTTAAAAACATCATCAATTATTGAAAATTTGGTATTGTCCGGAATTGACGGATTTTTTAAAACTTCAGCCAACTCTTTTGAACTGTTGCAAATTTCCAGAACTGCCTCAAGATTTTTTAATATTTCATCGTATGAAAGCAGATTGTCCTTACCTGTCTGCACAAGTGCATCCGCATAATTTTTGGCTGTTAAAGATATTTGAATAGAGTTCATAATTTATCCTAATTCTTCAATACTTTGATTGATATATTTTTCGTGAAGTTCCGGATGGGCTTCAAGAAGTGTTATTATATGTTGTTTTGCAAGTTCGGATGATGCCAGAGCCGTTTTTTTTGAAAGTCTTGCGGAAATTGTTTTTTCTTCTGCTGATATTGCCCGTTCAATATTGTTTTTTATATTTGTTACTTTTTTTTCTGTTTCAAGTGCAATATTTTGCGCAATTTTTTCAGCTTGTTTTTCTGCAGAATCAATTTTTTCTTTAATTTCACTTTCCAAATTTTCAACGGATTTTTTTGCGTTTATTAGCTCTTTTTCAGCTGCCGCTTTTTCTTCTTCAGCTTTTTTAATCGTATTTTGTATGTTGATTTTGATATTTTCAAGCACATTAATCAAATCAAATTTCGTTACAATCCATGCTAAAATCAGCACCATTACAACAAAGTTGAAAAAGTTGCTTGTTACTATAAAATTCCAGATTTGACCAATTGTATTCATTTCAGCACCTTATCAATGTAATTATAATCAACATTATCAATTGTGATATTTTCGCCGAGAATTTTTGAAGAAATTTTCTCTGCAAGTTCTTTCACATTAGTTTTAAGAGCATTTGAAGTTTCCAATTCTTCTTTTTGAAGAATTGCTTTTCCTGCATTTATGCTGTTCATGGATTCTGCTTTTGCTTTATCCGTAAGATTTTTCGCTGTTTCATTTTCTTTTAAGACTCTGGAGGAAACGATTTCCTTAGATTTTGCAAAAGCATTATTTATTTGCTGTTCCCTGTCGTCCAGAATACTTTGCGCTTGTTTTTTTGAATTTTGTGCAGCACTATTGTTATCATCAATATAGTTTTGTCTTTGTGCGATGATAGAAAGAATAGGTTTGTACAATATTGCATTCATAATTATTATGAACACTACAAAACTAATCATTGCAATTAAAAATGTTGCATTAAATTCAAACATGATTTTGACCCTTTATTGAAAATTTTTATGCAAATACCAGGAGCAAAGCAATCAAAAGTGCATAAATAGCTGTTGCTTCAGCAAGACCTGCACCGATAATGAAGTTTTTAAAAGCTTCGTCTTTCATTTCCGGTTGTCTTGCGATTGCTTCAAGAACACCTTTTGTCGCAATACCGAGTCCTAAACCTCCGCCGATTGCACCGAAACCGATTGCAATACCTGCGCCTAATTTTGCTAAATCCAAATTTGCTAATTGTTCAACTGCCATAATTTTCTCCTTTTTATAAATTATTCTTCATTAACTGCCATTGATATATATGTTGTGGAAAGAAGCGTAAAAACAAGAGCTTGAATTAACGCAACAAAAAGTTCAAACAGCATGAACGGAAGCGGCAAAAAGTATGCGACAATTCCGACAACTGTAAATACAAGAACTTCTCCAGCAAAAATGTTTGCGAAAAGCCGCAAAGCAAGTGAAAAAGGTCTTACAAAAAGTTCAAGAGTATCTACAAGTGTGATTATAATTCCGTCAACACTGAATCCGTGAACAAAAAAGTGAAATCCTTTTTTCTTAACACCGTAATAAATATAATAAAGTGAAACAACAATTGCCATGGCTGCCGTCATATTGATGTCGTTGTTGGGAGATGCAAGTTCTCCTGTTTTCAAATGAATCAAATGCCATGGAAGCTGTCCCACAAGATTTGCTGTTAATATAAACATAAAAAGCGTCAATATAAGCGGGAGGTGCTTTTTAGCTGCATCTTCACCCATGCTGGCTTTTGCAATTCCGGAAAAATAGTTGACAATCCCTTCTGCCACAATCTGGAGTTTTGAAGGGAATATAGATGTTTTCCGTGTGGTAAACAGCGCAAGGATAATTAATAAAAGCATGGATATCCACATTGTTATTAGAGTGTCCATATTTACGGATATCGGATGATTTAAAATATTAAACGAATAAACCCAGTGTTCCATTTTCTCTCCCTCGCAAATTTATTCTATCTCAATAAAAAAAAAATCGCAAATTTTTTTTATTTGTATTAGAATTTAATTATAAAGTTTAATTTTTTTCGGGGGATAAATGGAGGTTATATACCTTGACGAGGTAAATTCTACAAATCAGTATTGCAAGCAAAATCTTGATTTGCTTGCGGATAGGACTGTTATTTCAGCCAACCGCCAGACCGCAGGCAAAGGAAGATTAAACAGAGCATGGCTTGATCTTGGAGAAGGCAATCTTTTTGTTTCAATTGTTTTAAAACCTTCATGCTCATTTGATGAAAAATTCGCATCTATTACACAGTATCTGTCTGTTGTAATCTGCAAACTTCTTGAAAATTACGGACTAAAACCTCAAATCAAATGGCCGAATGATGTTCTGGTTAATGATAAAAAAATCGCCGGTATTTTATCGGAAACCGTCATGCAGGGAACGCTTTTTAAAGGACTTGTTTTAGGCTTTGGCATTAATATTTCGGCAGATTCTGAGGATGTTAAAAAAGTAACTGATAAAAAAGTTACTTCTTTATGTCTTGAACTTTCTAAATATATTGATAAAAATACTTTTTTAAATGATTTATTGAATTTGTTTTTTAATGATTATGAAAATTTTTTGAATAACGGATTTTCATTTATTAAACAAGATTATATTAATTATGCGTGTTTTTTAAATAAAGAAATTTCCGTAAAAATTTTTAATGAAACCAAAACAGGAATTGCAAAGTCTGTAAATGACTTTGGTGCACTTGTTCTTGAAAATGATAAACAACAGTTTGTATTAACGATAGGAGATATATTATGAACGGTGATTTTATTCAACTGCTTGATACCGGAATGGTATTGCTAGGGATCGGAATGGGATTTGTATTTGCATTCCTTGTAATTATGGTATGGACAATGAATGGAATGTCAGCATGTGTACGAATCCTAAACAAATTTTACCCTGAGGAAATTGAAAATTTAGACAAAAAAGTGAAACGTACTAATGTGTCTGATGACGAAGCAATTGCGGTTGCAATTGCAGTTGCAAAAGCACGAGGTTAATTTTAATTATTATGAAAGGATATAAATTATGGGAAAAAAACTTATCAAAGTTATGGACACCTCATTCAGAGACGGTTTCCAATCAGTTTACGGGGCAAGAGTATTTGTAGATGATTTTATTCCTGCCTTGCAATCTGCAGTCAATGCAGGTCTAAAACATTTTGAAGTTGCAGGCGGTGCCAGATTTCAGTCACCGATTTTCTATTGCAGAGAAAATGCATTTGAAACTATGGACAAAATCAGAGCGGCTGTTGGACCTGATATCAACTTGCAATCATTGGCACGTGGTGTAAACGTTGTAGGTCTTGATTCTCAGCCGAGAGATATTATCAATCTTCACGCAAAAATGTTTAAAAAACACGGTGTTACGACGGTTAGAAACTTCGATGCCTTAAATGATGTAAATAACTTGATTTATTCCGGTCAATGTATCCGTGATAACGGTTTGAAACATGAAGTAACAATTACAATGATGGAACTTCCGATAGGATGTACAGGTGCTCATGATGTTGCATTCTATGAAAAGGTATTGAGAAATATTCTTGATGCCGGTATTCCCTTTGACAGTCTTGCTTTCAAGGATGCATCAGGAACTTCAAATCCGAGAAAAGTTTATGAAACAATTAAACGTACTCGTGAAATTTTAGGTGCAGACGCTCATATCAGATTCCACTCTCACGAAACAGCAGGAACAGGTTTGGCAGCATATCTTGCAGCTCTTGACGGCGGCGCAGACGGTATTGACCTTTCAATGAAACCAGTTTCAGGCGGAACCGCTCAGCCGGATATTGTTTCTATGTGGCATGCATTAAAAGGAACTGATTACGATTTAGGTGTTGATGTTGAAAAAATTCTTGAAACGGAAGAAATCTTTAAAGAATGTATGAAAGATTACTTCTTACCGCCGGAAGCTCTTGCAGTAAATCCGATGATTATTCAATCACCTTTGCCGGGCGGAGCTTTAACTGCAAATACTCAAATGCTACGTGATAACAACCTGATGGATAAATATCCGGAAGTTGTTGCAGCTATGAAAGAAGTCGTTGAAAAAGGCGGTTTCGGAACATCTGTTACTCCTGTTTCTCAATTCTATTTTCAACAAGCATTTAACAATGTAATGTTTGGCAAATGGAAAAAAATCGCTGAAGGTTACGGGAAAATGGTTTTGGGATATTTTGGAAAAACTCCTTGTGAACCGGATGCGGAAATTGTTAAAATTGCAGGTGAACAACTTAACTTGCAGCCGACAACAGAACTTGTTGTGGATATTAATGACCGTGATCCTGAAAAGGGTATTAAGGCTGCAACAAAACGCCTTGAAGACGCCGGCTTGCCAGTAAATGATGAAAATATCTTTATATCTGCAGCGTGCAAAGAAAAAGGTATTTTATTCCTTGAAGGTAAAGGTACAATCGGTGTAAGAAAATGCGAAGCAGGTGAAAATGAACCGAAAGAAGATGCTTCAAACGGCTATACTGTTACTGTAAACGGTAAAAAATATGCAGTTGCAATTGAAGGCAACAAAGCAACCGTTAACGGAAAGCTTTATGATATCAATGTAAAATCAGGTATTGAAGCAAGCCATGCAGCAGACGGTGATGCAAAACCGGTTAAAGCAGCTCTTCCGGGTACAGTTCTAAAAGTTCTTGTATCTGTTGGAGATGTAATAGAAGAAGGCGATGTGATTGCCGTAATTGAAGCTATGAAAATGGAAACAGAAATTAAATCACCGCTTTCAGGTACGGTTAAATCTGTTGATATAGAAGTAGGTAATCAGGTTAAAACAGGTCAGGAACTTGTTTCAATCGCTTAATTAGTAGAAAAAGAAGGATAGAAATATGAATATAGCAGACAGTTTATATAAACTCTGGCAATCTACAGGTATTGCAAATTTTGTACAGCCTGCAGATCCGTCAATTACGAGCGGATTTGAACAATTCCTTCATCAATTCGGTTCTCCGATAATGATTGTGATTTGTTTATTTTTGCTCTGGTTAGGTATTAAAAAACAATTTGAGCCGTTATTGCTTGTTCCGATTGCATTCGGCGGTTTGTTATCAAACATTCCGGTTGCAGGAATTGCAGAACCTAACGGATTTTTGGGAATTATTTATGAAGCAGGGATTCATAAAGGATTGTTCCCGTTGATAATTTTTATGGGTGTAGGTGCAATGACAGATTTTGGTCCGCTTATTGCAAATCCTAAAACAGCATTGTTAGGCGGTGCCGCTCAGTTCGGAATTTTCGGGGCATTGCTTCTTGCGTTATGCTGTTTCGGATTTACATTGCCGCAGGCAGGTGCAATTGGTATTATCGGCGGTGCTGATGGACCAACATCAATTTATGTAACAACAAAGCTTGCACCTGAACTTCTTGGTGCAATTGCTGTTGCGGCATATTCTTATATGGCACTTGTTCCGGTTATTCAGCCGCCTATTATGAAACTTTTGACAACAAAAGCAGAACGTCAGATTGAAATGAAACAGCTTCGAGAAGTTACTAAACGTGAGAAAATTATTTTCCCGCTTGTTGTATTGGGGCTTTGTATAATATTTCTTCCGGACGCCTGTCCGCTTGTAGGAGCTTTGACTTTCGGTAATTTATGCAAAGAGTGCGGCGTTGTTGAAAGATTGTCAGATACAATGCAAAATGCCTTAATCAATATCGTAACAATTTTCTTAGGCTTATCCGTCGGGTCAAAATTGTCATCACATCAATTTTTGACTACTCAAACCCTGTTCATACTTATTCTCGGGGTAACTGCATTTGCTCTGGCAACAGCAGGCGGAGTTGTTTTTGCAAAAATAATGAATTTGTTCTCAAAAGACAAAATCAACCCGCTTATCGGTTCAGCCGGTGTTTCAGCTGTTCCTATGGCTGCTCGTGTATCTAATAAGGTAGGTTTGGAAGCTAATCCTCAAAATTACCTTTTGATGCACGCAATGGGACCGAATGTTGCGGGTGTAATCGGTTCTGCGGTTGCTGCAGGTATTCTTCTTGCACTCTGCAATTAAATTTAAAAATATAAATTAGCGAGGCACCCTTTGGGTGCCTCGTTTTGTTTACATAATTTCTAAATTGTTATATCAATTACTTTGTCAAATCTGTCTAATATAGGTTTGATTTTTTGAGTCATTTCATTTCTGTTCATTTCCGGATTATTCTCAAAAATAGTTTTTATTTCATCCGTGGCTTCTTTTATTTTCGGATATTTTGACGTTATTTTTTCACCGATTTTGCATGCCATATATTTGTAACCACGATTGCCGACAGGATGTTTACCGTTTAAGGTCTTTATAACCTCTGTTGGGCCTTTAAGCCCTTTGCTGTAAAAAATTTTTTGTGTTGTGACTTCAAGCACCTTGCCTGTTTCAAATTTAGCACCGAATTTTATTGGATTTGAATTTTGGACAATCATTTTATACCTTTAAGTCAATTTCTTTTCCATATTTCCTGACAATTTTATGAACAACTTCATTTGTCTTTTCGCCATGATTATCATTTTCAATTATTTGTGTAATGTTATTTATAATTTTGGCAAATCTGGGATTTTTATTCAGCAAAATCTTACCTGAAGATATTAAACATAAAAATCCGCCCATAGGATTGTTCTTCAACGTCTCAAGGTTAAGTTCTTTGAGCTCAAGAACTTCTTTAATAAGTTTTATTCGCTCAGTATCGTTTCCTTGTTTTAAAAGATGTCCGGTAGTGCTTTCAATTACGGATATTGTGTTTAATTTGCAGCCAAAAGTTTGGCTTGAATAATTGGGGTGTATATTCATAATTTTCTCCTGTTTTTGTATAAAAAATACCTGAATATTTTTTTTTGCTATTAAATTTTTAAATTATTAAAAATAATAAAAAAGTATTAGTGCATTTTTTTATTTAATCATGTATAATTTTTATATATTATTTGAAAGAGGTTTTTATATGTCTATTGATGATGCATTGGTAATGATTCTGGCAGGGGGAGAGGGAAAAAGATTATATCCGCTGACAAAAGACAGGGCAAAACCTGCTGTCCCTTTTGGCGGAAGATATAGAATTATTGATTTTGTATTAAATAATTTTATCAACTCAGGATTTTTTAAAATAAAAGTATTAACACAATACAAATCGGATTCTTTAAATAAACATATTACTCGTGGCTGGGCTTTGTCACCATTCTTAAATCAGTATGTTGATTTGGCGCCTGCACAAATGCGTACGGGTTCCGACTGGTACAGAGGTACAGCTGATGCAATTTATCAGAATGTTTTTCATATAACTGATGAAAATCCTAAATATGTATGTATATTTGGGGGTGATCATGTTTATAAAATGGATGTTTCACAGATGCTTGATTTCCATAAATACAATTGTGCGGATTTGACAATTTCAGCGATTCCGATTCCTATTGAAGAAGCATCCGAATTTGGAATAATTGAAGTTGATGACAACTGGCGTCTGACGAATTTTGTTGAAAAACCGAAAGATACTCCGAAATCTATACCAGGAAATCCGAATTATTGTCTGGCTTCAATGGGTAATTATATTTTTGACAAAGATGTTCTTTTAAAAGCTCTTAATGAAGATGAAAAAATTGAATCTTCAAGTCATGATTTTGGAAAAAATGTTATTCCGATGCTGCTTGATGAAGGGAAACGCATTTATGTTTACAATTTTGCATCAAACACGTTTGCAGGTATGACTGAAGCCGAAAGCGGATACTGGCGGGATGTAGGAAGTATTGATGCTTACTGGCAGGCAAACATGGATTTGCTGGACAGTGCTCCGGAGCTTAACTTGTATTCACGGGAATGGCCGATAAGAACTTTCAATTACAATTATCCGCCTGCAAAATTTATATGGTCGGAGGGTGACCGAGTCGGAATGGCTACAAATTCAATGGTATCTGAAGGGTGTATTGTTTCAGGCGGAGGCCTTTCAAGATGTGTTTTATCCCCGCGGGTCAGGGTAAACAGCTATTCTCAAATATCTGAAAGTATATTGATGGAAAATGTGGATATAGGCAGATATTCAAGAATACGACGTGCAATTATTGATAAAAACGTTGACATCCCGCCGAATACTCGTATAGGATTTAACAGGGAAGAAGATATAAAGCGTGGATTTTATGTTTCTCCGGGCGGCATAACTGTTGTTCCGAAAGGTGCAAGATTATAAAAATTTGGCAAGAAATTTTAATTTTCCAATAATTGGATATTCTTGTTTTAGAAGAATGAATTTGCTGAATTTACGGTTTTTCGATGAAACATTCATTTCATTTAATTTTCCAATAAATTCATCTCTTGCCGCCGCAACCATCGGATGATTGGGTGTTGTTATTTCTTTATTTATATCAAAATATTTGAATAAAAACGCTTGAGCTTCTCGATATTTTCCGGCTTTTTCTATACTTTTTGCTTCATTGATTAAAACGTCTTTTACTTCAATTCCGCCTGATATAATCCGGAATAATGTACCACGAGGGTTGTGGCAGCCTTCTCTGTAAATTTTAGCGATTGCCGTTCTTGCAGCACCGGGATTACCTTTTGCATACTGCAAATACACATTGTTAATCAACTCTTTTTTAAATTCGTTGTATCTCATAGTTGTTGTCATTGTTATAATACTTAAAAATATTTTTATTTGTCATTCATGTTTTATTTTGTAAAATTTTTGTAATAATATAAATTTTGCGGGCAATTCCATATCTTGATTGTCTTTATTGACTTGGGTAATAATTATGGCACTGGCAGGAATAACTTCATATATAAAAAATTCTTCGCTGTACAAAACTGTAACTTCAGGTTCACAACGGGTACAGCAGGCTTTTTATGACTGTGTGCCGAATTTTTCCGTAGGAAGTGAGAAGTGGCAGAAGCGAATAAAATGGGTAGGAAGTGAGATTTCATCACCGGAAAACCGTTTAATTCTCGGTGTTACAGCCCTTATGTCACAGCCGTTTATAGATGCAAATAACAAAAGTGTTGATGAAGAAACCCGCAAGGTTTCTGTTTGCCGTACCATTGCCAAAATTATTGCTGGAACAACAACGGGAGTTTTAATCAGATACGGATGTATTGATGCCATAAATAAGTGGTCAAAACTTCCGACGTCAGTTGACAAACTCGGTCAAAAAGTCAAATTGACAGGGTTAAATACTTTATTTTCCCCATCAAATGCAGGACATGATTTGTGTGAAGCGGTTAAACAATACAGAAAAACTTTAGGCACAATACTTTCTCTGTTTGTTATGTCAATTACCAATTTTGTAATTGATGCCCCGCTTACAAAGTATTTGACAAACAAATTTATCGAACATAATGGAGGTGTAAAACATGACGCCTCTAAATAATCTTGCCGAACTTGCCTCAAAAAAATTCATGAGTGTAAAGAATTACCTTTATAAACATTACGGGGAAGAACCCGGAAAAATGCTTGTTCATACAGGTGTTTTAAGCTGGACACTTTCTGCTGCGGCTCAGGTTATGGCAATTGTTTTTAACGACAAAATTTCAAAAAAAGAAAAACTGTTTTTGATTCCTCAGGAATGTGCGGATGCCGCAATTAATATTCTTTCTTTTTATCTCGTTACAAATGCATTTACAAATTTCGGAGTAAAGCTTGTAAAATCAGGCAAACTCACTACTCCCAAAATTGATAAGTATATAAAAGATAATAATGTCAAAGATATCGGAAAAATTACAACAGATATTTCAAAAAATATGACAGGCGATACACTTGAAGAATTTAAAAGTTTAAAAAGCGGGATAAGCATGATTACAAATACATTAGGGTCAATTATATCATGCAATCTTTTGACGCCTGTTTTGCGAAATGAGTATGCAGCGCGAAAACAAAAAGAAATTTTGGCCAATCAAAAATTAGATAAAAATTCTCAAGAGATTTCAAAAATGCAATTATTTAAGCCGCTCAGCATGGCAGCTTATCAAAAACTTGCATATACAAAATTTTCAGGTTCTGATATGAAAATTTAAACCGTAAACAAATTAAAAACTCCTAAAAGTGTAACAGCGATAATAATTGAGAAAATTATCATGATGAGGTAAAAAGGGTCAAGTTTATTACTCGTATGGAGTGAATAGATTTGATTCAGTATATTTTTTGAAAAATCTTCTTTGGCATCGTTTTTTGTTTTGTCAAAAGAAGAATGTAACAGTTTTTTAAATGTGTAAATATCCTCTAAATCTTTACGGGCAACAGGATTTGAAATAGCGATTTTTTTTATGCGAATATTTTCTTCATCAGTTAATTCATTGTCTATATATGCAGACAAATTAGACTTAAAATCCCTGTATTGTTTTGTAATATAAGGATTGTCTTCTTCTGTATCGTCTTCATTAATTTTTTTTGATATTTCCGTAAAATTGTTTAAAAGTTTTTTTAATTTCTGATATTTTTCATTACATTCAGGACATTTACTTAGATGATATTCTACATATTTTTTGAGCGGTTTGTTCAGCTTATTTTCTACATAATAAGTAAGCAAAGCACCTACCTGATCACATGTTAACTGCTGTTGCATAGTTTCTCCTTTCCTTTTATATATACGGTCTTAAACCTTCCTGTAATTTACATCTGGCACGGGCAATACGTGATTTTACGGTTCCAATGCTGGAATGTGTTGCATCTGCAATTTCTTCGTAACTAAGTCCCTGAAGCTCTCTTAAAATGATTGCAATACGAAATTGCTCGGGAAGCCCTCTTATGGTATCCTTAATTATTTTTTCAAGTTCATTTGAAACACATTTTTCATGCGGTTTGCATTTTTTATCCGGAATCAAGGATAAAATGTCAAATCCACCCTCATCGCAATCTGTATCTTCTATTGATATTGTGTCAGGTTTTCTGGAGGATTTTCTCAGTTCGTCATAAAAAAGATTTGTTATTATAGTATTCAGCCAGCTTTTAAAATTTTTTGGATTTTTAAGATTATGGATATTTTTTGCAACACGCATAAGCGTTTCCTGTGTCAAATCGGATATATTTTCACGTTTGTCCGTAAGATATGAAAATGCCGCAAAAACATTTTTTTGTTCACGTTTTATAAGTTCTTCAAGCGCTTTAAGATCGTTCTGCTGTGACAAAACGACCAGTTCCTCCAGTGACATTTTTTTGTATTGCAGCTTAGAAACGGACATACTTTTCTCCTTACCTTAATAGTAAGGAATATTTGTCCGAAATTGTTTGCGCAAATGCTTATAGTAAACGGGTTATCTTTTTTAATGAATAATTATAATTATTCGGCTGAAATATATCCGTTAACTGCGGTGTATGCCGCAACGTAAGGTGATGCAAGATATATAAATCCTTTGGTGTTGCCCATACGCCCCTGAAAATTTCTGTTTTGAGTAGCAAGGCAGACTTCACCGTCAGCAAGAGTGCCAGCATGAACACCGACACATGGCCCGCAGCCGGGAGGAAGAATTGCTGCATTTGCATCAACAAAAATCTTTATAAGACCTTCCTCAAGTGCTTTTAAATAAACTTCTTTTGATGCGGGACAAATCAAAAGCCGCACATCAGGATGTGCTTTTTTACCTTTCAAAATATCTGCGGCAATTCGTAAATCTTCAATTCGTCCATTTGTACATGTGCCTATAAATACCTGATTGACTTTTATTTTTTTAAGTTCATCAACTGTTTTTGTGTTATCAACTGTGTGCGGACAGGAAACTGTATGTTTTATGTCTTCCGCCTTAATTTTTATTATGCGTTCATAAACGGCATCACTGTCAGGTTTTATAAAGCGGAATTTGTCTTCACGTCCATGGGCTTTTAAATACTGTTTTGTTTTTTCATCGGCCACAAAAAGTCCGGCTTTTGCCCCTGCTTCAACAGCCATATTTGCCAGAGTAAACCTTTCTGACATTTCCATATTTTCGATTGTGTCACCGCAAAATTCAAGAGCTTTATAAGTTGCACCGTCTGCACCGATAAGGCCTATCAAATGAAGCATTAAATCTTTTGAGCAAATTCCTTTATTAAATTTCCCGCATACTTCAATTTTATATGTTTGCGGAACTTTTAGCCACGTTTTTCCGAGCGCCATGGCAACCGCAATATCAGTAGAACCCATGCCTGTTGCAAAAGCTCCGAGTGCACCTGATGTACATGTATGCGAATCCGCACCAACAAGTATTTCGCACGGATTAACATAGCTTTCAATCAATCTCTGGTGGCATACTCCGGCGCCTACATCAGAAAGAACAGCTCCGTATTCTTTTGCAAATTCTCTTAAAACTGTGTGTGTATTTGAAAGTTCTTTTCTGGGGCTTGGCGATGCATGGTCAATGAACAAAATTGTACGTTCAGGATTGTTTAATTTATCTTTTCCGAGTTTTTTGAATTCCTGTACGGTAAGCGGACCGGTTCCGTCTTGAACAGCACAGACATCAACGTTTGCAATAACCAGTTCTCCTGCTTTTACGTTATGTCCTGCATGTTCGGATATTATTTTTTCTGCTAATGTTTGCCCCATGTTAACTCCTTTTTGCTATATTTTAGCATAAAAAGATATTTGTTAAACATGATTATTTTTCTTCGGATATTGCTGTTAAAACATCAAAGTTTGCAAGATTAAATTCATTTCCGTTATTGTCTGTTGCGGAAACAGTTTTTCCGTTTCTACCTTTTGAATATTCGCAGACTTTTTCAAAATTATTGTTTTCGTTAATGTTGAATTGTGTTATCGTGTCGTTGTCAAGAGTGTATAATTGTTCAGTGTATTTATTTTGTCCCTCTTTATCATATACGTAAACAAGCAATTTATCATTTCCCGCAACAATCATCTGAAGCTGGCGTTCAACAGGGTTGCCTTTTTCCGGAATAGAAATCAAATCCATTTTTACAAGTTTATCCTGACTGTCATATCCGTTGTATTTCAATTGATTAACTGTGCCGGATTTTTCATTAAGCCATGTCAGCTGAGCGGGCACCATATTGTAATCAAATGATTTTGTCGGGGTATATTCCTTATTTAGAGTTTTTGAATTCAAACCTAAAATGTCAATAAATTTCATAACAGTTTGGAGTTCGGAGGATTTATGAGCATTATAAGGAATATGGACTATTGCCGGTGAAAATGTTACGCTGCCAAAATATGAAGTGTCCCTATCTGATACTTTATATCTTCTCATTTCAATAGCCGGAGTTTGATATGTAATTCCTGTATATACGGTATCAACTACATTATCTGTGCTGTCAACCGGAAACGGAGGATTAATATGGTTTGGGTGGTCGCAGTCTTCAATAATTTCATCTTTTCCGCATGAAATCATTGCGGGTGTAAAAACTATAGCGGAACTCAGAGCAAGAGCTTTCATTGCATTAGCAAGTCTTTTTCTGTCGATTTGCGGTTGGTTTTCCAAATTCGTTAATATAGTTTGTTTTTTAGAGGGTTTTTCGTATTTTGTAGAATTTCCTCTAAAATTTATTGATGAAATTGCCTGAATATTCATAAAGTGTCTCCTTTTAGTTTCAATGTTGTATTAATATCCTTGAAACATAATTTTTGCGTATTTATTAAGAATTATTTACATGAAATTTAAACTATTTTGTGCGGCATAGTAAGCAGATGTGCATCCACACGTTCTTTAATTGCGCCCGCAGGTTCATAATAAGGCGAAACTGTCATGATTTTTGCCGCAATTTCAGGATAATAATAAATAAATCGGAGTTCACTGTCTGTCAGCGGCTGTTGCGTATGAACGTTTGCATATCTGGCAAGTTCAAGAATGTTACGGGCTTCATGTTCATCCTTAAATTCAAGTTCAAGATTTTCATAAACATTTCTGAAACCTTTAATCCCGCCATATTCGCCGGTGGTAATCATTCTGCCGGTTTCAATAATTTCCGGTTCTCCCCGTCCGAGTTCTTCAAAATCATAAAGTTCATAATTCCGGCGGTCTTTTAAGGCCCCGTCTGCATGTATGCCGGATTCATGTGCAAATGCGTTGTCGCCGACAGCCGGCTGATTTATTGGTATCGGAACTCGGAAAGCATAAGCTGTATATTTTGCAAGTTTCCATATTTTGCTTAAATCAATATTTTCATCAATTTTGTATTTATTTTTAAATCCTGCGGACTTTAATACGGCGAGAAGACAGGATGCAAGATCTGCATTTCCCGCACGTTCTCCCATTCCGTTGATTGCAGTATTTATATAGGCGTCAACACCTGCATCAATTGCAGCTTTTGCCCCCATAACCGAACATGCCGCCGCCATACCCAAATCATTATGAAAATGAAGTTCAACCGGCATTTCTGTTGCTTTTGCAATGCTGTAAATTCTGTCATAAGTCGTCTTAGGGTCTTCGTATCCGAGGGTATCGCAGTATCTGAAACGATGAGCGCCGCATTTTTTAGCTTCGGTTGCATATTTAATTAAAAATTCAATATCGCTTCTTGATGCATCTTCCGCATTTACGCCGATTATTTCAGCACCTTTTGAAACTGCGCATTCAACAGCTTCACACGTCATATTTAAAATATCCTGCGGAGTCTTTTTGCCTAAATATTTGCCGTTAATCATCTGTTCGGATGTGGATTGCGAAAGATTCAGGTTTTTGAGTTTCGGGACATTTTTAAATGAAAGTTCAACATCTTCTGCTATTCCTCTCATCCAGCCGGAAAGTTTTGTTTTTGTTATTACATTCCGTTCAACCAGTTCAAGGTTCCCGTTCAAATAATTAATCTCGTGTCTTGTTGTCGGAAAACCGAATTCGGATTGAGTTATTCCCATATCGTCAAGCATAAGATTAATAATCGTTTTTTGTAGTTTTGCAAGTCCGAGTCTTGAAGTTTGAACCCCATCTCTGTTTGTGACGTCAACAAAATAAATTCTATTCATAAAAATACCCCTGTTTTTTCAATATTATACACTAAATATATCTAAACAACTTGCTTTTTTATATAATATTAATTAAAATAAATATTATAAACAGTACAGGCTTGGTTTTAAGAAAGTATTATGGCAACAGACACAAAAATCTTGGAAAAGAAAATTAATAAAGAGTACAAAACCGGTAATGTTAAAAGTGCAATTGAATTATGTCAGTCAGGTTTGCAGGATGACCCCACAAATGCGGATTTACATCTTCGATTAGGTGATTTGTACCTAGCATGGCATCTTGATATTTACAATTCCTCACAATATATTGATGAAGCAATAACTGAATATCAAAGAGCACTGGAAACATATATTGATTCCGCAGAAATTTACTATAAAATAGGTCGTGCACATTTTCACAAAGGGGAATTAGATAAAGCCGTGAATTATCTTGATATGGCGATTTCAAAAAATGAAAAATACGCTGATGCCTATTATCTTCTGGCTGAAACTTATACTAAAAAGGCAAGATTTCTTGAAGCTTCATTAAACGCTAAAAAGGCTATAAAATATAAACCTTTAAGAAATTCCTGCGCACATTTTCTTTTGTCAAATTTATATACTCTTTCTTCATTCAGATCATTTAAGAATTTTGCAAAATCAAAGTGGGAGTTTATTCTCTCTTTATTAACGCTTCCTCTGGATTCACAGGCAGTTTCCAATGTTATGAAAACAATTTCCTATTTCAAATTCTTTCCTATTTTGACAAAAGGTTTTTATATGGTGCACACAAAAGGGGTAGATAACGCAATTGATATTTATATCAATGCAATTGAAAAAGCTCCGGGATTTGTTCCGTTGTACTGTCTGCTTGGAGATATATACAGAAGTCTGGGCAGGTTTGAAGATGCTATAACAGAATACAAAATGGCAATATGGCTTGATTGTTTAAATGTTCAGGCTTACAGACATCTCTGTCAGGCGTATGAAGAGCTGGGAGATTATGACAGTGCTGTTGATGTTTATGAAAAATTAATTCAAATTATGCCGAATATGCCGGATGTTCATTCAAATCTGGCAAATATTCTTTATATTAAAGGCGACATTGAAGGTGCCATTTCGCATTTTCAAACAGCTGTTACTTTAAATCCAAGAAAACAATGGACAAGTATTATAAATCAAACTCTTGGATTTGTATATCAGGAGTCTAAAAAAGATTTGAATGCAGCAATTGGTTCTTATCAAAGTGCATATCTTCTGACACCGGAAGATATTGATATTTATATCAATTTAGGGAGTGCATTTTATGATAAAGAGGATTATAACAATGCACTTGCGGTATATAGAAACGCATTGGATTTGGATCCCAAAAATGCCAAAATTCATTGTAATTTAGGATTTTTATACTGGGGCAAAGGTGATTTGGATGAAGCTATTAAAGAGTATGAAATGGCGATAGAGTACGATCCGAATTATGATATTGCATACAACAACCTCGGCGTAATTTACCTTGATGATTTAGGACGTGTCAAAAAAGCTATTGACCTGTTTAAAAAATCAATTGAGTGCAACCCGAATTATGCACTTGCCCACTTTAACCTTGCCCGTGCAATAACAATTACAGGCGACAAGATTGAGGCAGCAAAACTTTATCAAATAGCTCAAGATATAAATAAAGTTACAGGAGAAATTGACCCGCAGGATATAATCGACAAGATTAACGGTTTATTCTCTTAAAGGGATTATCAAGAAAGCTGAAATCAATATTTTTTAAATCAACTTTAATTGGTTTGTAAAATTCCTGAAAGAATTTTTGAACACTAACTTTTTCGGGAGAAGTTTTTTTTGAAAACATGTCAGCGATTAAATCTTTAAGTCCCTGTCTGCCTGTTTCTGTAAGGTTACCTGTTTTATCAAAATAATCAGGTAAAATTTTTCTTACAAATTGGTTATCAACGTCACCTCTTAATCCCTGTTCAAAAACCATAATTTCTGCAACATCTTTGTATTTTCTTGCAGCTTTAGCCATTTCATTTCTAAAAATATTGATGTTTGCATCTAAAATAGAAATATTTTTCATATTACCTCCTAAATTTTGTACAATAATACAAAAAATGTAAAAATAAAAATTTGCGGGTTATCTGTAAATTTTATTTCCGATTTGAACCTGTGTAACATACATATCTTCACATGCACCGTAACCTCTGCTTTGTGCGTTTGTATCGGTTCTGGAAAGACTTGTTCGGGCAACGATATTACCTTTGTCCGTATAAATATCAACAAGATATCCGTCAAGTTTTACAACATCATATTTTTTTATTTTTAAAAGAGCACTCATTACATTAACGCTTGCTGGAATAAGGTGTGTATGCGACATGTGTCCGCCGACATACCCCCATTTGTAAGGCATTGCTTCATAATCCGGAGTTCTGACAGAAAGTTGTCTTGCCTGACCTAAGGTTTTTGTTGATTTAAATCGAAGGTGCTTTTTTACGTATTTTTTATCTGCTATATCGCCCCATACAAGCCCGATATCCATAAGACAGACTTCATCAAATTGTGTTCTCATAACATCACGCAAAAAGAAATTGGTATTTGTAGCAACAACAAGACCTGTTATTGAATAATCAGCCATTGTCTTTATCGCATAATTTTTACCTTTTTGAGTTCTTACTTTTATAAATTCCTGTTCTTTTTCCGGAATATCTTGTTGTACAGGATAATTATTTTTAGCATCAAGAATTTTTGAAGTGGTTTCTGTTACTTTTGCATTTATATAAGTTAGTCTGAATGATATATCGCCCAAAAAAGAATTAACAAACATTAAAATAACTATTACAAGCGCTATATAGCTGATAATTCTCAATTCTTTTAAATCAATCTGATCCATTAAGCCTCTTTTAGATTAACAAAGCGTTATTTCACCCGTTGTTTCAACAGCTTTTACAGGAATTATAAATCCGAAAGTTGAGCCTTTGCCTTCTTCTGATTGTACAAAAACTTTTCCGCCATGATGTTTTTCAATAGTTGTTTTAACAAGGTTTAAGCCTAATCCGGTGCCTTTTATCGTATGCGTGTTATTTTCGACTCTGTAAAATCTGTCAAAAATCTTTTTTTGATGCTCGGGCGAAATCCCGCAGCCTTCGTCTGTCACCGTAACTTCAACCTCGCAGTTTCCGTGATTTGATATTTTAACTTTTATTGTGCCGTTTTCAGGTGAATATTTTATTGCATTTGACATATAATTTGTAAATGCACGTTCAATACTGTCATAATTAAGTTCAACATCAGGAATTTCATTATCTTTGGAAACTTCGACTTTTATGTTGTGTTCCTGCGTTAACACGGAAACCTGATTTATGCATTCTTCAATTAAACGAACAAGATTTACAGGCTCTTTTTCAAGTTTTACGTCAGCCTCAAGTTTTGAAAAATCAAGAATGTCATTTACCATACGGTTAAGTCTGATAATTTCCTGATTGATTGTACCTATAAATTCTTTTTGTGTTTCATAGTCAAATTCATTTCCGTAGTTGTATAGAGTATCAATGTAGCTTCTAAGAACTGTAACAGGTGTCCTCAATTCATGAGAAACGTTTGAGATAAAATGTGTTCTCATTTGTTCCATTTCAGTTTCTTTGGTTACATCTATCAGTACGATAATATATCCGACATAATCCTTATTTCTTGTAAACATCGGTGAAATTATAGATTTGATAACTCTTTTATCAACAGTTATGTTAAAATCAATCGGCTTTGATTCAATAATTTCAAGCGGTGTATCTTTAAACTGCTCGATTTTATCTTTGAAACAGAAATTGCCGTCTGTGTCTACATACTGCTGAATTTCTGTATTCAATAATTTTTCTTCGTTTACCTCAAGCAATTTTTGTGCATGATTGTTTACAAGAACGACTTTATCATTGTTGTCACATACAACAACACCGTTTGCTATACTCATTAAAACAGCTTCAAGTTTATTTTTTTCAAGCGTAAGTTGTTCAATATTTTGTTCTTCATAAAGGTGAAGTCTGTTTGACATGTCATTAAATTCATCAAACAATTCTTTTACTTCTGTTGAAACATCCTGATCTTCAATTTTGTATCCGAATTCGCCTGTTGAAATCTTTTTTACACCTGTTTGCAAAATTCTGAGTTCTCTTGTAATCAAATATGTGTTGATAAGGATTACAAAGGCAAAAACGACCCATGCAATCGTAAAAACAAACAAAAGAGAGGCTCTTGTTGTTGAAGATATTTGATTTATGATACTTCCTGAAAGAGCTACCGTAACAGAGCCGATTTGAGCGGAACCGTTTTTATTTGAGATTTCAAGCGGGGAAGTTACAGTTATGCTTGCACGTTTCGGGTTTTTAAGAGTTTCATTTTTACCTGAATATATAACATTTCCGTTTTTATCTCTAAATTCAATCAAAACAATATCATTGTGGCTTTTTAGTATGCTGTCGGAATGAGATTTTAAAGTTTCTCTTGTTTTTTCGCTGTTTAATCCTCTTGTAATTTCCATGCTTTCGATTGCCAGAATTTTTGAAATCACCTGACCGAAACTTTTGTAGCCGTCATTAAGTTTTTTTTGAATATTAAAGATTGCAAAAATTGCGATTAACACAATAAGAACAGTGCTTAAAATAAGTCCTGATACAATTAATCTGTTTTGCGTTGTTAAGCTCACTCTATTACTCATACAAAAATTATACCACCCAAAAATATCACGGGCAAGGTTGCATTTATTTTGATAATCATTTAAAATATAAAAGGAGTTGTTATTAATTTTTACAGGAGGTATAAGGTGAAAACTATTGATATGACTGAATTTCAGGGGGGGGGGGGCAACCCGTAAAACAGGCTCCTGCTGCGGTTTAGACTTAGGTCATTCAGAGGACAAGGACAATTTAAGTCCAAAGCCTCTTAAAAATACATGTCTTGAAGAATTTTACGAAAAAATGAAACGTCATTCCGTACTGGCTGCAAAATCCGTTGAGAGGGAGTCGAAACGAGATTTTATGCCCCTACCTGGTGATCCGGAATCTATCAATGTTGATAAAAACAGACTCCGGCTCGGGGGCCGGAGTGACGAAAGTAGCCGGATGCTAAGCCCCTCATTCCGTCACTCTGACGAAAGTCAGAGTCTATCAATGCCGTTAATTCAATATGTCATTCTGAACTTGTTTCAAAATCTCTAAATAAAGAAATAGATTCCGGCTCGGAGGCCGGAATGACGAAAGTGGTAAAATAATACATTCTTCTTTCCGTCACCCTGAACTCGATTCAGGGTCTATCAATGCTTATAGAAACAACCTACGCAGCATAGACCAGAGTGACCAAACGTCCTGCAAAGCCGCTTTCACCCTTGCTGAAGTTCTGATAACCCTCGGCATAATCGGTATAGTCGCTGCGATGACGCTGCCGTCAATGATAAACAACATTCGGAACAAGCACCTGCATACTGCATTAAAAAAAGCCTATTCAAGACATTCCGAAGCTCTTGCGCTTGTAAAAGATGAAATGGGCATAGACAATTTGCAGGCGGAATTTGCAACTTATGATAATGCTAATAAGGTTTATCCGAGAGCGCAGGAATTTATGGAGGCATATTATAAAAGGTTAAAAATAGTAGGTGAATGCAAGTACCCGAACGGTGTTAGAAATTACAATAATACAAATGATGTATTTCTTGATAGAGGTACATCTCAGCCTGAAAAAATGCTTGCGGACGGTACTTGTGTAAATGTTCAAATTAATGCGTCTAACGTAAATATAACTGTCGATATTAATGGTTCGGGAGCAAAACCAAACAGGTTGGGACATGATATTTTTAACTTTGAAACTAATAAACAGGGGATTCTGGTACCGAAAAAAATGTATAAGCAATATACAGAAGAAGAATTAAAAGAATTGGAAGACAGACCGGCCACAATGGAGCAGGCGGGAAATCCATGTTCCATAAAATCAAAACAGAAAGGCAACGGAATAGGCTGTACCTGGTATGCGCTTTATGACGTGAATCCGGATAATGAAAAGGCTGGATACTGGAAAAATCTTCCGAAATAATAAAAAGCCCTGTTTAAGGGCTTTTTGTTTTTAAATACATTTTTAAAATCTTCACTGCGTATGCAAAAGTTATCTTCCGCAAATAGTTCTTGCAACATAGACGCCTGATGCGGAAGCCTGTATCAATCCTCTTGTTACACCCGCACCGTCGCCGATTGTAAACAGGTTTTTAACTCCTTCGGTTTCAAGTTCATCTGTCAGTTTTACACGTGCAGAGTAGAATTTAACTTCAATACCGTATAGGAGAGTGTATCTTGAAGCGGTTCCGGGGCAGACTTTGTCAAGAGCATAAAGCATTTCGATAATACTTGTCATTTGTCTGTACGGAATTACAAGACTCAAATCTCCGGGGGTTGCACAGGTTAGTGTCGGCGTGATTATGCTTGATTTAATTCTTTCTGGTGTAGAGCGGCGTCCGTCAAGAAGGTCACCGAATCTTTGAACAAGAATGCCGCCGCCGAGCATGTTTGCAAGACTTGCGATGTGTTGACCGTATTGTATGGGTTCTTTAAACGGTTCTGTGAATTTTTCACTTACAAGAAGCGCAAAGTTTGTATTGTTCGTTGTTTTTTCGGCATAACTGTGTCCGTTAACCGTTGCAATACCGTTGTAGTTTTCCTGAACAACTTCTCCGTTCGGGTTCATACAGAATGTTCTAACCTCATCACCAAATGTCGGTGAATGATAAATGAGTTTGGATTCATAAAGTTTGTCAGTCAAAGGTTCAAATACAGGTGCCGGAAGTTCAACTCGAACTCCAACATCAACAGCATTATTTACCATGCCGATTTTATTCTGAGCAAATTCTTTTGTAAGCCAGTCAGCACCTTCACGACCCGGTGCAATAATTGTGTATTCGGCTGTTATGGTTTCGCCGTTGTCAAGTGTAATTCCTTTAACCTGTTCGCACTCAACAATCAGATTTTTAGCTGAAACATTATTTATTATGGTAATTCTTTCGTCCAGATAATCCTGCATGTTTTTAAGCACATCAAGACTTCTTTCAGTTCCTAAATGTCTAACAGGCGAATGTACGAGTTTTAGTTCTGCAAGAGCCGCTTCCCGTTCCAGTTCTTTAAAAACTTTCATATCTGTGCCGAAAACTTCATCAGTAGCGCCGAATTTAAGATATAGTTTATCTGAGTAATCAATTAATTCTTCAACTTTTTCTCTTGACATATAGTCAACAAGGTGTCCGCCAACGTCAGGCGTAAGTGTCAGCTTGCCGTCGGAAAATGCGCCGGCTCCGCCCCAGCCGCAAAGAAGTCCGCATTTTTTGCAGGAAGGACACTTTTCATAACCTTCTCGTAAAAGACAAACACGATTTTCTATCTTTTGACCTTTTTCTATTAAAACTACTTTCCAGTCAGGTTTCAATTTTGTAATTTCAAGTGCAGCGAAAATCCCTGCGGGGCCTGCGCCTATTATTGCGACATTGTAATTCATTTGATTTCCTCATTATTTTTGTTTGGTGACAATTTGTATGAATGCAAAATAAATTTTTTCTGCAAGCATACTTGTTTAGAATACTTTAAACATCCTTTTTTTTAAATAGTTTGTGAAGTATTTGTTAAGAGAAATTATCGTTGAATATTTGTTTTAAAGGGTTTTTTATTTGCTGCTTTGGCATGGTTAAGATTACTTTCAAGTTCTGAGGTGTCATCTGTCGGGTTTATACTTTTGGCAAGTTCGAGATATTTTTCGGCTTCCTCAAGTCTGTTGGAGTTGAGATGAATTGCAGCAAGGTTATAGTAAATTATATATCTGTCAGCATCCGATTGTGCAAGTTCAAGAGCTTTACGCAATGCATCTGTTGCATCAGAGTATTTTTCCATATCCGCATATGCAATCGCAAGATCTATATAGCCGCCGGGCAGCTCGGGTGCTGATTCAATATAATTTTCAGCTTCTTTTATTTTTCTATTTCCGATTTGTTTTTCATTTCCAAGCACTATCGGTGCATATATCAGTCCTTCTTTGTTAAATTTTGACATTGGCACATTTGAAATATCAGGAATAAGTCTGTAGAGAAGGTTGATTGTGTTTAAGTCTTCCTGAGAGAGATACTGAAAATCCCGTCTGTATCTTGTAATATTATCCCCGTGTTCAGAGGACATATACATTAAATCATCTGAACTGTAGCTGTGTCCCATAATTCCCAGTGCATGACCTATTTCATGAAGGGTTGTATTATAAAGTTCTTTGTCTGAAAAATAGTTTCCGTTTGCATCTTTATCATACATTGTGATTGTCATTGATTTTAGAACTTTACCGCTAATTTTAGGTTCTGTGTATGCAACAACATATTTGCATATTCCGTCTTCGCAAACGTCCTCCGGAAGCGGGTTGAATTTTACAATAATATCAGCTTTGCCTTTTTCAATGAATTCAAATTTTAAAAATCCTGTAATTGAAGCCCATTCGTTAAACGCTTTCTCAATTTCATCTCTATAGTAGTCAGGCGTTGAAATAGGAACTTCTATAAGAACTTTTAGCGGAAACGTATTGATGTCCCATCTTAAAAGATTTTTGTCATAAGTGGCCTGTTCAATATAATTATCACCGATATTTCCAAGAATATTGGATTTCCACATTGTTATCTGATGTTCTGCAAGTTTTTGTGCTGCATCCGGAGTTTTGCTCTGTGAAAATTTAAACATTTCCGTTTGAATTTTTTCGGAAGGTTTTAAGTATGTCATTGATTTTACGTAATTATAGCGTATTTCCTTATTTTTCGGCCTTAAAATATACGCTTTTTGTAAAAGCTTGTATGCCTTAACCGTCTGGTTCTTTTCTAAGCTGCTCTTGCCTGCACTGCACAAAAAGAAAGGTATATTAAAGAATATTATCAAAATTATTAAAAGAGAAAATGTAAAAACTATTTTATTAATTATTTGCTTATTCATCCATTTTTCCCTGTTCAAGAAGTTTTTCCAATGCTCTAGTGTCACCTTTAAGTTTAAAATATTCTGCGAATTTAGGTGTTGTTTTGAGATTGTAGCTTCTGCCGTTTTTGTCACGTGTTCTGCTTATCAGTCCTTTTTCAATAAGTTCTGCAACGTGTTCATAAGCGGTTGAACCTCTAAGCTCTTTAAGTTCGGTCTGACGTAAAGGTTCTTTTAATGCAATAACCGCTAAAGTTCTTAAAACAGCAGGCCGCAAATCTACAGGGCATAGTTTTTCAACAATATCCATAAAATCTTCTTTTACTTGAAGAATGTAGCCGTTTTCATCATCAATTTCCAATGCTCCGTCACGGGATGAGTAATCCATAATTAAATCAAGAATTGCTTCCTCAACCTGTTCGTTTTCAACTTCAAGTATTTCGGCAATTTCGTTTGTTGAAAGCGCCTTTGCTGTTGTAAATAACACGGCTTCAATTCTTGCTTTAAGCGGCTCCATGTTCACCTCGTACAACATACAAATCTGAATAAAATTCATCCTGAACCAGTTCATAGTCAGTTTCGGCAGTCAAAAACAATAATGCAATATATGCGCTTATTTTATCCATGCCGAGTAAAGTCAATTCATTCAGCTCTATTTTTTCTTCTTTTTCAAATATCTGAACAAGATTTTCTTTTAATCTTAAAACACAGTCTTCAATATATTCTTCATGGGCAAGATTTATAATATCATCCGGCGTAAATCTTGAATATGATTGAACACGGCGTTTGGCCCGTTCATGAGCACTCTTTAACGATTGTTTGTGTTCCAGTTTTTCGTAAAATTCTAACTGTCTTATCAGGTCATGTAACGTTACAACCCTATTTCTGTTAAGTCTGACACTGGTTCTTCTTTGCAAGACATCATCAATTGATACAACGTTGTTGGTCGGAACATAATCTTCAGCTTCTCCGTAATCAACGATAAATCCGTCATCATCATATTCAATATTATCTTGCGGCTGATTTTCAAATTGAGTGATATCAATACCTTCAAGAATATTGGACTTTAGCTTTAAAAGAACTGAAGCAAAAAGAAATGTTCTGCCCGTAAGTCTAAGATCCTGAGATTTCATCTCACACATATGCGCAAGATATTTGTCCGTAACATCAACGATATCAATGTTCCAGGGATCAATTTTCCCTGCTTTTGCAAGGGATACAAGAATACCTATCCCTTCGTTGTCAACATTGACGTTTTCAGGAATTGCCTGTGTTGTAGTATTATAGTTTAATATTGCTGTTTCACTGCTCATGTTTAATCTCTGAGTTTAACGCCCGTAACACGGGTTATACCTTTTTCTTTTTGAGTTACACCTATCGTCCTATTTGCTGATTCTATCATAGGTTTGCGGTGACTAACTACTATAAATTGCGTATTTTTTGACTGGTTCTGCACCATTTGGGCGATACGTTCAACATTCATCGTGTCCAAACTTGCATCAACTTCGTCAAATGCATAGAAGGGGGAGGGCATATATCTTTGTATTGCAAAGACAAAGGCAAGTGCCGTAAGTGATTTTTCACCGCCAGACATACTTTCGAGTCTTTGAAGTTTTTTATCTCTGGGCTGAGCTTCAATTGTCATACCTCCGGAAAGCGGATCCTCAGGATTTTCCAGTTTTAATTCGCCTTCACCTTCGGATAACTGATGGAAAACCTGTTTGAAATTTTCATTAATGTTATTGTAGGTTTTTAAGAAAGCTTCTTTTTTAGACTGTTCATAACCATGCATTCTGTCTAAAATCTCTTTTCGTTCTTTAGATAAGGTTTCAATTTGAGTTTTCAATTCCTGCTGACGGGTTTGAACTTCGTCATAGGCTGCAATTGCACGCATATTTACATCCCCCAATTCCTGCATCTTCTTTTCAAGACGCTGGATTTGAGAGGTTATTTCCTCAATTGAAATTTCAACAGGTTCAAGTTTATCAATTTCAACACCTGAATTGACCAGTTCTTCACGTGCGGTTTCAAGCTGCGGTTCCAGTTCACGTCTTCTTGCTTTAAAAGATTCAATTTGTTCTGCAATCTTTTCAATATCGGATTCTCTTATGTGTTTTTGTTTTTCCAGTTCATTAAGTTCGGAATTGATTGTATCACGTTCTTCCAAAAGTTTTCCGAGTTTTTCTTCAATTCCTTTTATGTCATCATTCAACTTTTCAGCTTTCTGGTTAAGTTCCTCAATCTCCGTTTTGAAACGCTCTTTATCGGCCTCAAGTTTTTTGTTATTGGCTTCGGTGCGCTGGATATCCTCGGTGTTTGTTAAAATCATGTTTTCCTGAAAAGCAATATCACGGTTAAAATCATTCTTTTCGTTATTTGCTGTCATCAGTTTTTGCTGTAATCTTTTTATTTCAGCTTCTACACCTTCGGTTTTTTCTTTTAAATCTTTTAAATCCTGTTCATTAATCAGTTTTTCAACTTCTTCGATTTCGGATTGAACTTGAGCCATATCATCGTAAATTTGTACATTTTGTTCTTCGAGTTTATCAAGTTTTTTGGCAAGCTCATCAATTTTAGGTTCTGTTGTTTTAATAAATTCATGGCGCTCGGCAAGAATGTTTTCGCTGTTTGAATAATTTCTGTTCATGTTTTCAAGTTCAATTTTTGCCTTGGCAGATTCATTCATTGAATCAGAATATTTTTGCCGGATATCTTCTCGTTTAGCCTCAAGAGAATCTCTTTTGCTGATTAAATCAGCTGCTTTTTTCCTTAATTCATTAAGATGTTTTTTTAAGTTTTCAAGTTCAGTGTCGTCATTCTGGCTGAAGCTTAATCCAGTGCGTCTTTGAGAACCTCCGGTCATGGAACCGGATTTTTCAAATATTTCACCTTGAAGGGTGACCATTCTGTATTTGCCGATAAGTTTTTTTGCACATTCCATATCCTCAACAACAAGAGTTTCGCCAACGGCATAATAGAATGCGTTAATGTATTTGTCGTCAAAATCCACCAGATTAATTGCAAAATCAATAACACCTCTGTCTTTAGGCAGATTCAGACGTGTCGGAGCTTTGACGATTTTATTTAGCGGTATAAAAGTTGCTCTGCCCGTTCCGGAGGATTTCAAAAGTTCAATTGCAACAGATGCGACATGTTCATCATCAACTACAATGTGTGTCATTCTGCCGCCAAATGCAACTTCCATGGCTGTTGAATATTCCTTATCAACTGTACCGAGTTTTACAAGAGGTGCATGTACTCCTTTTAAGTTTGCGTTCATTACTGTATCAATGGCACTGTTGAAGCTTGATTGCGCTATTTGTTTTTTAGTTTCCATAGCTGAAATTTTTCTGTCAGCCATTTGAATATCATGATTTACATCATCAATTTCGTTGCGGGTTGTGTCTAAATCATGAAGAACATTCTGTTGAATGATTTTAAAATCATTCATTTCTTTTTCAAGCTGTTCAACAAGTGTTTTTTTTAAATCATAATCTGATGTAAAGTTTGCTTTTAGCGTTTCAAGCTCTTGAACGGTTTCCTTTGCCTTTGACAGTTCGTTTTGAAGATTTTTAAGATCATTTTCAAGCGGAAGTTTTTGTTTAATCAGGCTGTTTTCTTTATCCTGAAGATTTTCAAGTGTTTTTCTCAAATTGTTGCGCTTTTCAATATGCTGGTCAGCTGTTGCATTCATACCTGTCATATCTTCAAGAATTTTTTTCAATTCGTCATTTTTTTCTTTGATATTATTGTCTATAATCTTGATTTCATCCTCTTTCAACTTAATTTTAAGTTTGAAATCTTCAATTTTTTGTTTGTGAGAATCAATCCCGTTTTTGGCGTTTTCAATCCTTCGCAGACCATCCATAATTTGTTTGTCTGCGTAAGTTGTCGCATTATTTTTGCGGTCGATTTCGCCTTTCAATTCTTCAAGCTGCTTTTTTAATTCTATCTGGTGAGCTTCGCCTTTTTCTTTGATTATGTCGGAAACTTCCTGATATTTTTGTTTTATTAGCGTCAGCCGCTCATCCAAATCTTTGTTTTTAACTTCTTCTTCTTTTTTCTTTTTGGTGAATTCAAGAATATTTTCATGTGCCTGCTGAAGATTCTTTTTTATATCAAAAAATCTAACCTTATTGATTTGTCCGTCAAGCTGATTTTTTTCATCCCTTAATTTCTGGTATTTTAAAGCAACTTCACGTTCTTCTTTAAGCTGCTCAAGGCGCACGTCAACTTCATTGAGAATTACAGATGACCTTTCAACACGCTGTTCGACTGTAGTAAGCTCATTTGTAGCCTGTTCTATTCTTCTGTCAAAATCTGCGACACCAGCAATTTCATCAATAATTTTACGTCTGTTTTTAGGGGTGCAGTTTGTAATACCGGTTACATCACCCTGCATCATAACATTATAGCTGTTCGGTGTGACATTATATTTTTCAAGTTCTGCGTGCACGTTTGTAAGGGTTGTTACAGAGTCATTAATATAGTAGGTGCTGGCATAACCCTGATTAGTTTTGCGGATTTTTCTGGCAATACTTAAATCCTGCCCGTTTTCCATGCCGCCGAA
The DNA here is from genome assembly GCA_944322785.1 of Candidatus Gastranaerophilales bacterium. Taxonomy (GTDB): domain Bacteria; phylum Cyanobacteriota; class Vampirovibrionia; order Gastranaerophilales; family Gastranaerophilaceae; genus Scatenecus. The sequence continues at coordinate 821 of CALUPW010000003.1, read as the reverse complement.
GGTTACTTTTACAAATGCTTCGTTACGTTTGGTGTAAGTTGAAATAAAGTGGGAAAGGTTTTCCGCCCGAAGTTCACTCGCATTTGCAAGTCCGAGTGCAAAAAGTACACTGTCTATAATATTGCTTTTTCCGGAACCGTTCGGCCCGGAAATAGTCGTAAAGCCTTCCAGAAGCGGTATCTCCGATTTATTGGCAAAAGATTTGAAGTTATCTATTTCAAGCTGTTTTATGTACATTAATCCTACCCAACTATAGTCTTAATTCTATTAGACAATAATATTTATGACATGTCAAAGGATTAAAGAAATCTTAATAATAATGTTTTCGGAGATTTGAATAAAAAAAAAACGCGCCCTTGAGGGCCGCATAAAAGGGAAAAAAGGAAATGAAATTGAAAAGTATATAAAATCGCAAAAGATTAAAGGTATAAAGTTTTTGCGATAGTTTTTTAGTTCTCCTGTAACTGTGTATAACGTTTGAAATTAGTTTTTTTAGATTGTACGAATACTTTGAAAAAGCGGTCACAAAGCAGTCTTTCCAAAGTGTAGGTTATTTACATGTCATCGGATTATTGCTTTGTCCTGTGCATTTGCTCGCAGTAGTTTACTAATATAAAATAGCCGCTCGCAGAGCTTTTGCGCAGTTTTTCACCAGCGCCCTGTATTGAGTTTTTAGATTGTACGAATACTTTGAAAAAGCGGTCACAAAGCAGTCTTTCCAAAGTGTAGGAGTGGACTTCGTCCACTAACCGAAGGTTTTGAAGGTAGATTCAGTGTTCTTTTCAATAACCTTTTGTACGGCATCCATTTCAGTCTGAATA
>CALUPW010000002.1 GCA_944322785.1 Candidatus Gastranaerophilales bacterium | reverse complement strand
TCCCGCTTGCTATGTCCTTTACCATTTCTATCGAATTAACAAAGTATTTTCAGCTATTCTGTTTTCAATGTGCTTTGTTATTTTTTTTCACACAGCCTCATTTTGTATGAGGTATAATAATAAATCAATCGAATGCATTTGCTATTTTCTAGTGTATCATCCGTAAATTATCAACTGAATTGCTCCAGTAATTATTATCTTATGCCATCAATTTTTTTTGTCAAGCGATTTGATAAAAAAATTTTTGAAGCATTTACAAAGCTTAACATTCTTAAAAAGTTCACTTTTTAAAGGTTATTTATCAGCAGTTCAAGCTTTTATACCTTCTTACTTTTAGCTGTCAGTCATTCCCGTTATAAATCCTTATATAATTCCAGTAACTTCTGAAAACTTTTTTGACATAATTTTGAGTTTCGTCATACGGAATTTGTTCGACAAACCCGTCGGTATCGTCATAATTAAGCGATTTTTTCCAGCGGGTGACAGAACCTATACCGCCGTTATAGGAGGCAATCGCAGAAACATCCATGCCTGAAAGAATACTTTTTATATAGGCATAATAGTAATTGCCGAGTTTTATGTTTGATGATGCATTTAAAAGGTCATAGTAGCCGATATTTTTTTTCTTTGCTATTTCGGCTGCTGTTGAAGGCATTAGCTGCATCAATCCTTTTGCGCCGGCGTAGCTTGAAGCCTCCGGATTGAAATAACTTTCTTCACGTGCGATTGAAAGCATTAACGGCGGATTGTTGCCCGTTTCATCAGCATATTTTTGGATTTCTTCATAATAATGAACAGGGTAAACCAGACGCCATCTTACATCGTATTTATCCGGTTTTATTGCCAGTTTATCCATTGCGTTTCGTGCAATAAGCATTGAATGAGAAAAATCACCCTGTTTATACAAAATCCAGCTTTTCAAAAACTCATCATCGCCGGTAATTTCCGATAAGACATCGTAATCTTCAAGTTCGGCAAGTTTTTTTACTGTTTTATTTGAAGACTGATATGGATATTCAACCGGTCTGGGTTTGATATAGTCTGTTATCATAGGATTTGTTTGATGGTTTAATCTTAAATAGGCACGATACGCATAATAGGTATCCGGAAAACTTGTGATTACATTTTTGTAAATACTCATATATTCGCTGTAATCACGATTTCTTTCCGCAATTTTGCCGAGCCAGAACATTATTTTTGGAGCGTCTTCTTTATCCCGAAATTTATTCAGATAGTCCTGTCCGATTTTTTTGGCGTTTTCGTAATCATTTGAATTGATTGCACCCATAAAAATTTCGGACAGAGCTGTGTCTGCATATTTGCCTGCCGGATAAGCCAGATACAGCTCTTTGTAACATTGGATTTTGTCATAACCGTCTGAATACTTGCATCTTAACGATGCAACATAGTCATGTCCTTTACCTGAAACTATTCCGCCCATTGATTTTGCAAGCTGTAATTTTGGGGTTGAACTTAATGCAAAATACAAGTTTATTGCATCAATAACATCGTCTTCTGATACATAGGAGGTGTTTTCTGCAAATCCGTTGTCAAGAACAGAAAGAGCTTCCTGTTTGTGTCCCATAACACTAAGATTTTTAGCTTTTAAAACCCAGTTTTCGACCTGATTTGTTTTTTCAAGAAGTTCTTTAACCCTCGGATATTCACCGAATTTGTAAAGAGAATTAGCCATCAAAAGATAATCGTCTGAGGATATGCTTTTGTCCAGATTCAGCCAGTTATCAATTACATTGATTGCGAGTCTGCCTTCAGGAGCTTTTTTTAGATAATGTCTGAAGTAATCTTCAACATCATGTTTTTTTGACAGAGGGAAAATTGTATTTTCTGTCTTAGTATATTCTTTCATTAAAATCAGCCCGCAATAATATTCGGCAGCAATTGCATAATCCGTATCCGGCGCATCCTGCATTATCTGTTCAAAATATTTTTTTGCAAGCTTCGGGCTGCTGTCGGTCAAGATTTGTGCTGCTAAATATTTTGCTCTCGTGCTCAAAGGATTTTTCGGATAGGTATTAAAGAGCAGCTGATATTTTTTTACGGCGGATTCATTATCGCCGATTGCTTTTGCTGCTTCTGCCTGACGGTAAATTGCCGCAGGTTTTAAATCTGAAAACATTGAAATTCTTGAAAATAAATAATATGAATTTGAATAATCTTTTTTTCGAAAATCTTCCAGAGCTTCCTTATAGATTTTTTGAGATTTCAAAGGTGTTTGATAAAGTTTATTAAAGAAAATTCCGCCTGCAAAAAATATTACGGCAAATGAAGATATTAATATAATTTTACTGGTAGTATTTTTATTAATCATACAGTTATAATTTTAACAGAATTTTTGGAAGGTAGAAAGTTTTTCAAAAAAAGTTACATTTTACTAAAATAAATATATTTATAATATAATATATTTAACAAATGACAAAAACATTACTTACATGAGGAGTTTAAAATGTACGGAATTATACTTGCCGGCGGTTCTGGAAGCAGATTGTGGCCTTTGTCAAGAGAATTGTATCCTAAACAGCTTTTAAGTTTAACAGGAGAAAAAAGTCTGCTTCAGGCTACATTTGATCGGCTGAAAATGTGCATGCCCTGCAATAATATTGTAAGCATCACAAACACAAAACATCTGGCAAATGTAAGAATGCAACTAAAAGATTTGTGTGAAAATCCGGTTATTTTATCAGAACCGATTTCTAAAAATACTGCACCTGCGGCGGCAATTTCCGTAAAATATTTAATTCAAAATACAAAATCGGATGACATTATTCTGGTTGTGCCTTCAGATCATCTGATAAAAGATATTGATAAATTTTTAAATGCAATAAAAGAAGGCGAAATTCTGGCCAAGGAGGGTTATGTTGTAACCTTCGGCGTCAAACCTTCCTATTGTGAAACCGGTTTCGGGTACATAAAAACAGGTCAAAAAATTGACACCGGATTTACTGTTAAACAATTTGTCGAAAAACCTGATTTGCAAACAGCAGAAAAATATATTCAAGATAATACCGTATTCTGGAACAGCGGAATTTTTATGTTTAAAGCATCCGTTTTGTTTGACGAATTGAAAAAACATGACCATTTAATATTTGATATTACACAAAAAATTGATATGACGGATAAAAAAGAAATCCCGTTTTTAGAATTTGAAAAAATGCCAAATATCTCACTTGATTACGCATTAATGGAAAAATCTGACAATCTTGTTATGGTCAAACTTAACAGTGATTGGAAAGATGTCGGCAGCTGGAATGCGATTTACGATGTCAGCGTAAAAGATAAAGACGGAAATGTTTTTGTAGGGCATGTTCTTGACAAAGATTCAAAGGATTCGCTTGTTTATTCCTCATCAAAACTCGTTGCAACAATAGGACTTGAAGATGCTGTAATTGTTGAAACAGAAGATGCAATTCTTGCCTGTAAAAAAGATAAAACTCAAGATGTAAAACTGATTTATGAAACTTTAAAACAACAAAACGATAATACCCATCTTGTTCACAAAACAGTTTACCGTCCGTGGGGATTTTATACGGTAATTGCACATGGTAACGGATTTTTGTCAAAAATAATTCATGTCAATCCCAAACAAAAACTTTCCGTTCAATCACACAATCACAGAAGCGAACACTGGGTTGTTTTATCAGGCACCGCAAAAGTTGTTTTAGGCGCGAAAGAAATGCTGCTTAATTCAGGACACAGCGTTGATATTCCGGTAAAAGCAATCCACTCCCTTCAAAATCCGTTTGATGAGCCGGTCGAAGTTATTGAAGTACAACTCGGGGATCTCCTTATCGAAGAAGATATTATTAGATATGAAGACATGTACGGACGGGTTTAAAAAATATTTATCCTAATCCTGCGGCATGCTTTTGGTTTGTATGTTCAAAATTACAGTCCGATTTTTTGATTTAATTTTAAGGCATTAATTAGTTCAAGAACAGACAATATTTCATCAAATAATTCTGTAAATGTATTGCTGTCGGTATCTTTGCCGAGAGTTGCCATCCGGAATAAATCCCGTCCTGCATCAATTGCTATTGTTATTTTGCCGTCTTTAAAAGCTGCCCTTATATATTTTGCCTTGAACGCTACTTTCATGTTCAGAAAACGTTCAATAAATGCGGTTGTTAGAACATACCTTGCTTCTACCTGATTGTTTGAATAGACAACATACTTTTCCGTAAATTCAGGATCTTCAAGTTTTACTTCCTGAAATTTTGTACGGTCAAAGGTTATTCCACAGTTTGTACTTGCTCTTTCAAGAACAAAAGTATGACCTTCAAAATTTTTATTCATTTCAAATTCAACCAGCACACCTTGAAATGGAACTTTTGTAACTAATTTAAACAATCCGAACAGAGGAACTCCCAAAACATACAGCAAAAGAATACAAAATGTTAAAAAATCGTTATCAAACAAATTCCCGAGGTTTATTGCCAGAGGGAAAACAAACATAAGCCCTAAACAAAAAAGAAAACACCCGCAGCCTGCAGCAAAAGGAGCCATTAATATAAACAAAACAAAATTCTTTACAGATGTAATTGAGGTATCAACTTCAAGAATGTTAAACTTTACATCTTTAAAAGTTCCGCAAATTGTATCGTCAAACGTTAAAAGAAAATACGGATTCATTATATTCAAAGTTTTGTAAATATTCAAATCATTTGCGGCTTTATAAACATTATCTTTTGACCATGAAATTTGGCTGCCGAAAATTTTCAAAAATTCCGGCATATATTTTCGCTTAACGTCTTCTTCTCCGCTTAAATCAATCCTTTTAGAATTTCCTTTGTTATTAATAATTAATATCAAAACCCCGATGATGATAAAAGGAAGTCCGATAATTGCATAATCATGTCCGGATACTTTTATATTTCCCAGCAGGCAAATCAATGCAAAGCCGGTTAAAAAACTTAAAATTGCATAAACATTAATCGAATTTGAGCGTCTTGATTTATTTATCTTTTCAAGATTAGGTTTAACTTTGTTAAAATAGAACTCTCTTAATTCCGCTCTCATTTGAGCCTGTGTTTTTTCATCCATACCAACCTCAATATTTTGGAATTATATCCTCAAGATTACCATAATATCCTTCATCAAGCAAATTAAAAAACTTTTCACATGTAAAAGGCGCAATTGCCTCAACCCATTCTCTGTCCATATAAAGCCCTTCCACAAATCTTGCAAAAAGTTCCGTCGGACGCCTGTAATATTTGTTAAGACGGTTTATTCTTGCGGTAATCCTTGCCTGCTTTTTAATACAAGATTTCATTCTTATATAAGATGCAAATGCCTCAGGCATATCCGGAAAACATTGTTCAATTGTGTTTATTGTATAAATTTTCGGAGTCAATCCGAAAAATCCGCCCATGACTTTTACTCTGTCGTATTTTAAAAGATATTTTGCATCCGAATGTTTTATGTATTTGTCGAATTCTTTAAACTTTTTTGAGCGAAGAAATTTAGGATAATATTTTTTTATAATCCTGTCATATTCAACAATTTTGTCATGTACCCGCTCTCGATGTTCTACAAGCCTGATGCAGAGAGAATTTTCATCAACAAAATTAGTTACTTTAAACAATTCCGCCGGAATTATCGGATTATCTGATTTAAAAAGCACTTCAAAAGTTCCGCCGGTTTTTGGCATATCAGGCTCTAATTTGTAGTGAATATAGTGTGCAAATTCATGAATCATTGTGGGCAAAATTTTATGTTCGGGAAGATTTTTTGAAATATCAATTCTGTTGTTGCAGAAAAATCCATGATGCCCCCGTGCTTTTGTAGTAGTATGAACCTCTATTCCAAGTGTTCTTAAATATTTTACAAAAGATTTTTTGTCCATGATTTAATTATACCGCACATAACATTTTTATGAAAAAAATGTTATGTGAACAATTTATAAAATTAAAATTTTATTAGCAGCTCTAAGCGAAACAGTATCAGGGCGAGCATTGTTTGAGCGCAGCGAGTTTGCGAGCCTTGAGTTGAGCTTTAGAGATGCTTAAATGGTCGCATGTTTTCTTTTCTTGGTTCATTCTTTTCTTTTGCGTTGCAACAAAAGAAAAGAATGAACAGGAAAAATAAAAAATTATAAATATTACATTTTCTATGTTATTTTAAAATATTTTATAAGGATTTAAAATATTATCAGGATCAAATGTTTTTTTAATCATCCGCATATATTCAAGCGCCAACGGATTCACAACCAGATGAATATAATCCCGCTTCAAAGCTCCGATACCATGCTCGCCCGACAAAATTCCGTCCAGATTTGCAGTCAAATCATAAATCTCGGATTTTGCAAGTTTAAATCTTTTGTATTCATCTTCATCACTGTAATCAATCGGTATTTGCGGATGAACGCTTCCGTCACCCACATGACCTACCATACAAACTTCAAGTTTGTATTTTTCACAAATTCTGCGGATTCCCAGAACAAGTTTGGCAAGGTTTTGCCGTGGCACAATAACATCGTCGGTTGTTACATTCGGTTTCAATTTTGCACATGCCCCCATTGATGATCGTCTTGCCTTCCAAATTTTGTTGTACTCATTTTCATTTGTCGAATATTGAATCGCCGATGCATTTGCTTTTTTTAAAATTGATAAAATAATCTCACTTTGATGTTTAACAGCCTCTAAAAATCCGTCAATCTCAATTATAAGAGCAGCTTCTTTGTCTGTTAAAAGTCCAGACGGGAAAAATTTTTCAACGGTTTGAATTGCATTTTTATCCATAAAATCAATTGTTGCCGGAAAAACTTTTTCATCAATAATTTCATCAACCGCACTCACAGCATCTTCAATTTTATCAAAATACGCCATTAGAACCTGACGTGTTTCAGGTTTTGGAATAAGTTTAAGGGTTGCTTCAACAACAATTCCGAGAGTCCCCTCGCTTCCGACAAAAAGACTTCCGAGGTTGTAACCCGTTGCATTTTTTATTGTGCTGGCACCGGTTTGCAAAATTTCACCGTTTGCCATGACGACTTTCATATCAATTACGTAATCTTTTGTTGAGCCGTACTTAAAAGTTTTTGCACCGCCGGAGGATTGTGCAATACTTCCGCCGATTGTGGAAACCGCAAGATTTGAGGGATCCGGCGGGTAGTAAAGCCCGTATTTTTCAACTTCATTTTGAAGTTCTCCGACAATCACACCGGATTGAACACGGGCTGTCATATTCTTCGGATTAATTTCAATAATTTTATTCATTTTTGAAAAATTTAATACAATTCCGCCATGCTCAATAAGGCAGGCACCGACAACATTTGTTCCGGCACCACGGCAAATTACCGGAATTTTATATTTTGCCGCAAGCTTTACAACTTCTTGCACCTGTTCAATACTTTCAACAAAAACAACTGCATCTGCTATATTTTTGATATCCGGAAGATTGGATGCATCCTGACTGTAAACATAGCGTTCTTCAATTTGCGACAAAATATTTTTGCGGGGCAAAATTCGTTCAAGACTATCTATTAAATTATTCTTCATCAACATAAGACGCCAGCTTTTCAATACTTAGTGAAAGTTTATTTATTTTGTCATTAAGTTTATCAAGTTTCTTTTCCAAATTCAAGCTGTTTTTATCATTATTTTTATTTTCGATTGAACTTAAAACTTCCTCAAGTTTTCGTTCAAGAGAATCTATTTTATTTTGCTGTTCGTCAAATTTCTTTTCTAATGAATCTATAATTGCATGATTATCAATCATTGTTTTCAAAAGACAAATTTCTGAATTTATTATTGAAACATTCGCCGTATCCGAAGCAATTGTATCAATTTTTTCACTTGCATCGTCAATCCATTCGCCAAGATACATCATAACCTGACGCATTACATTGTCGGAATTGGCGGATGAAACAACGGCATCATTTATACTGTCAAGTTTCTGTTCAATTATTTCATTAAGTCCGCTGTTATCCAGAACATCAATACGTTTTTGCAATTGGGTTGTCAAACGGCTGAATTCATCCAGCCCGTCAGTCAAAGCACGATAGGATTCATCGGAAGTTAAAAGGAGTTTATTTGTGCGGGAACTTAAGCTCAAAACATCTTCATTAATTTTTTCAATATTATTTTTCAGTTCCAGAATCTGCTCCTCAGTCAGACTGCTGTGAAGCGTGTTGATTGAAGATGCAATTTTGTGCATGTTTTGAGAAATTTCATTTATGTCATCTTTTGAAGATGAGGCTGAAATATCGTTCAATATCAAACGTAATTTGGCAATATCGGATTCTATATCCTGCATTGTGTATGAATAATCCCATTCGTCTGTGCCGTTTGTGATATTGTTCAGTTGTTTTTTAACGTCAAGAAGATTTTTATTGATTTCATCAGTTCTTTCTTCAACAAAATCCTTAATTTCCTCAGTTTCCTGGGCAAACGTAATCTGATCCGCAACGGACAAAACAGCATTCATTACTGAATCTTTGATATCAGATGCATTTTTTTCAAGATCCAGACCGGTTAGTCTTGCTTCAATATTTGATAAATCCGACAAAAGTTCCTCAAGATGTTTGTCAACATTTTGCGAACGTTGTGTACCGCCGAAATTTTCGATTTGTTTTCTTTGTTCGGATATCAAATCCTTAATATCCTGAATTTCACCGATTATTTCGGATTCATCAGACAGTGCAAGAACGTCAACTTTATCATGAAGCGCCTGCACCATATTTTCAATTTTATCTTCATTATCAGAATTTGAAATATTTTCAAACTTGTCATTTATCAACTGAACAAGGTCGTCAATTTTTTCATCATTATCGGATGTAACCAGAACGTCTACTTTGTCATGGAGCGATTTGACGAGTTCATTAATTTTTTCACTGTCTGATACTTTTAATTCATCAATTTTTTTGTTCAGGGTATCCAGAATATTTTTGATATAATCCAATTTTATATCATCATCGGAAAGCACCAGAACATCTACTTTGTCATGGAGAGCTTGAATCATCTCATCCATTTTTTCGTTATCAACAGAGTCCGCAAGATAATCAATTTTACTTTGAAGAATTTGTATCAAATCTTCAACTGTTTCTGCGGCATCCGACATTGCAAGAACATCGACTTTTTCATGAAGAGATTGGAGTTTTTCATTAATTTCGTCATTATTTGTAGAATCTGATAAACTATCTATTTTATCCTGCAATGATTGTAAAACTTCTTCCATATTTTCTGCAGAATCAGACATTGCAAGAATATCAACTTTATCGTGAAGTGCATTCAAATTTTGTTGCAAATCATCCGTTCCTGTTGACAATTTTTCACTAATTTGTCCGCAAAGCTCAAGAATTTCCTTATCAGTATTTTTACCGGCTAACAAGGACGAAATAAAATCTTGAATGTCTTTTTTGTTTGCGGACGAATTTGTTTTGATAAATCCGATTATTTGAGAAAGAATATTGTCCTGACTTGCCTGTGCTGTCTGTTCAATTTTATTTTCAATATTTTTTACATCTTCTTTCCAGCTGTTTAAAAGAGAATTTGTTTGTTCCAGATTGTCCGCAAAATTTTTCTCTGCCTCATTGATTGCGGACGTCATTACACCGATTTGATTTTTTGTCAAATCCTCAACGATTTCTTCTACTTTTGAAAATTTGCTTATTAAAGTATTATAAGCCTCCTCAAGCTGCACATAATTGTCATGATTTTCTGTCAAATTTTCGTTTACGTCGGCAGAAAAATTCAAATATGACAGTTCTATTTGGGACTTAATACTGTCGACAATTTTATCAAAATCCGCATTCAAAAAGTTCTCGATTGCTTCTTTTAAGGGCAAAAACTCATTAACAATAGTTTCTGTTTTTGCGGAGAGTGTTTCGGAAACATCCGTATTTATTAAACCTATTTCCTGTTTTAGATTATCAATCTTTCCGTTCAAATTTTCGGATAAATCATTAAGCCCGTCAAAATTACGTAAATTATTATCGTTCAAAAGTTCTTGAAGTGAGGAGAATTTTTCTTCCAAAAGTTGAGAATTTCTCTGCAGTGAAGAACCGGTTTGATTATTAATATCCTCTTTTATTTCATTTACGTTTGCAACGATATCATCAAACTTTGAAACAATAGCATGAGCTGTTTCATTCATTCTTTCGGACGTTTCGACACCTGTATTTGAAACATTTTCGATAATTTTTTCAAGTTCGGATTTAATTGAGGTAATCTCATTTAATGAACTTTCGAGTTTTTCTGAAGTTTGAGAGGTAACATTGTCAATTGAATTTACATAATCAGTCAGCCTGTTCTGCACCATCATCAGATTATCGCTGAAGTTGTCGCCCGCTTCATGCATAGCTGTTTCAATTGAAAGCATTTTTTCTGCAAGTTTTTCAAAGAGAATAGAATTTTTAGCTTCATTTTTGCTGTTGTCAAGAGTGTTAAGATAATCTTTTAAACTCGTAATCTGTTCCTCAAGTGCGTTTTTAAATAATTCCGCATTGTTGGAAATTTCGGATTCAAGATTTTTAATATTATCCGAAAGATTATCAAATTCAACGGAATTTTGATTTTTTTCACTCTTTGAATTTTCGATAAACTCACGCACCATATCAAAATTGTTGTCAATTTCCGTTGATAAATCTATCCCCAGCATATCAATTTTTGTTGAGGCATTTTCAATACCGGAAAGAATATTTCCTGCATTTTGCTGGGCAATAGTAATAAATCTCTCATTCAACTCATCAAGTTTTTGTTGTGTATCATTTCCTGAGCCTGTCAAAATCTCACGGATATTTTGATTATTATTAACAAGTTCTGTAGAGATATCAGTTGTCAGACGGTTCATCCTGTCGGAAATTGTTTCAATACCTGCAATTATATTACCGGCATTTCTTTCGGAAAGAGAGGTGAATTTGTCATTTAGCTCAGATATTTGCTGTTTGGTTTCGCTGTCAGAAAGAAACAGTTTTTCCTGCATATTAATCAAACTATTGTCAATATTTGCTGACAGACTTGAATTCAAATCAGAAATTTTTTCCGATGTTGTCTGGATATTTAATAATATGTTTTCTGCATTCTGGCTAGAAATATTTGAAAAATTACTGCCTAAGTCATCAATTTGTTGTCTTGTTTCTGCGGAATTTGCGGCTATTTCGCCTTTGATTTCATTAAAATTTGCATCTATTGTACCGTTTAAGGTTTCATTCAGATTGTCGAGTTTTTCGTTTGTTGTTTGAATATTCGTCAATATATTTTCGGCATTCTTTGAAGCCTCGGACATAAAATTCGCACCGAGTTCGGAAATACGATTTCCATTTTCCGTGTCAGAATTTGATATCAATTCCTTAACTGATACAATATTATCCTCAATTGTTCTTGAAAGATTTTCATTTAATGAATTTATATTTGCGGCATTTGCTTCAAGATTTGACAGAATATTTTCGACATTTTTGGCAGAAACAGTTGTAAATACATTATTTAAGTCAGAAATCAAATCTTTTAAAATATCAATTTGAGAATTTATATTTTTTACATCCTCTGTATTATTATTTTTTAATTCATCAAGCAGAGTACGTGTTTTATCCGCAGCATTTTCGACGATTTCCGTCAATATTTCCCGATTGTCAAGATTTGACTGCTCAAGTGTGTATTTTAAAGCCTCAAAACTTCCGCAAAAATTGTTTAAATCATTCTTTAAATCAACAAGATCGCCGTCAAGTTTTCCGTCAAGACGGGTAATATTTGCTTCTTGATGAGAATTGAAGGCTGTCATATTTTCAAGAATTCTTGAAATTTCACCTTTTATATCAACAATTTCCGAAACAGAATTTCCAAGTTTGATTGTACTGTCCGATGCAAAAGATTCAATAAACTGAATACTGTTGTCAACTCTTGTCTGAAGTTCACCGAATTTATTTTCAAAAACTTCTCTGAATTTTACAACAAAATTGTCTAATGCCCCTATTTTATCATCCAGTTTGGATTCAATGCCGGTATTGCTTTTGTCAATATAAGATTTGAAATCATCAATGGATGCACTTAATTCTCGTATTTTATCACTTATTAATGTTACATAACTTTCACTCTGATTTGAAATTGTTGTATCAATTTTTTTGATATCGTCTGACAGTTTTTCAAGATTTTCAAACTTTTGCCGTGCGATACTGTCATCTTCAAGAACTGTATTTGCTTGAGATGCACGAATTTCTTCAATGCTGTTTGATAAAACATCTCGGACTGAATTCAAATAATCCGAAAGACCTTTCGACAGACTTTCATTAAAGCTTACGATTTCATCTCTGTTTTTTTGGATTTCTGAGATTATTGCTTCACTTTTGTCGGAATTTTCGATTTTTTCGGATACCAGTGCAAATGAATTGTCAATTTTGCCCGCAAGATTTATCAAATCGTCTTTTACAAGAATATTTTTGGCTAAATCATCATTTTTTTGATCAAGAATTTCCATTGAAGAAAGAATTGCATTCGTTGCAAGATAAATATTTTCAAGTTCCCTTTTGATAATATCGTTCTGATCCGTAACATCCATCGTCATCAGGGTTTTTGTAATACCCCTGAGGCTTGAATTGACTTCCATAATAGATGCCTGAAGCCCACGGTTGACCTCATCAATTCCTTCTTTTACAACCGCTACTTTTTCAATTATTTCGTCTTTTTTGGAATTGTCGTTGCGGAATTCTGCCAGATGAGTATCAATATTATCAATCAGATTTTTTTGCTCATTAATTTCATGGGAAAAATTGTCTATATTTTCATTCAGGATATTAAACATTATTTTTAAATCGGAATGTTTTGAAAGAAGTTCTTGATTTTCATTAAGGTTGTCAATGGCATTTTTTACGGCCTCGAATTTTTCAAGATTCATCCTGTAGCGGGATTCCAGATTTACCTCCAGATCCTGAAGGCTTGATTTTATCAAATCTGTTGTGATTCCATCATTTGCAATATCTTCAAGTTTTAAATTTATGTCTTCAAGAGTTTTTCCAAACATTTCATTATTAGATGCATTTTCTGATTTAATGGTGTTTAAAATTTCATCGATTTCAATTTGTGCCATTGTGCTTTCCCTTAATAAGTTATAATATCCCTGAATAACATATTAACAGATTATATATTTGAGGGCAAAATATTAACGTTTATTATTACAATTGTAAAGTTAAAATTGTACTCTTTACATTTTAAGTGATATAATAAAAATCAGACATGGATTTAAGAGGTATTGATGAATCATATAGTAATTGATAATAGCAAATGTAAAGCATGTTATCTCTGTATAAAAGAATGCCCGAAAAATTTGATAAAAATAAGCAGCCAAACAAACAATCTGGGCAACCGGACAGTTGAATTTGTTGACCCGAATCATGAGTGTCTGGGGTGTGCGTTGTGTGCAACAAGATGTCCGGATTTAGCTATCACGGAAGTTTACAGGGGATAAATTTATGGCAACTGAATGCATTACAAATAAAAAAGTTTTAACTAAAGGGAACTATGCAATTGCGCAGGCAGCTGTTCTTGCGGGCTGCGAATGTTATTTCGGCTATCCGATTACGCCGCAGAGTGAAATCGGGGAATTTATGAGCGGAAAAATGCAGGAGTTGAATAGAGGTTATGTTTCTGCAGAAAGCGAACTTGCAGCCATAAATATGGTAATCGGGGCATGCTCAACCGGTGCAAAAGCAATGACATCTTCTTCAAGCTGTGCAGTTTCTCTGATGCAGGAGGGGCTTTCCTACGCAACTTCCGACCAGCTTCCCGTTGTTCTCGTAAGCGTTATGAGAGGCGGGCCGGGACTCGGAAATATTTATCCTTCACAGGGCGATTATTTTCAGGCGACTAAAGGCGGCGGAAACGGAGATTACAAACTTATAGTTCTCGCACCTTCCACTGTTCAGGAATGCGTGGATTTAACTTACAAAGCATTCTATCTGGCTCACAAATACCGCAATCCGACTGTACTTTTGGCTGACGGACTTCTGGGACAAATGATGGAGCCGGTTGAATTTAAAGAGTATCCTTATCCTGAAATTGATAATTCCGGCTGGGCTTTAACAGGCGCAAAAGGACGCAGCGGGCGTGTAATACGTTCTTATGCTCCATTAGCGGAAGATCAATGTGTATTTTTAGAAAAACTATATCAAAAATACAAAACAATTGAAGAAAACGAAACCGAATGGGAAGAAATAGGAACGGAAGATGCAGATATCATTCTTGTAAGTTTCGGCAGTACATCAAGAAATGTAAAAACTGCCGTAAAAATGTGCCGTGAAAAAGGGATTAAAGCAGGTATTCTTCGTCCTATTACGCTTTATCCGTTTCCGAACAATAGATTAAAGGAACTTGCATGTATTGCAAAAAAATTCATTGTTGTTGAAGTTAACATGGGACAAATGGTTAATGATGTAAGACTTGCGGTAAACGGAAAAGTTCCGGTTGAACTTATTCACAAACCGGTTGGCGCACCTCCTGCACCGGAGGAAATTTTAGATAAGATAGAGGAATTGATATAATGGCTACACAAGTTTTTAAATTACCGGAATCTTTACGTGAAAACACAAGATACTCATTCTGCCCGGGCTGCGACCACGGTGTAGCTGTAAGGCTTGTGGCTGAAGTTCTTGATGAACTCGGGATTCGTGAAAATACGATACTTGCCGCATCAATCGGATGTTCTGTTACAATTTATGATTTTCTGAATATTGATGCTATTGAAGCCCCTCATGGCAGAGCAATGGCAGAGGCAACAGGAGTTAAACGTGCACGTCCGGATAAATTTGTTTTTACCTATCAGGGAGACGGCGATTTTGCATCAATCGGACTGGCTGAAAGTTTGAATGCGGCTTTGCGGGGCGAAAATATCAGTGCAATATGTATTAACAATACAACATACGGTATGACGGGCGGACAGTTAGGTCCGACAACATTAGTCGGACAGGTGACAACAACATCTCCTACAGGACGCAATATTGAATATTACGGTTATCCGATAAAAATTGCCGAACACATTGCATTGTGCGATGGAACAGCATTCTCTGCAAGAGTTTCCTTAGACACTGTGGCAAACATCAAAAAGGCTAAACAGGCAATTAAAAAAGCGTTTGAAGTTCAAATAAAGGGTTTGGGATTAGGTTTTGTTGAAATTCTTTCAACATGCCCGACAAACTGGAAAATGACACCTGATGAAGCGCATGAAAGAGTCCGTAATGAAATGATGAAAACTTTTGTTCCGGGCATATACAAAGATGTAACGGCAGATTAGCCATTAAAAATCACAACTAGGCTTAAGAGATTAAACAGACAAAGAGGTTAAACGATGGAAAAGAACTTTATAATAGCAGGATTTGGAGGACAAGGCGTACTTCTGGCTGGTGAAGTGCTTGCTACGGCTTTTATGCTTGCCGGAAAACATGTTACATGGTACCCGAGTTACGGAGCCGAAATGCGGGGCGGAACAGTCAATTGTGAAGTTGTGGCAGGTGATGAGGAAGTATCTGCAGTAAATAAGCTTGAAACCGATTTTATTGTTGCATTAAATCAGGCATCTTTTGACAAATTTTTGAAAAAGATTAAAAAAGGCGGAACTATGATTGCGAATTCAACACTCGTAAAAGAACTTAAAACCCGCACCGATATGAATTATATATTTGCACCGATTACAAAACTTGCAGAAGAACTCGGAAATATAAAAATGGCAAATATTTTAGCTCTTGGAATTGTTGCAAAAGCAAGCAAAATGATTTCGCTGGAACATTTGATTGATGCGCTTGACAGAGTTCTGCCGCCGCACAGAAAAAATCTTCTGCCATTAAATATCAAGGCTTTAAAAATCGGCTATGAGTATGATTTATTACCTGCATAGCTTTAAATCAACTAAAAAGTCGATTTAAAAAAATGAAATTGATATTATTCTTATATGGTAAAGTTCAAGAGGTCTTTAAAAAAGTGAAAAGAGAACTAATCAAATCCATTAAAGAAAAAGAAGTTCAATTGTCGAAATTAAAAGCGCATGTAGATAAAAGCTCCGTTTGTTCGGATCTTTATAACAAAGTCGTTTTGGAAAAAGCCATCCTTAAAAAGCAGCTGGAAGATTTAGACAAAAACAGTTTCGTAAACAGAATAAGGGCAATGATACCAAGAAAGAAAACTCTTATATGCGATTATTTTAAGAATTAGTTGAACAAAAATATTAAAACACCGGAGGCGCAAACCTCCGGTGTTTTGATTATAAAGCATTTGAAGCTTTTTTAATTATTCTTCATCCTCTGACTCATCTTCGTCAGTTTTAATTTTTTCAACAACCATTTTAGCCATCTCTTTTGCAATAACATGCTGGGTTGCAGGCGGACAGTTTTGAAGCATATTCATTGCTGTTCTTAATGTCGTATCAATATCGTACCAGCGGCCTTTGCGGTTGTCATCAAGTCCTGAGCCGACAGCATTGATGATATCTTCAACCGCTTCAAATTTTTCATCTTCAATATTGTGTTCAATAATAATTTTGATTAAGTTTAATGCAATCTTAATCTGAGTTTCATCATCACTGTGTTCAAGTGTTTGAACGGCCTGTGAAAGTACAGGGTCTTTGTCATACCATCTGCGGTGTTGATTACTGTATTCTTCTTTCATAATCCATGTCTCCTTTATTAAATTTACGTCTTTTTAATCTTTGTTATATACCGAGTTATTACCTCAATAATTACATGCCGGAGTAGCCGGCATATCCCGTTTCATTAAAATTAACCGTTTTTAAACGTCACGCCTTTGTTGCCTTTCGGATATTCCCAGTTTAAACAATTCTTTTCACAGGCAATCCTGCATGCGCCGCATTCCAGACAGTTTTCAAAATTCACCGTCAATTTTTTTTCAGCTTCCTCCCATTCATAAACCTTTGCAGGACAAATCACCGTACAAATCTTTGATGTACAGGTTTTGCACATTTCAAAATCCGGTTTTAAATGAGAAGTTTCATCGGGTCTGTATTTAACTGTAAAAAGTTTGTCATCAAGCGTCATTTTATCAAAATACTCCATAACAATTTTACGGCACTTAAGGCGTCTTTAAATAATTCTATTATATTTCTTTTTTTGATAAAGTCAAAAATAAATCTGCGGTATTTTTCACGTTTCGGAATGCTGTCAACGGTTGTAAACATTTTAAAAAATCCGTTCACTTCCTTTAAATAATATCCCATAAAAGAATCGTTCCTGCTGTGCGCCTCATCCATAAGATTTCTGTAAGTTTTTAAGTCTTTCATTACAAAAGAATTTTCAAGCTCTTTTTGATAACGGGAGAGCATATTTTCGCTGAAGTCACCGCATGCAAGCGCTCTTACCGCCGTTTCTCCGGCAAGTTTCCCGCTAATCATTGCCAGATTTGTTCCTTCCCAGTGAAGATTGTTTACAAGCATTGCCGCATCTCCGGCAATCATAACACCGGCACCGAAAAGTGTGGGGATTTTTTTATAACCGCCTTCCGGAATAAGGTGAGCGGAATATTCAAGCAGTTCCCCGTCCTTAATCAGCGGTGCAAGGGTCGGATGAGATTTTAATTTATCAAGAACTTCGTAAGGTTTTAAATTATGTTCGCACAACTCGTCAAGCCCGATTCCCAACCCGATTGACACGGACTCTCTGTTTGTATAAATAAAACCGAGTCCCAGCATGCCAAGCATCGGACCGCCAAAAATTTCGTAAATACAGCCTTCATCATCCGAAAGGTTAAATCGTTCGTTAATTTTTTCTTTATCCAGTTTATATACTTCTTTTACACTTAAGGCAACGTCTTTCGGCTCAATTTTTTTTCTAAAGCCTATTTGCTTGGCAAGAAGAGAATTCACTCCGTCAGCCAGAACAACAATGTCTGCATAGTAATCTTCAAGTTCGGTTTTAACACCCACCACCTGTTCGTCTTTAATCAAAAGTTCTCGGACTACGGTTTCTTCTACAATTATAACCCCTTCTTTTTTGGCCTGCTCTGCCATCCACCTGTCAAATTTGCCGCGGATAACGGAATAACTCGGATTTTCGGTATCTTTGCGGCGGTATGAAATAACAGTCGAGTCATCTTCTCCTAAAATGGCAAATTTATGCTCGACATTCAGCCTTTCAACCGGCGCCTCTTTTTCAAAATCAGGGAAAATTTCACGGGTGGGCTGCGCATAAATTGCTCCGCCAAAAACATTTTTGCTTCCCGCAAAACTTCCCCGTTCAATTAAAATAACCTCATGTCCTGCTCTTGCAACAGTAACAGCACATGCAATTCCGGCAGGTCCGCCTCCCACAACAATAACTTCAGTTTTATTCTTCTCAATATCTGTCATAAAACTCCCTTTTATAAAGAATATTATACATCAAAATCTGTTCGTTGTAAAATACCCGTATGAACATTACCGCAGGAATTTTTAAAGGTCAAAAAATAACCGCACCTGATGAAAAAATTACAAGACCAACATTATCAAAAGTAAGAATGAGTGTTTTTAACACTTTGCAGGCTATGATTGATTTTAACGGGAAATCTTTTCTTGATATGTATGCAGGTTCGGGTATTATGGGGCTGGAAGCACTATCACGAGGTTTTGCAACGGCTGTTGCCTTTGAAAAACACCCGAAAGCCGCACAAATAATAAAATACAACTTTGAAAAATTTACCCCGCACCCGCAACTGAAAATCGGAGATGCAATAAAGCTTACAAAGAATTTAAAAAACAAATTTGATGTAATCTATATAGATCCCCCATATTTTGCCGGAATTTATGAAAAAAGTCTGGAGGCCGTCAAAAATATTGCAGGAAATATTGTTATACTGGAACATGTAACCGATTTAGATTTTAATGATTTTGAAATTATTAAACAGAAAAAATACGGAGATAAATATATTACATTTTTACAGAATATAAAGTATTGTAAATAGAATTTTCATGATATGATTAAAAAAAAGTGTTTATAGCTACTTTAAATGAAGGAGAAAAACTATGAGCGAAAAACGCGTATGGCTTTTCAGAGAGGGTAACGCCGACATGCGCAACCTTTTGGGCGGAAAAGGCGCAAACCTTGCTGAAATGACCAATTTGGGGCTTCCGGTTCCTCCTGGTTTGACAATCACAACAGAAACCTGTATGGATTACATTAACCACGGAAACAAAATGCCGGAAGGACTGATGGATGAAGTAAAAACTGCATTAAAAGAAGTTGAACAGCAGGCAGGGAAAAAATTCGGAGATTCAACAAACCCGCTTCTTGTATCTGTACGTTCAGGCGCAAGACTTTCAATGCCGGGTATGATGGAAACAATCCTTAACCTCGGTATGAATGATGAAACTGTTGAAGCAATGATTAAATTGACCAACAACCCGAGATTCTGCTACGACAGCTACCGCAGATTTTTAACAATGTTCGGTTCTGTAGCATGGGACATGGACAGACAAAAATACTTTGAATCAGAAGTTGAAAAAGTTAAAGAAAGAGAAGGCGTCAAAGAAGATACTCAAGTTTCTGCAGACGGATGGAAGTCTTTAATTCCTATTTACAAAAAAGTTATTAAAGAAGTAACCGGAAAAGAATTTCCGCAGGATCCATACGTTCAGTTAGAAGAAGCAATTGAAGCCGTATTCCGCTCCTGGAATATTCCCCGTGCAGTTGCTTACAGAAACATGAACAAAATCGACCACAATTACGGTACAGCCGTAAACGTTCAAACAATGGTATTCGGAAACATGGGCGATGATTGCGCAACCGGCGTTTCATTCACCCGTAACCCGGCAACCGGCGAAAACAAATTCTACGGCGAATATCTGACAAACGCACAGGGCGAAGATGTTGTTGCTGGTATAAGAACACCTAAAGATATCTCTGAACTTGCAAACGAAATGCCTGATTTGTACAAACAATATGTAGATATTGCAAAAAAACTTGAAAACGGCTACAAAGATGTTCAAGATATGGAATTTACGATTGAAAAAGGCAAATTGTGGATTCTTCAAACCCGCAACGGTAAAAGAACAGCGGCTGCTGCCGTCAGAATCGCAGTTGAAATGGAAAAAGAAGGAATTATAACTAAAGAAAGAGCAATTCAGCTTGTTGATCCTTATACGGTTAATCAAATTCTTCTTCCATGTTTTGACGATGCAGCAATCAAAGAAGCTCACAAAATTGCACACGGCGTAAATGCCTCCCCTGGTGCTGCTGTCGGTAAAATCGTATTTGATACTGAAGAAGCAGCCGAAAGAGGTGCCGCCGGAGAAAAAGTTATTCTTGTCCGTGTTGAAACATGTCCTGATGATATTCACGGTATGGCAGTTGCACAGGGCGTTCTTACACTCCGTGGCGGTGCTACATCTCACGCAGCGGTTGTTGCAAAAGGTATGGGTAAACCCTGCGTTTCAGGTTGCGAAGATTTGAAAATCGACCTTGCCAACGGAACTTTAACAGGCAGTGACGGAACCGTTTACAAAAAAGACGATATTATTTCTCTTGACGGCGGCAAAGGGCTTGTTATGGCAGGAGCCGTTAAAATGGTTGAAGCAAAAATCGACGACAACTGGAATACATTCTTCTCATGGGTCGACGAAATAAGAGAAATGAAAGTCGAAGCTAACGCTGATACACCAAAAGATATTGAAAACGCATTGAAATTCGGAGCCGAAGGTGTCGGCCTCTGCCGTACGGAACACATGTTTATGGATCCGGAAAGACTCCCGTGGGTTCAAAAAATGATTATTGCAGGAACACCGGAAGCAAGAAAAGAAGCATTAGACAAACTTCTTCCTATGCAATACTCAGACTTCTATGCAATGTTCAAAGCTCTTGGCGCAAAACCGATGACAATAAGACTTTTAGACCCGCCGCTTCATGAATTTTTGCCTAACAAAGAAGACCTGATTGCGGAAGTTGCGGCATTAAAGGCTCTGGGCAAAGACTACAAAGAAAAAGAAGAGCTTCTTCATGTAGTTGAAAGTTTGTCTGAATCAAACCCGATGATGGGATTAAGAGGATGCCGTCTTGGCTTGACTTACCCTGAAATCAATGAAATGCAGGTTCGTGCAATCTTTGAAGCAGCTTGTGACGTTAAAAAAGAAGGAATTGACGTTAAACCATGGGTTATGGTTCCGCTAATCGGACATGTCAATGAACTTAAAGTCGCAAAAGAAATTTTAATCAGAGTTGCTGATGATGTAATGAATGAAAAAGGTGTCAAACTCGATTACAAATTCGGTACAATGATTGAAATTCCACGTGCAGCTCTGACGGCTGATGAAATCGCAGATTACGCCGAGTTCTTCTCATTCGGTACAAATGACCTGACACAGATGACATTCGGGTATTCCCGTGATGACGCAGAAGGTAAATTCCTTAAACGTTACGTTGAACAAAAAATCCTGCCGGCGAACCCGTTTGAAACACTTGATAAAAAAGGTGTCGGACAGCTTATTTCAATGGCAATGTCTAAAGGCAAACCGGTTAATCCGCATTTATTAGGCGGTGTGTGCGGCGAACACGGCGGCGATCCGGATTCAGTCAAGTTCTCTCACAAAATCGGACTTGATTATGTATCTTGTTCTCCGTTTAGAATTCCGCAGGCAAAACTCGCTGCAGCGCAAGCTGTTGTTGAAAATAAATAAGCGGAAATCGTGTAAAATGAGAACGGGCGGCTGAATTCAGCCGCCCGTCTGTTGTTTTAATACAAAACTTATTTTTGATGAATAATCAGTTCAAAATCTCTTTTAATTTTCCGCTCTTGTACATAGCTTCCAAATCCGTATAACCGCCCACATAATGCCCGTTAATTATTATCTGCGGAACTGTCTGAATTTGTTTGCCGAACGTCGTTGAAAGTTCCTCGCACATCCCGTCAAAATCATCATCAACATTGTGTTCCGTATATTCCAGTTTTAAAGAACTTAAAAGTTTTTTTGCCTTGATGCAGTAAGGACAAGTTGATGATGTGTAAACATCAATTTTATTCATATAACCTCCTAAATTTTTTCTTTATTATAGAGGTTTTTTATTTTTTTTGCAAATATAAAATAAAATATTAGCCGAGTTTCGCATTATAATCAGTTCCGCCGATTATTTTCAAATGTCTTTCGGCACCTTCTCCTACGGATTTACTTTCAAGATTGTGCTGCTCAACAAGTTCATGCTGCAGCTTTCTTATGTGCTGGTTTTGCGGAGTAAGTTCTACATGCTCCGCTCCTGCAAGAACTTTATTAATTGCAGCCTTGGCCTCGTCAAGCGCCCGTTCCGCATCATCATAATATCCCATCAAAGTTTGAGAAGTTTCGGTTATATCAAGCGCTTCTTTTAAAACTTTTTGAATTTGCGCCATTGAATTCGTTTTGATGTAAAAAATCTGCAATCTGTAATCGTTTGCCGTGCTTAAAATTCTTGCGCCGCCTTTTGCAAAATTTTTGTGGGCAATTACAATATCCGCATCATCCAGATTTCTTGTGATTTCAGCGTTCAAATCCAGCCGCTCGATTACTTTTTCTACAATACTTCTTGAAACAGCATAAAGATAAATCTTTTTTATCTTTTTAACCTCATCAACATATTTTTGTCTTGAAAAACTGAACTTTAAACTGTCTGTAGGATCTTTAAGAGCTTTGTGTTCAAGTTTATCAATATTTTGTTTTAATTCATTCAGCGAATTGTGTTCTTGTTTTGGCATAACCGTTTCTTCAACAGGCTTTTGTTCCGTTTCATAAACCTTATCCACTTTACGAATTTCCGGACGTATCGGCCAGCCGCGCAAAATATAATCGACAGCTTCTGCTGTATCTTTATAAACAGCAAGGGTATTTCTGTCAAGAATTTCTATAACAATATCAAATGTCGGCTGCTTTTCCCGCTCAAGAACTGTCTTCTGCGAAGCCCGCCTTCTTGCTTCATCATCCCCCAGCGTAACAGACTGAACACCGCCGACCAAATCAGATAATGTCGGATTTTTAATCAAACTTTCCAGAGAATTACCGTGAGCGGTTGCAATCAACATAACCCCTCTCTCTGCAATCGTACGGGCAGCCTGCGCTTCGGCTTCCGTTCCGATTTCATCGACAACGATAACTTCAGGAGTGTGATTTTCAACCGCCTCAATCATTATATCTTTCTGAAACTCGGGCTGTCTTACCTGCATACGTCTTGCATGACCGATTGCCGGATGCGGAGTGTCGCCGTCGCCTGCAATCTCGTTTGAGGTATCGACAACTACAACCCGTTTTCCCAGTTCATCTGCAACAAGCCTTGAAATTTCACGGAGTTTTGTGGTTTTGCCAACCCCAGGACGCCCGAGAAACAAAATACTTTTATTCATCATACAGATATCTTTTATACAAGCAATTGTCCCCGTAACAACTCTGCCGATTCTGCAAGTAAGCCCGATTACTTTACCCTGACGGTTTCTTATTGCACTGATTCTGTGGAGTGTTCCGGGGATTCCTGAACGATTATCCGACGTAAATTCCTGAATATGAGAAGTTATAAATGTAATATCCTCATCAGTCACAAAATCGTTTCCGATATATTCGATTTTGCCGGTGGCATGACGAATTTCAGGCGTTCGTCCGATGTCAAGCACGATTTCGATTACATCCTCCATCTGCTCATAGGTCATAAGCCTCCGTACCCTGTCCGGTAAAATCTCTAACAATCGGTCTAAATCATTGTGAAACTGTAGGTTGCTCATCGCTTTTATGCCTTTCAATTTTGCTGATATACAAAATCTATTTTATTGGCTTTTTTAATTTTTTGAATTGACTTCTCTTCTAATTATATTATACCACTTTTTCAAAAATTTTCTTCAATCTTAAGTATTACACCTGTCGTAATTTTTACAAAAATTTACGGATTAGCATGGTTTAAAAGTGTTGATTTGACACGCTTTATCAGGTATTCTTTTTGTTGAAATTTTTAAATTATTTTCTACAAAATTTTCAAAAATTTATTAAAAATTTTTCAAAAAAATTTTGATTAATTTTATCTGTTTTTCACATTTTATTCATGATAAAATCAAAATGTAATTAAGAATAGAAAGGAAATTCTAAAAATGAGAACATCAAACATTACCCCGTCATTTTCAGGTAAATTTGTTATCCCAAACAACAATGAAAATAAACACGTTGATTACTTGTACAACAAAGTTTCCAAAATAATAAAAGAAAACAACATTACGGGTGAATTCCATAATGATAAAATAGTTTTGACTACAGACAAAACTCAGGAAAAAAATTTGTTTGACTCATTAAAAGAATTCGGTATAAAAATTTTCTCAGCTAATAAAAGTAAATAAAATAGCAAAACGGCTTTATAAGTGTTTATAAAAAAAGACCGCCTGTAAAGACGGTCTTTTTGATTATTTGAATTTATTGTAAATTAAGCCTTTTGACCTGATTTTTCAATAATTTCTTTTTCTATATTTGCCGGAACCTGTTCATAGTGGTCGAATTCCATTGAGAAAGTTCCGCGGCCCTGAGTGTTAGATCTCAAGTCTGTTGCGTAACCGAACATGTTTGCAAGCGGAACGATTGATCTTACGATAACGTTTCCGGTATTGCCCTGAGGTTCCTGTCCTTCAACACGGCCTCTTCTTCTTGAGATGTCGCCGATAATTGTACCTGTGAATTCTTCAGGAATTTCGATTTCGACTTTCATCATCGGTTCAAGAATGCAAGGTTGAGCTTTGCGGCAGCCTTCTTTGATTGCCATAGAACCTGCGATTTTGAATGCCATTTCTGAAGAGTCGACTTCGTGGTAGCTTCCGTCGTAAAGTTCAACTTTAACGTCAATCATCGGGAATCCTGCCAAAATTCCGCCTTCAAGAGCCTCTTCCATACCTTTTCTTGCAGGTTCGATGTATTCTCTCGGGATTGCACCGCCGACGATTTTGTTTTCAAATACAAAGCCGGCATTTTCTTCTGCAGGAGAAATTTTAACTTTAACGTGACCGTACTGACCTTTACCGCCTGATTGACGGATGAATTTAGAATCCTGATCAGCAGTTCCTCGAATAGTTTCACGGTATGCAACCTGCGGTTTACCGATGTTTGCTTCAACTTTGAATTCTCTTAACATACGGTCTACAATAATATCAAGGTGAAGTTCGCCCATACCGGAAATGATTGTCTGACCGGTTTCTGTGTCAGATTTAACACGGAATGACGGATCTTCTTCTGCGAGTTTTTGAAGAGCAATACCCATTTTATCCTGATCGGCTTTAGTTTTCGGTTCAATTGCAACTGAAATAACCGGTTCTGGGAAAGTCATTTTTTCAAGGATAATCGGCGCTTTTTCATCGCAAAGAGTGTCACCTGTTGTGGTTTCTTTCAAACCAACAGCTGCGCAGATGTCGCCTGCATAAACTTCAGATTCTTCAAGTCTTTGATCAGCGTACATACGAACCAATCTTGCGATACGTTCTTTTTTGCCGTTTGTTGCATTAAGAACGTATGAACCAGATGTGATTACGCCTGAATAAACTCTCAAGAATGTCAAACGACCTACATAAGGGTCTGTCATAACTTTGAATGCAAGAGCTGAGAAGGGTTCTGAGTCTGATGAATGTCTTTCTGTTTTTGTACCGTCTTCAAGTTCGCCTTCGATAGCTTTTACATCAACAGGTGACGGCATATAGTAAACTACGTTGTCAAGAAGAAGCTGAACACCTTTATTCTTGAAAGCTGTTCCGCAGCATACAGGAACGATTTTGTTTTCGCAAACAGCTTTTCTCAATCCTGCTCTCAATTCATCTACCGTGATTGAATCAGGATCTTCAAAGAATTTTTCCATCAAAACATCATCTTCTGATGCGATAGCTTCAACCATTGCATCTCTGTATTCTTTAGCTTTGTCTGCAAGTTCAGCAGGAATTTCTTCTTCTCTGATGTCTGTACCGAGGTCGTTTGTATAAATTTCAGCCTTCATTGTCATCAAATCAATCAGACCGGTGAATTTATCTTCAGCACCAATCGGAAGCTGGATAGGAACAGCGTTTGCGCCGAGTCTTGTTTTAATCTGGTCAACAACACGGAAGAAATCCGCACCAGTTCTGTCCATTTTGTTTACGAAAACCATTCTCGGAACTTCGTAACGGTTTGCCTGTCTCCAAACTGTTTCAGACTGGGATTGAACACCGCCTACTGCGCAGAATACTGCAACAACACCGTCCAATACACGGAGTGAACGTTCAACTTCGATTGTAAAGTCAACGTGGCCGGGGGTGTCAATAATGTTAATCTGATGTCCTTTCCATTCTGCAGTAACGGCAGCGGACTGAATTGTAATACCTCTTTCACGTTCCTGTTCCATAAAGTCAGTTACGGCTGCACCGTCGTGAACTTCACCGATTTTGTGAGTTTTGCCGGTGTAGAACAAGATACGCTCTGTAGTTGTGGTTTTGCCGGCGTCAATGTGTGCGGCAATACCAATGTTTCTGATTTTTTCCAATGGAGTTTTTCTTGCCATTTTTAATTTTTCCTTTTTATATATTGTGTACTTCTGCTATTTTATATTTAGCTTCAATAAAATTATCTCACAAACATGATTGTTGGCAAGAATTCTATTAACCTGTCGTAACATATTTTATATGTGCATTTCTTTCTCTTTGCTGCGGCGCAAAGCAACAAAAGAAAAGAACGAACATTAAATAAAATCAAAACAAATTTTCCCCCACATTGCAATCAATAATTTACAATTACTTTCTTTTGATATATATTTTTGAGTATAGAGAATTAAAAGAATTTAAGAGGGAATAAGAAAAATGCAGGTATCATTAAACTGGTTAAATGAATTTGTTGATTTATCAGACAAAGAAGTCGAACAAATAGCACACGAACTTACGATGAGCGGGCTGGAAGTCGAAGCGGTTGAGGAAGTTAAACCGAAATTTACAAACATAAAGACAGTAAAAATCGAAAAAATCGATAACCACCCTAATTCCGACCACCTTCATCTTGTAACCGTTAACACAGGCTCAAGCTTAAAGACTGTTGTATGCGGCGCACAAAATATTAAAGAAGGACAGATTGTGCCTTACGCAAGTGTCGGAAGTCAGGTTCTGGACAGAAAAACCGGTGAAATGTTTACGCTCACTCCTGCCGTAATCCGTGGGGTTGAATCTCAGGGTATGCTTTGCTCCGACGATGAACTCGGGGTTGCAGAACGGGGTTATCAGGAAGAAGATGGTATTTTGATTCTTAACAGAATTTTCCCTTCTGTAAAAATCGGCGAAAATGTTGAAGAAGTTCTCGGATTTGAAAAAGATTATGTTCTGGATGTTGCGCCAACCGCAAACAGAGGGGATCAAATGTCTGTTATAGGCGTTGCAAGAGAGTTGAGTGCTATTTTTAACAAACCTCTTAAAATTAATAAAATCGAATGCACAAGAGATTTGTCAACCGACAAATTCAAAGTTGAAATCAAAGACGAGGATGTATGCAAATATTATTCAATCGGAGTTTTAAAAGATATTAAAATCAAGCCTTCGCCCGACTGGATGCAAAAAAGACTTATTGCCTCAGGGGTTCGGGCTATCAACAACGTTGTTGATATTACAAACTATGTGATGCTTGAATACGGCACACCTTTCCACGCATTTGACCTCAATAAACTTGACGGGTATCTTTGCGTGCGCCGTGCGGTACTAGGCGAAAAAATCGTAACACTGGACGGGGTGGAAAGAACCCTTACACGTGACAGCGTTCTGATTGCAGACAAAGAAAAAGGTGTTTGTCTTGCGGGAGTTTTCGGCGGAGAGAATTCCGAAATTGACGACAACACAACAGCAATCGCACTTGAAGCAGCATACTTTACACCCGCAAGCAACAGGAAAAGCTCACACAGTGTCGGCTACAAAAGTGAAGCCTGCTCAAGATTTGAAAGAGGAGTTGATATTGAAGCCGTAAGACCGGCTCTTATGCGGGCTATGCAATTGATGTCAGAACTTGCGGATGCAAAAATTGAAGGAGTAGTTGAAACAGGCAAAAATAAACTTGACCCGATTGAAATTACTTTAAGATACAATCAGTTGAAAAGAATGCTCGGGGTTGAAATTGCACCAGACAGATGTATCAACATCTTAGAAAATCTCGGGTTCAAAAAACTCGGCGGAAATGAAATTGCAGCAAAATTTCTTGTACCTTCATTCCGTGCATACGATGTTACACGGGAAATTGATTTGATTGAAGAAATCGCAAGAATAAACGGATACGACAAAATTTCTCCGACCCTGCCGCAAAAAGTTCAGCTTCCGGAAATTTCACTTGAAGAAAAAATCACAGCAAAAGTTCATAATATTATGAGAAGCTGCGGACTTAATGAAATCGTAACAAGCTCTTTAATCGGGAAACCGCTTCTTGATAAGTTTTTGATTCCTTATGATGAAGATAAAGCCGTTTTTGTTGAACATCCGGCAAGCGAAGATTACACAATGCTCAGACAGACTTTATCCGCAAGCGTTCTGAATGTTATGAAAAATAACCTCGACAACGGGCAAAAAAATATCTGGAATTACGAAATCGGAAAAACTTATTACAGAACAGAAACGGCTGACGAAAAATTCTCAGGCGTCAAAGAAACCCAGACTCTTGCAGGAATTATCACGGGTGATATTCAAAATTCTTTATGGCAAAATACAGGAGCAACGGATTTTTATACTGTAAAAGGTATTATTGAAAAACTGTTTGAAGAACTGGAAATTGTAAAACGCATAAAATTACAGCCGCTTGAAAAAACAGAACTTGCAAAAACTCATGCAATTCTCCATCCGTACAAGACTGCAGTAATTATGCTTCTAGGCAAAACTCCGACAGCAATCGGATATTTCGGACAAATTCATCCGATTTTGAAAGACAAACTAAAATTAAATCAGGATGCGTTTATTTTTAAACTCAATCTGGATGAAGTAGTTTCAATTATTAAAGAAAAAGTTCCGAGATACAAAAGACTTCCGCAATTCCCTGAAGTTCGCCGTGATTTGGCCTTCGTAATCAATCAGGACGTAACTTTTGACGACATTCAACGGGTAATCAAAGGCGCTGTTCAACAGAATATATTTAAAGGCAGTGAAGTCTTTGACGTTTATCAGGGCGAACACATTCAGGAAGGTTACAAGAGCGTTGCATTCAGAATTAAAATGCAGGATGAAAACGCCACTCTGACTGATGAAATTATTGACAAACAGATGAACGCACTCCGCGATAAACTCAAAAAAACTTACGCTGATATAAGTTTCAGGGAATAATTTATGGTTAAAAAATTTATAATATTATTTTGTTTAACAGTGATTACGTCTTTGCCCTCTTTTTGCAAAGACGTAATTCCTACATACAGCACCACGCTTCATACAAAAACCTACGGATTTTATCAGGTTTCAAAACTGATTGTACTTCATGAATCTCCTGATGAAAATTCCAAAATCGTTCAAACCATCAGCTGGACAAAAGACAAAATTATGCCGGAACATACAAATTACGATGACGTTTTCAGTGTTTTCATCGGCGAAAAAGAACTTGCCTTAATGGCAGTTGAAGACGAAACAGAAGATTGGGTTAAACTGATTTATGACAACAAAAATAATAAAAGCGGCTGGATGAAAAAAGATGATCCGTATAAATTTATGACATGGATAAATTTTTACAATGCATACGGCAAAAAATACGGACTTAAACTTTTACAAGATGCCCCTGAGGCAGCCGAAGCGCTGCATGCACAAACAGATGACAATTCACAGGCTGTTGCATATATAAATCATCCGGAATACATAAAGCTAAATGTTATTCGTGGCAACTGGGCGCTAGTAACGGTGGTAGACATTGACAGAACACCCAAAACAGGCTACATTCGCTGGAGAAGCGATGACGGAGTTAAATATTTATTTCCGGACATAAAATAGACTTCAAAATTGATTAAAAAAATTTCTTCTTTGAAATCGTCATAAATGGAATTACACGAAATAGATAGTAAATAGAATAATTTTCCCAGCTTTTTATTCGCAAAATCGGGATACCCCAAACTTTTATGACTTCTGTAAATTGCGGATAATATTTTGCAAGATTTACTTTAATCTTATTTTTTATAACATAATTAATAGTTTTTAAAACTTCACTCTTAAAATCAAGTCTCTTTTGGGGAGAATCTGTATTTACCGTTGACAAAGGATTTAATCTGTAATGATAGAAAACACTCGGAACAGTAACCAGCCTTCCGGATTCATGAAGAATTCTGTGGCTGAACATCATATCTTCATAATACCTGTCCGGTTCAAAATCCAATTTTAATTTGTCTAATAGCTCTTTTTTATAAATTTTATTCCATACATATGCCGTTTTGGCCACCTTTGTAATTTTATATTTGTCCGGAGTTTTTGTATAAATTTTTGAATTTTTAAAAGATATATCAACAAAATCCAATTCACCGTCGTTTTTATTCCACTCAATTCCGCCGGCTGCAATATCGCAGTCGTTTTTTACGGCTTCATTATAAAGTTTTTCAAAAAAGTTTAAATCAACCCAGTCATCTGAATCTACAAATCCGATATATTCACCTTTTGCAATTTTTAACGCATTATTTCGGGCAACACTCTGTCCCTGATTAGCTTGATCAATAATTACAATTCTGGAATCTTTATCCACATATTCTTTCAAAATGTTTAGTGAATCATCAGTAGAGCCGTCGTTCACACAAATAATTTCAATATCTTTTAAAGTCTGCCCGATTAAACTTTCAAGACATGCCCTTAAATACTCTTCGACATTATAAACCGGCACTACAATTGAAACTTTTATCATCACAAGCCCTCTTAAAAAATCATTCTGAAATTAATTTTAACACAAAATTCTGTTTTTAAGAAAAATATTATCCCTGATTTTAAATCACGCTTAACAATTGATAAAAAACTCTCGACAAGCGGTTATGTTTGTAGTAGCATTTACTTACGCATTGAAATATAAGTAGTTAAAGGAGAATTTAAAATGCAAGTTATATTAAAAAAAGACGTTCAAAACCTCGGTGAAGCAGGTGACATCGTTAATGTAAAAGACGGCTATGCAAGAAACTTTTTGCTTCCGCAAGACGCTGCAGAAATTGCAACCGACGGCGCATTAAAAAACAGAGAACAAAATCTTCAAAGAATTAAAGCAAAACAAGAAAAACTTCATAAAGAAGCATTGGAAAAAGCTGAAAAACTTGAAAAATTTGCTAAACTCGAACTCTCTGCAAAAGCTGGCGAATCAGGCAAATTGTTCGGAACAATTACAACTAAAAAACTTACTGAAGAACTTCTTGCAAAATCAGGAATTGAAGTTGACAGAAAAAATGTTACGCTTAATGCACCAATCAACAAAATCGGTGAATACACAATGACTATCAAATTAACTTCAAAAGTTAAATGTGAAGTTTCTGTTGTTGTAACAGCTTCAGAAGTTGTAAAAGAATCAGTTGTTGAAGAAATCGAAGAAGCAGAAACAACTGAAGAATAAATTTGTATAATCCGTTTGTGAGGGAAAAACATTTTGGACAAAAAAAATAATTTGACACTGGAATGTACGGCAATAGGGTCGCTCCCCCACACCAACGTGATAGATGCAATAAATTTAATCAAAAAGGATTTTAAAAATATTCCTTTTTGGCCGCAAATGGTAAAGCTAAATAAAAATGAGGACATGATTTTCCAGTTTTTGGAAAAAATGCCCTCATTTTTTTCAGATGAAAACGGTATTTTTCTGGATATGGAGTATGACGGCTTTTTTGAAGAGCTTGAAGATTTCTTTAATGATTATGAAGAAATTGTTGCTGATATAAATTCGGAAAAACTTGATAAATATAAAATAACCAAATCGTTAGCCTTCACAGAATATAAAAATTTGATAAAAGAGAGCAAACCGCCTTATGCAAAAGGCCAGATTGTCGGTCCTTTCACATTATCAACATCGTTTTGCACAAAAGACGACACAGCTGCAATATACGATGACACATTACGGGAAATTATTGTAAAAACTCTTACAATCAAGGCATTGTGGCAGATTAGAGAGATTAATTACGCAAATCAAACAACAGTTCCGATAATTTTTATTGATGAACCTTCGCTTTCACAGCTCGGGACATCTGCCTATATGAGCATAACGGAAGAAGATGCGGTTTCAATGCTTTCTGAAATTATAAATATTATAAAGCAAAACGGTGCAATTCCGGCAATTCACTGCTGCGGCAAATGTGACTGGCGGATTCCGTTATCAGCGGGCGTTGAAATAATAAATTTGGATGCATACTCATATTCCGAAAATTTAAGTCTTTTCAGCGGGGAATTAAAAGAGTTTTTAAACAGAAACGGCAAAATCGCATGGGGAGTTGTTCCGACACTTGACAAAAATGCACTTGAAAAAGCTGATATAGAAACTCTGATTAAAAAATTTGGAACAGCTGTTAAATATTTGACTAAAAAGGGAATTGATGAGAAACTTGTTATAGAAAATTCCCTGATAACACCATCCTGCGGGGCAGGAGTTTTACCGGTGAATTTGGCTGAAAAAGCAATGGATTTGACTCGAATATTATCGGAAAAGTTAAAGGAGATTTATAATATTGACCACTAAACTTGCAATAACGGGCAAAAGCGGAAGCGGAAAAACTACAATAACAAAAGCATTTTTGAGAATATTTCAGGAATTATTTCCGGAAAAATCAATTCTGCTTTTTGACAACGATCTTGCAGGTGAACTCGGGCACAGTTTCGGACTTGATATCAGAAACACGATTTACGGCATCAGAAGCGGAAAACATGAATATAAAACAGGAATTCCTGAAGGTATGTCCAAGCAGGAATTTGTCGAATGGGCAATGGAAGATATTGTTGTTCCGGTGTGTGATAATGTAGACATTATTGTTTCCTGGTTTGTAGGCTCAAAAGACTGCCGCTGCCCGATAACAGAGCAAATTAATGATGCCGTTTTAAAACTTATTGACAGATATGATATTGTGATTTTTGACTGTGAGTTCGATTTAAAATATTTAAACCAGCTTGTTGATACAGACATCGACACAACAATCATCGTTGCAAATCCGACGGATGAGAGCGCTCATCTTGCCAAAAGAATTGAAGAATTCAGTGCAAAATACGCAGCAGGCGGTCAAATCGGAGTTGTAATCAACAAAGTCGAAAACAACGAAATTGCATCAATTTACGGACTCTTAAACAAATATCAGCTTGATGTTCTGGGTGTAATTCCACTTGATAAAAATTTAAAAGAAAATTCAATTGCAAAAGACTCAAAGATTATTGAAGATGCGATCAAACAATTTTACTTCAGATTAAATCTTCCGCAAATAAAGAATTGAGGGGAAATGACGGTAATTTTAGACGGGAAAAGTTTAAGAGATAAAATTCTTAATGAATTAAAAACAAGGCTGGAAAAATTCGACAAAAAACCGACGCTTGTCGTAATTCTTGCCGGCGATAACCCTGCAAGTAAAATTTATGTAAACAACAAGAAAAAAACTGCTGAAAAAATCGGGATAAATTCAATCATAATAAACTATCCGGCAAATGTTTCCGAAAAAGAGCTTCTTGAAAAAATCAACGAACTTAATAACGATAAGAATGTTACAGCTATACTTGTTCAGCTCCCTCTGCCCGAACATATTAATAAAAACCGGATTATTGATGCTATTTTACCGGAAAAAGATGTTGACGGATTTACACCGCAAAATTTCGGCAGACTTTTTGGGGGAGAAGAGCCTTATGTTTATCCATGCACGCCAAGAGGAATAATCAGGCTTCTTGATGAATATAAAATTCCGCTTGAAGGTCAGCATGCCGTTATTGTCGGCCGCTCAAACATTGTAGGCAAACCGCTTTCTCAAATGCTTTTAAACCGCAACGCCACCGTCACAATATGCCACAGCCATACTAAAAATCTTGCAGACATAACAAAAACAGCAGATATTCTCATCTCTGCTGTAGGGGGAAAAATTATCGGAAAAAATATGTTAAAACCAAATTGTGTTGTGGTTGATGTTGGAATTTTTAAAGATGAAAACGGTAAAACCAGAGGTGATGTGGATTTTGCTGATGCTGCACCATTAACATCATATATTTCACCCGTTCCCGGCGGTGTCGGACCTATGACAATTGCCATGCTGATGTCAAACACCGTGGAACTTTTTGAAAAAAATGGTTTGTAATACAAATCTATACAAAACCAGTTGTATAACCAGCGGATTTTTACCTCAGTTAAACCTAACCGCCGATTAAGTTCAAACTGCAGCTTGACTTGATATTGTTTTGAACCATTGTCTTCATACTTGCGATTTCGTTATCAAGCAGCGAAATTTGTGTATCAAGTGTATTCTGTCGTGTGGTCAGGTATTCTTCCTGCTTTTGCAATGTAATGTAATACGGGTCATTGTCAATATCGCCGTCAGTAGCGCTGATTTCTTCTGCTCTTGCTCCCATTTCTTGCGCAAGCCAGTTAGCCTGATTCATGATTAATGCCTGTTCAAACTGTAATTGGCTTTTTTGCAAAGTAAACAAGCTCTTTTGTGAATCAATTGCTAAAAAAGTCATATCATCTCTCCTTATTTTTATTTACTCTCTTATACATATAAAGTATTCAGAGATTTCAGGATTTCAACAATATGACTTTTTGTTACAATACTTAATATTTTAAAATTAATCTTCTATTTCAACAATATTAACGGATTTTGCAACCTTTCGTGATTGCTGTATTAACTTAATTGCTGAAGCTGTTTGTATAGTTCAATTTGTCTGTCAGTCAAATTTTTAGGCAGAACAATTTTTATTCTTGCGTTTAAGTTACCGTACCCCCCGCCTTTTTTCGGAAGTCCGAGCTCTTTTAAGCGCAGCATTTGCCCTGATGACGTTTTCGGCGGAATTTTTATGTTGATATTACCATGAAGTGTTTTAATTTCTTTTTTGGTTCCAAGAACAGCTTCAGGAGGTGTAATTTCGACATCTTTAGTCAAATCGTACCCGTCAACCTGATATTCATTGTCTGTTATGTTTATAATTAAATATAAATCGCCTTTATTTCCGTATTCATCAGCTTTGCCTTCGCCTTTAACCCTTATTTTCTGTCCCTGTTTAACCTCAGGCGGAAGTTTTACTTTTATAGACTTTTGCTCATTTATAATTCCGGTTCCGCCGCAGGCAGAACAGTAACCGCCGCCTGCCGGACACTGGTTACAGCGCTTCATATTCGAAAATCTCACTGTTATAGGTTTTTGAGAGAATATATCATCTAATGTTATATTCAAATTTTTAGTCATATCAAGATTTTCTGTTTTAGGCTGGCTTTGACGGCGTGAAGTTCTTGAAGATTGTGCCCGTTGAGCACCTCCAAAGTCAAAACTGTTAAAGCCTCCGGCATTTCGTCCGGCAGAAGCTCCGCCCATCATCATATCTCCGAACAGTGAACTGAAAAAGTCGGAAAAACCTCCCAAATCTTCGCCGTTAAAGCTAAAACTTTGATAATTTCCGCCGTTGCCGCCGAATCCGAATTGTTCAAACCCCGGAGGCGGAGTATAACTTTGACCGCCCTGCCAGTTTGCGCCAAGACTATCGTATCTTTGGCGTTTTGCCTTATCTGACAAAACTTCGTAGGCTTCGTTAATATCTTTAAATTTGCTTTCAGCTTCTTTTGTTTTATTTACATCCGGGTGGTATTTACGGGCAAGTTTACGGTAGGCGGATTTGATTTCAGAATCCCCTGCATCCCGTTTTACACCGAGTATTTCATAATAATCTTTGTATTCCATATTCAAATTACCTCTATTCTAATGATAATACAAAACTTGACGATTTCTTAATTAATTAATTATTTTTTAATATTAACAAATGTAAATCCTTTTAACAAAAACATGGCAATTATGAAACTAAAAAATACTTTATATATTAGTAAACACTTTGGGGAAAATTTTAAAGGAGATTAAACATGGGTGATTATGGAAACATCGGAATTAATGCAGGTTATGCTCGATTTGGAACACGTGACTACGGAAAAGTAGGTCTTGAAGGTACTTTAAAAGGAGATTTCAGTAACGACAATATCGGCTACAAACTATCAGGTAATGCGGCAGGACTTATCGGAAACGGACACGGGGTGAATGCCGGAGCTTATGCAGGTATTGAATTCGGCAAACAAAACTGCACGCAGTACAATGTAGGTTTGATGGCAGATTATGCAAAAGCATTCGGAGATTCCGGAATTGAAGTCGCAACGATTTCAGGGAATACAGTGACTTATTCAACAGAAATTGATCCGAACCAATCACTAAAGGCTGGTTTGGAAGTCGGATTTTCACGAAATCTCTGCTGTGACGAAGACAGAAAGTTGAGCGTTTCATTAATGGGAGGTGCCGATTTTTATAATGAAGCTAAATTAAATGCTGACAACAATGCCATTGAATATGGTAAATTAAATAAAATTAAACCGTTTATAGGTACACGAGCTGAATACGCCAAAACAGTCAATGACAAAGGCCATCAACTCTATTTCAATGGGAAATGTTTTCTGAGTGACGGCTCAACATATGGTGAAGCCGGAATCGGTTTCAGATTTTAAAAAATAATTAAAAATTGTACTTACATACAAACAGACGTCTTAAATTAAGACGCCTGTTTTCCTTTTGATAGTTATATTTTGTGTCTATTAAAACATCAGACCTGCTTCTCTTGCAGCATCAGCAAGAGCCGCAACACGACCGTGATATAAAAATCCGCCACGATCAAATACTACACATTCAATACCTTTTGCTTTAGCTTTTTTTGCGATTGCTTCACCTACAACTTTTGCAGCTTCAACGTTTCCGCCGTGTTTAAGCTGTTCTTTAAGTTCTTTGTCATTTGATGAAGCTGATGCCAAAGTTACATGATTTTCATCATCAATCAATTGTGCATAAATATGTTTTGTACTTCTGTAAACTGCAAGTCTCGGGAATTCTGCAGTTCCTTCAACTTTAAGTCTGATTGTTTTGTGTCTTTTTTGAATTTTCGGTTTTCTTATTTCTTGTTTAATCATTTTTATCTCCTTTCACCCGAACCTTCTTGAAAACCGTATCAAGGGTTCATCTGGGCTTTATTTTATTTATTATTTTTTACCTGCTTTACCGGCTTTACGTCTGATGTGTTCGCCTTCATATCTTACACCTTTGCCTTTGTAAACTTCAGGCGGACGTTTTGATCTGATGAATGCGGCAACATCACCAACGGTTTGTTTGTTTGAACCTTTTACGGTGATTTTTGTGTTGGCTTCAACAGAAAGTGTAATGCCTTCCGGCGGAACAATTATTACGGGGTGAGAATAGCCGAGTGCCATATTGAGGTTTTTGCCTTCCATATTTGCACGATAACCTACACCCTGAATTTCAAGTTTCTTTTCAAAACCTTCTTTAACACCGTGAACTGCGTTTGCGACAAGAGTTCTGAACAGACCGTATAATGCGTCTGTTTCACGTGTGTCGCCTACTTTTGATAAGATAATGTGATTATCTTCAATTTTAACGGCTATTTCAGGACGAACAGTAACTGATTCTGTTCCTAAAGGTCCTTTTGCCGTAACAACGTGTCCGTCAATTTTAACTTCTACACCTGACGGAATTTCAATCGGTTTTTTACCAATACGTGACATAATTTTCTCCTTTTAGTATATTTCTACATCCGGCAAAATCATAAAATTTCGGCTAAGATTGATTTTACCGCAGGCTTTTCTACCAATTACACCTGCAAACAGTACGATATCACAGAATAATATGATTGTAAACAGATTATTAATATTTTTTAAAATTCCAATAAAAAAGCACCTTTTAAAGGTGCTTTTTTATTATTTATATATATGATTAGTAAACATAGCAGAGAACTTCGCCGCCAATGTTTTCTTTTCTTGCTTTTCTGTCTGTCAATAAACCTTTGCTTGTTGAAACGATAGCAATGCCCATTCCGCCCAATACTTTCGGAAGATTTTTGGCCTTGCAGTAGTTTCTTAAGCCCGGTTTTGAAATTCTTTCCAATTTTGTAATAACCGGTTTATTTTTTTCATCATATTTTAGAGTGATTGATAACACTTTGAATTTACCGACTTCTTTTACATCGTAATCAGCGATAAATCCTTCTTCTTTTAACAATTTTGCTAATTCAACTTTTAATTTTGAAGATGGCATTTCAACTTTTTCATGAGATACCATGTTTGCGTTTCTGATTCTTGTTAGCATATCTGCTATCGGATCTGTCATTGACATAATTATTTTCCTTTATATTTTTGTCAGAATATTTCTGACGCTACTTACCAAATTTTGTCCGGTTCGGCCCTTGCCGCCTTGACGAGTTTTAGCAGTTTAGCAGGGTGATGTTATTAAACTAATGCCGTTTGGCTAAGTTTAACAAAAAATCCGCCTACCAGCTTGCTTTTGTAACACCCGGCAACAAGCCCTGATGTGCCATTTTTCTTAAACAAATTCTGCAAAGACCGAAATCTCTGTGATAACCGTGAGGTCTGCCGCAGATTGAGCATCTGTTGTGCAGTCTTACTCTCGGATATTTACCTTGTGCTGCTAATGCTTCACGTCTTAGTTCTTTGTTTATCATCGCTTTTTTAGCCATGAATTTCTCCTTTGTTAGTTTTAGTTTTCTTTACTTTGGTCTGATTTCTAGACAACTTTTTAATTATTTATTCATACCTTTAAAAGGCATTCCGAGCAATTTCAACAATTCTCTTGCTTCATCATCGGTTTTAGCTGTTGTGATAATAGATATATTCATACCTTTTACCAGATCAACTTCTTCGTATGTAATTTCAGGGAATAATGCTTGTTCTTTCAAGCCTAATGTATAGTTGCCGCGTCCGTCAAATGATTTCGGGCTGATACCACGGAAGTCACGAATACGGGGAAGTACTACACAAATAAGTTTTTGAAGAAAGTCATACATTCTTTCGCCACGCAAAGTTGCCATTGCACCTACCGGCATACCTTCTCTTAATTTGTAAGTTGCGATAGATTTTTTAGCTTTTGTAACGACTGCTTTTTGTCCGGCAATCTTTGTTAATTGCGACTGTATTGATTCTGCAATCTTGGAGTTGTGAGAAGCTTCACCAACACCCATGTTTAATACAATTTTATGAATTTTCGGAATTTCATTTTCGTTTTTGTATCCGAACTTTTCTTTCAATGCTGATTTAACTTCTTCATTGTATTTTGTTCTTAAATTCTTAGTTACTGTCATTTTCGTATTTTCCTTAATTCTTGGACGTTATTAAACGTCTAATTGTTCACCACATTTTTTACAAACACGCACTTTTTTGCCGTCAACGATTTCGTGTTTGATCCTTGTCGGTTTTTCGCAAGCCGGACATACAATCATAACATTTGATGCATCCATCGGAGCTTCAAGTTTGATTAAACCGCCCTGAATTCCTGCCATCGGCTGGGGTTTTTGGGCTTTTGTCACCATGTTTGCGCCTTCTACAGTCACTTTTGACTTTGAAGGATCGGCTTTTTTAACGTTGCCGATTTTGCCTTTGTCTTTACCTGCCAAAACGATTACTCTGTCACCGTTTTTAACATGTAAGCCTTTTTTATTTTTGTTTGTCATTTTAAGTTTTCTCCATTTTTCATACGTTACCGATAATTGTTTATCGGGCGTAAGTTCTGTTAATTGGTTATCGACCTTTCAGGTTGGTTTGCCTTTTCAGGCTTGGCACTATATAACTTCCGGTGCCAGAGATACAATTTTCATGTATCCTTTATCTCTGAGTTCACGGGCTACAGGACCGAAAACACGGGTTCCACGCGGGTTGCCGTCTTTGTTAATGATAACTGCAGCGTTTTCGTCAAATCTGATAACTGAGCCGTCTTCACGTTTAATGTCAGCTTTGGTTCTAACAACAACCGCTCTTACAACTTCACCTGATTTTACTGTCTGGTTAGGTGCTGCTGATTTCACTGAAGCAACGATTTCGTCGCCTACAGCTGCGAATTTTTTGTTAGAGCTGCCCATAACACGAATACATAACAGTTGTTTTGCACCTGTATTATCTGCCACTTCTAATCTTGTTTCTTGTTGTATCATTTTATTTTCCTTTTTCTTTTATAGTAATCTTTACTACATCCGGCCTCTCATTACTCTGTGGTAATGCTGCCTTTAGACACTATCTGACTTTTTCAACAATTTCTACAACAGTCCAGCGTTTGTCGGCTGATTTCGGTTTTGATTCAATAATTCTAACCTTATCACCTTCACTGCAGATGTTGTTTTCATCATGAGCTTTATAGTGTTTATTTGATTCAATAATCTTTTTGTATTTAGGATGCGGTTCGTAGTCTGCAACTTTTACAACGACCGTTTTATCCATTTTGTTACTGATTACAATTCCTTGTTTTTCTTTTTTAGGCATGATCTACCTCCGCTTGCTTGCTCGCATTCACCGTGCCTACTGTCGCTTTTGCACTCTGCTCGCAAGACGTTTTTTCTTTAATTACAGTTTTAGCTTGAGCTATAAGTTTTTTTGTTTTAGAAATTAACGCTGTATTTTCTAATTTATGAGTTGAAAGTTGCAATTTGTAGTTAAACAAATCTTTTTTCCAATCAACTATGGCACTTTGCAGCTCATCTACTGTTTTTTCGCGCATTTCATCTAATTTCATTGTTTATTTCCTTTTCATTTTGTGAATACAAATTATACTCACACTTATTTTGTTTCTGTTTGTGCTTTTTCTACAACTTTAACTTTTATCGGAAGTTTTTGAGCTGCAAGTTCCAATGCATGAACTGCTACACTTCTGTCAAAATAGTCAAGTTCAAAAAGAATTCTGTTCGGTTTTACAACCGCAACCCAGTATTCTAAGTTTCCTTTTCCTGAACCCATACGAGTTTCAGCCGGTTTTGCCGTAATCGGTTTATCCGGAAATATTTTAATCCAAACATTACCGCCACGTTTGATTTCACGGGTCATTGCACGACGGGCTGCCTCGATTTGACGGCTTGTTATCCAGCCGGGTTCTACAGCTTGCAATGCATAACCGCCGAATTCAAGTTTTGTACCTCTTGTTTCGGTACCTTTCATTCTGCCTTTCATCATTTTGCGGTATTTAGTTTTTTTAGGCTGTAACATTATATTTGCTCCTATTGTTATTATATACCTTCGGTTATTCGGCCGCAGCTTCGCTTGCTGCTGCTCTGTTGCGTTTCGGACGTCTCATACCTTTTTCTGAGCCGCCTTTTTCGTTTTTAGCTTTGATATTTTGGTCTGCTTTTTCACCCGGCATTAATATACCTTTGAAAATCCAAACCTTAACACCGATTTTACCCATAATCGTATCTGCTTCGGTAAAACCGTAATCAACGTCTGCACGTAATGTTTGAAGCGGAATTCTGCCTTCTTTAGCCCATTCTGAACGAGCAATTTCTGCACCGCCCAAACGTCCTGATACCATAACTTTGATACCTTGTGCGCCCGCTCTCATTGTACGCTGCATTGCCTGCTTCATTGCACGTCTGAATGCAACACGTTTTTCCAATTGTTGAGCTATTTGTTCTGC
The DNA here is from genome assembly GCA_944322785.1 of Candidatus Gastranaerophilales bacterium. Classification (GTDB taxonomy): domain Bacteria; phylum Cyanobacteriota; class Vampirovibrionia; order Gastranaerophilales; family Gastranaerophilaceae; genus Scatenecus. Next base: position 239,716 of record CALUPW010000002.1, on the reverse strand, counting down.
AACCAGTTGTGCATCAATATCAATTCTTGCAACTTCAACTACATTTATTGTAACGGGTTTGCCGATATATTTTGAAACTTCCTGTTTAAGTTCTTCTATACCTTGTCCGCCTCTGCCTACTACAATACCGGGTTTTGCTGTTACAACGGTTATTGTAATATTTTGAGATTTTCTTGCAATTTTAATTTTTGATACACCGGCTGTGTATAATTTTTTCTTGACGAATTTTCTGATTTTATCGTCTTCTTTCACAAATTGGCGATATTCTTTAAACTTGGCATACCATGTGCTTGCCCAAGGTTGAATAATGCCTACTCTAAATCCGGTTGGATGTGTTTTTTGTCCCATTTTTTATACCTTTTGTTTTTACTACTACTTTTTAACGATATCGCTTACTTTCAAAGTAAGATGAGATGTACGTTTCATTCTGCTATACATACGGCCTTGAGCTCTAGGTCTTGCTCTTTTGTATGTAACGCTTTCATCAGCAAAGATTTCGGAAATCTTTAAACTGTCAGCGCTTACGCCGTATTTTTCCTGAGCATTAGCTACTGCAGCTTTTAAGTTCTTTTCTACCACTCTTGCTGCAAAATAAGGCATAAAACGTAACATGTCTTGAGCTTCTTTGACAGATTTTCCACGAACTTCGTTGATAACTCTGCGAAGTTTTCTTGCTGTCATTTTTATATCTGTTTGTTTTGCTTTAGCTTCCATTTTTACTTTCCTTATATTTTTATCTAACTCGTTTGCTTTTTAGTGCTCACGTGCTACTTTCTTTTTGCAGTTTTATCAGAACCTGCATGTCCTTTAAATAATCTTGTAGGTGCAAATTCACCCAATTTGTGTCCAATCATTTGCTCTGTTACGTACACCGGAACATGTGTTTTGCCGTTGTGAACAGCAATTGTGTGACCTAACATATCCGGTACTATCATTGATGCTCTTGACCATGTTTTTATTACTTTATGTTCCGAATTTGCATTCATTTTTGCAATTTTCTTTTGTAGAGCTTCTTCTACGTATGGACCTTTTTTTAATGAACGTGCCATTAATTTCTCCTTTATTGTTTTGTTAATTTTAGTTTAATTTAAGGGTTTTGCTCGTTCGCTTTTTATTTTGGGAAGGCTTTGTTTGACAAAGCCTTTCCATAGCTAACTTACATTATTTTCTTCTTCTTCTGACTATTAACTTATCAGAAGCTTTGCCTTTCTTTCTGGTCTTTTGACCGAGAGCCGGTTTACCCCAAGGTGTTTTCGGGTGTCCGCCGGGACCTGTTTTACCTTCACCACCACCGTGAGGGTGATCGCAGGGGTTCATTGTAACACCACGGACTGTAGGTCTGATACCCATATAACGTTTTCTTCCGGCTTTACCTAAAGAAATGTTTTTGAATTCAGCATTTCCTAAAGTTCCGATAGTTGCCATACATTCTTTTCTTACCATTCTCATTTCTGATGACGGTAATTTTATTGTTACGTAATTGCCCTCTTTAGCCATTACTTGAGCAGCGTTTCCTGCTGATCTTACCATAACTCCGCCACGACCCGGGTTCAATTCGATGTTATGAACAATTGTACCTAACGGAATTAATTCTAACGGAAGCGCATTACCGTTTTGGACAGGAGCTTCCGGTCCGGAAACAATAACATCACCTACGTTTAAGCCTTCAGGTGTCAAAATATATCTTTTTTCACCATCTGCATAATATACTAATGAAATTCGTACATTTCTGTTCGGATCATATTCAATTGTTTTTACTGTTGCAGGAATTCCGAACTTGTCACGTTTAAAGTCAATTACACGGTAAGTTCTTTTTACCCCGCCTCCTTTGTGACGGCATGTAATTCTACCTGTATTATTTCTTCCTGCTGTTTTCTTTAATGATTTTAATAATGATTTTTCAGGAGTTGATGTTGTGATTTCCTGATAATCACTTTTTGTCATACCTCTTTGACCCGGAGATGTCGGATTAATTTTTCTTATTGCCATTTTATTTTCTCCTTTGGTTGGCTTTGTTTTACATTAAGGGACTTGTGCCTGACGCCCCGTTATTTGACCAGTTAATGCACCTTTGCATTAAACGTGGCGGAATTTGCCTGACTGTCTTGCTTAGTACAAGTCAATACTGCAAACGGTGCCCTTTGTCGGGCTTATCTATGCTCCGATTAATTCTTCAATCGGATCGCCTTCGATTGTCACGATGGCTTTTTTAGAACTGTCGGTTCTGCCGAATTTGTATCCCATTCTTTTTTGATGAGAAGGCATATAAACCGTTCTTACTTTTTTAACTTTTCGTCCCGGAAAAGCTAATTCTACTGCTTGTGCAATTTCAATTTTCGTGGCATCTTTTACCACTTCAAAAGTATATTGACCAAGTGTTGTTGCACCTACTGATTTTTCGGTAATTAACGGCTTTTTAATTATTCCGTATAATTTTTCTGTATTTGTCATATCTTTACTCATTATCTGATTTCCTTTTCTTTTTTCGGATTGATATCTCTTGTGTTCTTTTATTTGCTTAATCTTTCAGTGATATCTTTTACTGATGCTTCTGTCATTACAACGAAGTCAGCTTCCAACAAATCTTTTACGTTCAGGTTTGAAGGTAAAATCATTTTTACACTCGGAATATTTCTTGCTGACAATTCCAAGAATTTGTTTTCTGCTGCTTTTGTATCTGCAACAATTAAAACTTTTCCTGAAACGTTTAATGATTTTAATGCACTAACCATTAATTTTGTTTTAGGTTCCGTGATTGTTGAAAAATCTTTTACAACAATTAACTGGTCTTGTCTTGCGGATAATGCAGATTTCAAAGCCAATTTTCTTGCTTTTTGCGGCATATTGAAGGCATAGCTTCTCGGTTTCGGTCCGAAAACAACACCGCCGCCTGCAAATAAAGGTGAACGTAATGAACCGGCACGGGCACGACCTGTACCTTTTTGTTTCCAGGGTTTTTTACCGCCGCCTGAAACTTCAGCTCTTGTTTTTGCGCAGGCTGAACCCTGACGTGCATTATTTAATTGTCTTCTCAATGCCATATGCATTACATGCAAATTCGGTTCAACTCCGAAAATATTTTCATTTAAGGTAATTTCACCTAATTTTTCTCCGTTTGTATTTAAAATTTCTTTTGACATTTTAGTTTTCCTTTATTATTTACTCTACTGCCTGTTACCCCTTTCGGAAATCCGTTTTATTTGGCAACTCGGGATTTTTAAAACTTTTCTGTTTGTCTTTATCTTGGATTTACCGCCTGTGCAATCAAAGATTGCTTCATTCACTTCGCTGCCGCTTCGTTCATAACGGCGGTGTTATTGAGTGATGCCCAGTATTGCACACCGCAATCCGGCACCGGCATCACACCGGCTTACGCCTTTTAATTCCATTTAGTTCTTGTCGGAACTATTGTTACAAGTCTGCCTTCGCAGCCGGGTACTGAACCTTTTACTAATACAAGATTTTTTTCGGCATCTACTTTTACCAATTTCAATTTTGTAATAGTGACTCTTTCATTGCCCATGTTACCTGCCATTCTTTTGCCTTTGATAACACGTGAAGGAGTTGTACCTGCACCGATTGAACCGGGTTCTCTGTGATTTTTGGAACCATGACCCATCGGTCCTCTGCCGAAGTTCCAGCGTTTTACTGTACCTTGGAAACCTTTACCAATTGATTTCCCTGTTACATCAACTTTTTCAACATTATCAAGAACTGAGAGTTCGATTTTGTCACCGACTTTGTAATCTGACGGATTGTCAACTCTGAATTCTTGTAAGTGTCTGAAATTTTGTAAATTATTCTTTTTGAAATGACCGAGTTGAGCTTTTGTTAAGTGTTTTTCTTTAGCTGCAACCGTTCCGACCTGAATTGCGTTGTAACCGTCTGTTTCAACTGTTTTTACCTGAGTAACAACAATATCGTCAACTTTTATAACGGTTACCGGAATTGCTAATCCGTGTTCGTCAAAAATTTGAGTCATTCCAAGTTTTTTACCTATTACACCTAGTGTCATATTTTACCTTTCTAGCTCACCCTTAAAAGTGACGGACACATTCCGCCCTTTCGGGTTTGCATTTTCACTTGCGAGCGCTACTTGCTGCCTTGTACTTTACCTTCGGGACTTTCACCCTCCGCCGCTTTCGGCTTTAACCTGTCGGGCGGGCAGTAGATCACATTATCGTATGCATAATGCTTATTTAATTTTCAATGTCGGCCTCAGCCTGCTGCCTTTATCGATTTGCTTACACAAAACGCATCCGGCAAAACAGTTCTAGAGTTTTACCTCAATATCAACACCGGCCGGTAAATCTAATCTACTTAACTCTTCAGTTGTTTGTTGAGTTGGTTCGTATATATCAATTATACGTTTGTGTGTTCTCAGTTCAAAGTGTTCACGAGATTTTTTATCAACGTGAGGTGAACGAAGTACGCAATATATACGTCTTTTTGTAGGTAAAGGAATCGGGCCTGCAACTTTTGCATCTGTTCTTTTTGCAGTTTCTACGATTTTGTCAGAAGATACGTCAATTAATTTGTGATCGTAAGCTTTTAAACAAACTCTGATTCTTTGTCTTTTTGTGCTTGCCATATTTATTCCTTTTCTTTTTGTATAAATACACTTTTGAGGTTTATATTCAGGCGAAACCTCTTTGCCGCCTTCATTTGCCTGAGTTGCTATTTGTAAATAATTTCGGGTATTTATAAAAATTTACTATACTTCAAGCATACCGATATTATTATAAACATAAATGCCTGTCAACAAAGATTTTGTCATATTGTTTCATTTTTGTAACATGTTTTGTTACATTTTTCAAACATCTGCTTATTACAAAAAAATACCGCATTTTATGCGGTAAAATTTCTCTCTCTTTTTACTCTGAAAAATTCAGAGGATTATTTTGATTTGTTTTGTTTTGAGTTGGTATTAGACTCCTGTTTTTCGGATTCGGTTTCATCAGTTCGGGTATCGTTTTCATCCTCTGAAACTTGCTCCTCGTCATTGTCTTCGGAACTTTCTTCATTTTCTTCATCTGAAGTTTCCGCAGCTTCTATTTCATCTTCATCTTTTGCTCTTAAAACAGGAATTGAAAGCATAAGTGCCATTTGATTTCCTTCCTGTTCAAAGTTAAGTTCAAGAGCGTCTTTATCCATTTCTACATATTTAGATAATAGTTCAATTAATTCGCCCCTCATTTTTTCAAGGAGTTCAGGTGTTAGATTGGTTCTGTCCTGCATGAGAACAACCCGAAGTCTATTTACGGCAGTTTCCTTTGCATTTTCTTCTTTTTCTGCCTGACGAAAAAATCCGAAAACTTTATTGAATAAATCCTGAAAAATATCTTTCATCTTACTTCTCCTTTCCCATTAAACCGGAAAAGAATTTTTTAACTTTTGCAAAAACGCCGGTATCTTCTTCTAAATTGAGGAAAGGAACATCTTCGCCCATAATTCTTCTTGCTACATTGTTGTAAGCTTTACCTGCAAGCGAATTTTCATCATTTACAATCGGGTCGCCTTTGTTGGTTGAGGTGATAATTCCCGTATCTTCCGGAATTATTCCGATTAAATCGGCTGAAAGTATCTCAACAACGTCTTCGACGCTCATCATGTCATTTGATTTTATGAGGTTTGGCCGGACTCTGTTTAACAATAATTTGTACGATTTAATTTCTTCTTTTGCCTCTAAAAGTCCGATAATTCTGTCTGCATCACGAACTGCGGACATCTCTGGCGTTGTAACAACAATAGCTTCGCTTGCACCTGCAACAGCGTTTTGAAATCCCTGTTCAATTCCTGCCGGGCAATCTACAAGGATAAAATCAAAATCTTTTTGAAGTTCTTCACAGATTTTTTTCAATTGTTCTTCTGTTACTGCTGTTTTATCTCTTGTTTGGGCTGCGGCAAGAAGACAGAGGTTTGGATTTTTCTTGTCTTTTACCAGTGCCTGTCTAAGTTTGCAGCGTTCTTCAACGACATCGACAATTGTATAAACAATTCTGTTTTCAAGCCCCAGTAAAAGGTCCAAATTTCTAAGACCCAAGTCTGTATCAATCATCACAACTTTTTTGCCGGCTCTTGCAAGTGCCGTACCTATATTTGCGTTGGTGGTTGTCTTTCCTACTCCGCCTTTACCGGAAGTAATTACTATAACTCGACCGCTCATTAGTTCTCCTTTTATATTTAACTTTTAATTCTTTTAAGGGTATTTATAAAATTATGCTTCATGTAATTTATAAATAACAATATGTTTTCTGCTTACTCTTGCCTCCTCTGGCACAAAAGAATCCGTCTTTTGAACGTACGGGATGTTTACAGTATCAGGGCGTCTTGCAAAAATATCACCGATTCTTAGCTGAATTGCATGAAGTTTCAAAGCTCGAATTCTTGAATAATTGTTTCCGTCAGAACCTGCATGTGCAATTCCTCCCAGCACTCCCCATACTGTTATGTCGCCTTTTGCAATAATTTCGGCCCCGGGATTTACATCTCCGATAATTACTATATTGCCGTCGGATTTCAAACTCTGACCTGAACGAAGGGTTCTTTGAACATAAAGTGTCGGAAGTTTTTCCGTTTCTTTCATGTGTTTTTTAATTTCGTCAAAAGTTTCATCAAAACTGTCAAACTCATCTGTTGAAATTTGAATGTCCGAGCGGACTTCTTCATTAACTTCTTTTTCATCATCTTCTTCCGGATATCGCTCTTCAAAATCGCCTTCTCCAAAGATTTTATCAAGAGCGCTTTCAAGCTCCGGATTTACGTTTTCTTCAACGCTTCCGTCTTCCTTAAATTCCGGAGCTTCAACTTTATTTTCAAGCTCAAAAATCGTTATACCCAAACTTTCGGCAGACGCTTTTGTTTCATCTGATACAGTCGAAATGAATTCCAGTTCGCTGTCCATTGACTCAATTAAAGCTTTCACACTTATCAGCTGGGATTGATTAAGATTGACTTCACCAAGTTTCAAACAGACTTTTTTCTCTTTTGCCTCGGGCAAATCCAAAATTCTGCTCAGTTCATAAATAATTTCCGAAGTTTTTCTTGCGTTGCTTAAGTCAACGATAAAACCGTTTTCCACATATCCCTTTTCCATAATTTTCCTTCCGCTAATCCGGTGCCGCCCAAATTATATGTGCTTCATATAATAACAATTATAATCAATAAATAATTATTATTCCATGACAATACACGAAACAATTTTTCTCTGCAACTTTTAATCACTAAATTGTAATATTTATTAAATTATGCGAAAGTATCAAGGTTTACACGCTTTTGAGAAAGACGTTTTTCAAGATCTTCTTTTGTAATCACACCGTCGCCGTTCATATCAAGTCCGCTGTTGCAATCGTAATAATTTTCTCCCTTCCGTGCAAGAACATCACTATTTGCACGTGCGGGCAGATAAAGCGATGCATACAAATCAGAGGCTGTGAGTTTGCGTCCGCCGAATTTTTTGGTTGTAATTTTTAAATATTTTTCAGCTAAATCCAGCTGTTCCAATGCAGACATTTTTGAAACCTGTTCTTTTGTAAGTTCAATTCCGTAAATCCGTTTTATTTCGGCTAAGGCACTGTTTGTAAACTGAATTAAACCGACAGCAGATTTTGACGCATTCCATTTGTCCGGCTTTAAGCCAGATTCGGAATTCATTACAGCGAGCAAATCCTGATAATCGCAATTAAGATTTTTTGCAACCTGTTTTACTTTATCAAGAAATTCTTTATTTAAATGACTGCCCTGAAGGGTAACTGATGAAGGTTTGTATTCAAAGACAGGCGAACTTTTATAAATATCACCGGTACTATAAACAGGAAAACTGTAAAGACTTGATGTTGTTAAATTTTGATATGAATTTCTGTTATAAACGGGAGCTGTTATTGTGCCAAAAGAATTTAAAAGTTCTTTTGAATAATCTTTTGGAGGATACATCCCGTCGTAAAGGCTGTTAAAGTTTACATCGGCAAAACCAAAGTTAATCTTTGGAATTGAATAATTATAATTATAATTATTGTTATAATTATAGGGTCGGTAATTATAACTGTTATAGCCGTAAGTATTTGAACCTGAAGGCAATACGGCACTCATCAGCTGCATTGCCGTATTAAAAACAGAAAACGGATTGTAACAATAACCGTATGACATAAACGGAGAAAAACAGCCGTAATATCCGCCGTATGCAAATGGCGTAAACATATTAAAATTATTAAATCCTATATATCCGAACGTCATAACTTTCCCCGTTGTTCCCCGTTATATATATAAAGTATTTAAGATTTAAGAAATTTACTTTTTTTAATATCTTTGTAAAAAAATATTAAATATATATAATATTAACTTATGTAAAAAAATATTTTTATTGTATTATTTTATTAAGGTAAAAATAATTATGTTCAATGAGACAAAGACACACGAGATAACGGTTGACGTTGTAATATTGACAATTAAGAACGGTTCTTTACAGGTATTGCTTGTAAAAAGGCTCAATGAACCTTTTAAAGACAAATGGGCAATCCCCGGAGGGTATGTAAGGTTGTCGGAAAACCTTGATCAGGCGGCTTTAAGAGTTTTAAAAGAGCGTACGAATGTTGACAATATTTATCTTGAACAGCTTTACACATTCGGCGATCCGCTCCGTCACCCTAACGCAAGGGTTATTACATGTGCATATTTTGCACTCGTTCGGGCAGAAGATATTCAAATTATTTCAACACCGGAACTCGGCTGGCACAAAATTTCCGACTTGCCGCCGCTTGCGTTTGACCACAAAGAAATTATTGAATATTCACTTAAACGCACACGTGAAAGATTAGAAATTTGTCCTGTTGCCTATCAATTATTGAATGAAAAATTTACACTGACTGAAATGCAGAAAGCTTATGAACTTATTATGGACAAAAAACTCGACAAACGTAATTTCCGTAAAAAGGCGCTTTCTACAGACGGGCTTATTGAACTGGATGAATATACCAAATCATCTTCCAAAAGACCGGCCCGTTTATACACGTTTGAAAACATCAAATTGAATTCCAAACGTGCACATTTTATTTCGAATAAAAAGGAGAACAAATAAAAAATGGTTACATTCATCTGGACAATCCAAATAATATCATCACTGCTTTTAATCGTTTTAATTCTGCTTCATTCACCGAAAGGCGATGGAATTGCAGGAATGGGCGGTGCCTCTCAAATATTTTCATCACAAAAAAGTGCGGAAAAAGGCTTGAATAAAATTACAGGAATTATTGCCGGTGTATTTATTTTATGCACTTTCCTTTTAGGTTACGGAATTATTAAGTAACGGACAAAATATATGGATAACATATTTTCCCGTAACGAACTTTTTTGGGGAGCTGAAATTCAGCATATTCTTTTTCAAAAACATGTTGCGGTTTTCGGACTCGGCGGAGTCGGAGGCTTTTGCGCTGAAGCCCTCGCAAGAGCAGGTATCGGTAAGCTTACGATTGTAGATTTTGATGTTGTTTCAAAATCAAATATAAACCGCCAGCTTGTTGCACTTAATTCAACTGTCGGACAAAAAAAAACCGAACTTTTTGCAAACCGTCTAATAGACATAAATCCTGAAATTAAATTGAACATATTTGATGATTTTTATACAGGTAGCGACGAAATTTTGACAAATGATATTGATTTCACGGCAGATGCAATTGACACTTTACGTTCAAAAATCAGTCTGCTTGAAAATTGTGTAAAGAAAAAAATTCCGGTTATAAGTTCAATGGGCGCAGGCAACAGGACTGACCCGACAAAACTTTATATCTGCGATATTTCAGAAATCGAAAACAAGAATGCACCGTTTGTTTCAAACTGCATTTATCAGTTAAAAAAATTGGGAATTGAAAACGGCATTACGGTCGTTGCAAGCAGAGAAAAACCTTTCTGCAGGGAAAAAATTTCTGAAAAAGAAGAATTAAAAACACATTCAGGCGAAACTATTGAATTTACCAAAATCACACCGGCGTCAACCCCGTTTGTTGCGAGCTGTGCCGGAATTTTTATGGCTGCATTTATTGTGGAAAAACTTATCGAAAAGGAGAAAAAATGTTAAATATTATGGTCACCGGCGCCTCAAAAGGTATAGGTAATTCAATTGCAAAAGAACTGCAGCCGCTCGGAAATCTTTACGTGACAGGACGAAACAAAGACGCCTTAAAAGCAATCGGTGCAAAAGATTTCTGCGTTTGCGACATCGCAAAAAATCCTGAAATTTTAGGAGATTTTATTGAAAAAAATTTGATTAACGTTCTTGTGAACAATGCAGGCGAATATATTTACGGCGCAATCGACAAAATGACTTATGAAGGAATTGAACGAATTCATAAAACAAATTTAATTGCACCTGCATACTTAATTTCCCGTGCTGTTCCGTACATGAAAAAAAATAAATTCGGACGAATAATCAATATAGGTTCAATTTCTGGTGTTATGGGCGAGGCAAATGCAAGTCTTTATTCGTCATCCAAAGCCGGACTTCTCGGACTTACAAAAGCTCTTGCTCTGGAACTTGCTGAATTTAACATTACTGTAAACACCATTAATCCAGGCTGGGTTGAAACAGAATTAGGCGAAAATTCCATTGAACAATCCGAGTTTTCAAAAGATGAAATTCTTGAATGTATTCCGCAAAAACGTTTTGTCAAACCGGAAGAAATTGCAAAACTCACTAAATATTTAATATCAAATGACGCAAAAGGAATTACCGGACAGGGAATTAATCTATGTGCGGGATTGAGCGTCGGAATTTAAAAAATTTAGTTATTCCGGTTTGCAAATCTTAAATTTATTTATTCATATAAATCTTTATCAAACTGTTTTTGTCAAATGAATTAAGTTCTGCGACAAGTTCGTCTTCGTTTACGGCTTTTGTTTTTAACATAATTGCATTATATTTTTTGCCTGACAAAAATCTTATCAATCTGATAAAAATATTTTTTGGTTCAATATTCTCAATATATAGAGCTTTTTGAGTTCTTTGTATATCCGTACTGCTTATAAAATGATCAATTCCGAGACTTCCGTCAAAATGCTTTGCAAATTTTTTAACAGGCGGAGTTTTTATAACTTTTTGAAACAATTCGTTGGAAATCCCGCAGGAAGCAGGATACAAAGTTCCGAATACAGGGGTAAAGCCATTGTTGTTTTGCACTCTCATTATATTTCCTTTCATATATCCATAAGATATATGAAATCTTATAATGAACAAACTTTTTCTGCAATATAATCTGCTGATATTTTTAAACAGTCCAAACTATCGCATGTTGTCTGCCTGTGCAACCACAAACACGGTTTTAACGGACATTTGTCGTCTGCTTTCAGCGCCGTAACAAAATCAGATTGCGGAATCAGTTTTTTATCGTCTGTCGGCCCGAAAATTGCAAAAGTACGGGTTTTAAGAGCAACGGCAACATGCAAAGGAGCCGAATCACTACATACGAATTTTTCTGACTTTGCAATCAAAATTGCAAGCTCTTTAAGACTTTTTGTTTTTCCGTAATAATTTTCAAATCTTTCATTGTTTTTAACGTTTTCAAGAATTTTTTTTATACAATCATCATCGTCGGGTCCGCCGGCAAGAATAACTTTTTTGCCTTTTTCAAGAAGTTTGTTTATTACATCCGCCCAGATTTCAGGCGTAATTGTTTTAATCATTCCTTTTTGTACGCTGAGTCGGCTGACACCGGGGTGAATCAAAACCGTATTCGGAATTTTTTCCTGCGTTGGAACATCAATTTCAGGAAGTTCAGTTTTATAACCGGTAATTTCCGAAACCAAATCATGATACATTTTGCATGCATATTGATTTTTATTTAACGGAATCGCTTTTGTTAAAAGTCTGCGGCTCAAATTTCCGCTGTCATATCCGTAACGTTCTTTAATTCCGGTCAGAAAAAGAAGAAGCGAAATAAGTTTGTTTCCGCCTGATGAAATTACTATATCAAAATTTTTTCCGAAATTGCCTTTTCGAGCAAGAAAAATCAATTTTAAGAGTTCAAAATATTTATTTTTTCCTTTTACATCAACTAAAAATAAATCATCAATTACACCTGTCAAATCTTTTACGGATTTGCTTCTCGGCTCAAGTGCAAGTGTGATTTTCGATTTTGGGAATTCTTTTTTTAGGGAAATTAGTGCGGGAAGAAAAAATATTTCATCACCGATTCCGCCAAAATTTATTGTAAGAATATTTTTAAAATCATTTTTCATAACATTATAATTTTATCAAAAAAATAACTTTCGCAAAGTACGGATTTTCATGTATAATTGACTTATGGTAAACAAGGTTACAACTGCAACCGTAATAGGGCTGGATGCATATAAAATAACCGTTGAAATTGATGTAATAAATTCACTTCCTTCAATTTCAATTGTCGGACTTCCGGATACAGCAATCAATGAAGCCCGTGACAGAGTCCGCTCTGCCATAAAAAATTCAAATTACACGTTCCCTGCCAAAAAAGTCGTTGTAAATCTTGCACCCGCTGATATAAAAAAAGTCGGAACAAATTTTGACCTTCCGATTGCAGTCGGAATTTTGACAGAGGAAGAAACTATTGATGCAGAAAAAATTAAGGACTATGCATTCATAGGCGAACTTTCACTGGACGGTGCAATCAGAGGTGTAAACGGGGTTCTTCCGATAGTTCTCGGACTAAAAAAGGCCGGAATCAAAAACGTAGTTGTCCCCGATAAAAACGCTAATGAAGCTGCTCTTGTTGAAGGGATTAATATTTTCGGAGCATCGCACCTTACGGATGTTGTAAATCATTTTGTAGAATCACCTTTAAAAATTACTAAAATAGACATCAACGAATATTTGAAAATTAAACAGGATGAAGAATTTATCTATGATTTTAAGGATGTAAAAGGACAGAAAAAAGCTAAAAAAGCACTCGAAATTGCAGCCGCCGGAGGACATAACCTTTTAATGTCCGGCTCACCGGGTTCAGGCAAAACTTTAATGGCAAAATGTTTTGCATCAATTCTTCCGCCGCTTGAATTATCAGAGGCGCTTGAACTTACAAAAATTTACAGTATTTCAGGACTTTTATCATCTGATGAACCTTTAATGACAAAACGTCCGTTCCGTTCTGTTCACCATACGGCATCAGCAAACGGAATTATCGGCGGAGGCTCAAATCCAAAACCTGGTGAAATTACACTTGCCCACCGAGGGGTTCTTTTTATGGATGAAATTGTAGAATTTCCCCGTCAGGTACTGGAGGTTCTCCGCCAGCCGCTTGAGGATGCAAAAGTTGTTATTTCAAGAACAAATCATTCAATTACATATCCTGCAAAATTCATGCTTCTTGCGGCTATGAATCCATGCCCGTGCGGGTATCTGGGTGACAAAGAAAAACAGTGCACATGTACGGAATTTCAGATAAGCAGATACTTATCAAGACTATCAGGACCGCTTCTGGATAGAATTGATTTACAGATTGAAGTTCCTAAACTTACATCCGATGAACTGTTAAACTCTGCAAAATCTGAAGAATCCTCAGCCGACATACGAAAAAGAGTTATTAATGCCCGCAAAATTCAGACCGAACGATATAAGAACGATGGCATTTTAACCAATTCCGAACTTACACCGAAACTTATAAAAAAATACTGCAAAATTGACAATGAAACCGAAAAAATATTTAAAACAGCTATTATTAAATATCAGCTTTCCGGACGAAAATATGACCGGATTTTAAAACTTGCAAGGACAATTGCAGATCTTGAAAATTCAATGGACATAAAACAAAATCATCTTATGCAGGCTTTGCAGTACAGGAGTTTTTTAAATAACACAAATTAATTATCCGTTTAAAAATTAAAAAAGCGGCATCATAAAATTTGAAAAATATTTTTTGTCAAAAAATGCGTTGTACGTACAGTTGACTCCTAAAAGATCATCTTTTGATATGCTTTTTTTATTGCAATAGAAATCATACTGTCCTATCGGATAAAGAGTTCCTTTATTTCCCATTGCTCTTATTCTGTTATTTATTATCTGAAAAACAAAAACATCATATCCCAAACGATTCGGCGGTATATTCGTCCCGTTTACATCCACTGTTATCAAAAGCTTATCATCGGGAAATCTCGGCTCATTAACCATAAAAAGAATATTATTTATTACTATTTTTGTTCCTTTTTTAAAAATCATATCAGACATTACAGTTTTGTTATTCATTGTACGGTATTGAGAAATACGGCAGACCAAATCCTTTGAATGCTTACAATTTGTGCTTTCAAATTTTGTATTGAATGCATCTATCAGATAATAATAAAAAATATCTGTTCTTTTTTCATCTGCGGATTCAAAATTCGCAAGCATTATCGCCTGATGAAGTATTGCAAGAGCCTGTTTAAGCCCCACCTGACATCTTATAACCTGTACCCTTTTCATTGCAAAAACAACAGAAATTGAACCTATCAGGGTAAAAATACAAATTCCGATGGCTATTTTATACATAGCACCGATTTTTGAACTTTTTTCTGTTAACTCATTATTATTGGCGGTTTTATTTCCACTCTTGCGAGCCATCATATCACCTCAAAAAAATTATAACTTAATAAATAAAATAAAAACAATTTTTAACATTTCGTATTTTATAAATTAATTACGACTGTTCTATACCACAGGAAGCAAATAGCACAAAACCAGCCCGCATATTGCGGAAACACCTAGATAAACAAGAGGATCCAGTTTTTTAAAACAGCTTAAAATAAAAAGCAGTATAAATAAAATTATTCCGTAAAGACTCATATCATTCAAAAACATATTAACTCCGACTGCCGCAAGCAAACCGCAGCCGGCGGGTTTAAGAGTATAAATAATTGATTTTACATATTCATTATGTTTAAACTGTTCGAGAAGTTTTGATATAATAATTACGATTATTATTGAAGGCAAAACAACTGATGTTGTTGCGATTATTGAACCTAAAATTCCGGATGTTGTATATCCTGCAAAGGTTGCAACATTAACCCCGACAGGCCCCGGAGTAATTGATGATACTGCAATCATATCCGTTAATTGTTTTGTTGTGTACCAGTCTTTAGTTTCGGCTATATGGAACAAAAACGGTAGTGTCGCATAGCCGCCGCCGAATGAAAAAAGTCCAATATGAAAAAATTCCATAAACAACTCTAAATAAATCATTCAACACCGCCTTTGCTTCTGCGAACTAGATAAAATCTGCGCAGTATCCCGAGAATTATCGCAGAAATTACAAGGATTGCAGGTGAAATTTTTAAGAGCACTGACAACAAAAAAACTATAAAAAATACAAAAAATGTATATTTATCAATTACACTTTTATGCCAGATTTCTTTAATCGCAAGATAAATAAGGATTAAAACTCCTATTCCGACGCCCCAGAATATTCCCTGTATAAATTTTAGTTTAATCACTTCTTCAAGAATTTTGGCAAGTATCACAATACACAAAAAAGCAGGCGTAATCATTCCGGAAATTGCAGCTAGAGCACCTGCTGTCCTTTTAAGTTTGTAACCGACAAATATTGAAAGATTTGCTGCAATAAGCCCGGGAATACTCTGGCTTAATGCTGTATATTCACACAAATCATCATTATCAATCCAGTTTCTTTTTTCAACAAGCTCAGATTGCAGTATGGGTAAAATTACATACCCTCCGCCAAGAAGTAATGTTCCGACTTTAAAAAAAGTTGTATATATATTATATAAGTTTATTTCCATACAACAATTATATTTATAAAAACTTCTTACACAAGCAAGGATGATATTTCATACAAAATTTTTAATTTCTCATCATTGTTTTTTATAAACATTAGATTCCGGTTAATTGCGTTTAAATAATCCTCTTTTGAAAGTTTTTCGCTAAAACAAAATAATTTATCAATATCAAGATTCAATGCCTCGGCTATTTTTTCAATAGTTTCATATTGCGGATAATTTCTGCCTGTTTCAATTTTACTCAAACTTGTAATATCCATATTTGTCATTTCCGCAAGCTTTTCCTGTGTGATACCCTTTGATTTTCTTAGTTCTTTTATCCGTTTTCCGAGTTTTACTTTCAAATTCGCCATACTATTCCTCTAATTAATAATAGTTGTTTTAGACAAGTGAGATAATAGATTATTAAGCATAATTATTATTGACAAATATGCCTAATAATCATATAATATTGATTATCAGGCATTATCCTAAAGGAGAATTTTATGTATGAGTCAAAGTTTAAAACCGGATTTACAATATCAGAAGTATTAATAACTATCGGTATTATCGGGATTGTTGCCGCAATGACTCTGCCATCAATAATTGCCGATTCAAGAAAAGAGGCAACCGCAGCCAAATTAAAAAAATTCTATAACACAATTAATAACGCAATACAATTTGCAAAAGCCGATTACGGAGATGTTGAATACTGGATGGGAACACCGAAAGATTCCACTTATCAGGAAAATTTGGATTTTGCAAAATTATATTTGCTGCCTTATATAAAATATAACAGGTATGACAACTGTTATGAAAGTGCCGTCTGCATTTATATGACAGGAGGGGGAATGTTTGCTTTCAGATATGACAAAAATGGCGGTGACATATTTTATTTTGTTGACGGGAAATACAATCCGGACGCAAGCATAAACCAGATTATACGAAACGTTTTTGCATTCCAGTTTAATAAAATAAGCGGATACCTTCCAGATGGAGGAAGGATGGAAGAATCCGGAATAAAGACAACTGTTGAACCCTATTCTATGAACTGGAATGGCACATACGAAGATTTGATATATAATAGCGGACGTGGATGTAACAGAAGCCGTACTTCTAAAATGGCAACTTTCTGCACCAAACTTATACAGATGAACGACTGGAAAATAACAAAAGACTTTCCATGGTAAGAAAGTCTTTTGTTAAATTACATATCATTTATTTTCTTTTATTTATTCATAGAAGCTTTTAATCTTGCTAAGGCTCTTGCAACTGCAGCTTCCGCACGTTTGGCATCAGTTGCGGCATCAGCTTCTTCCAATCGTGCTTTTGCACGGTTTAAAGCTTCTTTTGCTCTAACCACATCAATGTCATCACCGCATTCGGCAGTAGTCGTCAAAATGATACATTCATTATCTTTGAATTGCAAAACTCCGCCCATTGTTGTAAAACATTTTGATTCGCTGCCCTGTTTAATTTTTGTAACACCGATATCAAGCGCCGCCATTACAGGAACGTGGTCTTTCAAAATTCCGAATTCACCGTCCGTGCCTTTTGTATAAATTTCATCGACGTCTTCATCAAATACAACTTTTTCATGTGTAATTATTTTTAAATGCACTTTTAAACCTCTTTTGTTTTTACCCAAGGCATCAAAGCTTCAAAACTTATGCGTTGCCTTCTTGAATTTTTTTGGCTTTTTCAACAACTTCTTCAATTGTTCCAACCATATAGAAGGCTTGTTCCGGCAAATCATCATGTTTACCTTCAATAATCTCTTTAAAGCCCTTGATTGTATCTTCAAGTTTTACATACTTGCCGGAAATACCGGAGAATTGCTCTGCAACAAAAAACGGTTGAGAAAGAAATCTTTGAATTTTCCGTGCTCTGTTTACAATTTCTTTATCTTCGTCTGACAGTTCATCCATACCGAGAATTGCAATAATATCCTGCAAATCTTTGTATTTTTGAAGTATTTCAAGAACTTTACGTGTTGTATTGTAGTGTTCTTCTCCGATAATATTCGGGTCAAGCACTCTTGAAGATGATTCAAGAGGATCAACAGCCGGATAAATACCGAGTGACGCAATTTGACGGGAAAGAACCGTTGATGCATCAAGGTGAGAGAACGTTGTTGCAGGCGCCGGGTCAGTCAGGTCATCCGCAGGAACATAAATTGCTTGAACGGATGTAATTGAACCGTCTTTAGTTGAAGTAATACGTTCTTGAAGTTCGCCCATTTCATTAGCCAGAGTCGGCTGATAACCAACTGCAGAAGGCATACGTCCTAACAGAGCAGAAACTTCGGAACCTGCCTGAGTGAAACGGAAAATGTTATCAATAAACAATAACACGTCCTGTTTTGAAAAATCTCTGAAATATTCGGCAGCCGTTAAAGCAGAAAGTCCGACTCTCATACGTGCTCCCGGCGGCTCGTTCATCTGACCGTAAATAAGAGCAACTTTATCTATAACACCTGATTCTTTCATTTCATTCCACAGGTCATTTCCTTCACGGGTTCTTTCGCCGACACCGCCGAAAACGGAAACGCCGGAGTGTTCCATTGCAATATTGTGAATAAGCTCCATAATCAAAACGGTTTTGCCAACACCGGCACCGCCGAAAAGACCGATTTTACCACCCTTCTGGTAAGGTTGAAGCAAATCGATTGCCTTGATACCCGTTTCCAGAATTTCAATGTTTGTATTTTGATCAACAAGCTTTGGAGATTCTCTGTGAATTGGGAGATATGTATCGGTTTCAACAGCCCCCATTTCATCAACGGGCTGTCCGGTTACATTTAAAATTCTACCCAGAATAGGTTTTCCGACAGGGATTTTAATCGGCTCATTCGTGTTAACGACCTTCATACCACGTTTAAGTCCGTCAGTTGAAGCCATTGCAACCGTTCTAACACGATTTCCGCCGAGCATCTGCTGAACTTCAGCAACTACATAGCTTCCGTCATCTTTGTAAATATTTAAAGCCGTATAAATTTCGGGCAGTTCACCTGATTGAAATTCGACGTCAATAACAGGTCCGATAATCTTTGTAATAATCCCTTCGTTTTTAGTCAATGTCTCCATAAGCTCTCCTTTGCTGATTTGATTATAAAACAAGAAAAAGTTTATTTCAAGTTTTTAAAAAGTTATGAACATCGGCAGATGCGAAAGTTTTTAATCTCTTTATATCAAACAGCAATTAAAAAAAATCAAATATTCTTTAACAGTTTTACGTTAATTTTTCTTAAAAAAATACGCAGGCAATTGCCTAATTTTTTTTAATGGAGTAGAATTGATTTATGACAGTAGAGGAACAATTATATTCTGACATCCCGCCGACAAAACTTCGGAACAAAGAGGAGAAATTCAAACCCGCAAAAACGAGCAAATTCTGGCTCTGGGTTGCGAGCATGTTTTTTTTCAACATGCTTCAAAATCGTTTTTATGCCTTTCGTTATCAGGGGGCAGAAAACTATTTTGAGGGTGGACAGAACACACCAACAATACTTTTTGCTCCGCACAGCAACTGGTGGGACGGCATAGTTTTTTACAACATTACACACAGAATTTTTCATAAAGAAATTCGTCTTATGGTGGAGGAGTTGAACAGGTTTCCGCTGTTACGCAGAGGCGGAGCATATTCAGTCAACAAAAAATCACCGCAGTCAGCAATGAAAGCGCTTAAATATTCTGTTGATGTAGTCGGGGATTTGCGAAACATGCTCTGTATTTTTCCGCAGGGTATAATCAGACCGCCGCATTACAGACCGTTTGAATTTCAAACCGGACTTACATATATTGCACAGAATGCCGTCAAAAGATACGGAAAAATAAATTTGATACCTGTTGCAATTGATTACTGTTTTTTGCGTGATAACCGGCCGGAAGTTCTGGTAAAATTCGGCAAAAGAATTGAACTGTCCGATTTTAAAATTGATAGAAAAGAATATACTCATTTTTTGGAAAGAGCTTTAACAGAAGTTTGTGACGAACTGGACAGAGAAATTTCGCATGGAAAAATTTCTGATTACAAGATTTTGTTTAAACAGCATTTAAAATGGTACAGACGGATTGAGCAGAGATTAAAAAGTATTGACCTGCCGCCTGTTTCAGGGGTTTAGGATTGATTGAACAGAATAGATTCCGGATCACCAGATAGGGCATAAAATCACGTTTCGACCCTGTCTCAACGGATTTTGCAGCCAGTCCGGAATGACGTGTCGGGAATTATCTTTGGCGGACTGTTTTTAGACTCCGGCTCAAGGCCGGAGTGACGGTGGCGGATTGAGGTGCCGACGGGTGCCGTCCCGTCATTCTGAGCCGCAAGGCGAAAGAATCCGGCCGATTGAATAAAAAGCTGGATTGCTTCGCTTCGCTCGCAATGACATGAACTGGCAGGGGCTACACGTGTCCCCGCCACGTCATTCTGATGCAAGTCAGAATCTGTCAATGCTGATTAAATCGTACTTTCTTGTACCGACAAGAAAGTACCGCAAAGAAGCTCTCGACCTTTTGCTTCGTTCGCTAATCAAAGTAACCGTTTCACCCGAGCAAGTGAACTCGCTTACGCTCAAACAACACTTGCTTTGATGCTGCAAAACGGAACATTGTTTGCTCTCTTCGCAGAGGTCGATAATAAAAGAATATTTATCAAGGCTTAATAAAATTATAGACTCCGGCTCGGAGGCCGGAGTGATGTGGAGAGGGTTGTCACATGTGTCGGATTGATGCGCCGTCGGCGTGGACGGGTGCCGTCCCGTCATTCTGAGCCGCAAGGCGAAGAATCCAGCCGATTGAATAAAAAGCTGGATTGCTTCGCTTCGCTCGCAATGACATGAACTGGCAGGGGCTACACGTGTCCCCGCCACGTCATTCTGATGCAAGTCAGAATCTGTCAATGCTGATTAAATCGTACTTTCTTGTACCGACAAGAAAGTACCGCAAAGAAGCTCTCGACCTTTTGCTTCGTTCGCTAATCAAAGTAACCGTTTCACCCGAGCAAGTGAACTCGCTAACGCTCAAACAACACTTGCTTTGATGCTGCAAAACGGAACATTGTTTGCTCTCTTCGCAGAGGTCGATTTATTTCAAACATCAATCACTGCTTAACGAAATTATAGACTCCGGCTCGGAGGCCGGAGTGACGTGGAGTTGTTCGACTGGTGTCGGATTGATGCGCCGTCGGCGCCAACTGCCACCGTCAACGTCATTCTGAGCTTGACTCAGAATCTATCAATGCTTATTATCTGTTACTTTCTTGTACCGACAAGAAAGTACCGCAAAGAAGCTCTCGACCTGTTGCTTTGTTCGCTAATCAAAGTAACCGTTTCACTCGAGCAAGTGAACTCACTAACGCTCAAACAACACTTGCTTTGTTATTGTGAAACGGAACATTGTTTGCTCACTTCGCAGAGGTCGATAATAAAAGAATATTTATCAAGGCTTAATAAAATTATAGACTCCGGCTCGGAGGCCGGAGTGATGTGGAATGATTGCTCTGTTATACTCATAAATTTAGCCCGCCTTGTAAAGGCGGGCTTTTGGTTATGCATTATATCGCTTAAATCCTTTTTCTATGTTTTTCGAAATTACTGATTTTATCGTATCATATTCAGTTGAGAGTGATGAAATTTCCGTATCAAGATTTTTCATCTTCATATCAAGAATATTTTCTTTTGTATTAATTTTAGTTTTTTCTCTGTTATATCTTGCCTCAGCCTGAGCGATACCTTCTTCATCGGTAACTTCCTGAATATATGTGTGGGTTGCATAGTTGCCCTGATAGTAATATCCGTCATCTGCGAGGCTTGATATATACATGCTGCCGTTTTTAAGAGATTCTTGCAGATAATCCTGATTGTTCACATTGTCGTTTTCTGTCCATCCTTTTGTACAGATTTGGTTGAACAACGTATCCCAGAATGCTGCAATCAAAAGGTTGTCACCTGATGTATCAACGTCCGTAACGATTGTAAAAGTAAACATGTCATCAATCAGGTTACTGTTCGTCTTACTTTGATTAACTTCATAAGTTGATGAGTCAATACCTTCCATATACTGTGCAAAATATGTCAGATATGCATTAACCATGTTAGAAAGGTTGATTGTTACCATAGACATAACACTATCATCATCTCTGTCACCTCCGGTACAATCTTGGTTATAAATACCGTTTAAACCAATCCAGTCATTAGATATAACGTCTCTTGAATATTCCCAGACCTCACTATCGTAACTTTCACCAACTGGTCTCCAACCGTCAAAGTTGTCATGGATGTTTTTACCATGTTCGCTGTAATCCTCACCAAAATCAGTACCGACAGTACCTGTACCATCACCTTCAAAACCGAATGGTGTCCCGTCATCCATGCCAGCACCTAGGTTGGTGACTTTATCAGAAATCATACGTCTTGCATAATCAAGGGCAGCTTGAGTATATTCGTCACCTGTGTCCAACAGACTTTCAAATATGTCAAACATTTGATCCCAGAATGTCATATTACAAATAACATCTGTAGCACCGCCATCAACTGTTAAATTGTTAAAACCTTGACTCTTACCATCAAGTTTACCATCGTCAGCAGTTTCAACCAACATCATATAGTTGCCTGATAATATATCTGCAAATGAAAGTTTTGGACCTGCATCCGTACCGCTACCTTGCCCATCATTTGCTTCCAAATGGACTCCGTCAACAAATTTGTTAGTGAAACCTAAAACAGTTGAAAAGTCGAAATATTCGCCGG
This sequence comes from Candidatus Gastranaerophilales bacterium, assembly GCA_944322785.1. GTDB lineage: Bacteria > Cyanobacteriota > Vampirovibrionia > Gastranaerophilales > Gastranaerophilaceae > Scatenecus. The sequence goes on along the minus strand of CALUPW010000002.1, from coordinate 217,260 downwards.
AAACAGCTTCGATAACATCCTGTAAAGTACCTTCGGTTGTATTTACGTTTACAAGGTCGGTTGAGCCGACACCTGCCATCTGGTTGTAGGTTGTCTTTTTGATGTTTTCACCCTGAACCTCGCTTATATAACCGGTTGAAACAAGTGAATCTATAAACTGGTTACGGACGTCTGATGAAGGAAGTCCGTCAAGACCTTCCTGCGGAATACCTGCTGCCCGTGCGGCTGTTGCAAGTCTGTCGTCAAGAACAACACGTCCTGAGGAATCTGTAATCGGAGAAGGTGTGTAATTATTAAGAGCAGAAGGCGTCATAAGCAATGCATAATTAAGCGGAGTAGTTTCGCTGTCTTTTCCGTAATAATCCCAAACGAGTTTGGTTTGAGCAATTGCATTGTCATATTCTGCGGAAATTCTTTCCATATCACGGGACAATGCGATTTTCTCGTGAGAAAGCCGCATACTTTCATATTCACAGTCGGATTTTCTTGCTGTGATTGTTAATAATCTCGCTTGTGATGCCGCTAATCCCATTGTCCTGAATGAAATCCTTTCTCGTTAGTAACAATTCCTAATCTATCATGTAGTATGACGGCTTTTCGGGGGTAAAACTTTAAGAACCGGCAGGGGATTTGTAACAAATGTTAACATGAAAAGACTTGCGTCAAAATGACGTTGACGGTGCCCGTCTGGCCGACTAAGCATCAATTCGACACCAGTCACTTCCGACAATCCCCTTGCGTCACTCCGGCCTTCGAGCCGGAGTCTATTCAATCATTCCGCCACGATAGCGGAGTGAACAATAATTGCTGACGAGGTAAATTTCAAAGGCGGGTATTGTCTGAGCGGAGCAAGTTTACCCGCCTTGATGCCGAGCCGTGCAGATTATTAGTGAACGGATGCGTGTTGGCTGGTTTTGCGGCACTTTTGGTGGCAAAAGTGCCAAAATATTTTTTATGCCTCCGGCGGGTCTTGCGCAGACGGCGGTCGCTTTTACAGAAAAGCGACGCAAACTGCGACCTTTTGCTCCGTTCGCTAATCAATTGTAACCGTTTCACCCGAGCAAGTGAACTCGCTAACGCTCAAACAACACTTGCTTTATTATTGTGAAACGGAACATTGATTGCTCTCTTCGCAGAGGTCGATTTTTTAGCTATGAGTCACTGTAGTTTCATTTTGCCGCCCTTGCGTCACTCCGGCCTTCGAGCCGGAGTCTATTCCATTCAATCACCATTGATAGCCCCTGACACTAAGCTTCGCTACGGAGACAGGGTCACAACTATCGCCTTTGGCTCTTGCGTTCACTTTGTCAGTCAAGCTCAGGGTGACGGATAAGGTTTCGGTCGGCGCAGACGGCAGCTCAATTTGTGTCTGCCAATTAAAGCCCTTGTACAAGAAAAAACCGCTTCGGGAAAAAGCGGCAGGGAAATAGTTACGAAATTAGGGAAATGTCATATTAAAATCGTAAATTATTTTCTATGAAAATATATTAAATGTTTTTTCTACGTTTTTATCAATTACGTTCTTAACTGAATCGTATTCGGTTTGAAGAGCATTGTGCTCCGTATCAAGTTTCTTTAATTCCAAATCAAATCTGTTATCTTTTTGTTCGGCGTCAGCCATATCCATTTTATACTGCTGCTCAACAAGCGCAATTTCCCGTTCATCCTCGACTTCCTGAATTGCAGTGTCACTGTCAATTGAGGTTGAGAGGAATTTGTTGTCAGCTGATGAATAATATTCAAGCAGCAATTCGCCTTTTCGCAATTGTTCCTCAAACCATGCATTGTCTTTTATTGTTTTATTAGGTTCGTCTTCCGTATAGTACCCGCTTTGTTGAATTCGGTTGAAAATATTTGTTAAGTATTGAATATAGCCTTGATTGTCAGGAGTTGCCGCTGTTTTTAAAGAATTTGCGGAATCCGAATCGCCGTAATAAGCTTCGGTAATAGCAAGAGCATAATCATAAAGTTCCCGCTGTTCCTGAGTGGTGCCTTCGTAATTTAACGGAACGGTTTCCCCGTCAAGAGTATATGTGGCATAACCGTTAAAATATCCGGCGCCCAATGAGGTATATCCAAATTCAAGTCCGTGTTCTTCATCTTCAAAATGAAGTCCGACTGATGTCAAATATTTGTCCCACGCTTCATGGATTTTTTGTTTTGTCAAAAGTTTGTCTTCATCGGTATCTTCATCACCTTCTGTATTTTTGGTGATGTCGATGTTGGCTTGAGAGTAACCCATTGCAGCTAAAAATTTGTTTAAGTCGCCGTTTCCTGATTCGTAAGCCTGAGCAATTTGATCAGTTACCAGAACCATTCCGTCTTTATCGGTTACAACGTACTGTTTGCCTGCCGCAACCGTGTTGTATCCTGTCATAAGTCCGTAGGAAATATCCGTATAAACTTCCTCGGAATCATTAAATCCGGTAAGAACGGTCAATTTTGTCGCTTTAAGTGCCTCTAAATAATCCGCATTAATCTGATCCATCTTATCAGCAAGCTGGATTTTAGAATATGAAATGTCCTGACCTGAATTTTCATTATCGGTCAATCTTGCCGTAATGCTTAGCAATCTAGCCTGTGATGCTGACATTCCCATATTTCGAGAGGTCCTTTCTTCGTTCGTAACTTGTAACATTATTTACGACAGCAGATAAGGATTTCTTTAATTTTTAAAACCGCAATTTTACATTTTGTAACAAAATCTATGCCAGTTCATCAGGCTCTAAAATCGTAATTGATTCAAGCCCCGTAAGACTTTCAAACTCTTTATACATTGTCTGAACAGGACGCTTGCGCAAAACATCAGCGGTAAATGAAATATTTGTACAATTTTCAAATTTAGTGCTCTGTTTTTTGTTTATTTCTACAATCTGCGGGAAATTATCAATTATATAATTATAAATTTCATCAACGTTTTCGCTTACACAGGAAAGTTTTACTCTTACTCTTTTTTTATTTTTTGTACTGTGTGTAAGAACATCTTTTTCAAAAATTCTGATTGAAACAAGAACAATAATCGTCGCAATAGTCGAAATCAATGCAAGTCCGTACATGCCGGTTCCGCATGCCATTCCGATTGAAGCGGAAACCCACAGGGTCGCAGCGGTCGTAAGTCCGAAGACATTTGCTCCGTGACGTAAAACCGTTCCGCCGCCGATAAAACCGATACCCGTTACAACCTGTGCCGCTACACGTGCAGTATCACGGGTTCCCAATTCATCGCCGGTAACGGACACCTCGGGAAATCCGTAAATCGAAATTATTGTAAAAATGCAAGCCCCGACACATACAAGAATATTTGTACGAAGTCCTGCGTATTTGTTTGTCATTTCACGCTCAAGCCCGATTGCAAAGCCTAAAAGCACCGCTGACAAAACTCTTTCTATTATATTGTAATCAAACAATTGACCGAATATTTCAACCATTATCTAACCTTACTTTTCGGGTCAAGAACATCTCTTATTGTATCACCGATAAGATTAAATGCCAACACCGCAACAAAAATTAAAAATCCGGGTGTCAAAAGCCATGGACGTGAAATTATGTTTGTAAATTCCTGCGCTTCTTTAAGCATATTTCCCCAGCTTGCATCGGGCTGCTGTATGCCGAGTCCCAAAAAGCTTAAGCCGGATTCCGACAATATATATGACGGAACGGATAATGTCATTGCAACAATTACAAAACTGGTTGTCTGCGGAAGTATATGTTTTACAATTATACCGAGTCTTGACTGCCCGATTGAGCGTGCAGCCTGTACAAATTCCTGGTTTTTAACTGACAGCACCATACCTCTTACAACTCTTGCAAATCCTGCCCAGCCGACAAGTGCAAGAATAATTACAATCAGCATAAACCTCTGGATACTTGTCATGCCTGACGGCAGAACCGATGCCAGAATAATTAAAAGATAAAAGCTCGGGATTGACATGACAGCTTCTGCAAATCTCATCATAAGAGTATCGACTTTACCGCCGAAGTATCCTGATATTCCGCCGTACAAAAGCCCTATCGGAAAAAGCACGAAAAGTGCAAGAAATCCTATTGTCATTGAAATTCTTCCGCCGAAAAGCAGTCGGGAAAAAACATCCCGCCCGTTAATGTCGGTTCCGAGCAAAAACAATCTTCCACTCTCATCTGTTGTTACAAGATGCCGCTTCATCGGAATAAGCCCGAGAAATTTGTATGGTTCTCCCTGCGAAAAGAATTTTATGTAATGTTTTTGGCTTCTGTCAAGCGAATAAACAATCCTCAGATTTTCGCCGTCAAAATCACGGCGGTAGTTGTAGGTATAAGGTTTGGACAGTTTTCCGTTTTCGTCAATAGTGAAGATTTTTGAGGGCGGCACATAAGCCATTGTTCTGTCCGAAAAGTCTTTTGTATAAGGTGCGATAAAATCCGCAAAAAACAGAGCCAGATAAATTATCCCGAGGATAATCAATGCAGCACGGGCGAATTTGTCTTTCCAGAGCTGTTTCAAAACATCTTTTATCATGAAACACCTCCCTTAACTCTTATTCTCGGGTCTGTGATAATCAAAAGAATGTCTGCTATTAAGTTTCCTAAAATCAGCATAATCGCACCCATCATCAAAGATGCCATAACAAGATTTATGTCTGACCTTAAAACCGCTTCCAAAATCAAACGCCCCAGCCCCGGATATTGAAAAACGTATTCCGTCAGCGCCGCCCCGCTTAAAAGTCCCGCAAACTCAAATCCTAAAAGAGTAATCATCGGGTTGATAGCATTTCTGAGGGCATGTTTATAGACGACTTTAAATTCTGAAAGTCCTTTGGCTTTTGCAAATTTCACGTAATCACTGTCCAGAACATCCAGAAGATTAGCTCTCATCTGCCGCTGAAGCCCTGCAAGAGAAATCGTAAACAAAACAGTTACCGGAAGCACAAGGTGATGTGTGATATCCAGAACTTTTCCGCCGAATGACATCTCCGCAAAGTTTGAAGATGTCAACCCGCCTACCGGAAACCAGCCGGTTTTGACCGCAAACAAAAGCAGTAAAACCGCAAAAAAGAAGGACGGAATTGCCATCCCGATACTTGTTAAAACCGTCAAAATTCTGTCCGCCGGCGACTTCCATTTTAGAGCCGCCAGAACGCCAAGAGGAACTCCGGCAATCCATGTCATAAAAATTACGACAACAGCAAGAAGAAGTGTATTCGGTATTCTTTCCTTAAGTTTTGTACTCACCTGCTCGCCGTTTGAAGTTATTCCTAAATCCCCTTGCAAAAATGATTTTGCCCATTTGCCGTATTGAACGATTATGGGTTTGTCAAGTCCTAAGCGTTCCGTTTCTTTTTGAAGGGTTTCTTTTGAAACCGACGGATTTAACCGCAGTTCCGCAAGCGGATCAACCGGCGAAAGCCTTATGATAAAAAAGCTCAATATTGAAACTATTATCAATAGCGGGATTGATTGAAGTATTCTTTTTAATATATATATTAAAATCTGCATTTTCTCTCCTGATATAGATTTAACAGTTACAGCCGCTTAATGAAAGAATAATTTTTAATTAGTTTTGTCAATATAAATTTCCTCCAAATTGTACGTAATTCCGGTGAGCGCCGACGGAAAAATATTTTTAAACTTTGTTCTTATCGCTGTTATTATAATCGGTGAATATATATAAATAAAAGGTTTCTGTTCGTATGCAATCCGCTGATATTCATCGTAATATTTTTTACGCTCTTTAAAACTTGTTGCAAGAGCACCTTTCACATAAACATCATCAATTTCTTTTTCCCAGTCAAACCGGCTGCTGTTTTCATCCCCCTCAAGCCGCTGGTTAAACATGTGTAAAGTTCCGTCAGACATCCAGACATTTTTACCTCCATTAGGTTCAAGCGGACTGCCGGTAAGCCCCATTATTACCATATCCCAGTCAAGTGTATTGACGAGTTTGTTTACAAGTGTATTGAATTCGACAGGTTTAAAATTGACCTTCATGCCTAAATCTTCCAAATCCTGCTTTACCATAACTCCAATAGCTTCTCGCTCTGTGTTTCCGGCATTTGTTAAAAGGTCAAATTCAACATGATTTCCGTATTTGTCAAGAAGATGTCCTTTTTTATCCCAGTAAAATCCTGATTTTTTCAGATATTCTTTCGACTTTTCCGGATTTTTGGGATAAGGTTCCAGTTTTTTATTCAAAAATATTGAATTAAGACTTTCGGCTGTATATAGCGGCTCACCGAGTCCGTTTGCAATATTTAAAACCATATTTTTTCTGTCAATTGCGTAATCGCATGCAAGCCGGAAATTTACATCCCTGAACCATCTTTGCTTCATAGGATTTACGTAGAATTTGCCGTCTTTATTTTTACGGTCATTAAGGTTCATTGAAAGAAACATTGTCCCCGTGTTTGGCCCGAGGTTGTATATTTTGTAATCCGAATGCACCTCTCGCTCCTTAAATCTTGCAACGTTTGCCCCCTGAAGATTTATCACATCCAGTTCGCCGCCTTCAAACTTCAAGACCTCGTTGTTTAAATCTCCGACAATATAATAAACAAGACGATTAAGATAAGGCAATTTTTCGTTATTTTTATTTATTATGTAATAATCCGGATTACGTTCAAAAACTACACGCTGTGCCGGCACGTATTCCTTTAGCCGGAAAGCGCCTGATGTTACAAAAGTTTTCGGGTCTGTATTGGTCGACAAAAACGTGTAAAAATAATCTTTTCCTTTTTTTACAGCCGGTTCAAACACATGTTTGGGCGCAATTGAAGTCGAAAGCATTCTTATAAACGGCGCAAACGGTTTTATGGTTGAAAATTTCACGGTATATTTATCAATCTTCTCAACAGTCGGAAGCTTGCCGTCAATAACAAGAGAATCCCGTGTTGACGTGTTTCCGAAACCGTCAAAAATTATATTTTGCCATGTAAAAACAACATCATCTGCCGTAATCTCTTTTCCGTCCGACCATTTTACCCCACGGCGAAGATGAATTATATAATCGTTTCCGTTTATTTCAAAAGATTTTGCAAGTTTCGGAATAGGCTTGCCTGTTTCGGCATCAGTTGACAATAGACCGTCATACATAACGTCAGACATAAGAGAGGAAATATTGTCTTTTGAATTAAATGGATTGAAAGTTTTTGGTCCCTCGCCTATTGTGGAGGCATGAATTTCCCCGCCGAATTTACCTATAGGAGCCTGTGATTGAAGATAATCAACACCGTCTATCGTAACAGTTTTTTGTGAAGGCGGAAAATTTACGTATTCAACATCATTTTGAACAGAACTCGGCGTTTTTGCAGCTTCAGGATAATCTCTGTGTATGCAAGCTCTCAAAAACAAAACGCAAAATGCCAAAACTAAAACAACATAAACCCATTTCTTCATAAGATTAGAATATCATAAAAATAAAGTTTGTTTATAGCAAGACCGGCTATTAAATTTTTTAAATAATTAAAAAAACCTTAAGTTTTTTAATATTTTTTTAAATCCGTTATATAAATATATTGTAGAAGTCATCCTGAATTTATTTCAGGATCTTATAAGGGGATTCTGAAATACGTTCAGAATGACAGATTAGTAAAAGAAGGAGAAAATATTATGATTAAACCTTTAGCAGACAGAATTGTTATCAAAGTTATTGAAGATACCGAACAGACTTCCGGAGGAATCTTTATTCCGGACAGTGCAAAAGAAAAACCTCAAAAAGGTGAAGTTGTTGCTGTCGGAACAGGTAAAATGAACGAAAAAGGCGAAAGAGAACCGATGGATGTAAAAGTCGGCGATACTATTCTTTATGCAAAATATGCAGGAACAGATATTAAAATGGACGGAGTTGAATATAAAATTCTGTCTATCAAAGATGCTCTCGCTATTCTTGAGTAAAAAGTTGAAGCGGATATAGTTGAAAATTCAACATATCAACGTTTAAACAATAAAAAGTTATGACACTAATTTATGAAAGAAGGATACAAAATGGCTAAACGTATAGTATTTGATGAAGAAGCAAGAAAATCGCTTCTAAAAGGTATAGATGCAGTTGCAGATGCAGTTAAGGTTACACTTGGACCAAAAGGCCGCAACGTAATTTTAGAAAAAAAATTCGGTGCACCGCAAATCGTAAATGACGGTGTTACTATCGCAAAAGAAATCGAACTTAAAGACGGTTTGGAAAATGCAGGCGCTCAATTGTTAAAAGAAGTTTCATCAAAAACAAACGATGTTGCAGGTGACGGAACAACAACCGCATCAGTTCTTGCACAGGCAATTGTTCGAGAAGGTTTGAAAAACCTGACAGCAGGTGCAAACCCGATGTCTATGAAACGTGGTATTGACAAAGCTGTTGATCTGGCTGTTGCAAAAATCAAAGACATGTCAAAACCTGTTAATACAAAAGAAGAAATCGCTCAGGTTGCAGCAATTTCAGCCGGCAACAACAAAGAAATCGGCGAACTTATAGCGGAAGCTATGGAAAAAGTCGGTCATGACGGCGTTATTACTGTTGAAGAAAGCAAGTCTTTCGGAACAAATTTGAAAGTCGTTGAAGGTATGCAGTTTGACAAAGGTTACATCTCACCTTACTTTGTTACTGATCCTGAAAGAATGGAAGCTGTTCTGGAAGACGCTTATGTATTCTGCTGCAACAAGAAAATCAATCTTATTTCTGATTTGGTTCCGCTGCTTGAACAGGTTGCACGTGACGGCAAAGCTTTGTTATTGATTGCAGAAGACATCGAAGGCGAAGCTCTTGCAACCCTTGTTGTAAACACAATGAGAAAAGTTTTGAGAGCGGTTGCTGTCAAAGCCCCGGGGTTCGGCGACAGAAGAAAAGCTATGCTTGAAGATATAGCAATCCTGACAGGCGGCGAAATGTTCACCGAAGAACTCGGCATCAAGCTTGAAAACGTTACAACCCAAATGCTCGGTAAAGCTAAACGTGTAACAGTTACAAAAGATGAAACAACAATTGTTGTAGGCAACGAAACCAAAGAAGCGGTTCAAGACAGAATCCGATTAATTAAAAAACAAATTGAAGCATCAGACAGCGAATACGATAAAGAAAAACTTCAAGAACGTATGGCAAAACTTTCAGGCGGTGTTGCTCTGATTGAAGTCGGTGCAGCAAGCGAAGTTGAACTTAAAGAACGCAAACTGAGAATTGAAGATGCTCTTAATGCAACAAGAGCCGCTAATGAAGAAGGCATCGTCCCGGGAGGCGGTGTTGAACTCTTAAGAGTTCAACAGGATCTTGAAAAGAAACTTGAAACAATTTCTTTCACCTCAGACGATGAAAAAGTCGGCTTCAAAATCCTGACTGCCGCTCTTGATGTTCCGTTAAGACTTATCGCTCGCAACGCAGGCGCAAAAGCCGATGTTGTTGTTGACAATATTCTTTCACACGACGGTGCTTACGGTTACGATGCTTTGAATGACAAATATGTTGATATGTTTCAGGCAGGAATCGTTGACCCGGCTAAAGTTACAAGATCTGCTCTTGTAAATGCGGCTTCAGTAGGTTCTATGCTATTGACAACCGAAGCTGCTGTAGTGGATGTTCCGGAAGAAAAATCCGACGCTCCGGCTATGCCCGGTATGGGCGGTATGGGCGGCATGATGTAGCGGACGGGGGACGAAGTCCACGGCACTTTAGTTGATGCCCTTAAAAAGATTAAAAGACATACTGACTGCGTTATGCAAAGGGTATGTCTTTTTTTAATTTTACAAACTTAAAAGGCATGTATTGATATTAGCATCAACACATGCCTTTTGTTGAATTATGAAAAATACTGAAATTTAATTTTTTTCAGTCAAAGATATAAATACCACATTCATTCCTTTGGGCAAGCCGTTTGGGAAAAGTTCTTCTACCTTTTGAGAAACGTTCCTGTCAACATAATTCCTGACTTTTTTACCGTTAACTGTTTCAATGGAAATTCTTTGTGCATTACCGTTAACTTCTTCAAATAAAACCAGACTGTGACCTGCATCCCAGATATTTTCATTAATTGCTTCTGCTGCTAATGTCATAAAACTCCTCCTCATCTCTCTTGTATTTATATAAAAACAATTAAGAAAGGCTGATTTCAAAAGTTGCAATTTTTGTAACATTACTTAATATTATAAAAATCAGTAGCATTTATAAATCATTCATACCTGACGGGAAAGACTGCCGTACTTTAGCTCTATTTTGAAAATTTATGAGAACAACTCGCTTGAAAGATATCTTTCGCCGCTGTCGGGTAAAATAACTACAATCAATTTTCCTTTGTTTTCCGCTCTTTTGGAAAGTTCGTTAGCTGCCCACAGCGCCGCACCGGATGAAATTCCCGATAAAATACCCTCTTCTTTTGCCATAAGACGGGCTGTCAAAATTGCATCATCACTTTTAACGGGGATAATTTCATCGACAAGGGTTTTGTCGAAATTTTCCGGAACGAAATTTGCGCCTATCCCTTGAATTTTATGAGCGCCGGCTTTTTCGCCTTTCAGAACCTGATTTTCATAAGGCTCAACCGCAATTGCTTTTATGTTCGAATTTTTTTCTTTTAAAAATTTTGATAACCCGCAGATTGTACCGCCCGTGCCAACTCCTGCAACTACAATATCAACTTTCCCGTCCGTATCATCCCAGATTTCATCCGCCGTAACCGAATGCGCTTCAGGGTTTGCCGGATTTGCAAATTGCTGCGGGATAAAAGAGTTTTTAATTTCTCTGTGAAGTTCTTCTGCTTTATCGACAGCCCCTTGCATACCCTTTTGCCCGTCTGTGAGTATGAGTTCGGCCCCGTATGCGGCAAGAAGCTTTCGTCTTTCAAGACTCATTGTTTCAGGCATTGTCAAAATCATTCTGTAGCCTCTGATTGCGCAGACAAGAGCAAGCCCTATTCCTGTGTTTCCGCTTGTCGGTTCAATTATTACGGTATTTTTGTTTATCAAGCCTTCTTTTTCGGCTTTTTCAATCATGTTGAGTGCAGGGCGGTCTTTAACGGAACCTGCGGGGTTTTGTTTTTCAAGTTTAACAACAATTTCTGCGCTGCCGTCGTTCATGCGGTTAATTTTTACAAGCGGCGTGTGCCCTATGGTTTCCAGTATATTATCTGCAATTTTCATTAAATTTGTCCTTTCTTTTTTATTTCTGCCCCCCTCACCCGGCACTTCGTGCCACCCTCTCCCACAGGGCGAGGAATGTATGTTTTTTTGATGGATGAGTGGAGATTTTATTCACCTTTTTTTTGAAGAACATTAGAAATTTTTTCAAAAACACCTTCAATGTTTTTATCTATTTCATCATTCCAGAAGCGAAGTATTTTGAAACCTCTTGATGTCAAATATTGAGTTCGTTCTTCATCATATTTTTGCTGATTGTTAGTATTATGCCCGCCTCCGTCTAATTCAATTACAAGCATTTTTTCTATAACAACAAAGTCAACTATATATTTTCCGATAGGATACTGCCTTTTGAATTTTAAATTTTGGAATTTGTTGTTTCTTACTATATTCCAAAATTTTAATTCCTGCGGAGTCACATTTTTTCTTAAAGTTTTTGCGATATTGTTATTCTTCCCTCGCCCTGCGGGAGAGGGTGGCACGAAGTGCCGGGTGAGGGGGCTGTCGGAATTCCCTCTGAAGCCGTGCTTTTTAGAAATTGTCCGCCCGATTTGTTTCAAATCCCTTTCAAGTTTTGAATAGTCAACGGAAACTTTATCCGGATAGATTTCATAATTTTTCCTGCATTTTTCAAATGTAACATTCGGCATAATAACATTTGCGCCTGCCTGAAGCGCCCATATTCTTCCCTGTGGGTGTAGAGTTTCCATTGCAGTTGTTGCCGGAATATTTATATCCGGCAAAAGCAGACGCGTAAGCGCAAGAACCTTTATCGCAAGGATTAAATCACCGTTTTTTTCGTCTTTCAAAGGTGTTTCGGGGTGCACAATCAAAGGCCCTATTCCAACCATATCTGCGTTCAATTCTTTGTAAAATAAAATATCGTCCGCAAGGCTTTCTACTGTCTGTTCCGGAAGTCCGACAAGCGAGCCGGTGCCTGTTTCAAATCCGAGGCTTTTTAAATCATAAAGACAGCGTTTGCGGTTTTCAAAACTCATACCCGGGTGCATTTTTTTGTATAAATTTTCGTCCGTTGTTTCAATTCTTAGTAAAAATCTGTCGGCACCCGCTTCTTTTAAAATTTTATACTCATCAAATGTGCGTTCACCTATACTTAGTGTTACAGCAACGTCGTTTTGTTTAATTTCTTTTATAATTTCAGCCAGATATTCTGCTGTAAAGAACATATCTTCACCGCTCTGGAGAACTATTGTCTTGTAACCGGATTGAACTGCAAAGTCTGCAAGTTTCAGAATTTCATCCTTTTTGAGTCTGTAGCGGGAAACATTTTTGTTGTCACGTCTGATTCCGCAGTATTTGCAATCGCAGCGGCAAATATTTGAAAACTCAATCAGTGCCCTCAGGTAAACCTCATCGCCTGTATAATTTTTTCTGATTTCGTCTGCTGTTTTAAAAAGATAATCGTTTAAGGAATTGTCTTTTAGAATTTCTACGATTTCGGATTTGGAAAGAGTGTGTTCAACTTTTGCTTTGTCAATCAACTTTTGCATAAATAAATTATTACACAAAAAAGGAAGCTGTTACGCTTCCTTTTTATGACATTTTTTATTTAATTGCCTCCAAACATTCTTCACAAATTCCGTCGGAATTTAGTTTTCTGTATTTCCAGCAGCGGGCGCATTTTTCGCCTTCCGCTTTTGTAACCCATACAGTAAAATCGTCTTCTTTGTATTCGTTTAAAACATCCGACGGCTTTTCATCTGTCACATAAGCTTGAGATGTGATGAAGATGTTGCAGAGTTCATCTTCGTTTGCTTTTAAGACAGCGTTATCCTTGACACTTACATAAACTGCAACTTCCAGTGAACTTCCGACTTTTTTGTCCGCTCTTAACGGTTCAATTGCACGACTTACGACTTCACGTGCTTTCAGAATTTGAGTGAATTCTTCTTCAAGTTTTTCATTTTTCCATTCAGCTTTTGCCTCAGGCCATGAGGACAGAAGAATACTTTCAAGTCCGTCTTTTTGTGATTCCGGAACGCTCATCCAGATGTCTTCCGCCTGATGAGGCATTACGGGAACGAGCATTCTGACCAGTGCCTGCAGAATTTCATACATTACAGTCTGGCAGGCGCGACGTGAAAGAGATTTTTTGCCTGCGGTATAGAGTCTGTCTTTTACAATATCAAGATAGAAAGAGCTTAAATCCACTGCTGCAAAGTTTTGCAGGTGCTGGAAGTATTTGTAGAACTCGTAATTTTCAAACGCAACAGTAACTTCTTCTATCAGGTTGTTGAGTTTGTGAAGAGCGAATTTGTCAAGTTCTTTCAGGTCTTTATATTCAACGTAATCAGCTTTCGGATCAAAGTCAAAAAGGTTGCCGAGTAAAAATCTTGCGGTGTTTCTTGTTTTTTTGAAGATTTCAACAAGCTGTTTTACGATATTGTCGCCGATTTTGGTATCGTTTCTGTAGTCAACCGAAGCTGCCCAGAGTCTTAAGATATCTGCGCCGTAAGTTTTGATAATGTCATCTGGACGAATGTAGTTTCCTAAAGATTTTGACATTTTTCTTCCGTCTTCTCCGAACACAAACCCGTGGGTCAGAACTGTTTTGTAAGGAGCTTTGCCCTCTGTAGCTATAGAAGTTAAAAGAGAAGACTGGAACCAGCCTCTGTGCTGGTCTGAACCTTCCAGATACATTTCAACCGGAGTTGTACCGAGCTGTCCGCTTCTTTTTTCGACAACTGCGCGCCAGCTTATACCTGAGTCAAACCAGACATCCATAATATCATTTTCTTTTTTAAAATGGCTTTTTTTAACGTCTGCGTTAATTCCTGTTGAATTTTCAGATTGTGGTGAACGGTTGCCGCATTTCGGGCATTTGAAACCTGCCGGAAGAAGTTCTTCTGCCGTGTATTTAACCCATGCATCGGAACTTTCTTTTTCAAATATTTCCGCAACATGATTAATTGTTTCGTCAGTTACAATAACTTCGCCGCAATCTTCGCAGTAGAAAACAGGAATCGGAACGCCCCATGCTCTCTGGCGTGAAATGCACCAGTCTGTACGGCCTGCAACCATGTTTGAAATTCTGGATTCTCCGCCGGCCGGAATCCATTTAACGTTTTTGATTGCTTCAAGCGTTTGTTCTCTGAATTTGTCGACTTTTACAAACCATTGCGGAGTTGCACGGTAAATTACCGGATTTTTGCATCTCCAGCAGTGCGGGTAACTGTGGTTTATGTCCTGCGCTTTTAACAACGCTCCGCAGTTTTGAAGTTTTTCAATAACAATTTTGTTGCCTTTGTAATACGGAACACCTTCAAGGTCTTTGTCCTGAACTTTTTCCGTCCAAACACCTTTGCCGTCGAGAGGTGAGAATACTTCAATACCGTATCTGCATCCGACTTCATAGTCCTCAAGCCCGTGCCCCGGAGCTGTATGTACAGAACCCGTACCGGCATCAAGCGTTACGTGTTCGCCTAAAATTATCGGAGATTTTCTGTTATAGAGCGGGTGTTTTGTATTCAAAAGCTCTAAGTCCTGTCCGGTGCAGGAGCCGATAACTTTAATATCTTTTTCATCCCATTCAACGTCATTCAAAAATGCGCCGAGAAGTTCCTGTGCCGCAACATAGACATCCCCCTTGTATTCAAAGAAGGTGTATTCAAATCTCGGGTGCATGCTGATTGCCATGTTTGAAGGAATTGTCCACGGGGTTGTTGTCCAGATTATTGCGTAAACAGGTTTTGAATTTCCGGTTATGATTTTCTCATTTATTTTCTTTGTGCTTTCATCATCAAACTTAAATCTTACATAAATTGAAGTTGAGGTGTGATCAGCGTATTCAACTTCTGCTTCTGCAAGCGCAGTTTCGCAGGAGGCGCACCAGTAAACAGGTTTCATCCCTTTTTCAATGTAGCCTTTCTTGTACATGTCACCGAAAACTCTCACCTGTTCGGCTTCGTATTCGGGCGCAATCGTTAAATAAGGATGTTCCCAGTCACCCCAGACACCGAGGCGTTTAAATTCGTTTTCCTGACCTTTTAAATTTTTTTGTGCGAATTCACGGCATTTCTGACGGAGTTCGTAAGGTGTTATGGCACTTCTGCCGCCTTTAATCTCTTTTACAACCTTGTTTTCAATCGGAAGTCCGTGCCCGTCGTATCCCGGAACATAAGGGGCATAAAAACCTCTTTGAGATTTATATTTGGTCAAAATATCTTTCAATATTTTGTTGAGTGCTGTTCCGACGTGAATTTTTTCACTGCTCAAATACGGCGGGCCGTCATGAAGAATGAATTTGCTATTTTTATCTTTATTTTCAAGAGATTTTTCATAAATATTGTTTTCGTCCCAGAACTTTTGAATTTCAATTTCTCTCACCGTTGCATTTGCTCTCATCGCAAGACTTGTTTGTGGGAGGTTCAGGGTATCTTTAAATTCAACTTTCGTACTTTCACTCATCTTCTGTCATCCTTATGTTATTTTTGTAATAAAAACTTATCTTTGTCTGTGTTCCTGTCTGAAATTTTCAATATCGGCACCGATACTTTCAGCCTTTGATTGCGCCACGAACACTTTCATCTTATCATAATCAAAAACTTTTTCCCATCTTGCAATAACAACAGTCGCAACGCAGTTTCCGATTAAGTTTACGGTTGTTCTTCCCATATCAAGAATCTGGTCAATTCCTAAGAGTATTGCAACCCCTAGAATCGGAATATTAAAACTTGCAAGCGTGCCTGCAAGAACAATAAGAGATACTCTGGGGACACCTGCGATACCTTTGCTTGTAAGCATTAAAGCAAGCATAATTATTATCTGCTGGTTTAAGTCCAGATTTATCCCTACAATCTGTGATGAAAACAGAACAGCCATCGCAAGATACAGCGTGCTTCCGTCAAGATTAAACGTATAACCTGTCGGCATAACAAATCCTACGATATTTTTCGGAACCCCGAAACGCTCCATAATTTCCATAGCTTTCGGGAATGCAGCCTCGGAACTTGCTGTTGTAAATGCCAGAAGTGCAGGCTCCTGCAATGCCCGCAACAAATTTCTGAATGAAATTCTGACAATCTTACAGACTATAAATAAAACCAGAATTACAAAAACCGCAAGCGCTGTATATAATGCACCGATTATTTTAAAATAATTTTTAAGAACTGCAAGCCCGTTTGCGCCGACGGTTGCGGCTATTGCACCGAAAATCCCGAGCGGTGCAAAATACATAACGTATTCGGTGAACTTAAACATAATCTGCGAAACTGAATTTAAAACATCCAGAACAGGTTGTGCTTTTTTGCCGACAGCACAGATTGCCAGCGCAAAAAATATTGAAAATACAACTATTTGCAACAAATTACCTTTTGCCATTGCATCAACGATACTTGTCGGGAAAATATCCGTTACCATTGCACCGATTGAGGTGTGCGCATGAGCGGCAGCCATAAGCCCTGCTTCCTGCATTTCGATTGCATGTTCTGATGTGCCGGATACAAAACCTACCCCGGGTTTAAAGATATTTCCCATAGTAAGTCCGATAATAAGAGCCAGTGTTGTTACGATTTCAAAATAAATTATTGTTTTAAGTCCGATTTTACCGAGGCTTTTAGCATCGCCGTGCCCTGCAATTCCGACAACAAGCGTCGAAAACAACAGAGGCGCAATTATCATCTTAACCATTCTAAGAAAAATTTCCGCAAACGGTTTCATTCTGACAGCAAAGTCAGGGACAAAATGTCCTACAATTATACCTAAAAACAATGCTATAAATATCAGGGCTGTAAGTTTAGAGTGTTTCAAAAAAATTCACCTCAAGCACTATTATATTATAAACATGGTAATCACTAAACTTTTTAAAAATATTTTGTTACAAAACGGAAAATTATTTAAAAAATCATGTTGCATACCTTTTCTTATTGTTGTAGAATTATAGAACAAACCATGCTTTAAATATTTTTTTATTTATGGGGATGATTTTTAAGTTTTTATTGTAATGAATAAGAAGACTTGGATATTTTTTATACTATAAATGGAGGTTAGTGTGAACTTAGTGGAAGAAAAATTGAACTTATCCGAAAACGCAATAAAAGTTCTTGAAAGAAGATACTTGAAAAGAGACAAAGACGGAAATTGTACCGAAAAACCGTCAGATATGTTCAGACGCGTTGCTCTGGCAATTGCATCAGGCGATTTAAAATTCGGTAAAACTCAGGCAGATGTTGAAAAACTTGCTGACAGATTTTATGATTTTATAACAAAATGCTACTTTATGCCGAACTCTCCGACATTGATGAATGCAGGACGGGAACTCGGACAATTAGCGGCTTGCTTTGTACTTCCGGTTGAAGACAGCCTTGAAGGTATTTTTGAAACCGTTAAAAATACGGCGCTCATTCACAAATCAGGCGGCGGAACAGGTTTTTCATTCTCAAGACTCCGACCGAAAAACAGCGTTGTACGTTCGACCATGGGAGTTTCATCAGGGCCTGTTTCATTTATGGAAGTGTTTAACGCTGCCACCGAAGCCGTTAAACAGGGAGGTACAAGACGCGGCGCTAACATGGGAATTTTAAGAGTTGATCACCCTGATATTTTAGACTTTATCAACTGCAAGTCAGATAACAACAAATTAAATAACTTTAATATTTCAGTTGCGATTACTGACAAATTTATGGAAGCACTCAAGAAAGGCGAAGATTACGATTTAGTTAACCCGCAGAACAATCAGGTTGTTGCAAGATTGAGCGCTAAAAAAGTGTTTGACTTAATTGTTGATGGCGCATGGAGAAACGGGGAACCTGGTATCATCTTTATTGACAAAATGAACTCTGACAACCCCACCCCTCTTGTCGGTCAGATTGAATCTACCAACCCTTGCGGTGAAGTTCCGCTCCTTGCTTACGAAGCCTGCAATTTAGGTTCGATTAACCTCGGCAGAATGGTTGTTGAAGGCACAAACGGCCCAGAAGTTGACTGGAAAACTCTCGCAGAAACTACAAGAACAGCAATAAGATTTTTGGACAATGTAATTGCCGTAAACAATTACCCGCTTCCGCAGATTTCCGAAATGGTTCAAAATAACCGCAAAATCGGACTCGGAGTTATGGGCTGGGCTGATATGCTTATGAAAATGGGAATTTCATACAGTTCGGAAGAAGGTACAAAACTTGCCTCTCAGGTTATGGAATTCATCGACTACGAATCTAAATGCGAGTCAATTGAACTTTCTAAAGAAAGAGGAAGATTTAACAACTTTAAAGGAAGCGTTTATGACGGCAAAAACTTCCTCTACAACAAATACAAAGGGAAATCAGCCGGAAAAGTTTCCGATGAACAGTGGATGGAACTTGATGCACAGATTGAAAAGTTCGGAATCCGCAACGCAACAACAACCTGTATTGCGCCGACAGGAACGATTTCAATGATTGCAGGAGCATCAGGCGGTGTTGAACCTCTGTTCGGGCTTGTATTTTCAAGATTGATTATGGACGGAACCGAAATGCTTGAAGTTAATCCGATTTTCAAAGAATACGCTATCAAACACGGATTTTATTCAGAAGACCTGATGAAAGAAATTGCAAAAACAGGTTCGGTTGCTCACGTTGACAAAGTTCCGGCAGAAGCCAAAAAGATTTTTGTAACTGCACACGACGTTTCTCCATACTGGCACGTAAAAATGCAAGCTGCATTCCAGCTTCACACGGACAACGCTGTTTCAAAAACAGTTAACTTTGAAGAACACGCAACACGTGAAGATATTGAACAGGCTTATGTTCTGGCTTATGAGAACAATCTTAAAGGAATTACTGTTTACAGAAACAACAGCCGTCAGTTCCAGCCGATGAATTTGGATTCAAAAAAATCAGAAGCTCAGGTTGAAGCTGAAAAATCAATGAAAACGGTTTCTGAGCCGGAAAAGAAATCTGAAGTTACAAATCCGATTAAAGCTGAAGAAACTGAGGAATACAATCCGACAGGCGAAATTAAAACAGTTAAATGTCCTGAATGCGGAAACGAAATTCAGATGGCGGAAGGCTGCTTTATCTGTCTTAAGTGCGGATATTCCGGCTGCTCATAGTGGGATTTTGTGTAGAGTGGAGCGAAGCGAAACTCGAAGTAGCACGGAGCTAAGCGAACAGATATTTTGCGAAGCAAAATTAGTGAGCGGATGCGGAGTGTGAAACAATAATCCCATAGACGAAGTCCACTCCTACACTTTGGATAGATGTTAGTGAGAGGCACTTAAAAAAAAAATATTAGTCAAACTTTAAAAGACATACCGGAAGCGTTTTTGCAATAAGTATGTCTTTTTTCTGTTAATTTTCGTAAAAAATATCCGAAAATTTATCAAAATAATTGCACTACTATACTTTATATATTTAAGTAAGTGTAAAATCAGAAAGGTTAGTAAATATGAAAACAGAAATGATTAACACCTTTAATTCATCTATGATAGGCGGAAATCTTGTACAAATTGACAACAAAAACCGTTATCATGTTACAGACAAAAACGGTCATAAAAAAATTCTTACAAAAGACCAATTTGAGAAAAATATAAAAGATAATCAGGACAAAATAGAAAATAAAGAAGATTTCCAATTCAAAAAAACAATGACGCCGACACAAAAAATGATTCTGCTGCTTGCAGGCTTAGGAACAGCTGCGGGTATTGCATTTAATTATAAAAAAATTGTTAAACTTTTTCAAAACTCAAATATCAAAGAATCATTAAATCCGGGTAGAGAACAACCATTTAATAAGCCACCAGAAGAGGAGCTAGAAGTTCTCGGCAACCCTCAAAAAACTGCAGAAATCGTCGGCGAAAAAGCCAAAATTATAACAGAAAAAGCAACAACCGCTGTTCTTAATGTATTCGACGGTGTTTCCAAATTTTTCAAAGGCTTTAAAACAAAATAGTAAATACTCCTTAATATAATATAAAAAAGCGTCCGCATTTAATTTGAAATGCGGACGCTTTACATACAAAAGTATTTTATATATAATTGACAGGCAAAGGAATTATAAAAATGCCGGTTTTATCAGCAGACGAAAAAATTAAAAATATTGTAAAGGAAACGAATTTACAGCACATTGCAATAATTATGGACGGCAACCGCCGCTGGGCAAAAGAACACAATCTTCCGTCCGCTTTCGGGCACAAAAAAGGCGTTGATTCACTAAAAGCAGCAATGAGAGCGTGTGATGATTTTGGTGTTAAATATCTGACAGTTTACGCTTTTTCAACCGAAAACTGGAACCGGAGTTCGGAGGAAGTTGCTTTTTTAATGGATTTGCTTGCCGTAACACTTCAGAATGAACTTAAAGAGATGAATGAAAATAATGTTGTGATAAATTTTATCGGCGATACGACAAAGTTGAGTGAAAAACTGCAAAAAATACTTAAAAATTCTGTTGAAACAACAAAAAACAATACCGGCGTAAATCTGCAAATAGCATTTAATTACGGCGCACGTGACGAAATCGTTCATGCTGTAAAAGACATTTGTAAAAAAGTTCAAACCGGCGAAATTCTGCCTGAAAATATCACGGAAAATACAATTTCAAATAATTTATACACAAAAAACATACCGGATCCTGATTTATTAATCAGAACAGGCGGTGAAATGCGCATTTCAAACTATCTTTTGTGGCAGATTGCATATTCCGAGCTTTTGGTTACCAAAAGATACTGGCCGGAATTCGATAAAGAAGCGCTTGCAGAAGCGATTTTAGAGTTTCATAACCGTCAAAGACGCTACGGAAAATAAACGGAGTAAAAGTTTTATGAAAATAATAATTGCAACTCAAAATCCGCATAAAGTCGAAGAAATAAAAGAAATTGCAAAACTTTATAATATTTCAGGAATTGAATTTTTGCCTATTGATAAATCTTTGAATTTTAATCCGGTTGAAGACGGTGAAACTTTTGAAGAAAATTCCATTATAAAAGCAAAAGAAGCCAACAGACTTACAAAAGAATTTACCCTTGCAGATGACTCCGGTTTGTGTGTTGAAGCTTTAAACGGTGCCCCCGGAATTCACTCAGCCAGATATGCAGATACTGCCCAGAAACGAATTGACAAACTTCTTGATGCAATAAAAGGCCAAACAAACAGAAATGCAAAATTCGTCTGTGCAATGACTTTGATAAACCCGAAGGGTGAAATCGTACTCAAGGCAACAGGTGAATGTAACGGAAATATTGCACTTTCACCGTCAGGAACGCACGGATTTGGTTACGACCCTGTATTTTTAGTCGAAGGCACCTGCAAAACAATGGCTGATATGACGGATAATGAAAAAAATAAAATTTCACATCGCAGCAACGCTCTAAAACAGGTTTTTGAATATCTCAAAAACAATTCTTATTTACCCATGTAATATATTGCTTAAAAAATATATCTTTTGTATAATTGAATTGTTGTAATTACAACAAACTTCTTTTAAAATATACAAATATCCAATAAACACGATTAGGGAGATTAAATGAAAAAAACAATAATTATAATATTGTCGCTCATTATCGGCGCAATTCTATTTAGATATGGGATAACCGTTTACAATAATATAAAATCGGGCAAAGCTTTGAAAAATCGTCCTGCCCCGCAGGTTGTTGTTGATACAGTACAGGAAAGAAGTATTATACGAACCTACGAAGCCCCTGCACGTGTGGTTTCAAAGTACAGAGTAGATGTTCTTGCACGTATTTCCGGTTATCTCACCAAAAGCTACTTTAAAGAAGGTGACTACGTAAAAGCGGGTCAAACACTTTTTCAAATTGAACCGACAGAGTTTTCTAATGCTGCAAAAATGGCAAAAGCAAATGTTGCAAACTTAAAAGCTCAGCTTGCATACGCAGAAAAACAACTTGCCCGTGCAGAAGAACTTGTCAAAAAAGATTACATCGCAAAATCACAGTATGATCAGATGCTTTCACAAAGAGATTCGCTCCGTGCGCAGGTAGCTTCTGCCGAAGCCAGCTACAATGACAGTCAGCGGATTATGGGCTACACAATGGTTAAATCCCCCGTCGACGGACGTGTCGGAATTATCAATGTAACAGTCGGAAACTACGTAACACCGTCATCAGGGGCATTGACAACAATTAACAGTATGAACCCTATCTATGTAACATTTCCGCTTGATTCAAGCGATTATGCTATTCTTGCAAACTCAGACGGCGATGCAAATTCAAACAGAAAAGTCGAGTTGTATCTCTCAAACGGTGAAAAATACAAATTTGACGGCGTTCAGGATTTTCAAGACAACAAAGTCGACCAGTCAACAGGCACTATTACAATGCGTGCGACCTTTGAAAATCCGAACAATGCTCTTATTCAGGGCGAATTTTTGACCGCAAAACTCTATGCAAATAAACCATCAAATGTTCCTGTTGTTCCGCTGGTTGCAGTTCAGGAAAATCAGGCCGGCAAATATGTTTACAAGCTTGATGAAAATGACCTTCCTCAGCTTACATATATAAAAACAAAAGGACAGAACGGCGATACATGGATTGTGGAGGACGGTGTTAAAAAAGGGGACAGAATCGTCACCAACGGACTTCAAAAACTAACCCCCGGACGTCCGGTTACAATTATTTCACAGGAAGAAATGAAAAAACTTGAAGCGGAAGAAAAAGCAGCCGAACAAAACGTTGACAAAGACAAAAAATAACATATTTAAAGAAAGGGCTTTTACCGCAATAGCGGTCAGGTAATTAAAATATGGCAGAAAATAATAACGGAAATTTATTTATAAAACGACCCAAACTGGCAATCGTAATTTCTCTTGCGATAATTTTAGCCGGTATGCTTATGATAAATCTGCTTCCGCTGGAAGAATACCCCTCAATCACACCTCCGCAGGTTGTCGTAACGGCAACTTACGCCGGCGCAAGCTCAGATGTCGTTGAATCAACTGTTGCCGCACCTATTGAAGCACAATTGAACGGTGTCGAAGATATGATTTATATGTCCTCAACTTCACAGAACGGACAGTATCAATTGACGCTCTATTTTGAAATCGGGTCTGATCCGGATATGGCAGTTGTCAACGTTCAAAACCAGCTTCAACTGGTAACCCCCAGACTGCCTGAGGATGTAAAAAGATACGGACTTTCCGTTAAAAAATCTACGGGCGGCCCGGGTTTAATGATGATTTCCGTAAACTCGCCGACACATACCTACGACTCTTTATACATTGCAAACTACGCATCAATATATATTAAAGACGAACTTGCCCGTATCAAAGGCGTCGGTAAAGTTTCGGTGTTCGGTTCATCGGATTATTCAATGAGAATTTGGCTTGATGCGGCAAAAATGGCAAACCTCGGGGTTTCAATAGCCGAAGTCAACAATGCAATTCAATATCAGAACACTCAAAGTCCCGCCGGCGACCTCGGTGTTGAGCCGATGAAAAATAAACAGTTAATCAAACTTACAATGAGAACAAAAGGCCGTCTGCAGGATGTAAAAGAGTTTGAAGATATAATTGTCCGCTCAAAACCCGACGGTTCGCAAATAAAACTCAAAGACATCGCACGGGTTGAACTGGGTGCCGAAAGTTATTCATATTTTTCACGAATCGGCGGGCGTGATTCCGCAATTATTTCAATAAGCCAGCTTCCTGAAGCTAACGCCATTGATTTGTCTAACAAAATCCGAAAAAAAATGGAGGAACTTTCCAAAGGATTTCCACAGGGGATTGAATACAAAATTCAGCGTGACGAAACGGAATTTGTACGGGAATCAATTAAGGAAGTAATTAATGCAATCGGACTTGCTATCGTACTTGTCGGAATTGTAACGTATATGTTTCTTGGAAGTGCAAGAGCAGCATTAATTCCTTTCTGCGCAATTCCGGTTTCATTAATCGGCGTGTTTATATTTATGAACCTTCTGGGATTTTCAATAAACCTTTTGATTTTATTCGGACTTGTTCTTGCTGTCGGTCTGGTTGTTGATGACGCCATTGTTGTACTGGAAAATACCCAGCGGCACATTCAGGAGGGCAAAACACCGAAAGATGCAACCGAAGTTACTATGAAAGAAGTTTTTGGTGCAGTTCTTGCGACTTCTCTTGTATTGATGGCTGTATTTGTACCGGTTTCTTTTATGGCAGGAATTACAGGTCAAATGTTCAGACAATTTGCACTTTGTATCGCATCTTCAATAGGTTTGTCTACTCTTGTTGCACTTACGCTTGCACCTGCATTGTGTGCGATGATTTTAAAATCAGGTGAAGAACACAGTCATTTTATAGTTATTCAAAAATTTGATGAATGGTTTAATAAAGTAAAAGATAAATATTTAATCGGTGCAAAATTCTTTATTGATTCGCCGCTGGCGACAATTGTAACCTTTTTAACCATTGTTCTTTTCATCGGTTTTATGGGAAAAATTATACCTAGCGGATTTTTACCGACAGAGGACAAGGGCGCAATTTTTTCACAAATACAGCTTCCTGACGGCTCATCAGCCTCAAGAACCAATATTGTTGCAAACGAAATTGAAGAAAAAATTCTGAATATTCCGGGAGTTGACAATACGATTACCCTTGTCGGCTATTCGGGTGAAAACACTGCATTGATTGTTGCAGAACTTACCGAATGGTCTGAGCGGAAAAGCAAAGAACTTTCAATGCAGAGCATTATGAGCAAAATGCAGAAAGAATTTGCAGATTATCCGGATGCAAAAATCGCAGTTTTTGCACCGCCTTCCATTTCCGGTCTTGGTATGTTCGGCGGTTTTGAATACGAACTTCTTGACAAAGGCAACCGCACCTCGCAGGAACTTTATGACGAAGCGGAAAAACTTATTGCGGCGGCAAACAAAAATCCGGCGTTCCAGCTTGTTTACACCTCATTTACCGCAAACCTTCCCCAGCTGCTTTTGAATGTAAATGCGGACAAAGCAATGGCGCAGGGGGTTGAAATTTCCGAAATATACAGTGCACTTGCAGGATACTTCGGCAAATCTTACGTAAACGACTTTAACAAATACGGGCGTGTTTACCGTGTATATTTGCAGGCAGACTCGGAATTCAGAGAAAAGCCTTCCGATATTGAAAAAATATTTGTTAAAAACAAATACGGAACAATGGTTCCGCTGACATCCGTTGTCGAAATAAAAGAAATCGTCGGACCATACAGTTTGACAAGATTTAACATGTATCCGGCTATCACAATCAACGGAATGACACGCCCGGGAGTAAGTTCCGGCGAAGCAATGAGAATTATGGAGCAGATTTCCGATGAAGTTCTGCCTGAAGATATGGGGTATTCATGGTCAGGAAGTTCCCTTCAGGAACATGAATCCTCAGGACAAATCGGGCCGATTATTGCAATGTCACTTGTATTTGTTTATTTATTTCTTGTCGGACTTTATGAAAGCTGGATGCTTCCGATTGCGGTACTTTTAATTTCTCCTGTTGCACTTGTCGGCGCTTTGTTCTTCCAGTATGTATCCGGTTATTCGCTTGATATTTATGCACAAATCGGACTTGTAATGTTAATAGGCTTGTCGACAAAACAGGCAATTTTGATTATTGAATTTGCAAAAGACGCCCATCAGGAAGGTCTGGATATTAAAGAAGCAGCAATGCAGGCTGCAAAATTAAGATTCCGTGCCGTTATGATGACAAACATCGCATTCATTTTAGGCTTGCTTCCCCTTGTTTTTGCAACAGGTGCGGGTGCTGCAAGCAGAAATTCCGTCGGTATGACAGTTTTCGGCGGTATGATGGCAGTTGCATTTATCGGAACTTTTCTTGTCCCTGCATATTATGTCTTAATTGAACAGTTTAAACAAAATATATACAAGTTTGTTAAAAAACAACGTGAAAAGAAAAATAAAGGCAATATTTAAATTATGATAAAACGAATAGCAATATTTATATTAATATTCAGTCTGGGCGGCTTTGCACAAGCAGCACAAACTTCCCCGCAGGTCGGAAACTCATTAAATCCAAAAGAATTCCCGCATGCAGAAGAAGTTCTGCCCAAAAAAGTCGATGACAAAGTTGTTATTGAAGGTTCTGTAGAAAAAAATATTGATTTGACATTAGAAAGATGTATTGAAATAGCTCTTGGCAACAACCCTGAAATAAATGCGGCATTCCATGATGTTCTGGCATCAGATGCCAAAATCAAACAGGTATGGTCGAATTATTTTCCGCAATTCAGCTGGCAGACAGGCTATACAAGAATACGCCAACTGCAATTGTCAGACGCTTTGGGAAAAAATCTTACCTTCAACTATTTTATTCTCGGACAAATTACACTACAACAAATGCTTTATGACTTCGGCGTAACACAAAATCAGGCAACCATCAGACGCTTGGAATACGAAGGTCAAAAATCAACACTTTCCGAAACAATCAACAATGTAATCTATCAGACAAAAGATGCCTATTTTAATCTGTTGTATTCATACGAAAAAAAACGTGTTGCTGAAATGACGGTTTCGCAGTACTCAATGTTTTATGATCAGGCAAAAGCATTCTATGAAATCGGTTTAAACCCTAAAGTCGATGTTACAATTGCAGAATCAAATTTAAGTAATGCCAAATTACAGCTGATTCAGGCAAGCAATGCGGTAAACCTTGCTGTTGCAAAATTAAATAACATAATGGGAGTTCCTTTTATAGATCCTTATAATGTTCAGGAACGTCTGAGATACGAGCCTGTAAATATTACACTTGAAGGTGCTGTTGATATTGCCCGGGAGGCAAGACCTGATTTAAAGCTTGCGGAAACAAAAGTCGAAGCCGCAAAACAAACACTTAAACTGGTTAAAAAATCTTATTTCCCGACTCTATCCGTAGAAGGTCAGGTTCAGGTCGGCGGTAAGGATTGGACATCCAATCACGGTTACAATCTAGGCGGATATTTGAATTTTCCGACAATCAACGGGATGTTAATCCGAAATGAAATTAAAGAAGCAAGATATCTGTATGATAAGGAACTTGCAAATGCTCAGGTCACACAAAATCGTATATATCTGGAAATTCAAAACGCATATCTGACTCTTGTTGAAAAGAAAAATCAGATTCCTGTTGCAATTTTACAGGTCAAACAGGCAAAAGAAAATTATGAGCTTTCATACGGAAGGTACAGGGTCGGCGAGGCAAATCCGATTGAACTTAAAGAAGCACAAACAACCTACCAGACTGCACAATTGAATTATTACGGCGCACTTTATCAGTACAACACTGCAAAAGCCGCTCTTGAAAAAGCCATAGGCAAAAATCTTGCAAGTAAAGCTGATGAAGATATAGAACTTGAACTTGATGAAGATATAAAAGCTGCAAAATAATTTTATTACATATACTTTGTCTTGAAATCCCGTTGTATTGCGGGATTTTACTTTATTAACATTTCTTCACAAAACATATAACAAAAAGCAATTTTTTGAGATTTATATATTTTATATATATGTAAGAGATATAAAGAAGAGATTTTAAGAAAGAGAGCTAAAAATGTTACCTACAGCATCAGGTTCAAAAAACGATACTAACGGAAACGGACAATTCGGAACTTTAGTCAGAAAAAGAACCAATAGAAAAAGTAAAAAAGGATTTTCATACGAAAACTACACCTATCTTGATAAAACAGATAAAAGAATGAGATTTAACAATGCAAGAGATCCGATATATTATGTGTTCGACTGTATTGAAAACAGACCGGTATCAACACTTGCAAAAGAATTTGTAAAAGACACGTTTTTTGAAATCACAAACTTTGTATCAAAAGTCGTTGCATAATTAATAGGAAAAGAAGGAAAACATAAAAGGACGGTATTTAAACCGTCTTTTTTTATTGATTTTTTAAGCGGGTCATTTTCCGATTTTTTCTGCTATAATAAAAAAGTTAGAAAGGACGTGCAAAATGGAGAACAAAAGAATAGTATCGGGAATGCGGCCGACAGGGAAACTTCATCTGGGACATTATTTAGGTGTAATTCAAAACTGGGTGGAACTTCAAAAAAAATATGAAAGCTTTTTCTTTGTGGCAGACTGGCACGCTCTTACGACAAAATACGATAAAACAGAAACTTTAAAACAGGACATTATTGATGTTGTAATCGACTGGCTGAGCTGCGGGATTGACCCTGAAGTTTCGACAATATATGTTCAGTCGCTTGTGCCGGAGATAGCGGAACTTAATATATATTTAGGAATGGTTACCCCGCAAAACTGGGTGGAACGTGATCCGTGCCTTAAGGATATGGCAAAAATTTTGAGAACAAAAGAAGGTGCAAATTCTCAAATCAGTTACGGTTTGATGGGTTATCCGGTTTTAATGAGCGCAGATATTATGATGTTTAATTCATCTTATGTCCCTGTAGGCGTTGATCAGGTTGCACACATTGAAATTACCCGTGACATTGCAAGAAGATTCAATAACATTTACAAATGCGAATTTTTCAATGAACCTGAACCGCTTTTAAATCACTGTTCTTTAATATGCGGGCTGGACGGAAACAAAATGGGTAAATCTTTCCAGAACGATATAAAGATATCAGATTCTGCGGAAGTCACGGCTAAAAAAGTAATGTCTGCAATAACAGACAGAAGCCGTATGAGAAAAGATGATCCGGGACATCCAGATGAGTGTGAAGTTGCATACAAATACTGGCAGATTTTCGGTGATAAAGCTGATATTGAAAAAGTCAGATGTGAATGCGAAAAAGGACTGCGAGGCTGTGCTGACTGCAAACGTCAGCTCGGGGCTTTGATAAATGAAAAACTTGCGCCTATACGGGAAAAAAGAGCATATTATGAAGAAAATCCTGAGATTGTTCAAAGGATAATCACAGAAGGCTCTGAAAAAGCTCGGATTGAGGCACAGAAGGTTTTAAAAGAAGTTAGAAAACTGGTAAGAATGTATTGATTTTGCGGAAGTTGTGAGCCGCAACGATATTTTTAAGAAATCAGGCGCCGCCTGCGGCGGCGCCTGATTTCTATAAACCTACACTTTTCAGCGGAATTTACCACCACGGATAATCGTCTTTGATTTCCCAGCCGTCCATAAGGATTAGTCTGCCGCAGGTGTTAGAAGCTGACTTACAACGATTATATACATCCTGACGGGTATTACTCTTTAAATAGTTATGGTAAAAATCAAACTTCCCTGTTCTGGACTCCACCTGAAACATAAAAATATCTTTTCCTACAGTGTTTGCGCCACGAAGACCGTTAATATCTGCGGTAATATAAATATCTATAAATTTATCATCTCTGTCTTCTTCAGTTTCGTAGTTGGTTGTTGACATACGAATTTGAAGAACAGTGCCGTCATTCAATATAAGCAATTGTCCCTTAGCTTCCAAATAAGTACCCGTACCTTTTATATCTTTGTAACCCAAATCTTTGAATGTACCGAATTCTATTTTATTGATTTTTGCAAGGTATGGAACTATATATGTTTTTGAAAAAGTTTCTATAAACTTTTGAAGATTTTCATCTGTAGGAGCTGTATTATAAAATCCTTCCAATCCCCAGCCCGAGGGGTCGCCGTTGTCGGCGATTGAGCGCTGAACTGCCTGTGATAATACTGTGTATGTTCGTTTTAAGCGGGTTACTGTTACTTTTTTCTGGTATTTGCCGATTAAAGAAGGCAGTGTCATCGCAGCGACTATTCCGATTATGCCGAGGGTTATCAGAACTTCTGCCATGGTGAAGGCGGCTTTGCGGGACTTTTGCTGCCAAAAGTGCCGGATTGAATTAACCGGCATTGACAGACTCTGACTTTCGTCAGAGTGACGGGACGGGGTGTGTGGCATCCGGCTGTTTTTGTCACTCCCGCCTGCGGAGCCAATGATGTTTGACTCTGTACCCGTCATTCCGGCCTCCGAGCCGGAGTCTTTTCCTATCTTAATAGACCCTGAATCAAGTTCAGGGTGACGGAAAGAAGAATTTGTGATTTTACCGCATTCGTCACTCCGGCCCCCGAGCCGGAGTCTGTCTTTATCTGCATTGATAGATTCCGGATCACCAGGTAGGGGCATAAAATCTCGTTTCGACTCTGTCTCAACGGATTTTGCAGCCAGTCCGGAATGACGTTTCATTTTTTCGTAAAATTCTTCAATCTTTGGACTTGAATTGTCCTTATCCTCAGAATGACATAAGTCTAAACCGCAGCAGGAGCCTGTTTTACGGGTTGCCCCCCCCCCCCTGTAATCCAGTCATATCAATAGTTTCCATACTTTTCAAAGCTCCTTTATCTTAATTACATTTTTATTATAAAATATTTTCACGCTTTTTGCAAACGGGCAAAATAATAGCCGCTTATCTGCGGCTTTATCTCATTGTAAAAGGTTAGTGTGTAGGAGAAAATAAAGAAAAAGAAAATGGTTTTATAATCATGGTATGCCCTTAATGTTTAAATATGTAACATATATTTTTTATATCTTTAACATATCTTAAAGATATTATTTGTAACTATCCTTTTCAAACCTTAATATAAAATTGCAATAGAGAAGTATTTAAAGTAAAATACTTTATATATTAGTCGACGGGGTAATATTTAATGGAGATTACAGCTAAAAATTTAGTCAAAATATACGGTGACAGAAGCGTTGTAAACAATATTTCGTTTAACATGAACAAAGGCGAAGTTGTCTGTCTTCTCGGACCGAACGGCGCAGGTAAAACAACTACGTTTTATATGTTTGTAGGGCTTGTCAAACCAAACAAAGGACAAATTCTTCTTGACGGACAGGACATAACAACATGGCCGATGAACATTCGTGCCAAAGCCGGTAT
This sequence comes from Candidatus Gastranaerophilales bacterium, assembly GCA_944322785.1. Taxonomy (GTDB): domain Bacteria; phylum Cyanobacteriota; class Vampirovibrionia; order Gastranaerophilales; family Gastranaerophilaceae; genus Scatenecus. The sequence goes on along the minus strand of CALUPW010000002.1, from coordinate 186,438 downwards.
AGGTTATCTTCCGCAGGAAGCATCCATATTTAGAAAGCTTACGGTCGAAGACAATATAAAATTGGTTCTTGAAATGAACGATAAACTTACAGAAAATGAAAAGAAGCGTAAACTTGAAGAACTTTTGACCGAATTCGGGGTTTTAAAACTACGCAATTATTCAGCTGTATCTCTCTCAGGCGGTGAAAGACGACGTGTTGAGATTGCAAGAGCGCTTGCCGCAAGTCCTGATTTTATGCTGCTTGACGAACCTTTTGCAGGTATCGATCCGATTGCAATAGGAGAAATTAAAGACAACATCCGAAAAATTTCTCAAGACAAAGGACTGGGTGTTTTGATTACCGACCACAACCCGAAGGCAACGCTTTCAATTACAGACAGAGCTTATGTAATCTTTGACGGAAAGATTAAAATTCAGGGCAAGAGTGCGGACGTTGCAGTTGACCCTGTTGCAAAAGAATTCTATTTAGGAAAGGATTTTGCACTTTGATGAAACCTTTCAAAATTACGGTTTATGACAAATACATTTTTACACAGGTATTTTTTGCGGCGTTTGTTTCAATTCTGCTGTTTACAGTAGTGTGGATTGCTCCGGAAATGCTTTTAAATACAATTAAAAAGACTCTTGCGGGTGAATACGGAATAAAAACTGCTATTCTTATTCTGACCTATGAACTTCCCAAGATTTTAGGAAAAGCTTTCCCTGTCGGACTGCTTCTTGGAACCCTTTTTACATTTGACAAATTAAGCAAAGACAGTGAACTTACAATCTTTCGTGCAGTGGGTATGTCCTTCTGGCGGATACTTGCACCGGTTCTTGTGTTAAGTTTTCTTGTAACGGGTTTATGTTTTGTAACTTATGACAAGCTTATTCCGCTTTCATGCCAGAAACTTATGGCAATATACGGAAGCCGTCCGACCACACAATATATTTACACACAAAAAGACGACACAGGACACCCTAAAAAAGCTGTTGTTATTTCAAAATTTTCTTTAGGCGATATGCAAAACATAATCGTTCTTGATTTTTCCAAAAAACTTTACAACGATGTACATCAGCTTTCCGAAATTTACGTTGCAAAAACAGGAAAATGTCTTAAAGACAAATGGATTTTGAATGATATAACAAAATATGTTATAACCTCGGACGGAATATTCAGAGATATTCTCCACATTGATAATATGAGTATTCTTGAGGGGAAAGCCTCTCAAAATGCATATACTCTTATGATGTACAGCACAAAACGGGACAGAGACATCACAAACAATGATTTAAAAAATTATATCTCACTTTTAAAAGAGGAAAATATGTCGGAAGAATACAGATTTATGCTGAATAAATATTTTCAAAGATTTTTCCACCCGTTTGTATGCGTTCTGCTCGCAATTATGGGGACATTGTTAGGCTTCAGCAAACCGAGAGAACAAAGACTGGTCGGGTTTACTATTGCAATCGGATGTATATTTGTTTACTATATTACTCTTCCGTTTTTCGATTTGCTTGCGGAAAAAGGAATTCTTCCGCCGCTTGTGACCGCACTATTCCCTCCGCTTGCATTTTTAACATGTATAATTGCATTTTACAAATCCAAGGATTTATAATTATGAAAAAATTTATACTATTATTTTTATTGTTGTTTTTAGGAAATGTATCTCTTGCTGAAGAACCGGTTGAAATAAATTTTGATGACGGGATTTATCACATAATTTTACACGGGGAAAAAGTCAAAAAGAATATTCGTTTTATATCAAGCGAAAGCCTCGTTACAAACAAAGAAATTCATAATGCAACAGATGCAATTTTGACTGTAAATGCAGGATTTTTTGATCCGAACAACCAGAAAACAATCTCCTATATCACAAATGATTATGTAACATCGGAGGATCCATATTTCAACGAAAACCTGTTATCAAACCCTGTTTTAAGGAAAAATCTTGATAAGATTTTAAACAGAACTGAATTTCGAATACTGGAATGCAATGATGAAAAACCAAAATACAGATACGAAATTGTTCCTCACAAAAGTCCGACAACCTTCGGGTGCATTATCAAAACAGCAGCGCAGGGCGGACCGTTGATTGTACCGGAATTAAGGCTTGAGGAAGAATTTTTTGTGGTTAAAAAAGACGGAGAGGTGATTAGAGAATCCGGTTCCGTACTGCAAAAAACTTCAAGAACAATTGTAGGGTTAAAAGATGGGGAGGCGCATATTTTGATAATTACGGACGCACATCCGATGGATATGTATGAAGTTCAGGAGTATTGCAAAAAGCTCGGATTTGAAAGAGCAATGGCATTTGACGGAGGAAGTTCGACTTCTTTGAATTATAAAGACGAAATTGAAGTTATTTCAACAAAAGGCGACGGTGCGGGCAGAAGTTTAAAATCATTTATGCAGGTGTTGAAATAACCGCATTATTAATTTTTTCAATCATTTCCTCTAATGTCATGCCGTATTTTATCTGAGTTTCGGTTTGTGTTCTTTCTGTTGTAAGTTCTGTCAGCATTTTTTGAACCTGAGATTGCGGGATTCCGCTATTTTCAAACTCCTCAAATATACTTCTTATATCTCTCTGCACCTGAGCATTGTCAATTGAAACTTTTGCAAATAACAGGTCTGCCGCAACATTTTGCTCCGGCAACTTAATTTCGGCAGCCATTTTATCAAGCAACTTTTTATCTTCAACAAGCTGTTTCAACAAACTTTCAGCTCTTTCTGCTGTCATTTTATTTGTATCGACTTCTTTTAAAACTTCTTCCATTGATTTTTTTGCAATAGAGGTATCTGTGGAAAGTTTCTTTATTAAATATTCGGCGTCTTCTTGTGTAATTCCGTTCATCATATCGTATTCAAATGCAGATTTACGAATTTCAGAAAGTCGCGGACTGTTATGAAAGCATAACATATACCTGTTCGGTGTCGGGAATCCTATATCTATCCAATCCTGACGGTTTTTCAATCTTGTTCTTTTATCGCACTTGAGTCCTGATTCCGTTAAAAGTTTTCTGATTTTTATTATATTGTCTACATGATTGTCATAAATATCTGCAATTGAATCAGTGCGCCAAAAATTTGAATATGCGAGTTCTCTTGTAAAATCATCTTTACCTTCATAAGCAACAAGATTATTTAAAATCGTATATTTATATCCCATATTTTCTTCTGCGAATTTTAAAGCCATTTGCGCTATTTTTACGTTATTGTCCCAATCATACTTACCCAGCGTAAAAAGTATACTGTCTTTGATATCATCCGGGTTTAATGTCTTTATAAAGTCAAGATAATTTTCAAATTCATCAATCTGAACCTCTCCACGTAAATTTGCAATTTTATTTTCTACATCTGTGAAAAACGCCGCCTGCATACCTTTAGTAGCTTGCTCTCTGTATTTTGAATAATCAACAAAATAAACCTTTGCTTCATCAACAAAATCATTCAATACCGGCTGATATTCGGGGTTTCGTTTTGAAAATTTAATAATATCCCGTGCAACTCTTAATTTGTTATCACGTTTGAAATTGTCTATATTGAATTTTATATTTGTTTTCAATTGCTCAGGTTCAAGTGTTTTCAAAAAGTCCAAGAAATATTTAAACTCTTTATATTGTAAAGTATATGACATCCCGTCTAAACTTGAATTTATATTATTAAAAAATGTATCCTGTTCTTCTTTAGTTGTATATTTTTCAAATTTAGAATAATCTATTTTTGATTTTATTTTTGCTCTGTATTTTTTTATATTTTCAGCTCTCACCCTTAGTCGCTCTTCAACAGGCGGATTAACAGGATGGAAAATCCTATTAACAGGCGGTTTGTCATACGGGGCAAGACGGTTTCTTATTTGTTCCGGAAGGTTTAAAAGCGTTACCACCTGTTTTTTAGGTCTGCCAAACAGTCCAGCCCGTGCGGCAAGCGCAGTTGCAAGAATTCCGGCAGAAACAATCCCTGCTCCCTTCAAAAACAAGGAGGCATCAATTTTTTCGGCATGACTTTTTTTTTCACGAGAAGCGGGAACCTCTCCGAAAAACAGTGATGTCCCCGCATTATTCACATTTAAAATGCTAATCTTTGATACATTCATGGTTAACCTTTTTAGCCCTTTATTGAAAATCATGTAAAGATTTTTTTTTGCTAAAAAGTATTTATTTTTTACATAATTTAACTATTTTACAAAAAAGCTTGCGTTGACGTTTGCATAAATTTTAACGGCTCCAACTTCAATAGGAGTTGATGAACCGTATGCGGAAGCAGAATCAGCCGATTCAGCCTTTGCGCTGAGAAGCATATTTCTGTAAGTTACTCTTGAGGATGCATTAGGGCTGCAGCTGCCATTAAGCGATTTTACACCCGTAATTGATGAACCTGCGGCTTTTACAATACTGTCAGCCTGAGTACGTGCACGTTTTGTCGCAACAGCCAAAAGTTCATCACATTCCTGCTCATATTTTGAAAGCGTAAAGCTCAAATTGCTTACATCGGTTGCACCTAAAGAGATTGCTTTATCAATCATATCGCCGGCTTTATCTATAGATTTTGTATGAACGATTACAGTGTTTGAAACTTCGTATTTGTCAAGGTTTCTTTTATTATTGGAAGAATATGTATATACAGGATTTGCCCGAAAATTTGCAGTTTTTACATAATCACCGTTTTCCGGAGTAATCATGCTTTTTAATGCTGAATAAACTTTGTCGGAAATTTCTTTGTTTTCCATAGTTGCTTTTTGCATTGATTTGTTATCGGAAGTTACAACAGAAATTGAGATTTCCGCAACATCCGGAGTTAATTCTTTGTTGCTTGAGGCGCTTATTGTAACATAACCACGTTCTTCTGTCTGGTTTACCGTGATACCTGCACTAACCGAATTTACGGCAAGCCCTGAAACTAAAGCAGCGGCAGCCGCCAGAACTAAAAATTTTTTCATAACTTCTCCTTATCATTTTCATGTTTTGAGTTGTCAAACTCTTTATTTTCAACTCTTTCTATATCTTTTAATTCATCTGATTTTAAAAGCATTGCATTAATTTTTCTTGCCTGAGCCTGAGTTCTTATTTTTGTCATCAAATCTCTTACTTCAGACTCACTTAACTGAGCCGGTTGTTTTAATGCCACAAAACTTCTCCCGCCGCCTGACATATATATTGAAAGCGCTATTATTACCCACAACAGAATTCCCTGAATAACATTAATCTGAGGAATGGATGTAAATGAAGCTGCTGCCATATTCCAGATACACATTGCAACAATTCCGGGGAACGTAACAAAACCCATTATAAGACACACAACTACAAAGAGTGCAAATAACAGTCCTCTAAGACCTGAAATTTGTATTATTCTCGCATTTTTTCTCATATCCACATCCTTTTCCCTAAATTTGGGAATTTGATTTAATCATTTCAAGAAATTCTTCTTCTGTCAATATTATAACACCTAAATTTTGTGCTTTGTCCAATTTTGACCCCGGATTTTCGCCGGCAATAACGTAGGAGGTATTTTTTGAAACTGAAGATGAAGGTTTGCCGCCCATTGATTTAATAAGTTCCTGCGCTTCATCACGTGTCATGTTTTTCAAAGTTCCGGTTAAGACAAGCGTTTTGCCTTTTAAAACATCACTTATTCTTGTAACTTCCTGAACAGGATTGACCCCTAACGATTTAAATTCTTCCATAAGCTCAATATTTTTAGGCTTGTTAAAAAATTCTCTTATTTCAATTGCTGTTTTAAGTCCGATACCCGGAATTTCAACGAGTTCAAAGGAATCCGCATGATACAATCTGTCAAGTGTTTTAAATTCGTTTGCAATAATTTCTGCGGTTTCTTTTCCTACATGTTTGATTGTCAGAGCTGTCAAAAAACGGCTCAACGGCTGTTTTTTACTGTTTTGAATTGACATGTACATATTACTTGCGGATTTTTCTTTAACGTTATCCAGCTTAAAAAAGTCTTCTTTTTTCAATTTGTACAAATCAACGGGCGTTCTTACAATCCCTTTTTCAAAGAGCTGTTCAATTATTCCGGGTCCGATTTTGTCAATATCCATCGCATCGCTTGAAACCCAGAATTCCAGTTTTGATTTTAAAAGCGACGGACATTCAGGGTTTGAACAGTACAAATTTACTTCATCAGGGCGGGTTTCAAGTCTTGAATCACAAGCCGGACAGGTCTTCGGAATTTCGTAAACAGGAAGATTGTAATGATTTTCACTTTCTACAACTTTTATTACTTTCGGAATAATTTCAGCTGCTTTTTTAATCACAACATCATCACCTACACGAATATCCAGTCTTTTAACCTCATCAAAATTGTGCAGACTTGCACGTGCGACCTTGCTTCCTGCAAGATTTACCGGATTTAAAATCGCAACAGGGGTAACTGCGCCTGTTTTTCCTACATTCAATTCAATATCAAGAAGTTTTGTGGTGGCTTCCTCAGGCGGGAACTTGAAGGCCGTCGCCCATTTCGGGGCACGGGCAGTGTAACCTAGTTCCTCCTGATAGGTTAGTTTGTTCACTTTTATTACAACGCCGTCGGTTGCATAATCAAGTTCAAATCTTTTTGTATCCCATTCTTTGCAGTATTCAATCGCTTCTTCTATGTTTTTACAAAGCCGGATATTGGGATTTACCCTGAATCCGAGTTTTTTCAAATACATCATACTATCATAATGCGTTTCGGGCGGGTTTTCAATGTTTTCAAAACTGGAGTTGTACACAAATATTGACAAATCCCGCTGTGCAGTTATTGTACTGTCAAGTTGTCTTATGGAGCCGGCTGCCGCATTTCTGGGATTGGCAAACAGTTTTTCGCCTTTAAGTCTGCTTTCTTCATTCAATTTTTCAAACGAAGATTTCGGCATATAAATTTCACCACGAACCTCAACGTCAACATCTTCAAAAAGTTTCAATGGAATTGCCTTTACTGTTTTCAAATTTGTTGTGATATTTTCACCCGTAACCCCGTCGCCACGTGTAACTCCTGTTGTAAAAAGTCCTTTTTCATAAGTCAGAGCAATTGCAAGCCCGTCAATTTTTAGTTCACAAACAAGTTCTACATTATCCTTGAAATTTTGCGAAAGTTTTTCATACCATACAACTAAATCTTCATAGTTGTAGGTGTTATCCAGACTGTAAAGACGGTATTTATGTTTGTAAGGAAGAAATTTTTCGCTGATTGAACCAACCCTCTGTGTCGGACTGTCTGCTGTTCTGAGTTCGGGATATTTCATTTCCAGCATTTTGAGTTCTGCAAACAGCTTGTCATATTCATAATCACTTATTGAAGGATTGTCCTCTACATAATATAAATAATTATGTTTGTTTATCTCATCTTTCAAAAAATTAATTCTGTCAATCATAGCCCTAATCGCTCCCTTTAAAATTTCAATCACAATATGATTTATAAAATCATTAATAATTCACGAATAACTTTTGAGGCAACCGCTGTTGAAACACCCGATGCATCATAATCAGGCGCAAGCTCAACAACATCTGCGCCAACAATATCAAAATCTTTCAAATATTTAAACCAGTCAATAAGCGTATTAAAATCCATTCCTCCAGATTCGGGAGTTCCGGTACCTGACATAATTGAAGGGTCAAGCACATCAAGATCAACCGTTACAAATATTTTTTTGTCTTTTAAGCAGTCAAGGTCTGAGAAGTTTTTCGCAAGAGTATTATGAATTTTCATAAACTCAAACTCTTCTTTCATGCCGGAACGAATTCCTATCTGGCGGATATTTTCTGGCCCGACAATATCCGAACAATGGCGGATTACGGCAGAATGCGACATTTTCTCTCCCAGATATTCCTGCCGCAAGTCCGTATGAGCGTCAAAATGCACGATTGCAAGATTGTTATAATATTTTGAAAGCGCTTTTATTTCAGGCAGAGTAACCAGATGTTCGCCTCCGATTCCGAAAACTTTTTTGCCGTCTTTATAAATATCTCCGACATTTCGCTCAATCACATCAAGAGATTTGCAGGTGTTGCCCAGCGGAAATTCAAGATCTCCCGCATCATGAAAATTGACATCTTCAAGATGTTTGTCAAAATAAGGTGAATATTCCTCAAGCCCCCAGCTTGCAAGTCTTATCTGCTCCGGTGCAAATCTTGAACCCGGACGATATGAAACAGTTCCGTCAAAAGGAAGCCCCAGCATTACAACTTTTGAAGTTTCATAATCGGGATTTTGTCCCATCCAGTTTCTGTCTAAAAAAGGTCCGCTCAACATTTAACATTCTCCTTTGCTCTTAAGATTATTTTACAACAAAAATAAATTATAAAATTTTTATTACGTTTAATCTATACAAATGATTGATTTTCAGATAAACAACGTTAAAATACGGATATGAAGACGTGTTTGATTTTATTAAGTACAATATTTTTATTTTCCTCTGCGGTTTTTGCAGCAGATTTTGATTATGAACAGATTTATCGGGATATGGAAGTACCAACTCACAGGTATGTTCATAATATTGACCCTGGTGAATATTATGACACACAAACCTCTACATGGTCGCCCTATCCCTTGTTTAGACTTGCAAGCCCTATTTATTTTAAAACAATTACAATTGAGCCGGGGTATTATGTTTTGACACCGAGAGAATATAAAGATAACTGGTATATTCTTTTTAAAGAAAGCGGCAAAATAAAATACATAATTCCAGTTTATAATCGGGAAGTGGTACCGGTAACTTTTTATCAAGACCACATTCCGCAGCCCAAGCTTACAATTACGCAGAGTCTTCATATAAAAGCTCTTGATACCATCGGAAAATTTTTCCCGAGCGCAAAACGTAAACCAACACCGCAGACTTATCTGGAATCAACGGATCTGGAACATAATTATTTATCGCTCGTAATTTACTGGGGAAATTACCGGTATTATACGATTTTCAGAACCATACAGCTTTAATTTGCATGAACGGATGTTTTAACAGAGGCGCCGCCTGCGGCGGCGCCTGATTTCTATAAACCTACACTTTTCAGCGGAATTTACCACCACGGATAATCCTCTTTGATTTCCCAGCCGTCCATGAGAATTAGTCTGCCGCAGGTGATTGCATTTGCCTTACAGCTGGAATACAATTTTTCTCTTGTACTATCATAGTCTCGATATCCGTAAAAATCAAATTTCCCGGTTCGGCTATCCACCATAAACATAAATATATCTTTTCCAATCCAATTTGGACCTTGAAGACCATTTATATCTGCGTAAATTATTATATGTGTATATCTGTCATCCCTGTCTTCATCCGTTCCCAAATTATGTGTTGACATCCGCATTTGAAGTATAGTGCCATCATTTAATACAAGCATCTGGCCGTAAATTTTTACAATTTGTACATTATAAGTTGAATCTTTTATTTCTTTGTACCCTAAATCTGCAAAAGAACCCCATTCTGATTTTTTGACTTTTGCAAGGTATGGAACTACATATGTTTTTGAAAAACTCTCGACTATCTTTTGAAGATTTTCGTTGGTTGCCTGACTATCATAAAATCCTTCCAATCCCCAGCCCGAGGGATCGCCGTTGTCGGCGATTGAGCGCTGAACTGCCTGTGATAATACGGTGTATGTACGTTTTAAGCGGGTTACTGTTACTTTTTTCTGATATTTGCCAATTAAAGAAGGCAGTGTCATTGCGGCGACTATGCCGATTATTCCAAGCGTTATCAGAACTTCTGCCATGGTGAAGGCGGCTTTGCGGGACTTTTGCTGCCAAAAGTACCGGATTGAATTAACCGGCATTGATAGACTCTGACTTTCGTCAGAGTGACGGAAGGTGGTGCATGGCGTCCTGCTGCCTTCGTCACTCCGGCCCCCGAGCCGGAGTCTGTCTTTATCTGCATTGATAGATTCCGGATCACCAGGTAGGGGCATAAAATCTCGTTTCGACTCTGTCTCAACGGATTTTGCAGCCAGTCCGGAATGACGTTTCATTTTTTCGTAAAATTCTTCAATCTTTGGACTTGAATTGTCCTTATCCTCAGAATGACATAAGTCTAAACCGCAGCAGGAGCCTGTTTTACGGGTTGCCCCCCCCCCCTTGTAATCCAGTAATATCAATGGTTTCCATACTTTTTAAGCTCCTTTGTATTTCAATATTTTTACTTTTTCATTATAGCATATAACTTATCCAAATTCAATTAAAAAAGCCGGACACCTAAAATCATTTTGTGTCCGGCTCCTTATTATGTTTTAAAATTGATTACTTAACTAGGTCTTTGAATTTTTTACCGGCAGTAAATGCTGGAACTGTTTTTGCAGCAATTTTCAATGCAGCACCTGTTTGAGGATTTCTGCCTGTTCTTGCAGCTCTTTTTCTCGGTTCAAAAGTACCAAATCCTACAAGTGTAACTTTTTTGCCTTTTGAAACTGCTTTTTCAATTGTTTCTAAAGTTGCAGCAATTACATCACCTGTTGCTTTTTGAGAAACTTTTGCTTTTTTTGATACTTCTTTTACCAATTCTTCTTTGTTCATTACGAACCTCCTTCTTACCTTTCTTTGCGCCTACGGGTTAACAGAAACCATTCTCTCTTCCGCATGCATTTTGTATTCGACAATGTTATTATACCACTTTATTCGTTTTTGACAAGGGGTTCGGGAAAATTTCTTCGGATATCCGTAAATATATATTGAATTTCAGCAGAATCAAATGCCTCAAATGCCACATTTAAAAGATTTTCAGCTAATTAATAGAATTTTCGCTGACTTTGGCAAATTTTACGTTCTGGAAAAAATAAGTTAATATTTGATAGGCATTATAGCCTTCTTTTGCCAGATTGTTCGCACCATGCTGCGACATGCCGACTCCATGCCCGTTTTTTTTCACGTTGTCATCATATGAAGGAACAGAGCGGATAAACGGGAGATCATTTCCCCAGGCTGCAGAGGCGTTTATAGTCTGTCCGCCCGCAGAAGCCGAATAGTATGCCGGAATTACCTTCATATTATAGGTTAAAACCTGACCTGACGTACTTTCAACAGCAAGATTTGTTTTTGTTGTTTCGGCAGAAGCACCGCCGTATGCCTGATCTTCAGGGGTATCTTTTAAATCAAATCCCATAGAAGCACGTTTGCCGAGATTTGCAAGAGCATAACTTCTTGCGGCAATCGCCTGTGCTTTCAGAGCCTCCAGTTCCCAGCCGGATGGCATCTCAGAGGGCACAACTCCCTTTAAATAATCTTCCAAATCAACATCATTGATTACGGTTAGTTTTTTATTTTTGTTTTGTACAATCAGAATTCCACGGTACCATTTGCCTTTTGCACTGACAAAACCGCCTTCCGGAGCTTTTAAAACAACGTAATCCGAATATATCTGATAAAATTTTCCGTTTAAGGCAATTGCCATGGTGTTTTTGTATGGGATAATTTCATACCCTTTCATTGCCTCGAATTTAGTGACTGTTTTGTTTGTATTTGCATCAATCAAAGAGGTTTCAACGGATGCGCCGATGCCTATTCTGTCAACATCGGTTTGAATCCCTATTTTTATTGCATAACAGGGATTTGAAAAAAATGACAGCACAAAAAATAATGCAGCCGAAATTGTCACTATTCTCTTCTTCATAAATCTATTATAACATATGTTGTGAAAAAAGGTTTAAGTCTTTTGATTGATTTTTGAACTGTCCGGCGTTGCTTTTGAAAAATTTTGAACCTGATTTTCCGCAAAAATATTATTCAAATCTTTTTTTGAATTATCAACTTTTTGTTTTCTTTCAATACCCAATTTTTTCATTATGTCTTCCGCATAAAAATTTCCGGCTTTTTCCGCCATCGCATAGGATATTATTGAACCGCAGACAAAAAGAACACCTTTCAAAAATCCTGCGGTACGTCCTGCAAATTTTGAATTTTGGAAGGCTTCGGCCAGCGGTTTCAAAATATTATTATCAGCCGCTTTTTGAGCAGTATTTTTTACGTTTTGTTCGTTGAAAATTCCGTTAAAAGTTTGTTTCATAATACCTTCGCCAAGAAACATTCCGGCAAGAGCCATTGTTTCGGTAATTCCCGCATGAACTTTATCTTCAGCCATTGCAACTTTTACGGCACCGGATGCGCAAATTAGAGGGTTGACATTATCTGCAGCAAATTTAAGAGCTTTACCGGCATATCCTAGGACTTTACTGTCTTTTGCAAGATTTTCATAAGCTTTCAAGGCACTTCTTGCAGAAACAGCAAAAATATTATCGTATTTTGAAATTTCCTGAACAACGCCGGCACATTGACCGACTGTTACGACACTTCTTCCTACATCACCGTTTTTTGTTTTTTCGGCGTTTCTATATGCAAATATTGTTGAGGCTACCGGACTGAACACTTTTAACCTTACCTTTTATACACACTACTGTACATTTATATAAAGTATTTTTTCTCTCTTAAATTGCTTTATAAAAAAATATTTTTACATTTGTAATAATTGATTGTTGATTTTACCCGAAAAACTGTTATAATAAACCTTATGAAAAGAGTTGCTTGTTTATTGTTGATAATTTTAAGTTTTTGGGGAGTGAAAACTTTTGCTGCAGCTCCTTTAGAAAATATTCAGCTTGAAATGCGGGATTACCATCCTGTTGAACTTCAGGCCGGAACCTTTATTCCCGTAATCAACGCTCAGGAAATCTCGACGCAATACATGACTGAAGGTCAAAAACTTAAATTTATCGCAACAAACGACCTTTTTATGTATGAAACAAAAATAGTTGCGGAAGATACCATTTTTGAGGGTTACATTGAAAAAATGAACGAACCGGTTATCGGCACAAACGCATCATTAATTATAAGAATTTCAAAAATGATTTTACCTGACGGTTATGAACTTCCAATGAAAGGATATATCTATACCTCCAACAACAACCTTATAGGAGGCGGAATGTCAGAACCTGAAGAATGGATTCGTATGCCTCATTATCAGCATAAACTTAGAGGAACTGCCTCCTTACAGATTAAACCCGGAGAAAAAAGAAAAATGGGTGAACATACAACTCTCCAATCAGGTCTTGATTTAATTATTATTTTGACGGATCCTCTGGAAATTACACATATATTAACAAATTGACAATCAATTTAAACTAAAATAAAATATTATAAAATGTCATACTTAGTCAGAAGAAAGGGAGAACAATGTTTAGAAATATTAATTTGGTTTTAGCAGCCATTCTTTTGAGTGCTAACGTATCTTTTGCGGCAAGTAATTTTACATATACACAGCAGACGCCGGCATATCCGCAGCAGCAGCCGTATTACGGAGGCCAGCAGCCGCAATTCGGCTCACAAAATACTCAATACCAGCGCCAGTATTATAACCAGCCGCAAACGGCCAATACCAGCACAACTTTAAAAGGACATGTTGTAACTGTTCCCGCAGGACAATCCGTTCCGGCAGTTACCACAATGGCATTAAGTTCTGCCAATCTTACTTTAGGACAAAATGTATCCGTTGCATTAGGTTCAGACTATTATTACAACGGAAGCCTTATTGCACCCGCAGGAAGCTCTATAACAGGACAGGTTCTTGAAGTTTCAAAAGCCAAACGGGGCAGTATGAACGGAAAACTTATGATAAGATTTACTCAAATTACAACGCCTTACGGCGCTCAAATTCCGATATCTGCCGTTATAAAAACTGATGACAATACAGGTGTTCTGGTCGGCGGAACAAAAATGGATGTTGCCAAAGATTACGGAAAAGATCTGGCAGTAGGTTCGGCAGCAGGTGCAACAGCAGGACTTGTAATGAGCGCACTCTCAGGCGGTGAACTCGGACGTGGTACAGCTCTTGGAACTGCCGTCGGTGCTGGCGGAGGACTAGTTAAATCCATCTGGGACAAAGGTGATGAGGTTGAAATTCCGGCAAACGCAGGAATAGAAATCGTTTTGACTCAGGCTATTACCGTAAATCCCGCAATCTATAATACAAATTATTAGTAATTCGGGCGATAATTTTATTTATAATTTAAAATAAAATTACAGCAAATGTAAATATTCAAAAACTCAAAAGACAATGAAAGGTTTGTCAGGGGATATGTCAATTCTTGGAAAATACACAGATAATACAATTGAAGAAGAAAATCATGAAACAAAAGGCTATACGCTTCCGGTTGTAGCACAAAACAAAGACGGCGACAGCCTTAAAAAAGCAATAACCCTTTCGCTTCTGCTTCACCCTGCAGCTGTCGGTGCTGCATATCTGATTTTTTTAATTCTTCTTTTCTTCGGCATATCGTTCAGCATCTTTGACAGACCAAAACCGAAAATGAAAGATATTGAGTTTGTCCTTGTAGAAAAGGAAGATACTCCGATTAACAAGAACACTCCTTATCGTTCTGATATAAACTCACGAGCCGGCGGGCACCACGATCCGACAAAAAAGGTTTCAATGCCTTCACCTTCACCGTCGGCATCTAAAAAAACATCACCGGCTCCGCAGCAGCCTGCAAAAGCTCAAAAACCGGCACAACAACAGGCTCAACCAACACCTAAACCTCAGCCCAAAAAGCCTTCTATAGCCGAACAAATTCAAAAAGCCGTTCAACAACAGGCGGCGCCAAAACCTGCACCAAAGCAGGAACCGAAACCAGAACCGCCGGCACCCAAAGCCCCTCAGGCAGCAAAACCGGCTCCGCCTACAGCAAGACCTTCAATAAAACCGCCGACAACACCAAAACCTGTTGCAAAACCGAGTTCTGCATTTCAGGTTCCGGTACCATCAGGCGGCACAAAATCTGGAACATATGCAACCGGGCCGATTAGCGGATCAGGTACAGCTAACAAAGGCGGCAGCACGGGAGGTTCACCGGCATCAAGCGGAAGCGGCGGCGGGAAATATACCCCTGCACCTTCTCTTGCCCCAACCGGCGGCGGAAGTTCCTCAGGACAAAAACTCGCCAGAGGCGGAGGCGGCGGAACAGGCGGACTCGGCAATCCCGGCCCCGGTAATCCAAACGGACGCCCCGGCATTGATACAATAAGAGAACCCGACTTCGGACCTTATATGAGAGAACTCCAAAGAAGAATTAAAATGAACTGGGATCCGCCAAAAGGAAACGAAAGCAAACGTGTTGTTCTTTTATTCAAAATTGCAAAAGACGGACGGCTTTTATCCTGCAGCGTTTATAAATCTTCAGGTTTAAAAAGTGCGGATGATGCGGCGTTGAATGCAGTAAGACTAACAGCACCGTTTAAACCTCTTCCGCCGGACTATAAAGGTCAAAGCATAGATATACAATTCACCTTTGACTACAACGTATTCGGCGCCTCAGGTTATCAATAAAAAGCAACACAAAATAGCAATCAATAAAATAAAGACATAATAAAAAAGAGAGGATAAAAAACTATGGAACTACTATTACACTCAATTAAACTGGATTGGCCGGTGTTATTGCCGATACTTGTATGTTCGATTCTGGTTGTTGCGGTTGTTATCAACAGATTTCAATTCTATAAAAAGAACAAACGTGACGTTGTTCTTTTTATACCGAAACTTCAAAGAGAACTTGCCAAAAACAATCTTCAGGGCGCACAGAGCGTTGCCGAAAACTGCGGCGGCGTAATCGGCGAGGTAACGGAAGAAGCTGTCAGAATTTTTTCAGAACAACGAAACGGATTTTCACGTTCTTTTGATATTGCAGCTGCTCTTGCCACAAGAAAACTTGAAAGCCACCTTACAATTCTAGGTACAATCGGCGGTGTTGCACCATTTTTAGGTTTGTTCGGAACAGTTGTACGGATTTTGTACACATTTCAGGATCTTGCAACTCAAGGTAATCAGTCTGCCGCAGTTGCAATGGGTATCGGTTCAGCCCTGATTGCAACAGCTTTCGGTCTTGGAGTTGCGATTGTTGCGGTTGTATTTTACAACTCATTCCAGTCAATCGTTAAAAGATATGAAGACGATTTCCAATTAATCAAATTATTATTCCTGAGCTTTGTAGATTCAGAAGATGAATCCAACAAAACAGCCTCAAATGTTTCTTTATAAAAAATAACACGGGGAAAGCACAACAATGGCGATGAGTACAAATAAAAAAGGCAAATTATTTACCGAAATAAACATAACACCGTTAACAGATATTTTTCTTGTTCTGTTAATCATAATGATGGTTGTGGCACCGACATTTCAGTCAATGGATAATGCAATAACAGTTCCTGAAATTAACAGCGGGGTTGCAATCGAACAAAAGAATGCGACGGTTTCCATAACACGAGAAGGCTTGATGTTTGTGAACGGGAAACAGATAACGGAAAATCAATTACTGGATGAACTTACGGCAATAAAAGGTACTGTTGAAAAGCCTGAAGTTGTGGTAAAAGCAGATGAAAAAGTCAAAAGTTCGGAAATAATGAAAGTTATGAATGCAGCTCAGGAGGCTGAATACAAAAAACTTATCGTTGCAGGTGAACCGCTTTCTAAAAAAGAACAAAAAGATCTTAAAGAAAACAACCAAGGAGTATAAAATGGGTCGTGACCGCGGAGAATTTAATGAAATAAACATAACACCTTTAACAGATATTTTTCTTGTTCTGTTGATTATCATGATGGTAATTGCGCCTTTGCTGGATCAACAGGGGCTTAACCTGACGGTACCGGAAAACGTCGCACAGGAACAGGTTAAACAGGATACAAAAATTTTAACGGTAAACGTATCATCTGACGACAAATATTACGTTGACGGTCAGGAAATTCCGGTAAATGAACTTGAAAATTTTATAAAACAACAGGTTCCGAATTTTCCTGACGGAATGATGATAGAAACGGACGGCAATGCAACCCACGGTGCTGTCGTAAAACTTATGGACAGCGCAAGAAATTCAGGAATAACAAGTATTTCGGTATCAGAAGTGTAATAGTAAAAAAGCGGGGCTTTTACCCCGCTTTTTTTATACATCGTTTTGCTCTTTAGCTCTAATCTCACCATACATTTGAGAAATCTGATATCCTACAAGATTTTCTGTTTTGAAAGTTAACTGCTCCCGTTTTAGTTCCATTTTTAAAGATGAAGATTTTCCGGCAAAATCAAGTCCGTTTTCTTTTGCTCTTTGCTCAAGCATATCAACAATTTTTGTTCCGAACTCTTTTTTCTGGATACCATCTGCATCATCTAAAAACGAATCCATAAATGATTCATTGTAATCTTTGCCGTAAGTTTCGTCCCATTTTTCCATAACTTCAATTATGTTATCCTTGTTAAGACGTGACAAAGTTTTTTCAAAAAGCTCATCATCCGTTCCAAGCCCGTCTATTGCCTTAAACATATCATCACAAATTTCGTTTACCTCGTCCGGATTTGCTGTTGAAACTCTTTTTGGCAGACTTGTATTTTCTGTTTTATTTTTATCTCCAATAAATTCCGCCTCTGCCTGTGACATTTTAGAAGCTACTGTATCTTTCAACTGCAATTCCAATTCGGCTTTTCTATTATTCAGGTCACTTAATTCAGCTTTTATTTTTGCACTCTCCGAATCTTCACCGTAATCTCTTGTACGGTATAGCTGAGCCGTTTTTTTCTTAATTTCTGATTCGACCTTGTTTAGTTCCTTCCTTATCGGACGTTCTTCTTTCTTTTCAAGTCTTTCCATAGATTTCGGCGCATATTTTTCAAGAATTTCATCGACATTTTCGCCTTTCGCAAGATTATCACGGTCTGCTTTTAATTCGGCTAATTCCTCCTGCATTTTTTGATACCCGAATTGTGAAACTCGAGCTGAACCGTATTTCTCCATTCTTTTTTGCGCTTTTTCAATTCTACGTTCCTGACGTTCGACAGCTCTATCCAAATCTTCAAGTTCCCGTGCAGCAATTTTATAAATGTCAGCCTGATTTTTAGCGGATTTTTCAATTCCAAGCCCCGGATAATCTTTTTCTGATTCGCTATCTCCGCTTAAAAAATTAATTACCGTTTCTGCAATAGACTGTTTTTTCTGTGAAGAACCTGTTCCTGTCATTTTAACATCCATGCTGTTCACTCTGTTTGCCGGATCAATTGACATAATTAATACTCCTTTCGTTTTGCACACAAGATGCTTTATACCTCACGTGAATAGTTAAATCCTCGTTACAGGTAAATAAAGTATTTTTACAATTTAAAATTGCATAGCTCCCCACCTATCCTATCCTATCCTATCCTATCAGAGATTATAAGCGGATTTGCGCCTATTTGAAATTCGTTTTTACAAAAGTTAACATTATTAATAACTTACTTTTGGCACCAACAAAAAATTTTCTCTTACACCACAATAACAACCCGCATAAAAGAACTCTTTAACGAAATTATGTATGTTCTATATTGTTTATTTTTTATGCTTATAGTTTCTTATTTCTTTAAAAAAATCTGTAATCTTTATTATGGAATAAGTCCCTCCGCCTGAAATAAGAGCACCGGTGAGAGCATAAAACGCAAAAGTTTTCCGCTTCAAACTTTTTGCGGCATCTACAACAATATTGTACATTTCTTTTGAAATCTTTGATGGGTTAAAATGAAATTTTCCCTTTTGTATATTATAAGACTGCGTTATTGCCTGCTGCGCATAATCGTCAAAAGTTGCTATATCAAATCCCTGTTTTAACATCATACGGGCAAGACCATCTTTTTTCATCTCTTTAATCTCATCAAGCGAATAACCTTCAAAGAATATTTCTTTCTGGCGCACCAGTGCATCTTTTAATGCAAAAATATTTTCAGAATCTTTTATATCCTGATAAACATCTAATGCAATATCCACAGTTCTTCCAGAAGCATTAACAAAATCCGAAAACCTGCGGCTTTTAACAAGTTTTTCTGCATATTTTGTCTTTAATTCATTAAAAGTTGTCTTTGGTGAACATGCCAATTTAAAATTAATTTCCGCCGAAACAAGATCGTCTAATGAATTTGCTTTTTCAATATTCAGGCTGTATTTTTCAAATGCATTCATTTTTCTGACAGTTTTATCATCGGTTTTGTTTATTATTTTTTGCCTGACTTCATTGACAAAAACATCCGACGGCAAATCGTTATAAAAAAGTTTTGCGGATGAGCCGCCGAGCAAACCCGACAAAATCCCTCCGCCAAGGGCTGTGCCGGATGCAAAAATTAAATCCTGTTTATTTGTTTTATCTACACCTTCAATAGACATGAACTACCTTTATATTATAAAAAAACTTTACATTCAAATAAATTGACAAATAATCATCCTGTGAAAATATATCTTTACAAAGTTTACCTTAACCTTTTATACATGACTCTATACTATATGGTATTTTTGCTGTATAATAAATTCAGGAAAATGTGTAGAATATAGAGGGAGAATTTAATGAACAAAAGCCAATCTGCAGGATATATAATACTTGCCATTGTTGTAATAATTTTTACGGCATCTGTATTTATAGGCGGACCAGTTACTGAAACAAGCGAACTTTCGTATTCAAACTTTCTGGAAAAATTGAGCAACAACGAATTCAGCAGAATTGAAAAGGCTGACGATTTTCTGATTGCAATACCGAAAGAACAGCCCAAACAAAAAGAAACAAAAAAAGAAACAACCGCTGTTATGCCAACGGCGCTAATGCCTATAGAAAAACAGGCTCCTATTGTTCAATACAAAGTTTTGACACCGGCGGATCCTGATTTGATGAAAAAACTTGAGGCTTCCGATGCGGAAATTGCAGTTA
The DNA here is from genome assembly GCA_944322785.1 of Candidatus Gastranaerophilales bacterium. Classification (GTDB taxonomy): domain Bacteria; phylum Cyanobacteriota; class Vampirovibrionia; order Gastranaerophilales; family Gastranaerophilaceae; genus Scatenecus. The sequence continues at coordinate 166,776 of CALUPW010000002.1, read as the reverse complement.
AAAAGCCTAGTGAATCCTCGCAGATTATGAGCATAATAGGCTCACTGCTTCTTCCTTTATTGTTTATAATACTCCTTGTTGTGACAGCAAAAAGTATTCAGGCGGGCGGCTCTCAGGCAATGTCCTTCGGAAAAAGCAAAGCCAAACTAATGCTTGACAGTAAAGTAAAAACAACTTTCAAAGACGTTGCAGGAATTGATGAGGAGAAAAAAGAACTTGAAGAAATCGTTGATTTTCTAAAAAACGGCGACAAATACATAAAACTCGGAGCCAAAATTCCAAAAGGCGTACTTTTAATCGGTGCTCCCGGAACCGGTAAAACGTTAATGGCAAAAGCAGTTGCAGGCGAAGCGGGTGTTCCGTTCTTTTCAATAAGCGGCTCTGATTTTGTTGAAATGTTTGTCGGTGTCGGTGCAAGCCGTGTACGTGACCTTTTTGATCAGGCTAAAAAACATCAGCCGTGTATTATTTTTATAGATGAAATCGATGCTGTCGGACGCCAGAGAGGAGCCGGAATGGGCGGCGGACACGATGAACGGGAACAAACATTGAACCAGTTATTAGTTGAGATGGACGGGTTTGATGAAAACACAAATATAATTGTAATTGCCGCAACGAACAGACCTGATATTCTTGACAATGCTCTTCTTCGTCCTGGTCGTTTTGACAGACAAATTGTTATTAACAAACCGGATATTCTGGGACGTGAACAGATTTTGGAAGTTCATGCAAAAAACAAACCTCTGGACAAAGACGTTGAACTTAAAACTCTTGCAAAAAGAACACCGGGATTTTCGGGAGCAGATTTGCAAAACCTGCTGAATGAAGCTGCACTTCTTGCCGCACGCCATGACCAGAAACTTATTACAATGGACAATCTGGAAGAAGCTATAGACAAGGTTATGGCAGGTCCGGAAAAGAAAAGCCGCATAATTACGGACGAAGAAAAAGAAAATACCGCATATCATGAAGTCGGTCATGCACTTCTTGCAAAACTTCTTAAAAACTGTGACCCGCTTCACAAAGTTTCAATAATACCAAGAGGCATGGCGCTCGGTATCACAATGGTTCTTCCGGAAAAAGACCACCTCACAATGAAAAAATCCCAAATTCTTGACACAATCACAATGACTCTTGGCGGGCGTGTTGCAGAAGAAATCGTTTACGGCAAAGATTCAATTACAACAGGCGCAAGCAACGATTTGGAAAAAGTTTCAAGAATGGCACGAAATATGGTGACAGCTTACGGTATGAGCGAAAAAATGGGCAATATGGCTTACGGCAAAAACGAACAGAATATCTTTTTGGGACGTGACTTTGGCATGAAACGTGATTTTTCGGAAGAAATTGCAGCAGAAATTGACAAAGAAGTTAAAAAAATTGTTGATGAAAGATATGAAGAAGCCAAAAAACTTCTGACGGAAAACCGTGACATGCTTGAATATATTGCAAAAAATCTTCTGGAGCGGGAAACTCTGGATGAAAAAGAATTCAATGAACTTATGGAAAAAGTAAAACGTGACAGAGAAAACTGCTGATATAAAAAAATCGGAAAGCCTTCCAAGCTTGAAAGCTGAAGGGTTTCCGATTAAATCAAAATACATTCTGGAACTTCCGATTTTCAATCCTGAAAACGGATTTCCTTTTATGCGGGAATTTTTGGATAAAGAAGGTGCCTGCGCCGGAAAATCGGCGTCTTACCCGAATATAATTTGCGCAGGCGCCGGATTTCAAAAGAAATTAGTTGAAACCGCGCAAAAATTTGACCCTGATATTTTAAGTTTGAAATTTAATATTGAACATGAAAATGATGTTAAAAAGTCGGTTGAAATTTTAAAAGAACTTCTTCCCATTATCACAAAACCTCTTATGATAAGAGGGACAAATGATGACCAACTTGACAAAATTCTTCTGCCACAGCTTATAAAAAATCTTGATCGTGAAACTATAATAGCATCTGCAAACGAAAACACTTATAAAGAAATCATTCCGTTTACAAAAGACAGGCATTTTATTGTTTTGCATTCACCGATTGACATAAATCTTGCAAAAGAAATTACGATTTTATCAAATGATATGGGGCAGCCGCTTGACAGAATTATTACAGATTCAGATATCGGAGGTTTGGGTTACGGATTTGAATACGGTTACAGCATAATTGAAAAAATTAAACTTGAAGGTAAAAAAGACAAATATTTGGACACACCGATAATTTCATTTGCCTGTGAGGAGGCGCTTAAAACAAAAGAAACAAAGTCAACCGATTTTTCAAAAAGCTGGGGGAATCTGGATGAAAGAATAAAAATGTTTGAAATAACGGCCGCAAGCGCAGTACGTGCCGCAGGCGCAGATTTAATCGTAATCAATCATCCCGAAACTTTAAAAACAATGAAAGGACTGGAGTAAAATGGAACTTTCAGGATTACAGATTTTCAAATATCTTCCGGCTGCAAAAAAGACAGAAAATGCCAATTGCAAACAATGCGGCTGTCCGACCTGCATGGCTTTTGCGCTAAAACTTGCAAAAGGTACCGAAAAAATTGAAAATTGTAAATATGTACCTGATGAATTAAAAAATATTTATGAAAAATCCCGGAAGATTTCTCAAAAAACAGTTGAGATAAAAGGATTAAAAACCGGCGGCGAAAATGTTCTGGCAAGACATGAAAAAACTTTTATAAATCCGACAGCACTTTGTGTTTTACTGGACTGTGAAGACCTCGATTTTCAAAAAAAGTTTGAAGATGTAAAAGATTTTGAAATTTGTATTTTGAATAAAACAAAAAAAATCGATTTAATTGTTTTAAAAAATTCGGACAGTTTAACAAAAGAAGTAAAAATCACCACAATATCAGCCTGCAAAGAAAACGATACCCGCCTAATTTTGTGGGATGAATTTGAAAAACTCCCTATAAAAATTATTAAAGATGAAAATTTTTCAAAAACAGCAAACGAACTTAAATTTATAAGGGAAAAAGCAATAAAAGAAAAAGACGAAAATTATTCAAATCCTGTATGCGTTCATTTTTCAAAATACCAAAATTCAGATGACCTTTGCGCAAAAGCAGCATTTTATATTTGCAAATACGCAAATATGCTCCTTTTTGAAAATTTTGACGGAGCAATGTTTTCCTCACTTCTTATGCTTCGGGAAAATATTTTTACGGATCCTCAAAAACCCTTAAAAGTTGAATCAAAAATTTATGAATTTAACGATGCCGATGAAAACTCACTGATTTTTCTTACAACAAACTTTGCACTGACATTTTTTGCAGTTGCAAACGAGCTGGAAAAACTTGACCGCTCATCATATCTTATTGTAACTCCGGCAGACGGAATGAGTGTTTTAACAGCATGGTCTGCCGAAAAGTTCACTGCCCGAATGGTTGTTCAAATGCTTCAAAAAACAAATTTTTCCCAAAAAGTCAAAAACCGTAAAATAATAATACCCGGTCTACTTTCTCACATGAAAAAAGAACTCGAAACCGAAATAAAATCCGCCGGTCTTGATTTTGAAATCGTTGTAGGAACTGTTGATGCATGTGAAATTGCGGATTTTGTAAAGTCTACGTTATAAATATATTTATTGCCATTCCTCTTAATTTCATTAAAATACATTACAAAGTTGAAATGTAGTGAAAAAAAATATTATACTGTATTTAAGGGAAATTATACATCTTAGAAGGAACAGCCATAAATAATGGAAAATATTTTAAAGGCACTGGAACATACCAAAATACCGGTCACCGATAATTTGTATGAGGAATATGACTGGTTTAAAAAAGTTTTTCCCATTGCAGGGCAAAAATCTCTTGACGGATTTTTCCTGCCAGGATTTCAATTTGAACTTATTGCAGTCAGCAAAAACATAAATCTTTTAATGACAAAAGAATCTTATTTTGTAACAAAAATAAGAATCGACAAACTTTATGACATGTTTTTCAGAATATCCGAAAAAACAGTCGGAATGCTTCTTGAAAAAGCCCTCGGGCGACCCAATAGAAGTTTCAGTATCAATAGAATGACAGACCTTGAAGGCGAAGTTTTAACTGCGTTTAACGATTATATGTTCCGTATTATGGCTAAATTCCTTACCCCGACACCTGTTGTAAATATTAAACGCACCAACTTTGACATGATACACCTGACTTTTATTGTAAAAAATAAAGAGGACGGCAGTTCCGGCAAACTGATTATTTCCCTTCCGTCTGTGCGTCTTGAGGCAAATAAAGTTGTTGTAAAAGAAGATAAATTTCAATTTTCCGACTTTTACGAATGTCCGATTGAAGCTAAAATTGAAATCGGTTCAACAAGATTTACCGTGAAGGAAATGAAAGGGCTTGAACCTGAAGATATAGTTGTTCTTGAAAACAGCAGACTTGACAACCTTAAATTTATACTTAATGACTATGAAAAAGACTTTAAAATTAACCCCAACATGGGACTGGAATATCCGCTTGAAGGGGACGGAGGAGATAAAATGAGCGAAAATACCGAAAATACAAATTTATGGGACAGTATTGAAGTCGACATGTACGCAGAATTCGATCCCGTAAAAATTACTCTCGGCAATTTAAAAAGAATAGAACAGGGACTCGTTGTGGATATTGCAGCTTTATACGATAACAAAGTGACACTCCGTGTTGAAAACAAAGTTATCGGACACGGCGAACTTGTAATAATCAACGACAGATACGGTGTAAAAATTTCTGATATTGTTCAGGGCGGCCAGCAGGCTGTTGAAGATATACAGTCAATGCAGCAAAATCAAAATCCGATGCCGCAGCAAAATTACAACGAACCTGTGCCCGCAGCCTCTCCGGATGAACCCATGCCGGTGCCGGAACCGCAGGCAAATGAAGAAGAAGAATTTGATTACAGCGATTTTGAACTGGAAGATGAAGATATTTAATTAAAAAATATAAGGGATAAAGAATGGGAAGTTATATTTTAAATTTTACTGTATATACAATGGCAATGTGCGGACTCATATTTTTCGCACTCTTTGTATATAAAAAATTCGCAGACGGCGGAATGTATTCCAAAAATTCAAAATTTCTTAACGTTGAGGACACATTATCACTCGGTCCAAGAAAAACGCTTTATGTAATTAGAGCGGGAAAAGAAAAATTTCTTGTTGCAGGCGACGCCGACAAAACTTCTCTTATTTCAAAACTGGCGGAAAATACGGACGAAACTTCCGAATTTGCATCCCAGCTTAAACAGGTGCAAATCCAGCCCCAAAAAATTACAAATTATACAATTCAAACTGAACCTAAAAATATACAGCGGCAGGAAATTTCTAAAGAAACAACAAACTTTACGGGCATTGATGATTTGCCGCAGATTGTAGATTTCCCTCAAAAAAACAGAGGGAAAAAATCAGGCAATGTGATTAAAAGCATGATTGCAAAGGTAAAGGAATAAATTTATGGATGCCATAAAAGATTTAAATCCAATAATTCAAATGCTGATAGTAATGACGGTATTTTCGCTTTTACCGTTTGTATTCTGCTGTATGACGAGTTTTTTGAGATTTGTTGTGGTATTTTCTATGTTAAAAACAGCAATGGGAACCCAGCAGGTTCCGCCTTCGATTGTAATTATCGGATTATCAATGATTTTGACATTTTTTACAATGGGGTCAACATTTCAAAGAATGTATGAAATGGGGAGTGTTCCGTACAATCAAAACCACAATATAGTTGAAGCTATAAATGAAGGTTCCAAACCTTTAAAAGAATTTATGATGAAACAGACAAGAGAAAGTGACCTTGCATTTTTTGTTGAACTTTCGCAGAAAACTCCGCCAAAATCTCCTGAGGAAATTACTATCTGGCAGGTTGCACCGGCGTTTATCATCAGTGAATTAAAAACCGCTTTTGAAATCGGATTTATTATATTTGTGCCGTTTATAGTACTGGATCTGGTTGTTGCAAATATTCTTCTGGCTCTTGGTATGTTCATGCTGTCGCCCACAATTATTTCACTGCCGTTTAAACTGCTTATTTTTATTGCGGTTGACGGCTGGGCTTTGATTGTTCAGGGGCTTGTTACAAGTTATAACTGATAAGGGAAACTCGTTATGTTAGAAATTTTAGCGGAATATTTATCAAAAGGATTTATCGTGATGCTTGCAATATCAATGCCCTGTGTACTGGTTGCGGCAGGAATAGGTCTTATTGTTGGTATTTTGCAGGCAGTTACGCAGGTTCAGGAGCAGACAATAGCCGCAGCACCGAAAATCCTCGCTGTTTTTCTTGTAATTATTATAGGCGGTTTCGGTTTTATAAGAATGCTTACAAACCTTTTTTACGAAGGTATGGCGCTCGCATTTAACGGAGTTTCCAAAAACGACAGCTATGTTCTGTCTGGCGACTATTACAAATACACGGTTCCGTTTCAGGGAGAGTTAAAAAACCGTTTTAACCATACGGGCGAAATTGATTATATAATGCGCCATCCCGGACAAATTCCTTTTATAAACAATCAGGAAAGACTGAAAGATTCCCGTTCAAACAGAATGCCAAATCCGCAGCCTGACTTTACGGAAACAACAACAATTTTAGGGAGATAAATTCTTAAATGGATACAATTTATGTTGAATTGATGAAAATGTTTCCGCATCTGAATGCATCTCTTGCCGCCGGCATTTATGTTTTTGCCAGATTAATCGGCTTTTTCCGCTTCGCTCCGGTATTTAACAAAAGAGAAATCCCGGGAATGATAAAAATTTGTCTTGCACTTTTATTTACGGTTATTATGACGCCGTTTTTGAGTCCGGCAACATTAGCAGGTACTCAGGATTCGTTTGTCCTTTCCATTCTTTTAAACTTTGCGGTCGGCGCAATGATAGGATATCTTGCACAGCTTATTCTTCTTGCGGTTGACGCAGGGGCTGATATGATAAACATGCAGATGGGACTTTCCTCTGCGATGGTGCTTGACCCGACAACTTCCAGTCAGGTTTCTATTTTGACAAGGATTATGGCGCTTCTGGGAGTTTTAATTTTTATGCACATAGGAGGTGTTTACTGGCTGATTAGGGCGCTATTAAGAAGTTTTGAAATTTTTCCGCTTTTTGCAACGTCAGTTCCGCTAAAAGAACTTGTTAATATGGATTATTTGATTAAAATGAGTTCTAACGTACTTTTTATGGGTTTGCAAATCGCATCTCCGGTTCTTCTTGCAACTCTCGGACAGGATATTATCTTAGGTGTAATTTCAAAAACCGCTCCGCAGGTAAACGTTTTTCAATTAAGCTTTCTTTTTAAGCCGGTTTTCGGTGCTGCTATCATGGTATGGATTTTACCCATGCTTTTAAATGTTATATCCGATTATTTTACAACTTATGCGAATATATTTTAGAAAAGAGGCGCCGCCTGCGGCGGCGCCTTTTTTAACCATGATATAATTAATTTATGACAGAAAGTGTTTATATTCATATTCCGTTTTGTAGACAAAAATGTTTTTACTGTTCTTTTGTATCATTTGCGATGCTTGAATATATTGAAAACTACATTATTTCACTTAAAAAAGAGATAAAACATTTTTATAAAAAAGAACAGCTTAAAACTTTATATTTAGGAGGCGGCACCCCTTCCATATTAAAATCTTCAGAAATTTCCGAAATTTTATCATGTTTTAATTTTTCAGAACAAACAGAAGTTACCATGGAATTAAATCCTGAAAAAATTGATAAAAAATATTTAAAAGAAATTAAAGCTGCCGGTGTAAATCGTTTGAGCGTCGGATGTCAAAGTTTTGATGAAAAAATTTTAAAACTTATCGGACGCAGACACCTTCCCTCTGATGTTGAATTTGTTGTAAAAACAGCTCAGGATGAAGGATTGGAAAATATCAGCCTTGATTTTATTTACGGATTGCCCGAACAAAATAGTGAAAGTTTTATAAATGATTTAAACCGGGCAAAAGGATTGAATATTAAGCATATTTCACTTTACGGATTAAAAATAGAGGAGGACAGCTGTTTTTACAAAAAGCCTCCGGCAAATATCGCAGATGAAGATTTGCAGGCAGATATGTACATTGAGGCAATAAAAAACCTTTCAGATTTTGAACATTATGAAATAAGCAGCTTTGCAAAACCTGATTTTTATTCACGCCACAATCTTACTTACTGGAACAATCAAAATTATTACGGATTTGGCGCTGCCGCACACGGCTACACAAATCAAATAAGATATTCCAATAAAAAAGATTTGAAAAAATACATTGAAAACCCTATTGAAAAAGAATCATGGCATGAATTATCAAATCAGGAAATACTTGAGGAAGAAATATTTCTCGGATTTCGCAAAATGTCAGGCATAAATATTGATAATATAAACAAAAAATTTGATATAGATTTTGAAAAAAAATATTCAAAAATTTTAAAGAAATATATACTTAGCGGTCATTTAATAAAAACAACTGCAGGCTATGCTTTAAACACAAATGGTATTCTGGTAAGCAATCTCATTTTATCAGAATTTCTTGAATAAAAAAATCCGCATATTATAATGCGGATTTTTATTATAGTTTTTGACAAGCCTGTTTTGTCCAAAGCTTATTGGCTTATGAAGCGTTATTTTCTCCAGCTCCGGCATTATTTGCAGCTTCTTTAGCTTTGCCGCTGAACCATTTTCCGAGAGTTGCGTCGTATGTGTCTGCAGCAGATTTACCGATTGCACGGAAGAAGTTTTTAGTATGATCCAACAAACCTTGTGCATTTTCAATTTTTGTCCAGTTTGGAGATTTTTTAACCGCAACACCTAAACCTATCCAAATAAGAGCCAGTGCACCAACGATACCCCCAACTAAAGCTGCCGTGCTGTTTTTTTCGTCATCGTCCTTTTTAGTTGACAAATCAGCTTTGTCGCCTTCCGGAGTTTTAACGGGATTGGAAGCTGCAGACGGAGCGGATGCGGCCGGTGAAGTTTGTGAAAAATTTCCCGGAGAATTAATTAAAGAATTTAAATCCTTCTCTCCGCGAAAACTTACACTTGAAACAGAACTTATCATGAGAAAACCTCCTTATAAATATTACACACTTTTTAACACTAAAAATAAAACCTGTACATAAATTATTTTGTCCCAAACAGATATTTTTTACAATATTTGTTACAAAAGTTTACATTATTTTTGGAATATTTTTTATTCCCGTGTCATCTTATTATATGTAGGGAGGAAATTAAGATGGCTGGACAGGAAACTTTAATTTATATTGATGAAAACGATCAACTTGATGCAGGAATAAGTGCAAAAAATTTCACAAAGGAAGATATACAAAATCGTGCCTACTACAATACACTGGGCGCAAAACTGGCACAAAAATTTCTGGCAAGTGAAAATATTGATGTTTCAAACATTTATAACATTCACAACATCAAAAAAATTCTTGAGGAACTTGATATCTCAGATATCATGCTGAAAAATATCCATCTTGATGTCCGGGTTGTTTTTAACGAAAATTACATTTTTATTCCCAAAAGCCACTTTGAATATGATATTCTGCCGGATATTTATATTGTTCTTTTAATGTCCAACGACAAAAAGTATATGAAGTTTCTTGGATTTTTTGAGCCGAAATTAGTAAATAAAAATAATCAAAATGAAGAATATTATTTTATTGAAAAAGAAAAGCTTTCTCAGCCTGCAAACCTTAAAGAATTCATACAAAATTACAACGGAAACACCTCAAATAAACTTTCCGACTCAGAAATTGATGAATCCGACATGCTGATTTTGTCAATGATTGACCATGACATAACAGAAAAAGACAAAAAACAACTATTAAAAAATCTTGTAAAATCCGCTGATTTAAGGGACAGATTTATTGAATTTGAAAATTTTGAACTGCTTGCCTATAAAGCGGAACATTCACCTGATATTGTTAAATCATCATCATTTGATGTTTCCATGGATAAAGCAGCCGCAGCAACAGCCGCTGCGCTTCAGGAATTCACATCCGCACAAATACAGGAAGAAACTCCAAAAGATACAGAAATCATGAACGGTTTTAACAATCTTGAAAGAAATCTTCCTGACTTTACACCGGAAAACGCAGCAAAAACTCTTGATGAATATCAAAATGAACTTACTGGTGAAACCTTTGAAGTTATAAATGAAGCACCCGCAGTTGATGAAATTCAAATACCTGAATCCGACAATAATAATACAGCTATTGAAATTCCTCTAGATAACAACGCTTTTGTACAGGAAGACAGCTTGCCGGTTGATTTGGATTCTCTGGGAAAAATTTCAGATAACAACAATGAAAATAATGAACTTGAAGTTGAAAATATCGCTGTTAACTTAGATGAATTACCCGCACTGGATGTATCTAGCAGTACAACTGAAGAAATTACACCTGAAACGGTAAATCTGGATGAGTTAGACCAAATTGCACCTGAAAAAAATGATGTTTCAGAAATTGCACCGGAAACAGTAAATCTTGAAGATATAACCCCGGTTGTACAGGAAGAACATAAGGAACAAACAACTGATGAAGTTCAGGAAACTTTGAGTTTTGACGATATTGAACCGTTGAATGCGGAAATTAGTGAAAATTCTTTAACAGAACCCGCATTGGAACTGGAAGATATCGATAATCTTACACTTGATGAAACTCCAACACCTGAGGAGAATTCAATAGAGCCAGCCCCGGTTGAAATTGAAGATTTACATACATCAGACGAAGATATCTTAAATAGTGAACATGAGGCGGTTCTTGATGAAAATATGCCGCCCGAGTTAAATTTTGATGAAAATTTGACATTAGATGAACTTCATATACAAGAGGAAGATTCCTCTATGTTAAATACCTCAGCGGAAATTGAAGATGCATCAGCCCCCGCAGCGTTACCTTCCGACTTGCCGGAAATTAATCAGGAAAATACAGTAAATCTTGATTCAAATGAAAACATACTCCCGGTTAATATGAATGTTCCGGCCGATGAACCACAACAGGAAGCTTTAAGTGAAGAAGACAAAGAACTTGATGCAATGCTTGCATTTGAAAACCTTACCGGAGAAAATGATACGGATACAGAGGATAATGACTCTGTTGAGATAACAGAAAGCCTTACACCTCCGGATACTTCTGCTGAAAATTCTGATGACATAAATCTGGATGATCTTAAAGACCTCGGCTTGGATGTTAATGTAATGGATAATGCAGAACCTCAAAATGCGGATGATGCAAATACCGGAGATTTAATATCTGAAATTGATGATTTACTGAGCAGTGAAGAAGACGAAACAAAACCGGAAGCACTAAATTCATCAGATGAAAACAACGATAATAAACTGGAAATGCTGTTTAATTCAGGCGAAATGAATGAGGACTCCTACTCGCAAGAAACTGATGAAGACGGAAACTTTATAGATCCACAGAAAGTTTCAGCTCCTGAAAAAGGGAAAAAAGCAATTATTGTTGCAGCAGCACTGGTTGCAGTTCTTGCCGCAGCGGCAGGAGCAGGCTTGTTCCTGAAAAGCAAAAATGACATGAATGTTCTTGCACAAAATCCTATAGAAAACGACAACCGTCCGAGACCGGCTTCCGAAATGCCGCCAGCTCCGGACAATACAGACATTATGACCAATACACCCGACGGAAATCCCGCACCTGCTCCGGCTCCAATTCAAGATAATACGGCACCGGCTCCCGCAGCAGCACCTGCACCTGCACCTGCGCCATCACCCGCACAGGATACCCCTAAACCTGCAAAACCGGATAAACCTGCAGCTGCAAAAACTGATAAAAAGCCTCAAGCTGAAGCAAAACCGGCTCCGCAAACACAAAATCCGAAACCGGCAGGCAAGCCTACACCTTATGTTTCAGTGAAAAGTTTGACCTGGGAAGTTCCCGATTATCTTTCATACAGCGACAATGTAAAAAGCTATTTACAAACAGCAGGCAAAAGCATCCGACTTACACTATCAAGCGACCTGCTTCTTGCAAACGAATATGCATACTCAAATCAGGTGAAAGTCGAAATGAAACTGAAAAACAACGGAAGTATTGAAGATATACAAATTACAAAATCAAGCGGTTCAAACCAGATAAATGACATTGTGTTACGAACTGTTAAAGATACTTTAAATGTGGTCAAACCCGCATCAGGAGAGATTCCTACCGATAATTTCAAGCTGGGACTTATAATTAATTTTTAATTATGATATAATACTGTTAGTGTAAAGGATTATTATATAGTGGAATTTACTCAAGATAAGATAGATTTAATAGAGAGAATTATAAAAAACGACCGCAAATTTGCAAATAATGAAGATTTGTATGATGATTTTTTCAATGAAACATGCAAACGTTCATTAAACATAGTAAAAACAATTACCTCAGATGCGACGCTGGAAGCTTATCTGAAAAAGATAGCCACCACCTCCATTCTGAATGTATTAAAAGATTCAGGCAGACTGCGCCGTACAAAAGACGGCTTTACGCCGACAAAAGAAATTTCGATAGAGCAAATTCATGAAGAAAAACAGGAAAGCGGCAACATCTACGCAACTGCAAAAATCATTTATGAACCCGCCGACATCAAAGATACACCGGAGGATACCCTCTTAAAAAAAGAGATTTTGCAGCATGTAATAAATTCTCTTGAAAAAATAAATAATGAAGATCCTGACAAAAACTATTTACAAATCTTTAAATTGCGTTATGATAATGGTATGACACAAAAAGAGATTGCCGAGGATTTGAATTTATCACAATCCGAAGTCTCAAAACGGTTGTTCAAATTAATGGAAAAGATTAAACAAGCGTTTAACTAATCAGGATTTTAATATGAAATGTCCAATTTGCAAAAAAACGATTCCGGACGATGCGCTAAAATGCCCGTATTGTAAAACCAGAACCGGATTAGTTTGTAAAAATTGCAACACGATTAATTCAATTTTTGATTTAGTTTGTAAAAACTGCGGTCAGGAAATTTTGAAAATTTGTCCGCAGTGTAAAAGTGTGAATTTTCCCAATGCACTGAACTGCCGCAAATGCAAATATCCTTTTCCGCAAAAAGAAGAAGAACCTAAAAAACCGAATTTGTTTGAATTTGCATCCCAAAATCTTGTGGCACAGCAAAGTGCAAAAAATATCCTTGTAAAAAGTATAGAATCCGATTCAAAAAAAATAATGTCCTTAAGCGGGCCAAAAGGTACCGGAAAAACCCTTGTAATCTCGCATGTTATGCAGGAATTACACGAAAAACATTACATATGGTTTTACGGAAACTGTACTCCGATAAGCCAGCTTACCCCGGGAGGACTTTTGCAGGATATTATTTTAAACCTTTTTAACCTTCCGAATTTTTGTATAAATAACAACAAATTCAGAAAAGACGCCTCAAAATATTTTCAAAATGAATTTCCGTACCTTGATGCAGCGGAAGTTAATGATTTATTGAATTTTCTGTATCCGACAAAAAACGGAACTTTTGAAACAATTCTAACAAACAAAACAAGACATTTTGAACTTTTAAACAAAATTTTTGACAAAATAATTCAATACAGCAAATTTGTAATAGTTGTAAATAATTTTGAATGTATCGACGGATTTTCATATGAATTTTTAAATAATTTTATAAGAAAAGATTATATTTTCGGAGATTTAAAAATCCTGATTGTCTATAACGAACACAAACCCGTCAAAGGATTTTTCTATATTCCCGAAGACAAATCCGACGGAATTTTCACAGATGTTTACCTTGCGCCGCTGGATGCAAAACAAATGTTTGTATTTGCAGATGCAAAAGAAAATGAAGAAGATTTCGGAAAAATAGACGATTCTATAAAGCGTAAACTTTTTATGCAAAGTAACGGCAACCCCGCTTTTCTGGAACAGGCTCTGGAACTTTTTAAAGAAAGTCCCAAAACACATAACAACAATTTTATTATTCCGCAGACATTTACAGAAATTGTTACACGGCGGCTTTCAATATTAAAAGACTTAAATATGAAAGCATATTTTACAATAATCGGTTGTGCGGTTCTGGGTGATAAAATCAATCTGAATTTAATCAAACAAATTTTTGAATTGAGAGATGAAGATTTCAGTAACATAATTGCATATTTGCAGCAGAAAAATTTTATAGAACCGCTAAATGATATTTATTACCGGTTCAAAAGTCTGTACCTGTGGGAAACCATTGTAAAAGCAGTCAAAACGGATGACAGGTTTGAAGATATAAACAAACAGATTTTTAAAGCTCTGACAGGCTTTACAATGAATTCAACGGCAATTCTCGGAATAATTGCACAAAATCTAAAACATCCGAAACTTGCACTTGATATTTGGACAAAAAATACAAGACTTGCATCTTATGTCGGTGACACAAACCTTTATGCAATTTCTCAAAAACAATGTCTTGCCCTGATTAATGAACTTGATGATACCGAAACTCTTAAAACCAGATACAATATCTGTGAAAGACTCGGTAAACTTCTTGCTGACTTTAACCCGCAGGAAGCCATGGATTATCTTCCTGATGCGATTTCAAATGCCGGAAGCATAGGCGACACCCCGAGAGAAATTGAACTTCTTGGATATATGGCAAGCTGCTGCCGCAAAACAGGAAATTACTTCGGTGAAGTTGAATGCGTTGATGCAGTTTTAGAAAAAATGCGCCCCGAACAAAATTTTGAAACAGCACTTGTCAAATCCACAAAACTTAATGCTCTTCTTAACATCGGCAACTGCGGACAAATTATAAATCTTGTTGACAACGAAATCATGCCTGCATTTGATGAATTTCTCAGCAAAAATGAGCCGCACCCATCAATTCCGATGGATATTGTATTTGAAACATGGGTAAAGACTTATTTGGTTCTTGCAAATGCGCTTGTTATGCAAGGCAACAACAGAGCCTTTGAGATTTTGACAATTTTGTTTGATATTATCGAACGAAATCACATTGAAGACGACAATCTTATGTGCAAAATAAAAATTGCACTTGCACTTGCCAATACAATGAAAGGCGACTTTCAGGAATCCGAAAAAATGCTTGAAGATATTCACAAAAATTCTCAATCGAAAGTTCTTGACAACGAATGTGTTATAAAATGGAATTTTGTAAATATTCTGAACAACATTTTCCGTGAACGCTACAACGGACTTCAGGAAGATTTGTTCCAGATTGTAACCTTTGCAAACAACAACGGCGACAACTTTACAAAAAATATCCTTAAATCCTTGCTCGGCGTAATATTCCGCCACAATGACCAGACCAATCAGGCCATGGATATCTATAATGACCAGATTGCATATTTTTCAAAAGAAAAAATGGCTCTTGGTGCACTTTTAACATGGTATTTGATTGCGGACGCAACAATTATTACGGAAGGTCCGCAGCAGGCGCATGATATTGCATCGCAGGCGCTTCAGGTTGCACAAAATCCTAAAATTAATAACCACTTCTTTGCAATTCTTCTTCAGATGGTCATGGCAAAAGCATGCATAGGACTTTCTGATTTTGAAAGCGCAAAAATTAATCTTGAAAATGCAATAATAACAGCACGCCAGTACGGACTTAATGATTTACTTTCACGGCTTTATCTTCAATACGGCCAGTATTTTCAAGAACTCGGACTTATTAAATCTCAAAGACAAAAGGATTACCTGAACGGAGCCGCAAAAATGTATGAAAAAGCTTCCGAAATCGTAAAAACAACGACAAAAAACAACTGCGTCCACCTTTCAATCCAAAAGGCAAAAGCCGTGTTACGTGCATTCTGCCAGCTTAATAAAATTTCCATTGCAATGAAAAAATAAGAATCTGTTGAATAACTTGCGAAAGCTCTATTTTTGTCATATTATTTTTGTGGAAACAAATTTATCCGGAATTTAAAAAATACTAGCTTTAAGGAGAAATTATGAACGAGGTTTTAAAAAAATCAGCAGCCGAACAAAGCAGAGCTTTGAAAAATAAAGAAATTTCAGCCGTTGAACTTGTCAATGCGGCTTTTGAAAGAATAGAAGAAGTTGATGAAAAATTAGGTGCATTCAATTCACTGACTAAAGAAACAGCTCTTGAAACTGCTAAAAAAGTCGATGAAAAAATTGCAAAAGGAGAAGAACTTCCGCTTCTTGCAGGAGTTCCGCTTGCCTTGAAAGATAACATGAATTTAAAAGGCTCAAAAACAACCGCTTCCAGCAAAATTCTGGAAAATTTTGTTTCACCCTTTAATGCAACCGTTACGGAAAAACTTTTACAGAACCTTGTTCCGATTGTCGGAAAAGCTAATCTTGATGAATTTGCAATGGGTTCATCAAATGAAAACTCAGCATTTAAAAAAGTTCACAATCCGTGGGATTTAAAGAAAGTTCCGGGCGGTTCCTCAGGCGGTTCAGCCGCCAGTGTTTCCTCATGCGAAGCGACACTGGCATTAGGCTCCGATACCGGCGGCTCAATCAGACTACCGGCATCATTTTGCGGAATTGTCGGAATGAAACCTACATACGGACGTGTTTCAAGATACGGTTTGATTGCATTTGCATCTTCTTTAGACCAGATAGGACCGTTTGCAAGAACTGTTGAAGATGCTGCAAATCTTCTGGAAGTAATTTCAGGTCATGACCCGAAAGACAGCACCTCATTAAATCTTCCGGTGGAACATTATGCTGAAGATTTAAACAAAGACATCAAAGGAATGAAAGTCGGTGTTATAAAAGAACTTATGACTGAAGGGCTTTCTGACGACGTTCAAAAGGCAATGCAAAGAGCAATTGAAGATTACAAAAAACTGGGCGCCGAAATCGTTGAAATTTCTCTGCCGAATTTGAAACATTCAATAGGGATTTATTATATTCTTGCAACAGCCGAATGCTCATCAAACCTTGCAAGATTTGACGGCGTAAGATACGGTTACAGAACGCCCGATGCTAAAAACCTTATGGAAATGTACACAAAAACAAGAGCAGAAGGGTTCGGATCGGAGGTTAAACGCCGTATAATGCTCGGAACTTACGCTCTGTCTTCAGGTTATTATGATGCTTATTACAAAAAAGCACAACAAATGAGGGCACTTGTTACTGCGGATTTTGTGGAAGCTTTCAAAAAAGCTGACATCTTGATATCACCGACCTGCCCGAATACTGCATTTGAACTGGGCGCAAAATCAAGCGATCCGCTTGCTATGTATTTAACGGATATTGCAACGATTTCAGCTAACCTTGCAGGAATTCCGGGAATGAGTGTACCTGCAGGGTTTGACAAAGACGGCATGCCGATCGGGCTTCAAATTTTGGCTCCGCAACTGCAGGAAAAACGGCTCTTTAATGCGGCTCACAAATTTGAAAGAGCAAACGATTATTATTTACAGCTTGCAAATATATAAATAAAAAAGGCGGTTTTGAAAACCGCCTTTTTTATTAAACATATGATGAGAAAGCTTTTTGAAAGAATAAAACCACCAGTATAATAAACCCGCCTGCACCAAAAATAAGAATCATTAAGTACCAGACATATGTCGGCACCCCCTCAGAAAGCAAATCCTCATTCTGTACACGGCAGGGTATTCCCATACGACGAATTAGAGGAATAAGGGCTTCAATTTGTTTTTTGTATTGAATATTGATTGTCATATTAGTTTTGGTTTCCAATTTGAATATGATTTCAGCATTCACAAGCTCTTTATACTGTCTGCAAAAAGCTAAAAACCAGAACATAGTCGGACGTTCCTCCAGTTCAACACGGACACGTTCTACATTATCAAGTTTCAATTTTACTCTGTCATCAAAAAGTATGGTTCTTGCATCAGTATCTAAAACCATCTTCTGAAAACCGCCCATATCCCAATATTTGACAGTCGGCCTGTACAAATAAATATTATATAAAATTAAAAGGAAAAACGGTATATAAACAAAAGAACTCTTTTCATAATGCAGCACTGCGACCGTCGCAAAAATAAAATAACCTAAAATTACACAGTTCATCAATGCATAACTATATAAAAAAGAACTCTTTGATTGTGTACGAAATGTATATTTAGCCATGCTTCAAGAATATATGTTTTATAAATAAATGTCAACAAGCGTTTGATGGAAATTCACCAAACGCTTGTTAGAACTGTCACTTTGAAACTTTATTATGATGCATTCAGACGAAAGCTTCTTATATCAACCTGTTTGTCATAATCCAGTTTGAATTCTTTTGCACCCAGTTTGATGATTTTGGGAAGTTTCATCATATCAGGCTGAACAATCAGGGAAAATGTATTTATCCCGTTAAATTCTTTTAAATCTTTTACAATTTCTTTAGCCTCTTCACTATCGGCGCCGTATTTGGAGGAAACAATACTATACCAGTATTCTCCGTTTTTCGGCTCATAAACCTCATAATGTTCGGATAAAATTACTCGTCCGTCATTTAAATCCTTCTTTAAATCTGACATAAGGGGTTACTCCTTTTACTATTTGAATCCTCAATCAACTTTTTATTTATATGCCACAATCTGAAAAGAATTTAACATCATGCTTTAAAATTTTTTTCCTCAGGCGGAATTTCCTCGGGATTTATCTGATTTTTAAATCCAAATCCGAACAATGAAAAACCGTTTTGCTTTTTTTGCACCGGAATATTTTCATTTCCTGCATTTCTTTGCGCTTCAATTTTGTTAAGCTCTGCCAGTGCCCTTAATGCGCTAATGTTTGATGACATGTCCGACTCCTCTCTTCAGATTGTGCAACCATTTTCATATATATTTAATATAAAAATTTATGAGAGGCGGAATTTCGGCATGCCACTATTTTGTTACATTACGTAATAATTAAATCTCTGCTTCTATATCTTTAAAGAATTCTTCCATTGGAATATTCAACACTTTTGACATTTTAAATAATACAATAGCAGTCGGAGAGGTCAACCCTTGTTCAAGTTTGCTTACATAGCTTACACTCATATCAATCATTTCTGCAAACTGTTCCTGAGAAAGGTATTTTCTTATTCTTTCAACTTTTATATTACGCCCCAATTTATGTTTAATATCAGCATTCATTGAAAAATTATATTATCTTGACAAGTTAATTATAAGTGAATATTATATTAGTAATCGTCAATATATTGATAGAAATAATAATATATTACATGTTAGGAGCTTTTATGAAACACATAGCTTTTACAATTGCAGAAGTTTTAATTACTCTTGGAATTGTAGGAATTATTGCAGCAATGACTCTACCTGCACTAATTAACAAAACAAACGAATACATACTTAAACAACAATTCAAAAAAGTATATAACACCTTACAAAATGCTCAGCTACGCATATATGCAGATACGGAAAGCTATTACAACTGTTATTATTATAAAAATACAGCCCAAACCAAATCCTCTGATTGTCGTTTGATGGGAGAACATTTAAAAAAGATTCTAAATCCTGCAGTTGTTTGTGATGGCAGTGCCTATGCAAAAGGCTGTATCCCGAAATATAAGGGTATAGACACAGTTTCCATAGAAAACAACCCGAATGCTGATGTAGAAAATATCTTGAGAAACTGTGGCGGATTTTCTGAAAGCAGAATTCTTAACAATGCTACAACCTGGGTATTGAAAGACGGGACTATAGTCGGCTGGTATAATTATAATAGTGTAGGTTACGGTCCATTGATATACGTCGATATAAACGGAAACAAACGACCTAACAAATGGGGATATGATATATTTCCTATGATATGGAGAAGTGATGAACAAAGAGTCTGGCTGGATGCAGACGGGGTATGTTTATTTGCTCAAAAAGGAGGTAAAAGCAGCAAGCAAATGCTTGAAGATATTTGGAATTAATTATAAGAACGGCGAAGCCATAAGACTTCGCCGTAAATGAACAAAAAGTATGAATTATGATTGATTATTCTTTTGTATATTCTGCATCTATTACATCGTCGTCTTTGTTGTCGTTTGAAGATGATGAAGATGATGCGCTGTCGCTTGAAGCTGTTGATTGTTCTTCTTTTTGAACTGCTTCATAAGCCTTTTGCGAAATTGAAAACATTGTTTGCTGCAATTCCTCAGACAGTTTTTTAAGTTCGTCAACAGGTTTGTTTTCATCCAATGCTTTCTTTAATGCAGTTTTTTGTTCTTCAAGTTTAGACTTGTCAGCCGCATCAATTTTGCCTTCAAAATCTTTTACAATTTTGTCTGCAGAATCTATAAAGCTTGAGGCATTGTTTTTAACTTCTGCTTCTTCTTTTTTCTTCTTATCTTCGGCTGCATTAGCTTCAGCTTCTTTAACCATCTTGTCAATATCAGCTTCTGAAAGGTTAGATGAATTTGTAATTGTTATTTTTTGTTCTTTGTTGGTGGCTTTATCTTTAGCAGAAACATTTACAATACCGTTTGCGTCGATATCAAATGTAACTTCAATTTGCGGCAAACCTCTCATTGCCGGCGGGATTCCGTCGAGTCTGAACATACCTAAAGATTTGTTATCTTTAGCCATCGGTCTTTCACCTTGAAGAACATGAATATCTACAGCTGTCTGGTTATTTTCGGCAGTTGAGAATACCTGTGATTTTGAAACCGGAATTGTTGTGTTTCTCGGAACAAGAGGAGTCATAACCCCTCCTAATGTTTCAATGCCGAGTGTCAAAGGAGTTACATCCAAAAGAACGATATCTTTAACTTCACCTGCAAGAACACCGGCCTGAATTGCTGCACCAACCGCAACAACTTCATCAGGGTTAACTGATTGGTTCGGTTCTTTGCCTGTGTATTCTTTTACCAGCTGTTGAACTGCCGGAATACGGGTTGAACCGCCGACAAGGACAACTTCATTGATATCTGATTTTGTAACACCTGCATCTTTCAAAGCATTTTCAACCGGAGTTTTACATCTGTTCAAAAGGTCACGGCACAAATCTTCAAATTTTGCTCTTGTCAAATTCAAATCAAGGTGTTTAGGGCCGTTTGCATCAGCTGTAATAAACGGAAGGTTGATATTAGTTTCCATAACAGATGACAATTCGCATTTTGCTTTTTCAGCGGCTTCTTTAACACGCTGCATAGCCTGCTTGTCGCCTCTTAAATCTATACCTTCTTGTTTTTTGAATTCATCACAAATCCAATCCATAACTTTCTGGTCAAAGTCATCGCCGCCTAAGTGTGTATCACCTGAGGTTGAAAGAACTTCATGAACACCGTCGCCGATTTCAAGGATTGAAACATCAAATGTACCGCCGCCTAAGTCGAATACAAGAACTTTTTCGCTCTTTTCTTTTTCAAGCCCGTATGCAAGAGCGGCTGCCGTCGGTTCGTTAACGATACGAAGAACATCCAAACCTGCGATTCTGCCGGCATCTTTTGTTGCCTGTCTTTGTGCATCGTTAAAGTAAGCCGGAACAGTGATTACGGCAGATGTAACTTTTTCTCCAAGGTAGTTGGAGGCATCATCAGCCAGTTTTCTCAAAATCATAGCTGAAATTTCCTGCGGAGTGTAATCTTTTCCGTCAATGTTTACTTTATAATCTTCGCCCATATGTCTTTTGATTGAAGCGATTGTTTTATCAGGGTTTAAAATAGCCTGACGTTTTGCAAGCTGTCCTACGAGTTTTTCCCCTGTTTTTGAAAAACCTACGATTGAAGGTGTTGTACGTGAACCTTCGGCGTTTGCAATAACTGTCGGCTTACCGCCTTCCATGACCGCTACAACGGAGTTTGTTGTACCTAAGTCAATACCAATTGTTTTTGCCATAATTTATTATCTCCTTTACTAAACAAATTTATTATTTATCTTATTTTTGTTATAACACCCTTTTTTTGAAATCTTAAAAAAATAAACAAAAAATTAATAATTCAAAAAATTTTCGGCAAAGAAAATTTAGTTTGCGGATAATATTGATTTACAATGAGGCGCCGGCTTTGTTAAGCCGGCGCCTCCCTCCAAATGACTATTCTATAACTTCAACAGGACCCGGCTCCCTTCCGGGCATACAAACTCCAAACTGACAATTGGAATTGTATTCATTTGTTTCCGGCGTTTGTGCGGCACCGCCGGTTTCAGTATTTATCAGGGCATCTCTATAAGGAACAACATATGTCGGTCTAAATGCGTCAGGCTTTTGAATTTGTTCGATATTATCCGGAAGATATTTATCTTTTAGAGGTGGTTGGTTTATTGAATATGCACAGGAATTTCCGTTTACGGGACAAACCGCAATTGCCGGCGCCGCAAGTCCTAAGATAGCCATTATCACCATTAACTTTTTCATATTTACCAGCCTTTCATATATCCAGCCAACTATATCTTAAACGGTTATTCATACTTTTTCATTGTCTGAAAGAGGTATTTCTCAAAAAAAAGACCTCCTATTTTGGTTATCAGAGGTCAAGGTTGGTTATTTTGGTTATGTTATAGTATGTTTTTATTCAGGGGTACATTCATTTAATTCTCCTCAATAAAATTATTTGCCAGCAGCGGGGCAAAAAATTTACAAAACTTTATAATTTAAAAAATTCTTAACTCTGCTATCATATAATTATGTTTCTTAAATTGAAAAAATGGTTTTTGGCAAAAGTATTAAGAAGAAAATATTACCGAACAGGAAAATGCAACGCCTGCGGAAAATGCTGTACGCAAATCTATGTAAAACATTTTAAACATGTTATTCAAGACGAAAAAGAATTTAAAAAGCTGCAGCTTTTACACCGATTTTATACCTATTTAAAAGTAATAGGGAAAGATGATACCGGACTGATTTTTGAATGCACAAATCTTGATCCTGTAACACACAAATGCAAAATTCACAAAACCCGTCCGGGAATCTGCAGAAGATATCCTCAAGAAGAACTTTTTTCAATGGGAGGTGCATTAGCAGATGACTGCGGATACAAAATGGAGCCGATTATATCATTTTCGGAAATTTTGGAAAAGGAAATAAGAAAATATAATAAGCATTTTAGATAAAACTGATAATAATTCCTACTTTACAAATTTTATTTTATGTTGTATAGTAATTTTGTAAAAGAGATAGATAATTTCACGAGAAATTAAGAAAGGTGGTAAAAATGGCAAAATTTGTATGTACAGTATGCGGCTGGTCAACTGAAGCTGATAAAGCTCCGGAAAGATGTCCTCTTTGCGGCGCAACAACATTTAAAGAAATCGGCGGCGGTGCAAAAGTTTATGCTTGTGAACACAACGTAGGCGACGGTGTTGTTGAAGATAAAGAAGTAATGGAAGGATTAAGAGCACACTTTAACGGTGAATGCACAGAAGTCGGCATGTATCTTGCAATGGCAAGAGTAGCGGAAAGAGAAGGATATCCGGAAGTTGCGGAAGCTTATAAAAGATATGCGTATGAAGAAGCTGAACACGCTGCAAAATTTGCAGAGCTGCTGGGTGAAGTTGTTACAAATTCAACTAAGAAAAACCTTGAACTCCGTGCAGAAGCAGAACACGGCGCATGCGAAGGCAAACTTGCAATTGCAAAACGTGCAAAAGAACTCGGCTATGATGCAATTCATGACACGGTTCATGAAATGGCTAAAGATGAAGCCCGTCATGGCAAAGGTTTTGACGGACTTTTGAAAAGATATTTTTCATAATTAACATTAAATATTTTTATGCGCCGCAGGCTAAGCCTGCGGCGCATTTTTTCAACTTATTATAAAAATATTGCATGACATATTCATTAATTTGGTTTGTCTATAATTATTCCCTGATTTTTGTAATTTATATGTTTTCTCTGCATTTCATACATTTCATTTCTTTCTTTTTCCGCATTACGAACACCCTCATAACAAAAAGCTTTCTCATCTTCTGTCAACGTGTTACAGTGCTCAACCGCTTTTTCGAAATTCAGCCGTCTTTCAGCCCAGTAATTGCTCTTTGTTTGCTCTGCATCAACTACATTGATTACATTTAAAATATTCTTTTTTTCTCTTTTCTGCGCATTCTCATATCCGCTTTCGCAAAATTCCTCCCACTTAGGAGCCTCAAGAGTTGAAGATGCAGATACCGTTTTTGGTGATTCGACAGTCTGCGGTGCGGACGGTAATTGTAATGTATCCATTTCATCCAATATTACGGCATCCGTATCCTGAGCAAAAACCGGCACCGCTAAAAGTGTTGAAAATAATAATATTGATATTGATTTTTTAAACATTGCTTAATCCCCGCTATATCCTGTTATGCCAGACCCCGCCCCGTCTGTCAACAAAAGCATCATACGCAGACCACAGGCGGAAAACAACAGTCAATCCAAGAAGCGCATGTGTACAGTTTTTTTCATACGGATTGTCTAAAACAACCTGCCCGAGTCCCGGCCATATTATTAAGGAAAGAGCGGCTGCGCCTACTGACAATCCGGAAATTTTTCCGGGCTGCCCGACTGTTCTTTCGGCAAATGCCGGAAGAGTATTCCCCAAAAATAAAATTAATAAAAATACTGCTAAAATTTTCTTTATCATTTACAGACCTAAGATTTTACAAGCTCTTTGACCTCTTTCCGCTTAACTTTACGGGTTGTAGTCCTCGGCAGCGGAGAACGGCTTACTACAATATTAATCGGACGTTTATACGGTGTCAAGCGCTCTGATAGACGTTTGACTTCATCTTTACAAAGTTTATCAACAGTTTCATCATCATACTTTGAAAGGACTTCCTCAGACGGGACTACGACTGCCGCAATATCTTCCGTTCCGTCTTTGGCACCGAAGGTATGTGAAACTCCGAGGACACAGACTTCCGCAAAATAAGGACTTTTTTCCAGAACCGATTCAACTTCTTCCGGAAAAACTTTTTTACCGCCCGATAATACTATCATATTTTTAATGCGGCCTGTAATATAAATATGACCGTCAGGTGTAATCTTTGCAATATCGCCTGTGTGAAGCCATCCGTCAGAATCAATTGTTTCGGCAGTAAGTTCGGGCTGATTGTGATATCCTTTCATAATGCAATCACCTCTAAGCTGCAATTCCCCTGTTTCTTTATCAATTCTTGCTTCAAAACTTTTTAGCGGACGCCCGACAGAAGCTAAATCATTGCGCTTGTCAGTGTTTACGGAAACAACAGGACTCGTTTCGGACAGTCCGTAACCCTGATAAACTTTTATGCCTATTCTTTCGAAAAATTCTCCGACCGAAATATCAAGCGGAGCACCTCCTGATATGCAGCCCATAAAATGCCCGCCGAATTTGTCATGAATTTTTTTGAACATAAATTTTTTAATTCTGTATGACGGGATAAATTTTGAGATTTTAAACATCAGATTGAATAAAGTTTTAACTTTTTTAGGGCCGTTATTTATCTCACTTTCAATCCCTGTTTTAAGCAGTTTTAAAAATGCCGGAACAACAATCATAAAATCAACTTTTTTAGCACGCATAATGCCCAGAATATCTTTAGGTTTCAAACTCGGAGTATAATACACACTGAACCCGAAATTCAAAAATGTACTGAAACCTACAGTCATTTCAAAAAGATGGTTCATCGGAAGAATAGAAAGAACAGTAACCATACGATTGGGCAGAATTGCATTAAGAGCGTCCCACAAATCATCAAGCTGGGTCAGCATATTCAAAAACGAAATTTCTACACCCTTAGGCGCACCTGTTGTTCCTGATGTGTAAATTATAAATGCCGTTGATTTGGAAGATCTCGGACGCCATCTGGCTTCGTAATTATCCGGCAGATTATAAAGACTTTTGTAATCTTCACCGGCCGCAGGTTCATCCATTACTATTATATTTTTAAGAAAAGGCAGTTCTTTTTGAAGGGCAACAGCCATTTCAAGATGAGCACGGGAAACAAGCATTACACAAGGTTCACAATCCGACAGAATGTTGATGAGTTCATACTTTGTAAGCTTTACATCTAAAGGCACCGTAATCATTCCGGCCATTGCGGATGCAAAAACACATGCCCCGTATTCCGGCTTTGATTCGGATAAAATTGCAAGCCTGTCCCCTTTTTGAACATTCAAATTATCTATCAGATAACAGGCAAGTTTTCGGGATAGCAGTCCGATACCTTTGTAGGTAAATTCTTTCCAGCCGAGCGGTGTTTTAGTTCCCAGTGCAATTCTTTCACCGTATTTTTTAGTTCTTTCATCTAACAGATAAAGAATGTTCTTTTTCTTACTTCCCATAATTATCTTAACCCCTTCTCAAATTTCAAAAACCTAACTTCAGAATATAATTTTTACCTCTAAAAGTCAAGTATTTGTTACATTTGTGCGTTTTAATCTTTTCCATGCGGCGCCGCCTGCGGCGGCGCCGCATGGTTTTACAAACATGTTTATAATATAATTAATCTGCCGGAAAATTATTTTTTTAAGGAAGTTGTAAATGAAAAAAGTTTATATAGAAACAATGGGATGCCAGATGAACAAATCCGACAGTGAAAGAATGTTCGGAATGCTTTCACATCTCGGGTATGAACAGACACAAAATGCAAAAGACGCAAATCTGGTTATGGTTAATACATGTTCAATAAGACAGTTGAGCGAGGATAAAGCATTTAGTCTAATAGGCGTATGGGGACAATGGAAAAAAACTGTTAAACCTGATTTAAAAATCGGTTTTTGCGGATGCGTTGCCCAGCAGAAAATGAAGGAAGTTTTCCGCCGTGCACCTTATGTTGATTTTGTTCTTGGCACGCACAAAATATATTCTCTGCCTGAAATTATAAAAAAAATTGAACACGGCGAACGGGTTCTTGAATGCAGTGAAACAAATTTAACGGAAGATGACAAAGCCTCTCAATTTGAAATAAAAAGAGTAAAAAGCGTAAATGCATGGATTCCGATAACAGAAGGATGCAACAACTTCTGCACCTATTGCATTGTTCCTTATACCAGAGGACGGGAACGGTCAAGAACACCGGAAATTATTCTAAAAGAGGCCAACGACGCTCTTAAAAACGGATTTAAAGAAATAACTCTTTTAGGACAAAATGTTGACAGCTACGGAAAGGATTTTAAAGATAAAAATTACCGTCTTGCACAGCTTTTACGGGATTTAAACGCACTGGAAGGCAAGTTTCGCATTCGTTTTGTGACATCATATCCGACGGATATTACGGATGAACTTATTGAAACA
Organism: Candidatus Gastranaerophilales bacterium; assembly: GCA_944322785.1. Classification (GTDB taxonomy): domain Bacteria; phylum Cyanobacteriota; class Vampirovibrionia; order Gastranaerophilales; family Gastranaerophilaceae; genus Scatenecus. Next base: position 139,723 of record CALUPW010000002.1, on the reverse strand, counting down.
GTGGTTGAACTTGATAAAGTGTGCGAATATTTTCACATACCCATGCAGTCAGGCTCAAGCGAAGTTTTGAAAAAAATGAACAGGCGATATGACCGTGAAACTTACAAAAAAATCGTTGAAAAAGTACGGAATAAAGTTGCTGATGTAACGATTACGAGCGACTTTATTGCAGGATTTCCGGGAGAAACAGAGGAGCAGTTTAGAGAAACTTTGACTGCAATTGATGAATTTGAACTTGATTATTCAAATACGGCAGCTTATTCACCACGGGAAAAAACTGTTGCCGCAAAATGGGTTGATAAATTTATTGAGGAAGATACAAAAACAGAACGGCTTGCAAGACTAAATGAAAAGGTGAGGGAAAACTGTTTAAAATCAAACAGAAAATATGTCGGACGGACAATGGAAGTTTTGATTGAAAATTTTGAAAACCACAAGGGAAAAAATATAATTACAGGAAGAACCCGCAACAACAAAATCGTGCATATTCCTTGCGATAAAGACAGAACAGGCGAATTTTTGGACGTAAAAATTTCCGGCACTAAAACATGGTATTTGCAGGGTGAATTAATTTAGCAAAAAATATTTTTTTCATGTGTTCGGGATATTGCGGCGTTTGCACCGAACGGAGAAAAAATGATTGCAATTAACCCTGATTTTACTACCCGAAATATTTACAATACAAATTTTACCCCTCAAAAAAGCTGCCGGACAAATATTTCTAATAAAAAAGACGATATTACATTTTCGGGAGTTTTGATAAGGCCGCTCAAAAATAAAAAAGAGATTTCAGAGCTTGCCGGACTATTTTTTGAGTCATACAACAATAATTTGCCGCATTATAACATTTTTACCGCATTGTTGGATTGGACAGCGGCAAAAATAGCATCTCTTCCGTTCTGGTACAAGCTTAACAAACCCGATTGCTATACAGAAGCGATTTTTAATAATAAAAAAATGGCAGGGGGATATTCATTTAAAATCAATCGTAAAAAATCAACCGGACATATTGAATTTATGACGCTGGCTGATGAATTTAAACGAACGAAGTTCGGAATTTCCGCTTTAAAAAGCATGACCGGAAGAATTTGTCAAAAAGCTGCTGAAAACAACATAAAAGAGATAACATGGCTTGTTAATATTGCAAATTTTCCTGCAAGGCGCCTGTTCGGACGTTTCAATGCCGAAAAAATCAGTGATTTGGATATTGAAGGAAATATGAAATACAAAATTTCATTTGAGGAGTTTAAAAGAGTGTTTGAGGAATTATCAAAAAACTGTTAAAAAGTTGCACAGAGGCTGTTGGCACGATCGAGGATATATTTTGACATAAGAGTAATCTGGTCGATTTCATTCGGCTCGTTTGAAAATTCTTCTGTCAAACGAAAAAGAATTTCTGCTGCGTTTCTGATATCCTGAACAATTAACTGTTCTTCACTGCTCATGTCAGATAACTGTTTGATTTTTCCGTTACGTGGCATAAATCCTCCTGTTGGTGCTTATATTATGCTTATTAATTATAAGCATAATAAGCATAATATGTCAAGAATATTAGATAAAATATATGCATTGAGGTAAATATGCATAAAAAGTTACGGCAGCAAGGCACGAGCTGGGGATTAATTATTCCCAAGGCAATTCTGGAACTTTTGAAGGTTAATCCGGTTCTGGATGAAGTTGAGCTTATTGTCGAAAATAACGAGTTGAAAATCCGGAAATATAAAGAAGAAAAATAAAACGGATATAAAGTTGATTAAGCAAGGCGCCGCCGCAGGCGGCGCCTTGCGAAAAATAATTCCGTTACTTATTAAAAGCTTCCGCAATTGATTTTTTGTAATCCGGACGCAATATTCCGGCTTCGGTTATAATTCCCGTAATCAATTCATGCGGTGTTACATCAAACCCCGGATTGATTACATTAACCTCCAGCGCACAGATAATTTTTCCGTTTATATGTGTTACTTCTTCTCTTGAACGCTCCTCAATTACGATTTCATCACCCGAATGAATCGATGTATCAATCGTTGAAAGCGGTGCCGCCACATAAAAAGGGATGTTATGATATTTTGCGGCAATTGCAAGAGTATAGGTTCCGATTTTATTTGCAGCATCTCCGTTTGCCGCAATCCTGTCTGCGCCGACACAAACCATATCAATCATGCCTTTTTTCATAAAATATGAACACATGCCGTCGGTTATAAGTGTTGTCGGAACCCCGTCCATTGTAAGTTCAAATGTTGTAATTCTTGCACCCTGCTGGCGGGGTCGTGTTTCATCGGCAAAAACCTGAATTGTATTATCTTTTGCAAAAGCACTCCTCACAACCCCGAGAGCCGTTCCGTAACCGACTGTCGCAAGTCCTCCCGCATTACAATGAGTGAGAATCGTTGCCCCTTTTGGTACAATTTCCGCTCCGTAATCCCCGATTTTTTTATTTATTTCAATGTCTTCATCTTCTAATTTTTTACAGTTTTCTTTTAGTTCTTCAATAATTCCTTTTATATCGGATTTGGAATTTTTGATAATTTCCTTCTGCTTTTCTACAGCCCACATCAAATTGACTGCTGTAGGACGGGAACTTGCCATATAATCAGCCTTTTCAAGAAGATATTTTACAAATTCATCACGTGAAAGATCTTTTATAGCAAGTTCCTGAGCATATAAAACAACCCCGTGTGCACCCGCAACCCCAATCGCCGGTGCTCCTCTTACAATCATTGTTTTTATCGCATCAAACATCTGCTGCCCGCCTGTTATTTTTATATATTTAAATTCGTAGGGCAAAAGTGTTTGATCAACCATTTTAGAATAATTATCAACCCATTCTATTGTTTTTATTTTTGAATGAAATTCTGTCATTTATCTCTGCTTTCTTATATTAAACTGTCCATACTCATTTTCATTTTGTTTACTTTTTAAAGATTTATTAAATTCAACAAGATAATATGTTACAAACCCGCTGAATGAATTTACGGTTGCAGACAATACACCCATAAATACAGCAAGCATAATTATCAAAATAACTGTTGCATTTATCAAAAACATTGATACCCCGGGGTTTGAAGAATAGTTGAAAAATTTATCAAGTATAACAACTATCGGGATATATACCGCCGAAAAAGACAAAAAAGAAATAAAGCCGATTAATGCACCAATCACTGCGCTTTGCCTTACGGACGTAATTTCAAGCAAATTTACCCTTGTTAAAAACATAATCACCACAGGTGCCGCTATTGTTATCAACAGCCAGAATACGATTTCTCCCAGATAAGGGACAATAGTCAGCAAACCGCTGACTATTCCCAAAAATATACTTAATAACAAAATTATCTTTACGATTGATTTGTACATTAAAGCTCTCTTTAGTATTTTTATTATTATTCTTCTTCCATATCCTCAGTATCTTCTGCCTCATCAACAGCCTCCTCCGATTCATCCTGCGGCTGATTATTGTTAAGATTTTGCTTGTTTGCAGGATTTTCTGATGCCGGAAGCGGAATAAAAATTACAGGCGGGTCGTGTGGAAAGGCATCATGCGCCTTCTTTGAAATTTCCTGAAGTTTTGCACCGTCCTTTTTTGCATCATAAATTTTTGCCGCAAGCACATATGCCGTACGAACTTGAGGATATTTAGTCATCAATCTTTCCAGATGCGGGATAGCAGAATCCGGAGTTCCCGCAACATAGTTTGCATATGCGATAAGATATTCATTAGTAGGCTCACGTGTCATATTAAATGCGGATTCTGCATACGAAACTGCAGTAGAAGCATCATCCGGCAGTGATAATATAGCAAGAGCTCTGTATATATATGCCTTATCGGAAGTTTTTGATGTAATATTCAAGGCTTGTTTGAATGATGAAATAGCACTTTCGTAATCTTCCTGATGATAATAGTCCAGGGCTTCTGCTATCATAGTTTCACTTTCACTCATAGAATCGCTCGGATCAGGTATTACATCATACATGTATTCATCAATTTCATCTTGAGACATATTTTTTATTTCCGCAAAACGATGTTTATTTTTGGATTGCATTTTTGTTAAAATTTTATTTGTTATTGCAGGGAAGAAATTATACAAATATTTTAATGTGTTAATATCTGAAGTTGAGATATTAACATTTTCATAAGTCAATTCTTCATACATACCGTCAGTTGGTATATTGCTATGATTTTGCAGCCCCAGAACATGCCCTGCATTATGCTGGGCAAGTATGTAAACACGTCCTGAATCCAACGGCTTATTGTCACAACCTGTTTTTGGAATTTTTATATATGCACTTCTTAACACGCTTCCTATAAGATTAAATCCGTATGCGGTTCCTTCATCTATATCACAGCTGCCTGCCGGAGATTCAGTCAATTCCACAGTTATATCAGCCTGATCTTTTGAAGTTACATAAGTGAAAGAGAAAAAGTTGCGTGAACGGCTCTGCCAGTTGTTAATACCCGATTTAATACTGTCGGCAAAACCTGCCGGCATATTTGCTTCGTCTACCAGAAATACCCGCAGAGGAAATGTTTCTTCATTCCATAAAATCAATTTATTTATATCGGTCATTTCAGCAAGATAATTGCGGCCCACACTTTTTTTAGGCTTTTTTCGTTCCGGAATGACAGGCACAAAATTCTTTTCATCAAGCCTCAATTGAACAAAATCTTCCGGTCCGCCCGCTTTAGGACGCTGTAGTTTAGTTTCATCAGAAGACTGATTCTGTTGACTGTCTGCGTTTTCATTCGCAAACTCCTGCAAATGTTCTTTGCCAAAGTCTCCGTCCATAATATCAGACCCTGATGTAGTAACAGTATTGCTGCCGACCTGATTGTTGTTGCTATTGTGATCCGAAACAACATATGAACTCCAGATCATAACCCCAAGAAGCCCGATAAAAAATACCGCCGAAATTACCATGATTTTTCTTCTATACATAATCTATCCTCATATTCCCATTCACATATTATACTTTATTATACCATTACAGCCTCTTTTAGACAAGAACGTGTATGACATATCGCAATTGCGATACTGTCAACCGTATCGTCAAGTTTTGGCAGGGTTTCGCAATCAAGCGCAAGTTTAACCATATGTTCAACCTCTTTTTTATCCGCTCTACCGTAACCCGTCAAAACCTGTTTTACCTCCATCGGAGTGTATTCAAAAATCGGAACGCCAAATTGTTCCAGCACAGTTAAGATAACCCCTCTGGCATGTGCAACAGGCATAACAGTTGTGCGGTTTCGAAAGAAAAACAATTTTTCAATTGCACAAACATCCGGCCTGTATCTGTCAAGGATTGTTGTTATATCATTAAATATTTCCAGCAGTCTTGCGGATTCCCGTTCACCTTTCGCCGTCTGTATTGAACCGGAGGTAACAAGCCTGATTTTTTCATCCTCAAAATCTATTAAACTATACCCGACAATTGCCATACCGGGGTCTATCCCAAGAATTTTCATATATTAATAATTATAACGTATTGCAGGTGCTTCTGCAACATCATGTCAAAAATATAAACAAACTTAACATTTAACTTGATTAATAATAAAACTCATGATAGGATACTGGCAAGAACAATTTATTAAATTAGGGTAGTGAGGTAGAAATGAAGAGTTCAACTATCAGAAGATCAAATTTATCTAAGGAGAAGATGGCTGTTTTAGAGGCGCTTTCAAAATACAGACAGGATAGTTACGATAACACACCGAACGTTTATGTAAGACCCAACAAAGAAAAAGAATTAGACGTTCTCTGGCAAAATTTTAAAATCAGCCAGAAAGCTGAAAAGTCTCCGAGTGTTTATCTTGCAACAGGATTTATTGCGGGTGCGGTTTCCATGTTGATACTTATCGGGCTGGTTAACATATCAACCGGTCATATTTCAACAAAGGATGAAAATCAAATTTTCAATCCGGGACGGGCAAAAGTTCAAACCGAAAAAATCAATCTTATTCCGGCAACAACAGAAACAGCTGCTGTTCAAACAACGACACCGGAAGTTTACACTGTTCAAAACGGTGATACTTTAGAAAGCATTCTTATCAGATTTTACGGAGGTTACAGTCCGGAAAAAGCAAAAGCTGTTATGGCTGCTAACAACATGTCCAATCCGAACAAGCTTTCAATCGGACAAAAGCTTACAATACCGATGAATTAAAAAATATAAATTTAAGTTACATAAAAGGCGGATAAAAAATCCGCCTTTTATTTTAAATATACTTCCTATCCTTTAACTCGTCCGGCAAAAACTGCTGATATACATCAGGGGCATCATGACTATAAATATAACCGATACCAAAACCGTATTTTTTAGCATCTTTGTAATGTGCATCACGCAAATGCATTGGCGGCGGAAAATCTTTTCCGCTGTCAATATCGGATAACGCAGCATCAATTGCACAAATCGCTTTGTTATTTTTCGGAGCTTTTGCAACGTAAATAACAGCAAGTGCAAGAGGAATGCGCCCTTCGGGCAGCCCTAAAAGTTCAACTGCTTTGTATGCATTAACTGCAACATTCATCGCATTTGGATCAGCCAGTCCGACATCTTCTGCAGCACAAACAATAAGACGCCTTGCAATAAATCTGGGATCTTCACCTGCTGCAATCATTTTTGCCAGATAATAAATTGCCGCATCCGCATCTGACCCTCGCAAACTCTTCTGAAAAGCCGATGCACAATCATAATGTTCCTGCTGAGAATATCTTGTATTGCGTTTCTGACAAATTTCCTCAATAATCGCAACCGTCAAATTGCGGCGATTATCCTTTAAATCACTTGCAAAATAGGCATTTTCCACAACATTAAGTGCATATCTTGCATCCCCTCGGGCAAGGTTTACAATAAAATCCAGAACCCCGCTTTCGCAGTCCATTGCCGTATAATGTTTGGCAAGATAAGCAAACCCCTTTTTAATAATTGTTTTCATACTCTCATCATCAATTGAATTGAGTCTTATGACCTGCAATCTTGACAAAAGTGCGGGAACAACCTGAAATGAAGGATTTTCGGTTGTTGAACCTATCAAAAACAGTGTTCCGTTTTCAAGATGCGGCAACAGTGCGTCCTGCTGTGTTTTTGAATATCTGTGAATTTCATCAATAAATAAAATAGTTTTTGTACCGCTTCGCAAAGCATTTTTTGCACTTTCAACAGCGTCTTTGATATCTTTGACACCTGAAGTTACGGCAGAAATTTCAATAAAATTTGCACTTGTTTTCGCTGCAATAAGTCTTGCAAGAGTAGTTTTGCCGCATCCGGGCGTACCCCACAAAATTATTGAAAACAGACGATTTGTCTTTAAGAGATTTAAAATAGGACTGTTTGGTGATACCACATTACTCTGCCCTAAAAATTCATCCAGTGTTTTCGGGCGCAATATTTCCGCAAGCGGGATTTGCTTATTCTGATTTTCAAGTTCCGTAAAGAGATTATTCATAGTATAATTGTATCATCAAAATGAAAGGGCGCCTAATGAGAAAATTTTTGCTTATTTTTATAATTGTATTTTTGTTAATATTGACCGCTCCGTTAAGCAGTTTGAAAAATCATGGGAATAATGAAAACGAAGTAATATTCTGGACGCTTCAAATGAGTGATTTTTCCGATTATATGAACGGCGTTATCCGAGATTTTGAAAAAGAAAATCCGGAAATTAAAATCAAATGGATAGACGTTCCGTTTTCCGAAGGTGAAAAAAGAACGCTTGCATCTGTTTTAAGTGACAATCCGCCGGATTTAATCAACTTAAACCCTGATTTTTCGGCTACTCTGGCGCAGAAAGGAACCCTTTACGAAATTCCGCCGGAATCATTAACGGATTTTAATGACGGAATTGTCGAGTCTTTAAAATACAAAGGCAAACTCTATGCAATTCCCTGGTATGCAACGTCCGCCGTCACAATTTATAATAAAGACATATTTAAAAAAGCCGGAATAAATGTTCCGAAAACTTATGAAGAATTGAAAAATTCTGCAGAAATAGTTAAAGTTAAAACCAATTCCTACATTTTTCTTCCCAACATAACCGAAAACGATACAATGCTTAGAATTTTAAACAAATACGGGATAAATTCGCATGAAAATATAAATTCAAAAAAATCCGCAGAAGTTTTTGACATGTTTAAAACTCTTTATCAAAAGAATCTTATCCCGAAAGAAAGCATCACCCAAACGCATCGTGAAGCACTTGAAAAATACATGTCCGGAAATATTGCGCTCTTTCAGGCCGGAGCAAACTTTTTAAACATGATTAAAGAAAATGCCCCATCCATATATGCAGTAACCGATGTAGCGCCGCAGCTTACCGGCGCTCTCGGGCAGAATGATTTTTCCTTAATGAACTTTGTAATCCCCCAAAAAGCAAAACATAAAAAAGAAGCCCTTAAATTTGCCCTATTTTTGACAAATGAAGAAAACCAGCTTGAACTTGCAAAACTTACAAATATTATCGCAACAAACAAAAAAGCTCTAAATAATGATTTTTATACCATTTACGATGACACAAACCTTATGGCAAAAGCACGTGTTATCAGCGCAAAACAACTTGATAAAGTCGAACCTGTTTTGAAATCCGGCAGAAATCAAAAAGATATAAACAACCTTATAAACGCATCCGTTCAGGAAATTCTGCTGGATAAATCAGACACACAAACAGTCCTTAACAAAGTTTCACAGGACTGGAAATCACTTATTGATTAAAAATGCCAGTGTCTGAAGCCTCTGCCGTTTGTCGTAATGTTAATCTCGGTATGAGATGTCGGAAATCCCATCATAGGAGGCATTGGCGCAACAGGAGGACCAAAACATCCGCCGCCGAATATACTGGGTCCGAAGCACCCTCCGCCAAACCAGCCGCCATTCCATCCGAACGGTCCCATCATTGATGTCATCAAAGATGCACCCATCAATGCGGTTGAACCTTTTATATTAGCTTCCTGATTACCGTAACCTGCCATTCCGTTAATCAAAAAACCAATACTGCTCCCTGTCATTTTCCGAATATCATAAGCAACAGCATTTCTTGCAGCTCCGTTCATAACGTTCAATCCGAAATTCATTATGGTAGTTCCGGGATCCACACCGTTATTGCTGTCGTTCATTGCCCCGACAGTACTGCCTAATAATGCATTTACGTTACTTAAGATGAAATTCGTTCTGGCTAAGCTCATAGTCTATCTCTCAAATTATATATCCTATATATATTAAAAATATTATTCCCTGAAAATTGCCATGTTTTTTCCTTTTTGTAAACTTTTGTAAACTTACATTGATAAGACGTTAAAGTTTTAAGGGGAATCAGCCGAATAAAAGAGTAAGGAAATGTTATAAAGGGATACGTAAAAATGGCTCTTAATGTTTACAATCAAAACTACAAATTAGGTATCGACACTTCCGTCCTTAAACAGGTTTCAGCTGAAATCTTAAAAAGAGCGGAAGCGAAGAACAGCCAGTACAATGTAAACAGCTCTTTCGGCAGTGTTTTAAGAGCAACAGAACTCGGTGTTGATTTATACAAAGGCAATATTGACACGCAGGTTGCAAAACAAATTGCACTCAACAACAGCGGGTTACAAATCCAATTGAGCGAAACTGCTCAAAAAGCAATTCAATTTTTAAATTCTCAGGCCGCTCAAAATGTTGCAAAAAACGTTGAAGGCAAAATGACCATTTCCGTAAATGAAATTAACGGTCAGCCTAAAACTCAGCCGGCACCTTTATTTAACAGTATTATAAGCAACAGCACAAGCAAAGATAAAAACGGCTCCAATCCTTTTTATCACGGTGAATTGCTGATGCAGAATTCTAAAAAAGGCGAAAAACACGAAGAAATAAAAAGTGTCTTCGACTAATCTAAAATGCCTTAACTAATTGAGTAAATAATTACTCCTCAGATTTCTCTTTTTCTTCCTCGAGTTCATCTTTTTTTTGTTTATTTTGACGGTTATCTTTATTTTTTTCGTCTAAAATCAACTGTTTTTTCTTAGCGTTGATAACATTTGCGACATTCATCATTGCAAGAGAATTTAAAGTCGCACGAAGAACTGCACTTCTGTCCATATATTTTTCGGATTCGTTTTGTTCTTCTTCTTCCTCGCCTCTTTGCTGTGCAAAGTATTCACCGCCCTGACCCATCTTGTCATCCTGAGTTCTTGCTGCGGTACCCGAAATGTCGCCGCTCTTAAAATTAAAAGAGCCGCCAATCCCGAAAAATCCTGCTGACCTGTTATCGACCATAATCTACCCTCGACACACTTTATCTGTGTTTTTTCTACGTGTTTACCAGAGTATAACTGATTTAATGTTATATTAACTCATCTAAATAAATTATTTTGCTACAATATTAATAAAAATTTACAATGAATTAAGTCCCTGATTAGCGAATATTTAAAAGTAATTCCGCATTTTAAAGGAGGTAAAAAAAATCAAAAACGATTATTTAAAATGGTTAAAAAGTTTTTTTTCTATCTGATGGATAGAAAAATTAAATTTTTGACTGTTTTTTATTATTGTAATCCCTGAACCTTGTTTTACAGTACCGATAACGGTGAACTTTCCTGCAATATCCTCCGGCACACAGGCAACCAGCTGGTAATCTTCCCCGCCGTAAAGGATTAAGTCTTCAAAATCCGCAAACATCTTTAAATCCACGTCGTACGGAACTTTGTCAAAATCTATTTCAAGATTTACCCCGCTTGAACAGGCAATCTGCGATAAGGCATCCGCCAGACCGTCGGAAGTATCCATCATTGCATAATCTTCTTTGATATTTTCCGCAATGTATCTTGAAAATTCGATTTGCGCCTCCGGCATAAGATGAGCTGTAATAAATTTTTCGGGATAATTTTTCCCGTTTTGCAAAAGTCTTAAACCTGCCCCGCTTGAGCCGTGTTCACCTGAAACAATAATTTTTTGTCCGATTTTTGCGTTTTTTCTGGAGGAAATTTTCCGCCCTGCGGTTTTTCCTATTGCGGCGATTGAGATGAAGATTTTGTCGGCGCCTGTAATATCGCCTCCAACGATTTCAATATCTTTTGCCGCATCTTTTAAGCCATGATAAAATTCTTTAACAAAATCCTCATCCGTATATGACGGAAGCGAAAGCCCGACTGTAAAACAAATAGGTTCAGCACCGCTTGCACAAATATCGGATATATTGACCATTGCGGATTTCCATCCGAGCTTATACGGCGTTGTAAAATCAAGCGAAAAATGAACATTCTCAACAAGATTGTCCTGCGAAATTACAATACCCGTATCTTTAAGATAGGCACAGTCATCTCCTATATAATTTGATTTAAGAGAGGATTTTATTATATTTATAAATTCTTTTTCTTTCATAATGATAATTGCAAAATTTTCCTGCTCAGGTCAAATCATGGCCGATAAGAGTGACGAATTCCTGAACAAGCGCCTCACTCCATTTTTTGCCGGTATCTTTTTTAATTTCAATAAGTGCCTCAACCGGTGATAGTTTTGCTCTATATGGACGGTGTTCTGTCAGAGCAAAATATGCATCGACTATCAAAATAATTTGAGAAGTCAAAGGAATTTCATCTTTTGAAATTTTGCCGGGATATCCGCTTCCGTCCCAGTTTTCGTGGTGATGTTCAACTATAGGAATAATATCCTGAATATAGGAAATCGGTTTTAAAATATCACGGGCTGCAATAATCGGGTGTTCCTGAATATGTTTTCTTTCATCCTCTGTCAAAGGCGACGCCTTTTGAAGAAGTTCTTTCGGCAGCATAAGATTTCCGATATCATAAAGCAGAATTGCTATTTTCAATCTGTCAATTTCTTCTTTGGGCAGGTCGAAACGCTTTGCAAGAGATGAAGCAAGAAGCACTTTTGACTTTACAACTCCTGCTTCATGCAAGGGATTGTAAGATTTTATCAGCATATCCGCAACAGAATAAAGAATTTCTTTGGGCATTTCCGCCTGTTCTTTGATTGTAGTCAATTTTCCGGTCAAATCATCAAGAAGATTTGTTTCAACAGGAACGTTATGTCTGGATAAAATATCAAGGAATGTATTAACCGCAACCTCCTGCCAGCTTGTTTCCGAAACCGGTTTGGCAACAGTTACACGATTTCTGCCCGTACGTTTTGACTGATACATCGCCTGATCGGTCAGTTCCAGCAAATCTTCAAGATTGTCTGAATGCTCAAGAAATGTTGCAACACCTATACTTGCCGTAATATGGCCGATTGTATCAAGTTCTTTTTCCTCAATTGCTTTTCGGATACGTTCGGCTGCAGTTGAGGCGCCTTTTGAATCTATTCCGGGAAGCAATATGTTAAATTCTTCCCCTCCCATTCTTGCCGCAACATCAATTGAACGGGCATTGGTTTTTAAAACATCAGCAACGGTTTTTATTGCCATATCACCGTATGCATGCCCGTATTTGTCATTAATTTTTTTAAGAAAGTCCAAATCTATTCCGATAACACTGAAAGGCTGGTTCTGGCGGAGGGAGCGGGTAACTTCTTTTGAAATATATTCCTCAAAATATCTTCTGTTATAAAGCCCCGTAAGTCCGTCTGTAATTGCCTGCTCTCTCACTGCCTGAAACAAATCAGCAATCGTTATTGCCATCTCAATTTGCTGAGCAAAAATCGTTAAAAAATCCGTTTCGCTGTCCGCAAGTTCATCACGGGAGGAAAAAACACAGAATAATCCGAAAGGTTTGTTACGTGTATAAAGCGGAATTACAATCAAAAGTTTACTTCTCATCCCGCTCATAACTTTTTTAAAAAGTTCGTCCGGCAAATCAGGTATAATTCCCCTTAAGGCTTCCGCTATATTTTTTACGGTAACTATTTTCTTTTCATTAAGAGCTTCTGCATAAAATCCGTCTTTAAAATAATTAAGACGCCTCATCTGCATCGGAATTTCAATAATTGAATTTACACGTTTGATTACGGAATTGTCGGCTTCTGCGATAACAGACATAAAATCACCTCTTTCATCTGTCTGTTTTCTTAAAATAGTGCTGTGAAGGTAGCCGAGTTCTCCCTGAAGACTGTTTACTATCGTTTCAAGAACGCTTTCGAGCGGGCGGGATGAATTCATCATCTCCCATATGTGTTGAAGTGTAAGCATCCTTTTGTTTGCAATATTTAATTCTTGAGTTCTTGCGGCAATCTCTTTTTCCAGTTCAAGATTGCGCTCGTAAATCTCCAGATAATCCTGTTTGTTTCCGTAAACACTGTTTTCAATTTCCGCTAAAGTTCTTTTATATTCTTTTAATTTATCAAAAAAACTCATTATGCCCCTGTTTTAATCCTGAAACCATATATAGCCATTACATTAGCATTATATAATATTATTGGCTTGCTGTGTTGATTTTGAGGATTTTTTTTACAATATTTAGTATTTCATCAGGCTTTGGATATTTTGTACAGAGTTTATTTTTATCACCTTCATTAGGACAGGTTTTTGTATGCCAGCAGGGCTGACAGGGTAAACCGCCGTTTATGGCAAAATATTTTTCATCATTTCCGAAAGGTCCGTACTTTTTTGGAGGGGTACAGGTAAATATTGCGATCACAGCAGGTTTTGCGCTTGCCCATGCCAGATGAGCGCTTCCGCTGTCGGGTGAAATTACAAGGTCGACTCTTGAAAACAATTCTCTTAAACTTTCCAGATTTGTTTTGCCGCAAAGGTTTATATTGTTGTCCGCACCTATATATTTAAGTAATTCTCTGTCATTTTCGGTGCCTGTAAAAATAAGTGTACAATATTTTTCAAGTTCTTTTACTACAACCTTCCAGTTATCTCTGTCCCAGTGTTTTACATCTCTTGTTGTTGCAGGCGCAATTATAACAAGCGGTCTGGTTTTGTCTGCATTTTTTAAAAGCCCTTCAATATATTTTTTAACGTCATCCGGAGTTTCCGGAAGTGTAAATTTTATTTCATCCGTATTCAAGCCTAAATACTTTGCAAATTCAAAACTTGATAATACAACATGCTGCGACCTGCTGTTTAAACTTTGCGGAATAATTTCATTTGCGCCTAATTGCGCAAATTCTCTTGTATCTTCGGAAATAATTCTCCGCTTTGCACCGGACAATATCATCCAGTACATGCTTTTAAACATTCTTTGACAATCAATAGCAATATCATATTTTTCTTTGCGGATTTGTCTTAAAAGAGAAATAAATTCGAAAAAATTTTTCGGATTTAACCAGCCCCGCTTTTTCCATTTTTTTGCCGGCGCAAAATAAACATTATCAACACACGGGTTGTCTTTTAAAAGTTCATATCCTTTTTCTGATACAATCCAGCCAACCTGATATCCGTTCTTTTTAAAAATATTTGCAAGCGGAATGTGAAAGATTATATCGCCCATTGAAGATAATCTAACTATCAAAACTTTTTTCATAATTTACAACTTTCTGTCCTGTAAAAATGCAGCTCCGATTACACCGGAAAAATCTCCGAGTGCAGCTTTTTTAAATTCAATTTTGCTTGCAGGCACCGGAAGCGATTTTGCTTTTGCTTTTTTAATTGTATTTTTGTAAAAATAATCAACAGCCTCAATAAGCCCGCCGCCCAGCACGACGAGTTTCGGATTGACAAAATTTATAATGCTTGCAATTCCGCCCGACAAATAGTCACTTGCTTCATCAACACAGGCCGTTACGAGTTCATCTCCTTTTTCGATTGATTTTTGAATCATACTTGAGGTAATTGATTTGCCGCTTTCAAGATAATCAAGGATAACTGAATGGCGGCCTTTTTTAAGAGCACCTTCAATCCGTCTTTCGATAGCCGAACGTGATGCATAAGCTTCAAGGCATCCATGTGCGCCGCATGCACATGGTCGTCCGTTTAAATCAACTATAATGTGCCCGATTTCACCTGCGGTGCCTGTTGCGCCTAAAATCACGGAACCGTTTTTAACAATTGCAGAACCGACACCGGTTCCCACAAAAACGCAGACAAAATCATCACAGCCTTTTGCCGCACCAAACTTCATCTCGCCGATTGCTGCAATTTCAACGTCGTTGCCCAGATAGACCGGAATATCAAAACGGCTTGAAATAAGTTCTTTTATATGAAAATCATAGCAGTCAAGATTTGGCGCACCTATTAAAATTCCGTTTTCTCTGTCAACCTGTCCTGCAGCACCTATACCAATTGACGAGATTTCTTCTTTTGAGATGGAGGTTTGTGCAAAAAGTTCTTCAATACCTTCGGTCATTTTGCGGATAATATTTTGGGGGCCTTTATCTTTTTTCGTTTTCTTTTTTACGGATGCAACAACCTCTCCCGTTTCACGGTTTATAAAAGCAATCAGAATTTTTGTTCCGCCTAAATCTATTCCTGCCGAATATTTTTTCATGGTAATGAAATTATATATTAAAATAATTTATTTGGCAAACCTGTATTTGATTAACAGGGAGTTGGATACAAGTTGCACTAAAAAACTTTGATATATCACCATGAAACAAGTTCAGCAGATAATATTCGGTTTGTCCTGTGTGAAATTGTATATTAGCACCGATTAACGTTGTTGCAATATGAAATAAAATCTGTTAAAATTTTGTTATAAAAAGTTTGCAAATTTCGGGGAGAGAGGTATGCTTAGCAGATTTAAAATATTTTTACTTACTCTTTTTATAACAATTTCCGTCACATCCGCTGCTTATGCGGCAGATGAGCCGTGGGTAAATGATTTAAGAAGATTATTTTTATTGAACAGTGCAACGATATATGAACTAAATTTAAGAACGTTTAACGCAAATGATACAAACGGAAACGGAATTATAGATTTCGATTCCGGAGAAGAAAGCGGGAATTTTATTAATGCAATAGACAGACTTGACGAATTAAAGAATTTAAATATCAACACAATTCATGTAATGCCTTTTACACCTGTCGGCAAAACAAAGGCGCTCGGAACAGCAGGTTCTTTATATGCGGCATCCGCCTTTAACAAACTGAATCCCCAGCTAAAAAGTGATAAATCAAGTTTATCAATTGAAGAACAGGCAAAAAAGTTTATCTATGAAGCGCATAAAAGAAATATTCGTGTAATTGCGGACTTACCTGCCTGTGGCTCATACGATTTATATTTGGAACAGCCCGGACTTTTTGTAAAAGATAAAAACGGACAGCCCGTTGTTCCTGCGGATTGGACTGATGTAAGACTTTTGAATGCCGGAAGCGAGGACAAAATCAACAGAGATGTTTATAACTTGTATAAAGGATTTGTTGATATGGTAATGGAACTCGGCGTTGACGGCATAAGAGCAGACGTTGCACCTTTAAAACCCGCAAAATTCTGGAAAGAATTAATTGAATATTCAAGAAAAAAAGATCCGCAGTTTATGTGGCTTGCGGAGAGTTCAGACAGCTGGATGACACCTGTTTCTAATTACGGAGTTTATACAACGTATGATAAGCTTCTTGAAGCCGGATTTGACGGATATTACGGAAGCTGGTTTGAGCTTAAAAACTGGGAAACGGCTGATGAACTTTATAAACATATAAAATTCAATCAAAAACTTCTGTCACATTACAAAGACAAAAAATCAGTTATCGGAAGTTTCTCAACTCATGATGAAATGAGTCCGGTTTTAATTAACGGGGACAAATACAGTCAAATGATACTCTGGCTTAATGCGACATTACCGTTAAACGCATATTTTGTTGACGGATTTCAGACCGGAGATAATTACGTTTATTTCTGGGCAAACAAAAAAGCCCCGCAAACATTTACGGATGATGAATATTATTTTGTCCACCGTGGAAAAATCGATATCTTTAACTTTTCCAGACGACCAGGCGGAACAAATAAAGATTTGAACAGTGATTTTGGAATTGCTGCAAAATTTAAAGATGTTGTTAAAGCAATAAGTGCAAACGGTAAATTTACCATTTTAAAATCATCAAATCCAAAAGTCTTTGCATATGCGATGAGTCATAATGACAAAACTATTCTTGTTTTCGGTAATTTAAACTTTTCAGATATAAGCGAAAGCAAAATTAAGGTGCCTAAATTTAATGAAGACTTAATGATAATCCCGCTTCATTTGAAAAGTGTTCCTGTGTTTAAAGACAACAAATATAACGTAAAACTTGAAGCCGGTGAAATAACAGTGCTTTATGTGGAAGGATTCAGCATTTAAAAAATGAAAAAACGAATTTTAACTTTTATAATTTCATTATTAATCATAGTATCACCGCTTGCGGCGGCTGCAAACGAAATGATAGAGGATTATCTGGATATTGCAACAAGTTATGCGGTATCGGGCAACTATGCATCAGCAATGGATTATCTGGACAAAATTCTGTCAATTGACCCTTCAAACAAAGAAATAGTTTCTCTTAAAATGACATTAAAAAATATGCAGAGCGGAAATATGCCGAGTCCAGTAGTCAGCCAGAACCGTAATCTTGTTCTGGCAGAACAGGCAAAACTTGCAGGAAATAAATCCTCCGAAATTCAATATCTTACTCAGGCTGCAAATAGCGGCGGATACTGGGAAAATATGTTTGCAGGGGACTTTTTCCGCAAATCAAAACAGTTTTCAAAAGCAATTCCTTATTATGAAAAAGCTTTAAATTCCACAACACAGTTTTCAACTCCTTTGCTTTATCTTGGAATTTGTTATTTTGAAATGAATAATTATAATGAAGCCTTTCCGATTTTAACACAATTTATCGCACACAATCAGCAGGAAAGTTATGCCTACGCCATGCGCGCAAGAGTTTTAACTGAAATGGGTAGATATAATGATGCAGAAACTGACATAGTGACAGCAATTGCTCTTGAAGATACGATTGAGTACCGGTATCTGGAAGGACTTATTTTATTTAAAAGAGGCAACTTCAAAAAAGCGCAGACTACCCTTGAAAAACTCACTAACCAAATTCAAACCTCAGATATTTATAAATTTTTGGGATTAAGCTATTATGCAACCGGAGATTTGAACAATGCGCTGATAAACCTTGACAAAGCAATACTGTTGTCTGATGATGATAAAACTTTGCAGACACAATACAATGAAATTAAAGCAAAATTAGTCAATCAGGGTCAAAATAAATGAGTAGAAAAAGTAAGAAAAAGAAAGAATCTGTTTTTATAAAATTTGCCAACGCAGTTTTTACAATAATTCTTGCGGCAATTATGGCATACGGTTTGCAATGTTACAGTGCAACCTCACATAACACAAAATTTTTAGACAGTATTTTTTCAAACAAATCAAACTCTTTAAAATTTGCTCAGATAAGCGACGTGCATTTTTATACGGGAGATGACAACACCACCTATAAATTAAGAGCGGAATCCGGCAGACTTTTTGATGATGCGGTTTCACAGGTCAATGAAACCGCAGGATTGGATTTTGTAATGTTTACCGGAGATCAGATTGACAAATCTTTTGAAAAAGAATTGAGAGCGTTTTTGCCGCATGCGCAAAATCTCAAATATCCATGGTACATAACTTTCGGAAATCATGACACCTGTATCGGCGGATATTTGACCCCTCAAGTATATTTGTCTATGGTAAACAAGGCAAATCCTGATTTTAATTTTCTAAAACCTTACTATTCATTCATCCCTAAAAAAGGATTTAAAGTAATCGTTCTTGACACAATTATACGTGAGCGGCTGACCAGTAACGGACAGATTGATGATGAACAGTTAAAATGGTTTGAAAAAGAACTTGATGAGGCAAAAGACGATACTGTTCTTATATTTATGCATGTTCCGGTAATAGAACCCTTTGCAAGCGCCGGCCACAGACTTTTAAATGCAAACGAAGTCCGAACAATAATTGAAAAACACAAAAATCCGATTGCTGTTTTTCAGGGGCATTACCATGCAACAATGATAAAACAGTTTGATAATGTTTTATATATAAGCACACCCTCGCTTGTTTCATACCCGAATGCCTTTAGAATTATCACTGTAACCAATCAAAGAAAAAAAGTTGTTTTTAATATAGAGTTTAAAGAAACCCGTTTGGAAAATATTCAAAAACTTGCAAAAATCATGGTTTTTGCATCAAATCTTTATGCTGGAGAAGAAAAAGATAGAAACGGAACGTTTGAAATAATCAAAAACTAACTTCGGAGGAAAATATGAGCGAATTTAAAATAAAATTCAGAGGGGTGCGCGGGAGCTATCCTGTCGCAAAAAAGAACTTCCTTGAATACGGCGGAAACACTTCATGTATTGAAGTAAATGCCGGAGGACATTTAATAATTCTTGATGCGGGAACAGGTTTAATCGACTGCGGGAATGAACTTATGGAAAAATATATTACCTCCGGAGTTTCACCGCAGGAAAGAACACCGATTAAGGCTACCGTCTTAATTTCGCATATACATCAGGATCACATTCAAGGTTTTACTTTTTTCCGTCCGCTTCATGTTCCGTCAACCGTATTAAATGTTTTCGGCAACGCAAATTATGATGAAAGTCTGTCTGATGAACTTGCAAATCTTTTGTTCGGCAAATCTTTTCCGCTTGATTTAGGCGATATCGCCGGAAGCCTCAACATTACGGATATAAATGAATCTGAAGGAATTTTATTAAAGAAAAATTCGGCTCCGGTTATCAAAAGAATTGAAACTCCGGAGGACGAAAAAATCGGAAAAGATGATGTTCTGATAACTTTTTACCGTTCCTACGCTCACCCGCAGGAAGGTGTTTTGATTTATAAAATAAGATACAGAGATAAAGTTCTGGTTTATGCAACAGATAAAGAAAGTTATCTGGGAGGCGATGCAAAACTCACAAATTTTGCAAGAGATTGTGATATTCTAATCCATGATGCCCAATATACAACCGAAGATTATTTGAACACTTTTGTGCCTAAACAGGGCTACGGTCATTCAACATTTGATATGGCGGTCGAGTGTGCAAAACAAACCAATGCAAAAAAATTAATTTTTTATCATTTTGACCCCGGTTATGATGACAAAAAATTAAATTCCATTAAAAAACACTATGAAAATGAAAATGTTCAACTCGCATATGAAGGTTTGGAAATCAATTTGATTTAATCGTTATGAAAAAAACAATTATCATATCAATATTGTTAATCACATCAATTTTTACATCAGGTTACAAAAAGCCTGATGTATATGTAATAGATGCTGTCCGCAATGCCTATATTCATAACAACAAGGGACTTAACTATTTAAAAGACAACCTTTATTACCCCGCAATTCAGGAGTTTAAAATCGCAATAAGCCTAAACCCTAACACTCAGGCAACCGCAGTTTATTACAACAATCTCGGAGAAACTTACATGAAACTCGGGTATCCCGATATGGCAATTGATTGTTTTGAAAAAGCGATTTTGCAATACAGTCTTAATTTGAAGTATTATCAAAACCTTGCAGACTGTTATGTAGCCTTAAATATTACAGAGCAAAAACTAAAAGAAACACATGCAAATTCTAATCCCTTAAATCTCATTATGCGTGGAATACTTTATGAAAAAACGGGAAACATTCAACAAGCAATAACAACACTTGATGAGTTTACCTATATTGAACCGGATTTGCTGATTACACCGGCAGTCAGACTTCACATACAAAATCTTGTTGAGGAAAATCTTTGATTTAATGAATTTGAAAAACACATTTGGAACAATGAGCTTTCGGGTGCAAAACAAGATTATCTTCCAAATCATACATCCGCTCGATTTTTGTGACAAGATTTGCCCCGCATTTAGGACATTTAAGGCCCCCGGCACCCTTTAAAATCAATTCTTTTAAACTTTCTATGACTTCAAGCGACACAAAATCATTTGTAAAATCTTTTTCATATTTTTTGATATCTTCAGGAAGGCATTTTAAACCTTTGGCTAAATTCTGACGTATTGTAACCGGCAGAAACAATTCTTTGCCGCCTTCAATTTCTTCAATAATTTCCGGCGTAATATTACATCTTTTTGCCAGCCCGCTGACTGATAAACCGACCTGTTCACGTCTTTCCTGTACAAATCTTGCAAGAGTTTTCATAATTTCATTATACATAAAAAAACTCTCCTGAAAAATTTCTTTTTCAAGAGAGTTCCATATATCACTATAAATTAATCTGCATCTCCTTTTACTACATTCCAATCAGACAATTCCCACTGACTGTTGTACGGGTTGATGGTTGTAACTGATTGGTTTTTCAAACCTTGCTGCAATTTGAAACCGTTAGTCAAATCAACTACGCCGCCACGGCTTTGCATAAAGAATGATTCACTGTCGTTCCAGGCATCAGGTGTTGATAAAGTTCCGGTTGTAAATACCTGCCAGTTTGACTTGCCACGATTGTCCGGAGCTTTTATATCAACTTTCGGTTTCATAATTTTTACACCCAGATCGTTTCCGTCTTCTGATAAATAGATAAGCTGCTTTTCATATTCTTCGTTTTTGCCTAATACAACACCTTCGGATTCATCATCCCATGCTGTTTTGATTACGTTGTAAACAAGAATTTTGCCGTCACGGGAGCTTCCCTGACCGTGAAGATGTCTTTGTACAAGCTGATTGTTCTTTTCATCATAATAGGATTCTGAGATAAAGAATTTACCGTCACCGTTCGGAACAATTCCCAAATCTTCATAAATTTCTTCTTGTTTCGGCGGAACGTCAGACTTCCATTCATCTTTTATAAATACTGTATCACCCGGCAAATATACGGTATCACGCTGTATGACCGGCGGTTTCTCAATATATGTCGTATCGTGTTTAATTATTGTATCACCCGGAAGATAAACCGTATCAGGTTTTATAATTGTCGTATCCCCCGGCAGATAAATTGTATCAGGTTTTATAATTGTATCTCCCGGCAAATACGTCGTATCATGCTGAATAATTGTATCAGGTTTTCCGGGTACTTCGGTTTCAATAAAAATTATTTGCGGCGGAACCGGCGTCGGTCTGAGTTCTTCTTTCGTAAATGTATCTGTGGGTAATTTCAAATAGTGGTTGTGCACAATATCTTGAGTCAATTTATCACAGCTTTGATACATTGGTGCCGCTGCTGATAATGCTGTTGCAAGAATTGTTGCCTTTGCCGCATTCTTAAGTCCGCTGCTCTTTTTGTCTTTTCCTTGAAAGTTTAAAGGGGTAGAATTATAGGCATTTATTGAATTTATACGCATCGCTGCCTCCATTTTTTAAATTTTAAGTAATCATATTAAAGCCCGAAATAAAAATTTTTGCTACAATTATTGATTTATCTTAATATATCTTATCATTTCAAATAAATATCCCGCCTGGGTTTTTATGCCGCCGGCGGGATACAAAAATCCATTATTTAAAAACTATTGCTGTGCAAGTTTTTCACGTACAAGAGTTTCTATTTGATTTAATATATCAGGATTTTCCGTTAAGAAATCCCTTGCTTTATCACGTCCCTGACCCAGTTTTTCATCATTAAAGCTGAACCATGAACCTGCCTTTTTAACGATGTCAAGATTTACGGCAACATCAAGAATATTACCGACTTTACAAATTCCTTTGCCGAAAATAATATCAAATTCAGCAGTACGGAAAGGAGGCGCCACTTTGTTTTTCAATACACGAACTCTTACATGGTTTCCGACATCTCCGTCTTCACCTTTAACACCTTCTGTACGTTTGATTTCCATACGAACGGAGGCATAATATTTAAGAGCGTTTCCGCCCGTTGTTGTTTCGGGATTTCCGTACATAACACCGATTTTCATTCTCAACTGGTTGATAAAAATTACGGTTGTATTTGTTTTTCCGATAACACCTGTCAATTTTCTTAATGCTTTACTCATCAAACGAGCCTGCAAGCCCATCTGCTGATCTTCCATTGAACCCTCGATTTCAGCTTTCGGAACAAGAGCCGCAACAGAGTCAACAACAACAACATCAACCGCACCTGAACGAACGAGTTCTTCTGTGATATCAAGTGCCTGCTCGCCTGTATCCGGTTGTGAAATTAAAAGGTCATCCACTTTTACACCAAGATTTCTTGCATATTCAGGATCAAGAGCATGCTCTGCATCCACAAATGCCGCAATTCCGCCTCTTTTTTGGCATTCTGCAACAATATGCTGCGCAAGAGTTGTTTTACCGGAACTTTCAGGACCGTAAATCTCAATAATACGACCTCTTGGCACTCCGCCTATTCCAAGCGCCAGATCAAGCGCCAGCGAACCTGTCGGGATAGCCTCCACGTTAACGGAGGCCTTATCGCCAAGCTTCATTATTGAACCTTTGCCGAAATCTTTTTCAATCTTTTCAATCGCAAGTTTTAATGCTTTACTTCTTTCATCAACATTTGATGTCGTTTCTGTTTCTTTTTCTTTTGTCGCCATTTTTTATCCCTTTTCAAATTATTCTTAATAAAAAACATGATTTTAAATTATTTTGTAAATATTTACCAAAACAACCTAAAATCATGATGAAATTTATTATTAAAAAGTATTATTCCCAAATACTTCTTTCTTTTTTGCGGTACATGCCGAAACCTATCGGTTTATAGCTGTTGAGGTCATTTTTAAGCTGATAAATTTCTTTGTTCAAATCAATGATTTTTTGACGCAAAGTTTCGTTATCTGTTTTGCAGCGAATAAGTTCTACAACAACTTCGTCCATGCCTTCAAGTTTTTCATCAATAACTTTTGCAATTTTATCGCTGAGTTTTGTTTCCATTTCTTTCAAGGAACCAAGAAGACTCTTCATCATTGCAACTTCTTTTTGAGGTGCGGCAGGTGCAGCCGTTGATAAAGTAATCGGATTTGTTACATTTTTCTTTGCCTGCAGACGTCTCAAATGACGAACTTCATCATATGAAAAATAAGTTTGTCCTTTTGTATTTTTTTTCGGTAAAATTGCTGCCCGTTTACATAATTCAACAATTTCTTTATTATCCGCATTCAAAATTGCTCTAACCTGCTGCGGTGATAAAGTTTTTTCTCTAACCTCTTCTTTTAACATAATTTATTTTATCCCTCAAATTTCCCAATAATATTTTATTTTATTTTGAAAAAAAAAACAAATAATTTCACAATGTTGTAACATCCCTTAATAATAATTTTTCCATAAAGTTAAAAACTTGCACAACTTGTATGTTTACTATTATAATGTAATAAAAAGATGAGGGTTTAATATGAAAAAGAAATTAGTAATTTTGGCAATGTGTTTAATGAGTGCGTTATCAGCCAACGCAGCAACTTGGGTTGCACTTGACAGCGGCAATCCTGATATTCAGATGTTTATTGACAGTGATTCTGTCAAATACAGAACGGTTGATACCTGCACCTATGCCTTGCTTTACAAAAAAGGCGACGCACCGACAAAAGTTATTTACGTAAAATCTAATTTTTCAACAGATACAGCAGGGATTGTAAGGGTTGAAGATTTTGAACCTGAAGATTACGATCCCGGCTATTACAGCAAACATTCAAGAGCGTTTTTAAAGAATGTTGAATACAATTCCATTTTGAGTGCAGCACACAATTTTGCACTTGCAATGTATCATGAAAAAGCTGCCGAATATTCACCTACAAGTATGGATATTACAAACATCCATAATGTAAGCAATTATTTGCCGAGCAACACCCGTTTCGGATTTACGGATGAAGAATATCTTACATATATTAATAACGTAAAATCCACAGTTAAAAACAACTGGAAAACAACAATCAGTACGGTTTACACGGATGTAACTCTTGTTGTAAGCATAAATTCCGACGGAAGCTATAACGGATACAGAATTCTCAAATCTTCTTCAAATGAAAAA
Source organism: Candidatus Gastranaerophilales bacterium (assembly GCA_944322785.1). GTDB lineage: Bacteria > Cyanobacteriota > Vampirovibrionia > Gastranaerophilales > Gastranaerophilaceae > Scatenecus. The sequence continues at coordinate 114,983 of CALUPW010000002.1, read as the reverse complement.
GCAATAAGAGGAGCAATTGCGGCTGTTAATCTTTCCGCTCCGTTTTCACCTTTTCCGGAAGGAAATTCCTCTACAACAGCACTTAACATTCCTATTACATTTGAACAAAAATTCTTTAAAAAATCCGTAAAATAATTTTATCTTGCGAAATCATCGAAAATTTCGATGATTTCGCTTTTTCAGGTTAAATTTTATGAGGGAATTATATGATTAAAAAATCAGCTATATTATGCTTTATTTTGTTGTCCTTAAATCCGGCGGTTTTTGCAGCTGACTGGATTAGGCTTAATATTACAAACACCTCAAAATATATTTATCTTGACCATGATTCCATCTCCCGGAATGAGAACAATCTTTTTTATGTAATCAGATACAAAGACAGAAATGAAAATGAAAAACTTGTTTATCTTAAATATGACATTAATGAAGATAAAATCGGGATTATAAAGTCCAAATCCTATGATTCTCAAAAATACGAATCCCCGCAGGTATGGGATAATCCGTTTGCATTTATGAAGAAATTAAGTGAAGATTCTTTTTTAAACAATATTAACAAGTTTGTAAAAGACGATGAAATGGTACAAAAACTTACCGCAACCCGTCAAATACGAAAACAGAATGCCATAAGCAACAATCAGGAGCTTATACAAAAATACAATCAAAAATATCCCGGAATGAAAGATTATATAATTTCTGTCGAAACAAAAGTTAAAGAAAACTGGCACCTTCCGGTAACAAATAACGGCGGGATTGCAAAAGTCCAATTTAAAATCAGCCGTGATGGAAAACTTACCTCCTGTGAAATTAAACAGAGTTCAGGGAATAAAACAAATGATGACAGCGCAATAGCTGCAGTTAAATCAACAGAACCTTTTGACAAATTTCCGGAAACCGCAGACAAAAATTTAAAAGAAATCAATATATTAATGACATTTGATTATTATGTACTTGACGTTAACAAAAAGCAGGAAAAATGATTAAGAAAATATTTTTAACTATAGGAAGTCTAATAATTTTTGCATTAAATGCCTTTGCATTTGATATGCCGGAAGGAACAATCGGGATAAGCCCTCTTGGCGGAACACCTCAAATGCAGCAATATTCGCTTGCTGTGGGGAAAAAGATTATTGCAAATTTTAATATGCCGGATACAGGTGCAAATCTTGCGGCGTTAGTTATATTTAAGGTTGATAAAACAGGCAAACTGACAGAATGTGAAATTGTTCAAAGCTCCGGAAATACCGATTATGATAACAGAGTGTTGACAGCTGTCAAAAATGCATCGCCATATCCTGCTCCGAATTTTGATGAAGCAACAGATGTCGGGGTTTTACTTAATATGGATTTGAATATTATCAAATTGATAAAGATGCTCTCCGGTCTTGATTCCGATTTAATGAATATGGATTTGGAAGAACTTTTGCCTTCATTAAACCAGTTTGAAACAGAAACAACGCCACAGCAAATCCCGACAAAACCAACCGGTAAAAAATTTGTTAACCCGTATGAAATTGAAAAGAGCCTTGAATAATCAAGGCTCTTTTCATAAATAAATTCGGGTATAAAAACCTAAACAGCTTTTTGAACTTTTCCTGCTTTTAAGCATGAAGTACAAACGTTAATTCTCTTTGTCTGTCCGTTTACATTAACTTTAACAGACTGAAGATTCGGCATTTGACGATGCACGATTTGTTTATGAGAGAATGTTAATTTTGCTGCTTTTATCGGAGTTTTACCGCATACATCACATTTTTTAGACATAATTAATTTCCTTTTCTAGCTAGTCGTGTAACACTATAATATATTAAAAATCAAATAAATCAAGTGGCATGTTAATTTTGATTACAATTTTTATGGTAAAATAATTTTAAAGATAGTTGTAAGGGATTTAGTATGAAAGTTAATGCAATAATTACAGCAGGCGGAACAGGCTCACGTTTCGGCGCCAAAAACAAACTTCTTGAAAAAGTCTATGATAAAGAAATAATTCGTTATACAGTTGATGCCTTTGAAAAGTCAAATGTTGATAAAATAATTATCTGTTCTCATATATCAATTATGGATGAACTTAAAGAGATGTTTAAAGATTATAAAAAAGTCAGAATAACAGAAGGCGGTGCAACACGCCAGCAATCTGTTTATAATGGGCTTTTATTTGACGCATGCGATTATGTAATAATTCATGACGGCGCACGTCCGATGATTTTGACCGAGGTAATTAACAACTGTATTGAAATGGTAAAGGATGTAAAGGCAATGACTGTTGCCACCAAAACAATTGATACAATCAAAGAAGTTGAAAACGGCAAAATAGTCCGCACAATTGACCGTGCAAAACTTTATAACACACAAACCCCTCAGGCTTTTGAATATAAACTTATCAAAAATGCACATGAGAAATTAAAGGACAGAAACTTTACAGATGATGCGGGAATGCTTGAAACACTCGGGGAAACCGTGTATATTCTTGACGGAAGCTACAAAAATTTAAAAATTACAACACAGATTGATATTGAAATTGCAAAAATATTTTTGAAACAGGAATAAAAATTTAACCGTGGATTTATAACTGCTGCCGCAAAACATTTTAATTTCTCATGTAAAAGGTTCTTCAAATACAGGAACGATTTTAGACAAGACATAATAAAAAGACCGCTTTAGGCGGTCTTTTGTACATATATGATTTTGAGAATTATACCAAATTAGTTTTTAGAAAGCATTGGCAGGTTTCTTTTGAGCGGTTGCGCCCGGAATTGACTGCCAGTTTGCAGCCATAATTTTCTTGAATGATTTTAATGCTGTATCTTCAAGTTCACCCAATTCCTCAGCTTCCATAATCAATTCTCTTAACGGAAGCAAAGCTCTTTGATCACGAAGTACACCGAGAGCTGCTGCTGCACCTGCTCTTACAAGTTCATTTTCACTGCGGTTTTTCATAACATCAATCAATGCCGGAACCGCTTTTGTATCGTTGAGTTTGCCAAGAGAAGTAACCGCATAAATTCTAACGTTTACCCATTCGTCATACAACATATTTATAACTTTATCAACAGCCTTTTTGTTTCCGATTTCACCCAGAGCTCTTGTTGCATCACAGCGTACATTAACTTTTTCATGATCAAGAGATGCAATCAAAGCATCAGTTGCAACATCACCGATTTCAATTAAGGCATCGGTTGCCGTAATACATACCTGCGGATTTTCATCGTTCAAAGCTTCAACAAGCGGTTCAACAACAATTGCACCGCCAAGACGACCCAATGCACGTGCTGCACGAACACGAACATCAACATTTCTGTCTTCACGCAATGATTCAATTAAGTGGGTTGTAGCTTTTGAATCACCCAGTTCACCGAGTGCACGTGCTGCATACAATCTTACGGAGCCGTTTTTGTCATGTTTTAAAACGTCAATTAATGGTTCAACAGCTTTTGAATCGCCCATTTCGCCTAAAACACGCGCAGCATTATATCGAACTTTTTCTGAATTGCTTGTTTTTAAATCCATCAATAACTCATCAAAAGTCTTTTTAACTTGTTTTTTCTTGCTGTTCACACTAATAGTCATCATTTTCCTCCGACACTACAAAAATATTCTACACACTATATTTTTATAAAAAATTTTGTTAGAATATTATTGCCTTTTTTACCTACTTTTATTAAAATTTATTAACAATTAAATCTTTTACTGCGGGATATCTGTCTTTAGTAAAATTTTTTATAAAGGGTAACACTCACACTTTATATTTATAATATAAACTATTTTTCAATTTCTGTCATGTGTCTTTTATATTATTTGCTCAAATTGAGTGATTGTTTTTTTAATGTATGATGAAATTCAATAATAAATAAATCAAATTTGTAACATTTTTTAATATATACTACTTACCTGAGATAGTAATAATAAACTCTGTACCCTTGCCGACTTCACTGTTTACAATAATTTTGCCGTTGTGTTTTTCGATTATTTTTGCAGAAATAGCCAAACCTAATCCTGTTCCGACACCTACTCCTTTTGTAGTATATCCGGCTGCAAAAATTTTATCGATTTCAGATTTTTCAATTCCTTTTCCGGTGTCTTTTATAGACACAGTCAAAGTTTCAGGGGTATATGAAGTAGTTATTGTTATCTTTCCGGCCCCTTCAATTGCCTGGCAGGCATTGACCAAAACATTGGTGAATACTTGATTTAGCATATTTGGATAGCATTTAATAAGCGGGATATCACCGTAATGTTTTTCGATTTCAATTCTGTTCTTAGTTTCGTGGCGAATCAAGTCCAGCGTTAGTTCCAGCTCTTTGTTAATATCGGCTTCCTGAAGTTCCGCTTCATCAAGACGGACGAATTTTTTAAGGGAGGTAACCATGTGAGTAATTCTTTGAATTGCTTCACGGTCAACTTCATTGATATCAGCAAGAATTGAAGATATTTTAGGGTCATCTATTTGCGGGATGAATTTAGCAAGAATTGCATTATTTGATTTGATTGAGGCAACGGGTGTATTAATTTCATGCGCAACACCCGCAACAAGCTGGCCAAGAGATGCCATTTTTTCTGAATTAATCAAATGAAGCTGCGTTTCTTTAAGTTCCTGCAAAGCACTTTGAAGCTGGTGAACTGTTTGAACGTTTTTGTTATAAAGTTCTGCTCTTATAATAGCGTTGCCCAATTGAGAGGAAATAGCTTCGAGAATTTCAATTTCTTCATTCAATTCACGACGCTGGTAACTCAGCAAAACTATTGTTCCGATTAAGTTTTCAAGATGAAAAACCGGAACAGCAATTCTCATAACCGGCTGCTTGAATGATTGAGCGCCTTTATATTCTTTTAAGGAATGTTGAACTGAAATGCGGCGTGAGAGAATAGTTTCCGCCGTTTCCTCATCAAATACGAATTCTTTTTTTAAGTCTGAATTTTTTGAGGGATAGATTTCCTGAATGCAAAATTTACCGTTTTCATAAGATGCATAATATGCTTTAAAAGTTCCGAACATGATTGATAACTCTTTGAGGGCTGAAGTGAGGATAACCGACAAATCCATTGAGCCTCTTATTATGTTGGAAACTTTGTTTATCAGTGCAATACGGATGGCCTGCGACTGGGCTTTTTGTTTAATTTTCATTAAATCATTATTTTGATTTTCAAGAAAATTTATTTTTTCCTGTAATTTTTTATTTAAGATTTCAACGGAATTTAATTCAGCTTCTGCGCTCGTGTCAGAGAGAAACATAAGAGTATATCGCCATCTTTTTGTTGCAAAAAAATCAAAATATTGAAGTTTTCCGTTTTCATTCTGACAGGAAATTCTTGCTGAAAAATCTTCTTTTGAAATCAGCGCATTATAGATGGGAGAATAGTTTCGAATATCATCCGTTTCAAGCGGACAGATATCAAAATTTGCATTATGGGAGAATTTTTTTAGTCCGGAAAACTCCGGAAACCATCTTTTGAATTTATTATTTCGATAGACGACTTCTCCGTTATTATTTGCAATAATCACCGCATCCCTGAAACGGTTAAAAATATCAAACTTTTTCATAATCAAATTATAGATAATAAATATCTGATAATCAATTTGTTAAAAAGTTTATTCCAGAAGCATTTCATTTATATACATTCCGTCACGCTCTTTCATAGCACATACTTCATTGGCGATTATCACGTCTTTCTTCATATCTTCTCGATTCAGAGTCAGATAATACAGGTCATATCCCCATTTGTTCGGACCTTTAGATCCGTTTATGTCTATAGCAAAGTATATCTGATGGTGCGACGTTCCCGGGTTGTTATTGTTTATAATTATATATGTACCGTCATTTAATATATAAAAATTAGCATAAGGAAAATCAATTGAACAGGACGGATTTAGCACCTCACCACCTTCTGCCAGAACCTCGGCTTTTGTTTTATACTTCGGGTGGCAGTCGTAATCATCACCGTCACATTTTTGAATAATTTTTACGTTCTTTAAAAATGCATCCCAGAATGCAGAACATTGGTCAAGATAATAGCCTGCATTAGCACTTTTTTTTAACCAATAACATTCATAAGGCGCACCCCACTCTGATTGAGCGAGATTGATTGCGTTTTGTACGGTTGCATAGGATTTTTTGAACTGCTGGGTTAGAATTTTTCGTTGCGCTCGGTTGATTACTGTAGGCAATGTCATGGCGGCGACTATGCCGATTATGCCGAGTGTTATCAGAACTTCTGCCATGGTGAAGGCGGTTTTGCGGCTTAATTGGTCACTCCGGCCTATGCTGCGTAGGTTGTTTCTATAAGCATTGATAGACCCTGAAACAAGTTCAGGGTGACATATTGAATTAACCGGCATTGATAAACTCTGACTTTTGTCAGAGTGACGGGATTTGGTATGTGGCGTCCGGTTGCCATTGTCACTCCGGCCCCCGAGCCGGAGTCTGTCTTTATCTGCATTGATAGATTCCGGATCAGGTCCGGAATGACGTTTCTGTAAATCACAACAGGAGCCTGTTTTACGGGTTGCCCCTCCCCCCATGAAATCCAGTCATATCAATAGTTTCCATACTTTTTAAGCTCCTTTGTATTTTAATATTTTTACTTTTTTATTATAACAAGTTTTTGAAATTTTACAATATTATAATAATATCTCTCTATTATCGCTATTTTGTCAAAAATTTGAACTGTAATTTTTTGATAAACATTTTTATGATATTATAATCCGGTAACATTTTTATAAGGAGAGAAGAATAATGGCAGATGCAAAAATTTTGGCAACTATTGAAAGAACGGACACAGAACAATTACAGATTTCAATAAGCGAATATAAAGGACGCAGCTACTTGAATATGAGAATATTTTATACAACAGATGACGGCGCAAGCTGGCTTCCGACGAAAAAAGGCGTAACTTTTACGCCAGATCAGCTTGATTTACTGGAAGAAGCTATTCAGGAAGCCAAAAAAGAATTTATGGAAGAATAATGAAATACGCCCTTGCGCTAGTTAATATAACCGGATTGGGAGTCAAGACTTTTTCATATTTGATTCCCGGGGAAATGAAAGAAAAAATCCGAATAGGTCAGGCAATTCTTGTTCCGTTCGGACGTCAGGGGCTTGTTAATGCATTTTGTGTCGGATTTTCGGATTATCTGCCCGACGGCATTAAAGCCAAAAAAGTCAGCAGAATTTTAGACGAAAATCCGCTTTTTTCAATTGATTATTTAAAGCTTCTTGAATGGGTGGCGAATTATTACTGCTGTGATTTAGTTACGGTATTGAATGCAGCAATTCCGATGAAATTGATTGAAAAGGCTTCCAAAACCGAATTTGCGGTTGAATTTATCTGTTTTGAAGGTGCAACCAAACGGCAGTGTGAGGTTCTCGAACTTTTGAAAAACTCCGGCAAAATGCCGTTAATCCTGTTTGAAAAAATGGCGAAAACAACACGTTCAACAATAAAAAAACTTGAGGCCACAGGATGTTTAAAATTGACGGAAGAAAATATTTACAGAAACCCGCTTGATATTTTGAAAATAACAGAAAAAGAACCGCTTTTTGAACTTTCAGAGGAACAGGGAAAAGTTTATCAAGGGATTAAACAAAAAATAAATCTAACATCTCCGCCCCCTGATGGAGATGACATTGTGAACGATAAAAAACCTCCGGTTATTCTTCTCCACGGGGTCACAGCCTCCGGCAAAACTGAAGTCTATTTTAAACTGATTAAAGATTGTATAGACTCCGGCAAAAATGTTCTTTTTCTTGCACCAGAGATTGCGCTTGCATCACAGCTTACCAAACGGCTCGCAAAAAAATTCGGAACAGAAGATGTTGCAATCTGGCATAGCAGTATTTCAGACGGTGAACGCTATGATGTCTGGCAAAAACTTTTTAAAAACGAAATCAAAATTCTTGCAGGCGCCCGCTCGGCAGTTTTTGCACCTTTAAAAAATATCGGACTGATTATAATTGATGAGGAGCATGAAAGCGCATACAAACAAACTTCTCCCGCTCCAAGATATGATGCAAAAGTTGTTGCACAAAAGTTATCGGAATTTCACAACTGCCCGCTGATTTTAGGTTCTGCGACTCCCGATATTTCGGTTTATTATCGTACCATAAATTCCGGAAATCTTTTCGAACTGAAAAAACGATATAATGATGCAAAAGTTCCGCCGGTCACCGTAATCAACATGCAGGAATACGGCAGAGCAGCTTACAAAAACGTAATTTCAATCCCGCTGCAAAACGCAATCAAAGAAACCCTTGAAAAAAAACAACAGGTAATTCTTTTGATAAACCGCCGCGGATTTTCGACATTTACCCAGTGCAGAGCTTGCGGTCATGTAATCGAATGCCCGAATTGTGCAATTCCTATGATATGGCACACAAAAGATCAACTGTTAAAATGCCACTATTGCAATCATAAAGAATACTTTCCGGATTTTTGCCCGTCGTGCGGCTCAGATGCGCTTAGAACAAGCGGGACGGGAACACAAAAAATTGAACAGTATATAAAAGACCTTTTTCCCGACAAAAATATCGAACGGATTGACAGCGACATTCTTGTAAGAAAAGGAGAACATATAAGACTGCTTGAAAAATTTCAGAACGGCGGAATTGATATTCTTGTCGGAACACAGATGATTGCAAAAGGGTTAGACAATCCGAACGTAACACTCGTCGGTGTAATTTCGGCTGATGCAAGTTTTAATCTGCCTGATTTTAGAGCAAGCGAACGGGGATTTCAGCTTTTGACACAGGTTGCGGGACGTGCGGGCAGAGGAGAATTTTCGGGAAAAGTTTTCTTTCAAACCTACAATCCCGATTATTATGCGCTTGCAAGTGCAAAGTCACAGAATTATGACGAATTTTACGCAACGGAAATTATTGCAAGAGAAGAATTTGACTACCCGCCGTTCAGCCAGATAATCCGATTGATTTTGAGCGGACAAAACAATTTCCGTGCAGAAAAATCCGCTCAGGAAATCGCCTTACGACTCTCTACAATGATTGAAAAGTACGGAATTTCCGAACGACTGGAAGTCTTAGGCCCGACGCCGTGTGTAATTGAGAGAATAAACGGAATGTACAGATTTCAGCTTATCATCAAAAACAAAATGGCAGAAAAAGGACATCAATTTGTATCAAGTTTTTTGGGGCGGATTACGATGCCAAAAGATGTGAAACTTACGGTGGATGTTGACCCGCTGGATATTTTATAAATTTCTGATTAATTCTTTTGTCTTTTCTCTTATTTCTTCATCAACTTCAAAAATCTCGTCAATCGACGGATTTGGAATTATCTTATGTTCTTCAAGCATTTTTTGTGTAATATCAACAATCTGGCAGAGCGTAATTTTCCCCTCAAGAAATGCATAAACAGCTTCTTCATTTGCGGCATTAAGACAAACTGTTGCAGTGCCGCCTGCCCTGCCCGCACGGTAAGCCAGTCCAAGCGCCGGAAATTTTTCAAAATCCGGTTTTTCAAAATTTAAACGGGCAGCCTCCGCAAAGCTGAAACTTTTTGATTTTATCCCCTCAAATCTTTCGGGATAAGAAATCGCATACTGTATCGGAATATGCATACTGGGAAGCCCCAATTGTGCAACTACGCTTCCGTCTTTATATTCGATTGCCGAATGTACAATGCTCTCAGGATGAATTACAACCTCTATATCATCATAATCCATTCCGAAAAGATGATGTGCTTCAATAATTTCCAATCCTTTATTCATCAAAGTCGCACTGTCTACGGTAATTTTTTTACCCATGTGCCATCTGGGATGAGAAAGAGCTTCTTTTACCGTTGCTTTTTTCATTTCATCAATGCTTTTGTGAAGAAAAGGTCCGCCGCTTGCTGTTATTATAAGTTTGTCAACCTGACTGATATCTTTTATACACTGATGAATCGCACAATGCTCGCTGTCAACGGGAATAATTTTAACACCGTGTTCTTTTGCTTTTTTCATAACAATATCGCCAGCCATAACAAGAGTTTCTTTGTTGGCAAGAGCAATATTAATACCGTTTTCAATTGCTTTCAATGTCGGCTTAAGCCCTATTTTGCCCGAACATGAAATGAGAATTATGTCATTTTCTTTGTTTGAACAGATTTGTTCAAGACCTTCTTCTCCGTATAAAATTTTAGCGGAAAACCCGTCCGAAGTTTTGTCATTGGCATTGTGGCAGACGTATTTTGGTCTAAACTTTTCCGCCTGTTTTTTCAAAAGTTCAACATTACTCCCGCCGGCAAGCGCAATGATTTCAAATTTATCATGGAGTTTTTCAATAACTTCCAGCGCCTGAGTACCGATTGAACCGGTGGAGCCGATTATGCTTATTTTTCTCTTCTTTTCCATAAAGTTATTATATTACAAATAAGAAATTTGAATTTCTGATTTTTTAAAGCCGCAGGCTGTAAATACATCCTGCGGCTTTATTTATATTTTATTTCTCAATCTTATCACTCTCTTTTAGAGGTTTACTTGAATTGACATAATTTGTCAATTGTTTAAGCGCCGGTTTGTACGCATTAACCGTTGCGTTACCGCCTAAACATCCGCCCGGACATGCCATAACTTCTATCAGATTGCCGAGTTCACACATACCGTTTTTGGCATATTTTTTAAGATCTCTTATAGATTGTTTGTCAAGTCCGTTGATCACAACAGGATGTGCCGGAATTTCTTCAGGCAGCAACGTTTGAACAGCTTTTGCAACCCCTCCGGTTACCGCATAATTTCTTGCTTCTGCTGATGCTTCTGTTTTAAACTCGCTTTCTTTACATTCTGCAACCTGAATTCCGAGTGCAATAAACCATGCACCGAGTTCTTCGTAATTAAGAACATAATCTACATTATCATTTTGAAGAGCTTCACGGCGTTTGGCAACACAAGGGCTGAAAAATACCGTAACTGCATCCGGATGTTCTTTCTTAACGATTTCCGCAGTATAGTAAAGCGGGGTTTTTGTATCAGATCTGAACGGTTTTAATTCAGGAACATGTTTTTCAACAAGTTCGTTATACCCCGCACAGCATGAAGTTGTCATAAATTCTTCACCGTGTTCCATTCTTTCCACAAACTCTGCGGCTTCGGTTTTTGTTGTAACGTCTGCACCCTGCGCAACTTCATAAACATCATAAAATCCGAGTTCTAAAATTGCTTCTTTTAGCTGCTGCGGCGTGCATGGAAGTTGTCCCATAATTGCCGGCGCAACCATTGCAATAACTTTTTTGCCTTCTTTGATATTTTTTAGAACATCTATAATCTGGCTTTTTTCATGAACCGCTCCGAAAGGACATGCTGAAACGCATTTGCCGCATGATATACATTTGTCAAAGTCAATCTTTGCATGCCCGTCTTCGCCTTTTGCGATTGCGCCGACAGGACATGCGTTTTCGCACGGAACAATTATTTTCTGTATTGCCTGATAAGGGCAGACCTGAGCACACATTCCGCAATTTTTGCATTTAGCCGGATCAATAACGGATTTACCGTTTATTACGCTGATTGCACCGAATTTACATGTGTTTACACACGGTCTTGCAACGCAGCCCTGACAGAGGTCTGTTACATAAATTCTTGCCGGAACACAACCCTTGCAAGCTGTTGTCAGAACTGTCAGAGGTTTTTCATCAGGCTCTTTGCGTTCAAGCGCCTTTGCTGCAAGATTGGACAAAAGTTCACTGTCATCAGTTTCCTCAATTGAATGTCCCAGCCCTGCAACCGCTCTGTCACGCAGAATTGCACGTTCTTTATAAATACAGCATCTATATGGAACTTCATGTCCTTTCGGACGCATATCATATGGTATCAGTCTTGTATTTTCTTCAAAGTTGTCACTCAAAAAGGATTTAATGAGTCTTACCAGAATTTCTCTTTTTAAGTGGGATGTTTGTTTCGGGGTGTTTATTGCCATTCTTTTTTACAGCCTGCGGTTATTTGTACCGATTCCGGCCGCCTTTCATTTTTAATTGTGTACATCAAATCTTTTCTACTTCTGACAACGATTAAAAATTACTGTTTGTTTTGGATTGCAAGTTTGTCATCTATTGCTTTCAAAACCTTTTCAACAGTCGCTTCTTTTACGACATCGTCATCAACTTTTACATACGGAGCTTTTGAAAATTCCCAGTCGATTGAGCATAAACCTAAGCACGGTACGCCTGAAACTTCTACTTTTTCACCGTATTTTTTCGGAACCATTTCTATTAATTCCTGCAAATTTGCAGAACCCATTACAAAACATGTCGTTCCCAAACATACTTTTACACTAATTTTTTTGTCCATTTTTTTATGCCCTTTCCGTCAACATTTGTTGAACTTATTAATATATAGTCTGTCACTCACTTTTTTTATTTTTATTTACTTCCGTTAATTTTCAAGAACGTTCGTTCCCGTTTATGCCCTTTCCGTCAACATTTGTTGAACTTATTAATATATAGTCTGTCACTCACTTTTTTTATTTTTATTTACTTCCGTTAATTTTCAAGAACGTTCGTTCCCGTTTATGCCCTTTCCGTCAACATCTGTTGAACTTATTAATATATAGTCTGTCACTCACTTTTTTATTTTTATTTACTTCCGTTGAATTTTCAAGAACGTTCGTTCCCGTTTTATCTTTTCCGTCAAACTTCCATTGAAATTATCAAATTTAGCTTGAACTTGCCTTTACATATATTGCACCGTGACTTTTTTGAAATATTTGTCCTGCAGTACGCTTGCCATTTTTTTAATTATGTTTTTGCGTATTTCAATTTCTATAGGAAGCGCCGGATCATAATGTGCCTGATTCAGCTTCGCACCTACCATAAAGTTGATACAATCGCTGTCCAATAAAAATTTTACCAACTTCCCTGCGGCATTGTCAATATCTGTTGTGTTTGCCTCCAGATATTCCAGAGCCTTTGTGAGAGTAAGTATGCCTTCTGTTACAAGGTCAACTCCTTCCATATATGAACATGAAGGAAGTTTACCGATACTGATTGTAGTATCCATTGTTATCGGACGGTTAAGTTCTCTTGAAATCAGATTTGCGGTTGTACCGCCGCAGATTGCCTTTTTACCTTTAAAATTGTCAAACATTTTTGCATATTCTGCATCTTTTTGCTGATGATAAGGCGGGCCTGTAAATATCAAAGATTCTCTCGGTTCTCTAAAATACAAAACGCATGCGGAAACATCGTCTTTAGGTTTTCTGTCTGTTTCAATGTTGCGTGCCTGATTAACTATATATTGCGAAAGTTCGGAACTTGATATATCAGGTTCTTCAGCCAGTTTATCTTTTACAAGAACAATCAGCCCTTCACGGCGCAGACCGAGTTTTAATCTGCCTCCGCCAAGCCCTGCCTGTGTAACTCCGTCCGAACAAAATATAAGTCTGTCACCCAGTTTTAATTTAAGCTTGTACACCTTCATTTTTCTGTTTTTGAATGTTTTTGACTGAATTGTTTCAAAGTCAGGTGTCATAACTTCGTTGTTGCGTATCCAAAGAAATTCCGGATTGCCTTCCTCAACGATTTTTGCGTTACCGTAATCGTCGCAGTCGATTGCAGAAAATGTCGAATAACTGATTCTGCGGACTTTGCAGACTGGAAGGGAGTTCATAATTATTTCTGCGGCTTTTCTAATCGGAATTTGCCCGTTTTCAATAAATTGGAGAAGCATTGTTGCTGTCATGCAGGATAAAATATTTGCTTTAATACCGCTTCCCAAACCGTCAGACAAAACAGCAATCAAACGGGCTTCATCGGGGTAGCGTTTTGAAACAAAATAATCCCCGTAGGCGTTCTGATTATATTTTTTCATCTGGCTGCAATCTATATCAATAAACATGTTTTATCCTTGTTTTATTTAAAATCGTTTTGCCGTTTTTGTCATTTGACTTTTTCTAATGATTTTTGCAGATATACCAAATTTAATTCAGCATGACAAATGCCTGATTATTTACTTTCCTCATCATTATCTTTGTCATCAAAATCGTTTGCAATTGAACTCAATAAAGTTTCTGTTTCAACCATGTGCTCACCGAGAAGACAGGCAATCTCCTGAACAATTGAAATGTTTTTGGAAATTACTTCATGTGCTTTTTGCGAAATTTTTTCTCTGTTCGCCTCGGATTGCGTTACATCTGTTATTACAGCGCCGACAATTTCATTTTCCTCAATTGTAAACGCTGATATATCATAAAGACGATTTTTCACAGGATAACGTTCCTTATGCAAATCTTTTCCTGTATTCAATATCGTTTTAAATATGTCCGCAAAATCCACTATTCTTTCGATAGCGGCACCTGCAAGACCGTCAGGACGTGCTTTGAACACGTCATACATCTCGCCTGTAAACATTTTCATAAATGCATCGTTTGCCTCAAGAATATTCATGTTGCTATCTACCATAACCGTTGCGGACGGCATACATCTAAGCATGGCGGCAGCTTTACGCATTGCAATTTTTCTCATGTATGAAACACACATAGAAGTTTCAGCATCTCCGTCAAGAAGCGCTTTTGCTAAATCTCTGCAGGTTGCATAGCCGCATCCGCCGCAGTTAAGTTCATCATCAACCGTATGTTTTCCGATTTTCTTAAGTGTTTTTAAAATATCCTCAATTGAATACTCGCTTGTTACGACTTTGCGTGGTGTAACATCCATTTCAACAACAGTGTTTGCTGATTTCGGAATATTATCACGCTCTTTTACGCTCGAAAGAACATCCGATACAATACTTATACCGGCTTTTTCAGTCGAAATACAGGGACCTGCCACACATCCGCCTTCGCAGGAAAGAGCTTCAACAAAAATTGTTTTATCTACTTTTTCGGGATGAAGACTGTTTAATGCTCGTTCAAAAGACAGCAGACCGCTTATATCCATAAGCTGAACTTCTTTTTTTATTCCTATTTTGCGTATTGTTTCGTTCATTCCGCCGTCTATAGGATAAAGCGTTCCTTCATAAGCGGTTTCCGGAACAAATTTGGAATCAGGCACGGCTGAAACTGACGAAATATCAATTGCCTCATCATGAAGCCAGAATTTTAATTCTTCAAAGGTCAGGGCAACATCAAATAGTTTGTATTCGTCAGCTTCATTTTTTTTACCTATACATGGACCGATAAATACAATTGAAATATCATCGCCAAATTCTTTTTTAAGCATTTTTGCATGTGTCATTGCAGGCGACCCGATGGGGGTTATGCAATTTGCAAATTCCGGACGATATTTTCTTATAAAACTCACGATAACAGGACATGCGCTTGAAATAAAAAGTCCTTTTTCAGCATTATTAAGCATTTCGGCTGTTTTCACCGAAACCTCCTGAGCGCCGAGAGCCGTTTCGGAAACACCTTTAAAGCCGAGTTTTTTTAAAACGGAAACCATTTTTTCTTCACTTATTTCAAAAACTCCGTTCCAGCTGGGAGCAAGAGATACATATACCTCTTTTTGCGCACGTATAAGATTTTTGGCTCTGTCAATATCCGTTCGGACTCTTTTTGCATTTGAAGGACATGCTTTTACACAGTTTCCGCATGCAATACATCTGTCGCCGATAACCGATGCGTGTCCGTTTTCTATTTTAATCGCTTTTACCGGACATTCACGAATACATTTGTAGCAGTCGTGGCACTCATTTGAAAGCGTATAAACCGGATTGTTACTATTCATTTTAACCCCTGTAAAAAGTTGTAAGGATGTGTGTGTCGTTTAGATTCAGAAAACTATTTGACCTGTACAAGTCCGTCAAGAACTTCTTTTAACTTATCTTCATCAACTTCTGTGTATTCAACTCCGTTGATTGCAACATTCGGTCCCGTAACACATTTGCCTTCGCAGCGGGAACCGGCAAGATCAATTTCAGCTTCCAAACCGTTTTCTTTAATATAATTTTCGATAAACTCAAGGTTTGATGCATTGCCACGTGCAAAACATGAACTTCCCATACATACGGTGATACTAAGTTTTGACATACTACCTCTTTTTGTTTATCTCTGTCTTTTTCCTATAATATTGTATCCCAACAGCAGTTTTAAAGCAAGTAGTTTTAAAAAGCCCTTAGAAAATTCTAAGGGCTCACGAGATTTACACTAACCTGCTCTTCACTTCGTTTAACCGTACGATTCTGAGGAATCACTAATATACATATTTTTATATGCAGGGCAAAAAATCTTATAAGAAATCCCGTTTTTCAGTCCGTTCTTTCTTATAAAGATTTTTGCCTTATTTTTCATGAAAACCTCTTCCCATTAAATTTTTCAATATTATTCATTATTTTCCCCTGAAAATGTGTGTGTCTGTTTGTTCTGAGCCTGACGGATTATGCGGCTTTTTTGTATTCACGTCCGCCAAGATTTTTGTGAATTGTGTTGATGAGTTCATAGATTTTTTCTTCGTCACGTCCGAATCCGGATTTTAATTCATCATTTAATTGTCCGTATTCGTCACTAATATCAATTCCTGCTTCTTCTGCTTTTTGGGCAAGTGCATCCATAAGCATTCTTGTATATTCGGCACGTTCATTGTTCCAGTATATATCTCCGTAAATACTTTCAAGAAGTGATTCGCCAAATTCTTTTCCGTGAGTTTTGTTCCATGCATCAAGGACTTCCATTACGTTGTCTTTGGTGATGCTTTTCATTGCTTTGTCGAGTTTTTCTTCATCGGTTCCCCAACCGTCTATTGAATCATACAAATCCTTTGCTATATCTTTTCCGTTCTGAATAGCGGCAGCGGAAGTTGTATATTGAGATTGTGAATATTTTGGTGAAAACTCTGTATTGCCGTTTACAGATTGTGTTGTCAAACCTGTTTGACTTTGTTCGGCGGCAGAAGATTGTCCTGCGGCTCCGGTATTTTGACCGCCTTCAGCAGTATTTTGTTCTACTTCTGCTTGTCCGTTATTTTCAGTCTCGGCTGCCTGCCCTTCAGTTCCTTCGGAAGCACCTTCAGGCTTTTCAGCTTCTGCTGAATTCTCAGCCTCTGCCGGTTTTTCGCCTTCATCTGCCTTTTGGGCGTTTTCAAGTTCTTCTTTAATTTGTTTTACAAGTTCAACAAATCTTTTTTCAAGAACTTTTGCAGATTCAGCTATTTCATTCAGTTTTTCTCTTAAAGCTGTTTTATCAGCACCTTCTTGCTGCATTGCTTTTTTATATTCATCCAGTTCTTTTTGCAAAGCTTTTGCTTTTTCCTGAACATCTTTTAACTTTTGTTTCTGCTCATCGTTAAGATTTTCGTCTTTTATTAAAGCTTCTGTCTGCCCTTTGATTGCACTTAAGCTTTGTGCGGCTTGTCCGAATTTTGTATTGTCCTGCAGTTGAGCCATCAAATTACGTCCGTATTCATAAGCAGCATTTAATCCCTGTTGTGATAGTGCGGGATTTGTTGTTAAGTCCTGTGTAGGAATAGAAAATAAAGGATTCCACTGGCTTACATGATTGGGATTCAGGACTCCGTGTCCCAGTTCTGCCATATAATAAGGCATATTGCTCGGGAAAATATTCATTTGCATTTCATACCCGAAATTTGATGTCCATGCATACGGTCCGAATGATGACCATAAATATGGATTAGTCAAATTTGTTATCCCGTAATTCATCATAATAATTCATCTCCTTAATTGTTCCCGTATTTATATAAAGGATTTTGGGAAATGAATATTGCTTTTTTATATCAAAAAAACTTAACATTTTTTAACATTTATTCTTTTGATAGCTTTATAGAAAATATTTTTTATGATTAACCGGAAAAAATTTACTGTTCTTCTTCTTTATCCCGTTCGGCAAGAATTTTTTCAAACTCTACGAAAGTTTCGTTTCCGACAAACTGTTCAAGAGCAGCACGTTTCGCCATAAAATCCGCACGGGCTTTTGTCTGTGCATCAATTGCAGAACGGTAATAGGCATCTGTCACCATAATAACTTCACGGGATTCATCCTGTGCCATATCGTAGTTTTTTTTGCGTTGCACAACCACCCTGTCCAGCAGTCCGAGCATTTTGCGGGACGTCATATAATTGTAGTAAAGATTTACCGTTGTTTGCTGAAGTTCTTCAATTTTGCGCACAAGAATAATCATATCCGCATCAGTAACACGGGTGTATTTATAGTTTAAAGCTTTTGTATCCTGCGACATAATCCCAAGGATATTTCCGCCGAGCATTGAACCAGTTGCAATAAGAGGGTTGCCTATTCCGGCTCCGACAAGCGTTGACATGCTTGCGATTGTTGTCAAAACATTTTTTACGGATTTTTCGTCAGGTTTGTCCTCATCGGGATTTGAGAGTTTGTAAAGCGCAAATGCAATCGTATCGCTTTTAGACGCTGCTCCCCGCCATAGAAGCGACAAATCCCCCATCATTGTTTTTTCGTCATAGCCGAGTTCTTTTGCAACTTCGCTTGAAATCTTTTTTATACTTAAATCCGCATAGGTTAAATCCGTGTTGTCAAAATCATTTTCTTCTTTTTGCACATATTCTTTTTCAACCGGCACAGCTTCTTCAATATATTTTTTCTCCGGAAGTTCCGAAAGGCCGGTACGATATGCCGGCGGTTTTGGTTCTGTAATTTCCTCATAAGAAACTGCAAACGCAGGCATTGAAAGAGTTAAAAGAAATAAAACCGTCAAATATTTTTTCATTCTTTTTCATCTCCTTTAACAAGAGCGGCGTCAAAATTATACTGGTACAAATTCAATTTATCGACCACTTTTTTGCCTGCCATTCTTTGAAGTTCCAGATGATATTTTTTCGCATTCTGCATATAATAAAATTCCTCAAGCGCCATGTTATCGTAAAGTGATGAGGAAATCGTAATTTCCAGCAAATCATTTGTTTCAAGAGCTTTTGAATAATTTTTGTTGTACAAAATGAGCTTTGCACGGGTTTCTTTTAATTGTGTCAGAGAACTTTTGTAATTGTAGTAGGCGTCAATTATTTTGTCCTGAAGATTTTCAATTAACCCTGCAAGTTCAATCAATTCCGTATCGGTCAAAGGAATTTCCTGCGGGATATTTTTGCGGTTGATAAGGTTTTGAGCGAGCCTTCCCGCCGCAAAAGCCGATGACTGGACAAGATAATCAGAACCCATCATCATGGGCGCAAACGATGCACCAGAAATAACTGCATTTAAGGTTTTTGCCATCAATGACGAATGAATACGGCGCTGGCTTTCGGGAGTTGCAAGCTTTTTAAGCGCAAAACCTATAACCTGATTGTTTTCAACCGTACCTTTCCAGAGATTTTCAATATCTTCAAGGTCTTTTTCTTTCTGGCGTTTTATAAGCTCCTGCATTATCTGTTCATCGCTTATTACAAGGGAACCTTTCATCTGAACCTCGGATTTCGGAAGTTCAATCTCCGGTTTGTCGACTCTGCCGAGAGTGACTTCTCCGCTGTCTGCAAATACAGGCATACCCGCTAATATAATCAACAAAAACAACAGCTTTTTCATACCAATATTATATACCACAACCAGATAAATAAATCCAATGATTGAGTTTGCTCTACACCAAACGGTGGTTAAACGCAATTGCCCTAAAAAGTATAATTGATTTAGAAAAGAGGCCGAGGTTGGGAAACGATAATTTTAACAAATCAAAATATATGACAACAAAAACCGCACATAAAGAAGATGATTACTTTAAAAAAGCGGATGAGCTTTTGAAAAAGAAATTTTACAAAGAAGCCGCCGCAAATTATTTGAATGCGATTTTGATATCAAGAGAAGATTCCAAATCATATTATGGACTCGGCATGTGCTACAAAAATACGGAAAACTATGCAAAGGCAATCAAATATCTTGATAAAGCCGTTGAAATAGATGAAAATTATTTTGAAGCTTATTATGAACTGGGAATTTGTCATCTTCTTGAGGGAATTCCGTGCGGTGCAATCAAAAATTTTGTCCGTGCAATTCAGGTAAACCCTGACAATCCGGATGCGATTTTACAGCTCGGTATTTCGCATGAAACATGCGAAGAATATGATATGGCTTTAATGATTTATCAGAAATTGATTGAAAATTCACCGGAATTTACAAAAGCTTACGAACATAAATCATCACTTTTGATGAAAATGGGAAATTATAAAGAAGCATGTCTTGTTTTAAACGAACTTGTCAAACGAAACCCGTCGGATACAAATGCATTTGCGGGAATAGGCGTATGTTTCGACAAACTCGGAAAACGATGCGAAGCTCAAAGATATTACCGCAAATTTTTACAGAAAAACCCGCTTTCAAATCAGGCGCAGTTTATCAAGTCAAGGCTTGAAAAGTTAAAATCGCTTGCCGTTTCAAAAGTCAAAAAATTCAGTGTGGTTTAATCTTTAATTTTACAAAACCCGCTTATAAATCTCGTTTATATGTTTTAAAAATTCTTTTTTATCAAAAATCCTGTCGATTTCCTCAACTGAAAGAAGTTTTGTAACATCTTCGTCTTTCAAAAGATTTACTTTAAAATCCCCGTCGTTTTCAAACGCATCAAGCGCATTTTTCTGAACGATTTTGTAGGCATCTTCCCGTGTCAAACCTTTTTCGACAAGTTCAAGAAGAACTTTTTGAGAAAAAACTATTCCGCCGAATCTGTCTGTATTTTTAAGCATATTTTTTTCATGTACAACGAGATTTTGGACTATACCGTTAAAGCGGTTGAGCATAAAATCGACAAGAATAAGACTGTCGGGGAAAATTATTCTTTCTGCGGAACTGTGCGAAATATCACGTTCATGCCATAAGGGAACATTTTCCATAGCCGCAAGAGAATTACATCTCACAACCCTCGCAAGCCCGCAGAGGTTTTCGGAGAGAACCGGATTTTTCTTGTGAGGCATTGCGGAGGAACCTTTCTGACCTCTGGCAAAGCCTTCTTCAACCTCAAGAACCTCCGTTCTTTGAAGATGCCGGATTTCTGTTGCAAACTGTTCAATAACACTTGCAATCAAAGCCAGTGACTGCATAAAATATGCATGATAATCACGTGCGATAATCTGGGTTGAAACACGTGCCGGCTTAAGCCCCAGATTTTTACAGGTTATTTTTTCAATTTCCGGTGATATATTGCTGTAAGTTCCGACAGGGCCGGAAATCTGCCCGACACGGATTTGCTCTAATGCGTGTTCAAAGTTGTCACGCTGACGCTCAAGAATATCAATCCAATTACAGAGTTTGACGCCGAATGTCATAACTTCCGCAATCACACCGTGCGAACGTCCGATGCAAATTGTATCTTTGTGTTTTTTGGCTAAATCTTTTAATGATTTGATTGTTTCATCCAAGTCTTTTTTGATAATTTTTCCGCTGTCTTGAATTTGCAGAGCAAATGCAGTATCAATTACGTCAGAACTTGTCATACCGACATGCATATGACGGGCTAAATCTTCACCCAAACTTTCATTAACGCAGGTCAAAAAAGCAATGACATCATGGCGGACTTCTTTTTCAATTTCATCAATCCGCTCAATATTAAACTTTGCTCGTTTTTTAATTTCATCCAAATCTTTTCTGGGAATTTTACCCGTTTTGGAATAAGCTTCGCAGACAGCGATTTCGACCTTCAAATAGTAGTCGAACTTGGAATTTAATTCCCATATTTTTTTCATTTCGTCACGTGAATATCTGTCAATCATAAGTTTATTGTAGCACAAAGAATTAAATTTTATTTGTAACATTTCTTCATAAAAAAGGCAATTTTTCAGGGAATAAATACTTTATATATATAAGTTATTAAGAGAAAAGGGAATTACTATGGCAATAGAATTTGTATCAGCTAGTAAATTTGATGAAAATCCTGAATTAAAAAGGGAGTATGGCAGTTACGAAAAATATTTAACTGCATATACAAATTCCCTTCGCGGTTCTTCTCTTATGACATTTGTACAAAATCATAAAAATGCATTATATTCCCTGCCGACTTTGACTCGTGAAAGTATTTGGGAGCGCTCTAAAATGGCTGATGTTAAAAAAGCTGAGGCTGAAGATGCATATTATGCTGCACGAAAAGCCGAAGCTGCCGCTGATTATGCCAAAGATCAAGCTCTTAATGAACTTTCCAAAAGGGAAGTCGAATTTAATCAAAACCAAAACAGTTTTAGTGCAGAAAGTGATTATAATAAAGCTCAGCTTGCTTATTTAAATGCAACCAGAACAGCCTCAGGAGCTGAGTTGAACAGAGAATTGCTCGGTGAAAAAATGGTAAGAGCTTCAAAAAATGCAACAAGCGCTTTTATGACCGGCATATTCGCGGATAAAATGCTTAATTTTGATGCTTGATAGGGATTACTTCTTAATTTTTATTAATATATCTTGAGTTTGCATGTTGCAATTTTTTCTTGATATAATAAAATTCCTTATGTAGAGTGCTTACGCCAATAATCACTCAACAAGAAAAGGAAAAAACATTATGTCAATCAACTTAAAAAACAAGCAGGAAATAATCAAAGAATACGGTGCAAACGAAAAAGATACAGGTTCTGCAGCTGTTCAAATCGCTTTGATGACACAAAAAATTTCTGAACTTACCGAACACTTAAAAAATAACAAAAAAGATTTCGCAACCAAAAGAGGTCTTTTAATGATGGTAGGTAAAAGAAAAAGACTGCTTTCTTACTTGAAAGAACAAAACCTTGATGAATACAGAGCACTGGTTAAAAAGCTGGGTATCAGAGGTTAAAAAGATTTCGGGCAAGCCCGGATGATTGAGATTACAGAGGCGCCCTTGAGGCGCTTTTGTTTTAGGGAGAAGTTTCATGAAAACATTAAAATCAATGCGTCTGCACATCGGAATTTTCGGGAAAACAAATGTGGGCAAATCCTCATTTTTAAACAGAATTACATCACAGCATATTTCGATTGTTTCGGATATTGCAGGCACCACAACGGATGTTGTCGAAAAATCAATGGAACTTCTGCCTGTAGGCCCTGTCACATTTCTGGACACGGCGGGAATTGATGACAGCACGGAACTCGGCACTAAAAGGCTTGAAAAAACAATGTCTGTTGTAAACAGAACGGATGTTGCGGTTATTTTGTGTGATTTTAAAGGTATTGACGATTATGAAAAGGATTTGATTAAAAAATTTGAGGAGTTGAAAATTCCGTATCTTGTTGTTGTGAACAAAACTGACGAACAACCTCTTTCAGATGACAGGTATGAAGAGATTCTGAAACAAGTTCGGAATGACAACAGAGTTTTAAAGACATCAGTCAAAACTGACAAAGACATTGTTTTCAGGTTTAAAGACGCACTTGTAAAACTTCTTCCGGATGATTTTGTAAATTCGCCAAAAATTGCAGGCGATTTGGTTCCGCAGGGGTGCACGGTAATTCTAGTAATTCCGATTGACAAAGAGGCGCCGAAGGGAAGAATAATTCTCCCGCAGGTACAGACCTTAAGAGATTTACTGGACAGCAATTGTCTTGTATATGTTGTTAAAGAAAGTGAACTTAAAACCGCACTTGAGAACTTAAAAACTCCGCCGGCACTTGTTATAACAGATAGTCAGGCGTTTAGGCAGGTATCGGAAATCGTGCCTGAAAATATTCCGCTAACCTCTTTTTCGATTCTTTTTGCTAGGCTTAAAGGTGATTTACAGGCATTTATTGAGGGTGCAAAGGCAATCGAAAACTTAAACGACGACGACAGAATTCTTATTCTGGAAAGCTGCACACACCATGCGATTGAAGATGACATCGGGCGGGTAAAAATTCCAAATCTGCTTAAACAAAAAACAGGTAAAAATTTGATTATTGAAAATTATGCAGGACACGATTTTCCGGATATATCAGATTTTACGCTTGTAATCCACTGCGGAGCATGTATGACAAACAGACGGGAAGTTTTATCCAGAATTTTGGCGGCTCAAAAAAAACATATTCCTATAACAAACTACGGCATTGTGATTTCATACTGTCTGGGGATTTTGCCACGGGCTGTGAAGATTTTTAACTAATTCAAAAATATGATATAAAAATAAATTATTTCGGGTAGAATAGAATTATGTATGACTATATGCCCGAAAATGAAGATAAAGATTTACGTGCGGTCGGACTGGAATTGATGTTTATGACACCTGAAAAGGGGTCAAAAGAGGAAGGCGTGACTGCGGTTGAGCTTGCCAAAATGGTTGAGCTTCCGCTTGAAGTTGTTAAAAAGAAACTTTTGATTTTGAAAGATGCGGGCATTGTTCGTGTAAAAGGGATTAATCCGAAATACTGGGAATTTGACAACTACAGTTTTCAGCGTATGGATGAAAATGATGAAGTGTTTAAACTTTTGTGCAGTTTTGATGACGTAGATTTTGACAAATATTTTCAGTACTGACGGTTATTTTTTAACAAACTCCAGTTTGTAGCCCAAAATCTCTCCCAAAAATTGCGCCTCATTATATTTCATTGTACCTTTATTAAGTTTTTGCGAAATACTGTCAGCCGTAATTTTCTTTTTAGAATGCTTGGTTGCCTTATCAGCCAATGACTTTAATGTCATACACTCTTTTAATAATACAATTCTTAAATCTTCATTTATTCCCATAATTTAATTTTAGCGTATTCTCGAATATATTGACAGAAAAAATAAATATTGTTATTATTAACGTATATTTTATCGTATAAACATTAAATTTATCGTATCAAGTTAAGGAGCTGCTCATGGTTAACAATCTAAGTCTGGAAGAAAAATTCGATATCATTCAGGAAGAAATCTATGTAATCAAAATCCTGCAATCTGTTTTTGAGGATATACTGGTTTATAATGACAAGAACTCCGGTATTTACGAAAAATTCATCACTCTCTTAAAACTCCAGCAGGAACACTTAAACAAAATCTCTAATTTATTTTAACTACTTGCCAATACAAAAATGGTCAAAAATATTGTTTAAAATATCATCGGTTATGACTTCACCAGTAATTTCATCCAGAAAAAGAAGCGCTGATTTTAAATCAATTGAAATTAAATCCTGAAGCTCACCGATTTTTGCGGCATCAAGCGCCTTTATCAAACTTTCACGACATTTTTTAAGACAATCCACCTGACGCTCGTTTGTAATAAATTCAGTATCTTCAAGTGAAAAATCACAGACCTTATTTTTTATAAGCACTCTTAGTTCGTCAATTCCTTCGCCCGTCTTTGTTGAAATATAAAACTTTCCTTCCTCACGTTTTTCAATAAGGTCGCATTTGTTTGCGACTTCAATATGAGGCTTGTCTTTTACAAGTTCAAAAATCTCTTTGTCTTCACTGGTAAACCCTACAGCTGTATCATACAAAAATATAACAAGATCAGCTTCATCAGCAGATTGTTTTGAAAATTCAATCCCGATTTCCTCAACCTTTCCGACATCCGCAGACTCTCTTATCCCTGCCGTATCAATCAGAGTAACGGCAACATCCAGATCAAGAGTTTCTTTTATTACATCCCTTGTTGTTCCGGCAATATCAGTTACGATTGCACGATTTGCATTTAAAAGGGAATTAAACAACGAAGATTTGCCGACATTCGGGCGCCCGACAATCGCAACCTTAATCCCCTGACGCATAATGTTCGAGGAGCGGGCAGAGGCAAGAATTCTGTCAATTTCCGAAAGTGATTTTTCAAAGCTTTCAACCAGATATGAATACTCAGGCTCCGCAACATCTTCGGGGAAATCAATTCCCGCAACAATTCTTGAAAGCGTTTCGAAAATCTGTCCTTTAATTTCACAAACTTTGTCCCGCAAAACACCGGACAAATTTTTTGCAGACTGGATTGCAAAACTGCGTGTTTTTGCATGAATTAAATCCGCAACAGCTTCTGCCTGCGAAAGGTCTAACTTTTTATTCAAAAACGCCCGTTTTGTAAATTCTCCCCGCTCTGCCATGCGGGCACCGTTTTTTATGGTCAAATCCAGAATATTTTTAACAACATTAACTCCGCCGTGGCAGTGGATTTCAATAACGTCTTCACCGGTGTAACTGTGCGGTTTTTTAAAAGGAAGCACAATAACTTCATCAACCTTTTTCCCGTCATCCAAAATCCAGCCGTGAGCAATTTTTCCTGCTTCAAGATTGTGTTTTGAAAAAATTTTGTCAATAATTTCAAAACAATTGTCGCCGGAAATCCGTATTACTCCGACACCGCCTGTACCGAGAGGGGTTGCAACCGCAGTTATTGTATCAAATTCCTGTAAAATATTCATAACTCAATTATACATGAAAAATGAGCGGACTCATAAAAATAAGTCCGCTCAAACAAGATTTTTTAATCTTTTGTGCTGTCACAGCACAGATACTAAAAATCTTACAGTCTTCTTGAAAACAAAGTGGTTGCAATGTTTGCAGCAAGTCGTGCATAATCTCCCATAGATGAACCGCTTGAAGATTGGCTGTTGTTATAAGAGTTGCCTGAATTACTGTTGTTCGCCGCCTGTTGAAGATAACTCAAAACATTTGATAATGTCTGACTTTGAACTCCGTTTAAGAAATCAAGATAATTGTATCTTCTGTTTAGTTCATTATTAACAATTTCATCCTGTTTGGCAAGAATGTCCTGTGTCAAGGCATTCATTGCATCCGCACGGCTTGATTCGATTTCTTTCAAATCATTCATAAAGATTGAGTTATCAAAGTTGCCGAAACGTGATGCAATATCATTTTTCATGTCATTAAGCATGGGGGTATAGATATCACTGATAGTTTCAAGACCTTTTTGAGTGTATGCATTAAGCTGATTTTGCATATCTTTTTGAGTATCTTCCGAGAACACGTTGATTTTCGGAAGATTTTCCAAAAACGAATTCTGTGCATAATCATATATTTTCTGTTCGGCATCTGACATGTTGTAGTTTGAATAAACAGTGTTGCCGTCTTTGTACTGAGAAGCTTTTTCCTCTCCGTTAATTTTTACTACACCGTTTGTGTATGCGGGTTTTGACGATTTTCCCATATTTTGTCCCTTTCTGTTTGTTCAGGGACAACATTTGAAGTTCTTAATAAGGCGATAAAATAATTATAACATACGTTTTCAAATTCTGTCCAGTATGAAATTTTTATACTATAATAAAGTTATGGATAAGATGAAATTAGATGAAATAAATCAGCTTGTAGTTGATAAAAAATTTGAAGAAGCGAAAAACGAACTTTTAAAATACAATCCGGATGAAGAAAAAGATGTCGACGCTCTAAAGCTTCTCGGACTTTGCAATGTAAATCTTGAACTTTATAAAGAAGGACAGAGTAATTTTGAAACTGTTGTAAAATATGAACCGGAGGATGCGTCAAGCTGGTTTTACCTTGCAAACTGTTACGACAATCTTGATGACAAAATTCATGCGAAAGCTGCATATCAGAAAGTTATTGAGTTGAGAGAGAATTTTCTTGATGCATATAAAAACCTCTGTATTTTGTACGTAAGATGCGACGAACAGCAAAACGCAATTGATTTGGCTAAAAAAGCACTTGAATTTGAAAAAGAAGATTATACACTTTATTACATAATCGGCACCGCATATATGTCAATGAAAAACTTTGATGACAGTGTAAAATATCTTGAAAAAGCAATTGAATTAAATCCCGAGCATTCACAGCTTTACAACAATCTCGGAACCTCATACATTACAATCGGAAAACTTGATAAAGCTTACAAAAATTTTGTCAAAGCAAGCGAATTTGATCCTGACAATTCAATTACATATTTTAATATCGCATCTATTCTCCAGCTCAAAAACAAACACAAAAAAGCATGCGAATATTTTGAAAAAGCATATTCACTTGACCCGCAGGACGGATATCTTGTTGCCCTTGCACTGTCAGAAACAAAATGCGGAAAATATGACAGTGCAATTGCTCATTACAAAACTCTGATAAGCCATCATCCCGAAAAAGATATTTATCAGTATAATCTTGCCTGCTGCTATGAACTAAAAGAGGATTACAACTACGCAATCGGAATTTTGTCACATCTTGTTATGCTTAACCCAAAATCCGTAACAATGGCGCAAAAACTTGCAAATTTATACATAAAAGTGAAAAAACCCGCTCAGGCAAAAGAAATTTACGAAAAAATTATTCTTCAAGGAAATGTGAATGAAGAATTGTACTATGAATTCGCACACGTGTGCATTTTGACAAACGATACGGACAAAGCGGAAAAAATTCTTAAAAAAGTTATTGAGCTTAATCCTGAACAGGCGCAGGCTCATAAAGATTTAGGCGTTATCTATTTAAGCAAACGGCTTTTTGATTATGCAAAAGACGAATTTGAAACCGCATACAAAATCGCACCCGATAATTTTCAAATCGTTTTTGAATATGCCAACTATCTTCATGCAACAACCGATTTTCAAAAAGCAGATGAAATGTATCAAAAAGCTCTTGAATTTGAACCGGAAAATCGTGAAGCACTTGCATTTTCCGCACTCAACAAACTCCACACCAACGATTTGGAAAAAGCGAAAGAACAAATTGATAAGGCAATCTCAAATTCTGTCCACAACGGATTTTTGCTTTATATTGCCGGAAAAGTCCGTTTTGCACTAAAAGATTTTGAAGGCGCAAAAGACTTTCTGATAAAATCATACGAACTTGAAAAAGTTGAAGATGTTGAAAACCTGCTGGGAATTTGTTATTTTGAACTCGGCAATTTTGCACAGGCAAACGTTATTTTTGAAAATCTTTTAAAAGACAACCCGGGCAACATAAATCTTTTACTTAACCGTGCAAAATGTTTTGAAAAAATGAGTGATAATGATTCGGCATTACGTGCTCTTGAAAAAGCTGTCGAAATATTTCCTGATTGTGAAGAAGCCCATGAAATGATAAGGCGTCTTTCTTAGATTGATTAATGAACGGTGCGGTGTGCCAAATTTTCATTTACACCTGTCACTTCTAAAAAGCAAAAAGGCGATTTTTCAATCGCCTGATAACCAGATTTACACTATGTAAGTGTTCAGAAAGGAAGTCTTTTTTGTCCGGACACTGCCGGAAATCTTATTCACCCAAATTGATTTGAGAGAATTGAACAATTTTGTTTTTGCCTCGTTTTTTTGCATTGTATAAAGCATGTTCGGCATAACGAATGATTGTATTTACGTCTTCATCGGTATCTTCCAGACACGGATAGGTTGAAATTCCGCCTGAAATCGTAATAGGATGTCTTTCTTCTTCCCCTGCCGGAATAAATTCCATCTTTTCAATGTCACGTCTGAATCTTTCCGCAAAAAGAAATGCGTTTTCCTCGGAGGTGTTCGGCAAAATAAGAAGAAACTCCTCATCCCCGTATCTTGTTAAAATATCCTCTTTTCTTATAAGCTGTTTTAACTTGTCCGCAATCGAACGAAGCAAAACATCGCCCCAGTCATATCCGTAAATATCATTTACGACTTTAAAGAAGTCTAAATCAAACAAAAGACAGGACAATTTTGTTCCGTAACGTTTTGCACGTGACATTTCCTGCTCTAATCTTTCATGAAGATATTTTCTGTTGTGAAGTCCGGTGAGTTCATCCGTTGTTGATACCTGCAAAAGCTTTTCCCGTAAATCACGGATTTTTAACATAGATTTTGCCCGTATCAAAAGTTCATCATTATCAACAGGAGTTTTTATCATATCATAGGTGTATGCTCTTACAACCGAACCTTTAAATACATCACCTACAAAAAGAACCGGCGCTTTAAATTTGACCACCATCAAAACATCTTTTATATCAGGAACATCTTCAACAACTATCAAAGCCGGATTAAGCATTTCATAATCTCTTAATTTTGAGGCATCTTCAATTCTTACATTAACATCTTCTATTCCTGACAAAACATCGGCAAGTGAGGATGCTTTTTTTGAGGTGTAAACAATTATATTTTTCATCTTCCGTCCTTAATCAACTTACTCTTAAAAAGAATTCTATCATGTCAGGCAAGCTAAATCCAATTTGTAACAATCACTTAACAAATTAAAATTTCATAAAAATAAGTTATAATTAAACAAGGTAAACAAATGGAACAAATTAAAAATATAAAACTTAATAAAATAATGCCTCAAAAAACAAAAGGCAAAGTCGACAGCTTTGATGAGAGGATAAAAAGAGTTGTAAAACAGCTCGAACTACGTATGGAAAAAGAAATCCTGAAAGAAGGAGATTTTAATACAATACGTCAATCAGCCTCTGCTGTAAACAGTAAAGATGTTTTACAGGAGTTAGTATTTGAAATATCAATGGAAAAATCGCTTTTTCATCTGAAACTAACGGGCGAAGGACTCATGGGGCAGGAAGAAAGTCTTATTCTTAAAAGCGGAACAAAACAGGAAATTTTGGACAGACTAAATGAAGATGATTTTTTAAAACAAATTTTTGAAACTGCACAAAATTTCCGCACGGGTTTTCAAAGCTGACGCTGTGTTGCAGATTAAAATTAACGGCTCAGTCAATCTGAATTAACAGAAAGGAGTTCTTTTGACAGATAATTATTTTGAAAAATTTTATGGCAATATTGAACCTGACTTAAAAAAATATGAAACCTTAAGAATTATACTGCTTTCTGCTGTAATATTTTTTGAATGCCTTATTGCATGCACAATTATATATTTATTTTTAAAAGGTATTTTGACATTTGAGCACTCATATCAAGGCAAAATCCTTTATATGGCAATACTTTTTGGAATATTTATCCACTGGCGGTTAAAAAAAGAGTTTGAGGTGCGGATAAAGGAAAAAATTATCGAAAAATTTATTACATGTTTTGAAAATTTTGATTTTGAACTCTGGCAGCTCGGAGAAAGTCTTATTGATGAAAAAACTCTTAAATCCATAAAAATTCTTCCGAAATTCAACGAAAACTATTCCGATGATAACTTTCAGGGAATTTACAAAGGAATTCCGGTTACAATAAGCGAACAGCGGCTGAAAAAGGGCCTAGGTATTTACAAAGACAAATGTTTTGAAGGAATTATTATCAGTTATTTTCTTGCAGATAAACTCTTTCCTGCCGAAATAATCGTTCGTGATACAGGAATTGTGCCGCCCAAAAACCTTGAAAAAGTTATTCTTGAAGACAGCGAATTTAATAAAATGTTTTCTGTTTATTCAAACAATCAAATTGAATGCCGTTTCGTTCTGACAACAGGTTTTATGGAAAAACTTAAAGCACTGAAAATCCTATTTTGTGCAAAACATATTTCGCTTTATATAAACGGACAAAATATCTATATAGCTGTTGATATCGGACGGGATTCGTTCAATATTGCAAGACTCTACAAACGAACAGATGACAAAGAACAATTTGAGAGAATGTACAACCAGTTTGATTTTATTTTAAAAATCGCAGATTTATTAAGACTTACAAATAAAAGCTATCGCTCATAACGGTGTAAATAAGAAAAAAGACTATAACAATATGAGTTAAATATTGCCCCTGACATTCTCCCGTGGTAAAATTTTTGTATGGCAAAACCGCAAATCAAAATTGAACCTATGCAAATTGATTTTCTGGATGACGTAATCCGTATTGAGGAAAAATCTTACGGGGCTCACCACTGGTCAAAAGAATCTTTCTTTAACGAAATTAAAAGCGAACTTGCCAAATATTACTGTGCATTTAATGAAAAAGGCGAATTAACGGGTTACGCAGGCTGCTGGCAAATTCTTGAGGAGGCGCATATTACAAACATTTCGGTTTCCGCCGAACACAGACGCCGACATATTGGTGAAGCGCTTTTAACCGCAATCATAAAGTCCTGCATTGAAAATATGGTAAAATATATTACGCTTGAAGTCCGCATTTCAAATACGCCGGCCATCAATCTTTATGAAAAATACGGTTTTAAGTCGCTCGGAACCCGCAAATGCTACTATCAGGACAATAATGAAGATGCCTTAATAATGTGGACAGAAAACATTTTTTACGATAAATTTAAAGTTAAATACGAACAAAATCTTAAAAATTTGAACGAAAAAACAGGGATTATTTATACATTATGACAGAAGAAGCCGTACAACCTCGTGTCAGGACAGTCCGAACTTCAAAATCGGGTTTAAAGTTCAGCATAAGCAGTTTTTTATTGATAATATTCTGCTCGTTTCTTCTGGTAATTTCAACTTTTATTCAGCTTAACATAAGTCATCTCGGGATACCGGCAGGTTTCTTCTCCGGCGGTGAAGTCAAATTTGAGGATTACATCCGCAATTTCAACCTAATCCCGCAGGTGCCTGCCGTAATTTTTATTGCGGCGCTTCTGGGAAGAAAGTTCGGTCTGACAAGCGTCATCATCTATATTTTGACAGGACTTTTTGTAATGCCTGTTTTCGCACTGGGCGGCGGCTGGAAATATATAGGGGAATACGGTTTCGGATATATTATTGCCTATATCCCTGCTGTATTTTTGACTGCAACTATTTTAAAAAACGGGTTTACCTATAAAAATATTATTAAAGCAATTACCATCGGAATTTTAACAATACATATTACCGGAATAGTTTATATGCTGCTGATTGCCGCAATAAACCATGAAGGTTTCATGTTCACAAGCGGATGGATTCTTGCACAAAGCGGAATGAAAATTATTTATGATTTTATATTCAGCTTTTTTGCCGTTCTTGTTGCAAAGTATGCACGTCTTGTTTTGTGGCTTTATATGTAAGGCTTACCTGCTTAAATATTTAACAAGTTTTTTAACGTCTTTGTTCCACAACCCGTTCCAGTTGCGAAGAATTATGTCCGCCGGACAAAGCCCAGCAAATGTAAGCTCTTTTACCGGTTCCAAAAACTTTTCCTCACAAGTATTCATCTCAATTAAAGATTTTTCGGCAATATATAAAATTTCTTTTGCAATCTCTCCAGCCCTGATTTTACAAATCTCTGCCCCGAGTGCATTCTTTGGAACATTATACCTTAATTCGGCAAAATCCTTATATGAAAAACCCGAAAACAGTTCCTCAATCTCATCCATTGCACCATCGTTATACAAAATACCTTTGTAAATCGCAAGAACCGCATAAATCATATCTTTTCCGACACAATCATGATTTCTTATTTCTATAAAATTCCGCAATCGGACTTCCGGAAAATAAAGGTTTGCATGAAGTTTAAAATCATCAAGTTCGGCATCAAAATCCCCGAAACCTTTTTCCATAAATTCCCAAAAATTAATTTTCCCCTTAACCTCAATCGGGATATCTTCACGATTGATAAAAATTATCGGACTGTTTAGAACATTATCAACATACTTTTCAAATGAAAAATCTTCATCCATTTTGCCGCAAAAACCGCAGCGATCATTATCCGTATTAAGCCAGCTTAAAGCTCGAAAAGTTTTATATCCGGTTTCAACCCCGCCACGGATAGGTGAATTTGCAAACATTGCCGTCATAAAAGGTGTGAGTTTGTTTGCAATAGTAAATTTGCGAACACCGTCAGCTTCATCCTTAAAATCAAATGTTCCCTGAATTCCTGCCGTTTCTCTCATCATTACATCAGACAAAATTCCCCACAGATAATGCGCCATAATTTTGTAACGGCGTTTTGGTATGAGATTTATGTTTTTGTGTGTTGAAAGAGGCGATACTCCGTATTCAAGAAGATTAATATTAAATCTGTCCAGAATCGGCATCATTTGTTTATTTAAGTTATCAATTTTCTTTTTTAAATCAAAAATCGTTTTCTCCGGCCTTATGCTGAGTTCAATCTGGCTTCCAGGCTCCAGTGTCACGGTATCATGTCCCTGCTTAAGTCCGATAATGTTGTAATCATCCGTTATATAATCCCAGTTTTCGGATTTTGCAAATGTGCGTAAAAAATTGCAAACGCCGTATTCGCCTCCATAAGGAACAGCCTTATCCGTCACAACCGAAACCGGAAGCCGCTCATATTCAATTCCTACATTAAATTCTGTTTCAGATTTACAACTATTTTTAAAAAGGTTTAAAATGTCTTCTTTTTCTAACTTTTCCTTAGTTTGCAAATTACTCACATTACCCTCCGATAAAAAATATACTATAACCAATGTTAAAATATCAAATATTATTTGAATAAACATTAGCCTGTCTGTGCTATTATAATAGTTAAGATGAACTATTTTGAACGTGCAAAATTTTTTAAAACCAAAAAACGTCTGGGACAAAACTTTTTAATAAATCCGGACGTAATTAACGCAATCATTGATGAGGCAAAAATTACAAAAGATGATATTGTAATTGAAATCGGTCCCGGTGTCGGATTTGTAACCGAGCAGCTGATAAAATATGCAAAAAAAGTTATTGCAATTGAGCTTGATGAAGACGCTGTTAAAGAATTGGAAAAACTAAATGCTGATAATCTTGAAATAATTCACCGTGACATTTTAAAAACCGATTTTTCCGAACTTGTAAATGAAAAAGTCAAAATAGTTGCAAATATTCCATATTATATTACAAGCCCGATTATCGCACACCTTCTCGGTGAAGTGGATGATTTGGACAACAAAAACCGCAATCTTATAAAAGATATAATTCTTATGGTTCAGGAAGAAGTCGCACAGAGAATGGCGGCTGATGAAAACTCTCCATCTAAACAATACGGGCTTTTGACAATTCTTTCGCAATTCCGGGCGGATGTCGAAATTTTCAAAACTGTCGGCCGTAAATCATTTTATCCTGCTCCGAAAGTAAACTCCGCACTTGTAAAACTGACTGTACTTGAAAAACCGAAACTTGATTTGACCGATTACACACATTTTAGAAAAACAGTCAAGGCGGCATTTTCGCAAAGACGAAAAAATATCAAAAATTGTCTTTTACATGGCGGATTTACAAAATCAAACATCCAAAAAGCCCTCCAAACCCTTGGAATTGATGAAAATACAAGAGGGGAAAAACTTTCAATTGAAACCTTCGGCAAATTATCAGAGGAACTTTTAAAAAATGAAAATTCAGTGTCCCGCAAAGATTAATCTTGATTTAAAGGTAACTTCAAAACGCCCCGACGGTTTTCATAATATTGAAAGCATTATGCAGACTATCAGTTTGTATGATTATTTGACGCTTAACTGTGAGCCTAGAAAAAAATTTGAAATTAACCTTTCGGGAAACACTACGGAAATTCCTTACAATGAAAAAAATCTGGTTTACAAAGCGATTTTGTTATTTATTGAAACGGTAAACCTTTCGCCCCACAAGATTTCTGTATATATAGAGAAAAATATTCCGGTAGCTGCCGGACTTGCCGGCGGGAGCACGGATGCAGCAGGAATTTTAAAAGGAATGAACGAATTTTTCGAACGACCTTTAAACAACGAAAAAGTTCACACACTTTGCGCAAAACTCGGCTCTGATTTGAACTTTTGTCTTGAAGGCGGCAGACAGATGACAGAAGGCAGAGGAGAAATTCTTGAAAAACTTGATTTTCAGGAGTTTAATCTTTCTTTAATCAAACCTTTAAATCTCGGTATCAGCGCAAAAGAAGCTTACACTAAATTTTCGGAGAAAAAATCCAAAAATGAAGCAGGGCGCCAAAATTTCAAAAATGATCTGGAATGGGCAGTCCTTGATGATTACAAAGAACTTCAAAAAATTAAAGAACTTTATCCGGAGTCAATGATGTCCGGTTCGGGTTCAACATATTTTTTAATTGGAAAAGAATTTTTACCGCATGAAGGTTACTGGATTAAAAACGGACTTTTTGCAGTTAAAGATGGGGTAAAAATTATCGGGGATTAATATGATTACAAGACGGGTTTTATTACCTTAGATATTTTTATTTACGTACAGAAATTGAAAAGCGGCAGCCTTGAAGGCTGCCGCTTTTTTATATAAATACAGACAGATTTTATTTTTGCGGTAAAAAGATATATTTATTGGGGTTTTCTTTTGCAAGTTTACTTGCTTCTTCATTTGCCTTTTCTTCACTCGGCAGCTTGTCACGTAAAACATTGTTGTTACAGTCTTTTACATAGTAACTGTTCCCGGGATATACAACCGGTTTAAAGAAGTTCATCTTGCCGCCGTTTGCAACCGTTCCGAGTTTGACGTTGCCGTCAATATATTCATAATCAACATTGTTTACGCTGACTTCATCTGGCAATTGAATTTTACCCTGTTTCAAACCGTTGTTTTTACCGAAGATTTGATTACGAACTGCCATAATGTCGTCATGAGTCATCTGTTTACCGTCGGCTCTTTTGTATTTGCCCATTACGATGTTGTACGGGTTGTCACCTTTTGTAACTATATTACCGTTCTTATCTTTTTCCTTTATACCTGCACGTACATAATAATCATGAGCATTTACGCCGTCAGTTTTACCGACACTCAAATCGCAGAGTGCTGGTTGCCCTACCGGTTCTGAACCGGTTTCATCATTATCGCCGCCATCATCGCCGTCATCGCCGTCATTGTTATCATCACCACCTGCAGGAGTAATATTAACGTCATTATTAACCTCCAATCCCGGAAGTTTGTCAAAATCTTTCGGATCAAGTTCCGGATGTTTATTGTAGAAGTTTGCGATTTCATAGGCTGCAACAAGTTCACGGTCATTAACCTTTTTGCCCGTCAATTCACCGTAGGCAAGTTTCAGAATGAATGCTTTATCTTCATCGGAAATATTTTCCATTCTTAATAAAGCTTTCATCATTTTCTGATTCTTTTTGCCTCTGATTCTGGTTTCTATGTTCTTTTCGCCTTTTGCAACAATTTCTTCAGCTGTATTGCCGTTAAAGATATCTTTTCCGCCGTTATCTTTAACAACCGCCGCAAGTGCTATTGCTGGAATCAAACCTGATAATAAACCACGCAATCCTCCAACAAGTGTGGAATTATGTGTTGATTCGATTGGATCCAAAAATTCAATTGTTCCATCCTGATGAACACCCCAGACATTACTTACGAATCTTGAACCTAAAAGCGAGCCTGTTCCGGTAGTTACACCGAGAACGCCAAGGAATGCAAGTGATTTATACAGCCATGTCAAATCTTTTTCCACATCGTAACCTGCATATTTCATAGCTTTTCTGATTGTTCTCTTGCTTACGCCGTAATCTGCGGATGCTGTTGCAATTTCATCCAAATTACCTTTGTTGTCAAAACCTGTAAAGCCGCCAAACCTTCTTTTATACTGGTCGCTTGAAAATTCCCCGCCAATATAAAAATCCTCGGGATTTTCAGCAATTATTTTACGGACTTTTTCATTGTCAATATAAACATGATCTCTGTCCGGCATTACTGATTGAACGGCGCTCATTTTGTTTTGATCAATGTAAACCATTCTGTCATCTACTCTTGCTGCTGCCGTTTCGTTCTGCATTGCCTTTTTACCGAAAGATTTTGCTTCACGATTGGTCAGCTCGGGAATATTTTGCTTATATTCCGCTGTTTTTTCCTCCTTGAAAACGCTTCTTGCTTCCCTGCTCGTTTTCAGTGCTCTTGCTTTCATTCTCTCAAGTCGTGACCGTCTGTATTGTCCGTCCACATACCCGATAGATTGCTCAGAAACTCCTTTTGCTGCTTCTGTCATAATTTTCCCCTTTCAAATTTGACCTTTTCTTTTTCATAAAATAGTGTGTGCTATTTTACCCCTATGCTTTTATAAAAAATTTTTGTGTCCGAAAATTGCATGATTACATGCTTTTGCACCATTTTTAGGTGACAGAAACCTGCTTCATATAAAGGTTTTGCTTGTTTTAAAACTATCTTAATATTTTGTAACATTTTAAATAATAAATTATATTTTGTGAAAACTGATTGTGTTGCGATTTTAGATGGGTGTTAATACGATTCTTCGCCTCGCTCAAAGAATACCCGCCTTTTACGTCCGCTTCGCCCGCAATTCATGTTGACTCCGCTATTGCGGCGGATTGATTAAATAGATTCCGGCTCGGAGGCCGGAATGACGTATAGGGTACTGTCACATGTGACTTTTTTTCATGACTGAGCCGTGTCGGCGTCGACGGGCACCATTCCGTCATTCTGAGCTTGACTCAGAATCTATCAATGCAGATAGAAACAGACTCCGGATCAAGTCCGGAGTGACGGGGATGAGGTTGGCGATTGATTGAACAGAATTGACGCTGAATCAAATCCGGAGTGATAAACTAAATCATAGGGATTCTTCGTGTTTCATCTTCATTTTAAAGTTATCCTGTTGAGTTATTTGTTTTTTGATTTATCGTGTATAATTTGATATATGAAAATATTGGAAGTCAAAAATTTAAATTTGGGATTTAAAACAGAAAATGGCTTTCGTCAGGCGCTTTTTGACATAAACTTTGAACTTAATCGGGGCAAAACTCTTGCACTGGTCGGGGAGAGCGGTTGCGGAAAAACGATGAGCGCAATGAGCATTTTAAGGCTTTTGCCCAAAAGTGCAAACATAACGGGCGGAGAAATTTTTTATAAAAATCAAAATCTATTAGAGCTGCCCGAATGTGAAATGCAAAAAATTCGCGGGGCAAAAATTGCTCTAATACCGCAGGATCCGATGACCTCGCTTAATCCGCTTTATACAATTGAAAACCAGCTTTTGGAAGTTATAAAAATTCATCAGAATTTACACGGGAGCGAAGCTAAAAAAAAGGCGGTTGAGGCGCTTGAAATGGTGCAGATTCCTTGTGCAGCGGAAAGATTAAAATCCTATCCGCATGAGTTTTCGGGCGGGATGAAACAGAGAGCGATAATTGCAATGGCTCTTGCATGTCATGCTGAGATTTTGATTGCGGATGAACCTACGACCGCACTTGATGTAACGATTCAGGCTCAGATTATGAAACTTTTGACGGATATAAAATCCGAACTTGGCACATCTGTCTTGTTAATCACGCATGATCTGGCGCTTGTCGGTGAAAATGCCGATGAAATTGCTGTTATGTACGCAGGGCGAATAGTTGAGCGGGCGCCTGCAAAAGAGTTTTTTGAAAAACCAAATCATCCGTATTCACATGCTCTTTTAAACTCCATACCGGCAAAACGTGGAACTTTGCTTGAAACAATTCAGGGACAGCCGCCGACAATTCATCAGGATATTACAGGGTGCAGATTTCATCCGAGATGCAAAAAATGTTTTGAACCGTGCAGCCAAAATATTCCGCCGGATTTTACGGTCGGTGAAAGTCATACGAGCGCATGTTTTTTAAACGGGAATTAATCAAGGATATATACATGCGAGCAGCAACTATCATAATTTTGTCTTGCTAATAATTTTACTGCTTTTTTAATTCATTAATTTTTACATACATATAAAAAATTATGTATTTAAGCAACCGGTTATTTTATGCTACAATTTTTTTAAAGGAATTAAAGGTAAAAGAGGGAATTTGAATATATGGAAAAATTTTATTTAACAACCGCAATAGATTACGTAAACGGTGCTCCGCACATCGGACATGCTTACGAAAAGATTTTGACCGATATAATTGCACGCCATTATTCACAAAGATGTGATGATGTGTTTTTCCTGACGGGAACGGATGAACACGGCATAAAAATTCAGAAAACTGCAGCAGAAAAGGGTATTACACCGAAAGAGCTCTGCGATATTAATGCACAGTCGTTTAAAGATGCATGGAAGGCGCTTGATATTGATTATACAAGGTTTATCAGGACAACAGATGAAGATCATGAAGCAATTGTTCAAAAAATATTTAAAAAACTTGTTGAACAGGGTGACATTTACAAACACAAATATGAAGGGCTTTACTGTTCCGGCTGTGAATGCTTTTTGAATGAAAAAGACCTGACTGAAGACGGGCTTTGTCCGGATCACCTTAAAAAGCCGGAGATTGTAAGTGAAGAAAATTATTTCTTTAAACTTACAAAATATAAAGATGCTCTTATCAAACATATTAAAGAAAATCCCGATTTTATCATTCCGCAATTCAGAGCAAATGAGGTTTTAAATCAGCTGGAAGACATTCAGGACATTTCCGTTTCCCGTTCAAAAGACAACGTTCAATGGGCAATTGATGTTCTTGATGATAAAGATCAGACTATATATGTTTGGATTGATGCACTTTCAAACTACATAACAGCGCTCGGTTATGACACTGAAAATCCGTCCGAGAAATTCAAAAAATACTGGCCCGCTGACGTTCATGTTATCGGAAAAGATATTTTGAAATTCCACAGTATTTACTGGCCTGCGTTTTTGCTTGCTCTGGGCGTTCCGCTTCCAAAACACATTTTTGCGCACGGCTGGATTACGATTGATGAAAGCAAAATGTCAAAATCTCTGGGCAACGTAATTTCGCCGACATCGGTTCTTGAAAACTTTGAACTTGATATTCCAGATCCGTTCCGTTATTATATGGCGGTATCTGCCCCATGCGGAAAAGACGGGAATTACTCCGATGAAGATTTCAAAGAAAAAGTCAATGCTCATCTGGCAAATTCTATGGGAAATCTTTTAAACAGAACTCTTTCTATGCTTGTAAAATATTTTGACGGTGAAATTAAACCTGAATTTGACGTTAATGAAAAAGAGTTGGTTGCGGGTTCTAAAAGTCTTTTACAGGCTGCAAAAAACAAAATTGATTTAGTAAAAAGCCATTTTGACAACTTTGAAATTGCAGAGGCAGGGAATGAAATCATTCAACTTGTTGATATGACAAATAAATATGTAACCGACAATGCACCGTGGACACTTGCTAAAGAAGAAAAAATGATTGAATGCGGACAGGTATTAACAACGGTTCTTGAAATTATGTGCATTATTTCGGCTCTGATTTACCCGTATTGTCCGAACATTGCGCAAAGAATGGCGTCACAGCTTTCGTTTGATTTGCAGGCAGTCAATCTTGACAAGCTCACCGCTAAGAACCTTAAAACCGGCAAACTTATCACAAAAGAAGATATAAAACCCGTATTTTTAAGGATGGACAGCGAACTTGCAGACAAAAGCAAGAAGTAATTTTTGATTAACAAGACGGGCGCCGCAAATGCGGCGCCCGTTTTGCAATCAATCCACAAACCTTTACTCTAATAACATTTCATTAATATACATTCCGCCTTTTTCTTTCATTGCGCAAACTTCATTTGCAACTATCACGTCTTTTTTCAAATCCTCACGGTTCAGTGTCAGGTAATAAAGGTCATATCCCCATTTGTTCGGCCCTCTTTTGCCGTTGACATCTATCAGAAAATATACCTGATGGTGTGACACTCCAGGGTTATCATTTTTTATCATTATATACGTGCCGTCATTTAATATGTAAAAATTTGCATAAGAAAAATTCATTGAGCAAGAATTGTTAATAACTTCACCGCCTTCAGCCAGAACTTCGGATTTTGTTTTGTACTTCGGATGACATTCATAGTCATCACGTTTGCAAACTTGTATATATCTGATTTTCTTTAAAAACGCTGTCCAAAATTCTGAACATTGTTCAAGATTATAACCATTGCTTTCACCACCATTCTGCTGCCAGTAGCATTCATAAGGCGCGCCCCAGTCAGCTTGCACCAAATTGATTGCGTTTTGAATGTTTGCATACGATTTTTTGAATTGCTGCGCCAGAATCTTTCTTTCAGCTCTGTGAATTAAAGACGGCAGCGTCATTGCGGCTATTATTCCTATTATGCCAAGTGTTATCAAAACCTCTGCCATGGTAAAAGCGGCTTTGCGGCTTAATTGGTCACTCCGGCCTGCGAGCCGGAGTCTGTTATCAACATTGATAGATTCTGAGTCAAGCTCAGAATGACATGGCAAATACACAGGTAACGGTTTCGTCATTCCGGCCTGCGAGCCGGAATCTATTTCTTTATTTTGAGATTTTGAAACAAGTTCAGGGTGACATATTGAATTAACCGGCATTGATAAACTCTGACTTTTGTCAGAGTGACGGGATTTGGTATGTGGCGTCCGGTTGCCATTGTCACTCCGGCCCCCGAGCCGGAGTCTGTCTTTATCTGCATTGATAGATTCCGGATCAGGTCCGGAATGACGTTTCTGTAAACCACATCAGGAGCCAGTTTTACGGGTTGCCCCCCCCCCCTGAAATCCAGTCATATCAATAGTTTCCATACTTTTTATCCTTTCAAAGCTCCTTTTGCAAAATCATAATATCATATTTTTTAAATCTGTGTCAAATCTCTGTGATGGAATTGTTTTCTGCCTTCAACGTAGTCAGATACTACCTGACCGCTGCCAATAAGTCTGTATTTGTAAATAGTTAAGCCTTCTAATCCCACAGGGCCTCTTGCATGGGTTTTGTTTGTGGATATCCCGACTTCTGCGCCGAAACCGTAGCGGAAACCGTCCGCAAACCTTGTTGAAACGTTAAAATAAACCCCTGCAGAATCCACATTATTCATAAACTTTTCTGCGTTCGGAATATCTTTTGTAATTATACAATCAGTATGCCCTGAACCGTATTTGTTTATATGATTTATGGCGTCATCAAGATTTTTGACAATTTTAAATGCAAGAATTTTGTCTCCGTATTCATGCGCCCAGCTTTCGGGTTTGTCAATGAGTTTGATTTCCTCAAGCTGTAATGCGGCAAGAAGTTCGTCTGCGTGCGGATAATTTTCGTGAATTAAAAGTGTTTCAACACTGTTGCATGCACTCGGGTATTGAGTTTTTGCATCTGTAATAATTTTTTCTGCAGTTAGCAAATCCGCACTTTCATCGACAAAAATGTGACAGATACCGTCGGCATGCCCGAGAACCGGAATTTTTGTATTTTCTTTGATAAATTTTACAAGGCTGTTTCCGCCACGGGGAATAATCAAATTGATATAACCGTCGCATTTAAGCATTTCACCAACATCCTGACGTGTAAAAACCTGCTGAATAACATTTTTCGGAAATCCGTCAACTTTATCAAGTGCACTGTTAATAACTTCAAGAATTTTTTTATTTGTATTTGCAGATTCTTTTCCGCCTTTTAATATTACTGCATTAGAGGATTTTATAGCAAGTGAAGAAATCTGTGAAATTACATCCGGACGAGCCTCAAAAATTATCCCGAGAACGCCGATAGGACAGGAAACTTTATACAAAGTTAAACCTTCATCAAGTTCCCTTACAAGGAGTTTTTTGTTGACAGGATCCGGAAGTTTTGCGATTTCACGAATGCCCGCAACCATATCACGCATTTTGTTTTCATCAAGTTTAAGACGGTTGAATGTCGCCTTTGAAAGTTCACCGTTTTCAACAAGCGGCAGGGCAAGTTCCAAATCTGTTTTGTTTGCCTCAAAAATTTCTTCTTTTGCCGCCTCAATTGCCTCTGCCATTTTTTTAAGCGCTGAATTTTTTACTTTTTCATCCAGCGAGGCGGCATGCAGCGAGGAAACTTTGGCATTCTTTGCAATCTCAATAAAATCCGTCATTTATGCTCCTTACAAAATTGTTATATTATCACGTGTTATTATTGCATCGTAATTTTTGAAACCGAGAACTTTAATTATGTCATCCGAGTGGCAGCCGATAACCTTGCGGCAGGATTTTGAATCGTAATTGACCATTCCCCGTGCAAATTCATGCTCATCTTCGTCAATTATTGAAATAACATCGCCTTTGTCAAATTCATGAATCACATCAATCACGCCAATCGGCAAAAGACTTTTTTCTTTTTCAACGAGAGCTTTTTTAGCCCCCTGATTGACCTTAATTTTACCGATAATATTGGTTGCATAGCCTATCCAGCGTTTTTTGTCGGACAAACCTGCTGTTTGCGGAAGAAACATTGTGCCTATATCTTCTCCCTCAAAAACTTTTTTGATTACATACGGAATTTTACCGTTTGCTATAAGAACTTTTCCGCCAAAACGGGTCACCATACGAGCTGCCATCAATTTCGTTCTCATGCCGCCGCGTCCGCCTGCAGAGGCGTCTGTTCCGAGTTCAAGAATTTCATCCGTTACTTCATTCACAACAGGAATAATTTTTGCGTCCGGATTTTCTTTCGGGTTTTTGTCGTACAAACCGTCCACATCAGAAAGTATCAAAAGCAAATCCGCATCAAGTTCACTTGCCACAAGAGCTGACAACTTGTCATTGTCCGAAAAACAAACCTGCATGTGTTCGTATCTGGGGTCAACTTCAATGCTTGAAACAGTGTCATTCTGGTTGATTACAGGGATTACACCGAGTTCAAGAAGCTTGTTCAAAGTTGTTCTAAGACTCAGATATCTTGTTCTTATGCCGAAATCGTCTTCCGTCAAAAGAATTTGTGCGGCAACAAGTCCGTAAGTGTCAAATCCGCCTTCGTAAATTGACATTAGTTTACCCTGACCGATTGCGGCGCATGCCTGTTTTAAAGCGGTTCCTGTTGTTCCCTCAAGTCCGAGCCTTTTACGTCCTAATCCGACAGCGCCGGAGGTAATAAGAATAACTTCTTTGCCCGCTTTTACAAGAGATGCCATATCCTCAAT
This sequence comes from Candidatus Gastranaerophilales bacterium, assembly GCA_944322785.1. GTDB lineage: Bacteria > Cyanobacteriota > Vampirovibrionia > Gastranaerophilales > Gastranaerophilaceae > Scatenecus. The sequence goes on along the minus strand of CALUPW010000002.1, from coordinate 70,705 downwards.
AAATGAGAACACCCTCGGCAAAGAAACATAACCTTCATCATTACGGAGAATATTTGTACCCAATTTTACGACAATACGTTTTGCGTTTATAAATTCTTTTCTGTCCATACACCGATTATAGCATGGAAAGAATACTGTTGTAAATTTTCAGGGATATTATGCTTTGACTGATTTGTAAAGATTAATTTAAAAATACCAAAAAGCTTGTTTTTATGCTATGATATGGATATAGAATATTGACAGACACTGGAGGATAAGAGATTGAGTAACCAACAAAGTATGTTTTCGGACGGCAAAATCGTTCCGGTTAATATAAGAGAAGAAATGAAACGTTCATATATAGATTATGCGATGAGTGTAATCGTAGGGCGCGCACTTCCGGATGTAAGGGACGGATTAAAACCTGTTCACAGACGTATTTTGTATGCAATGAACGAACTCGGGATGACACCTGATAAACCGTTTAAGAAATGCGCCCGTATTGTTGGTGAAGTTTTAGGTAAATACCACCCTCACGGCGACAGTGCGGTTTACGAAGCGTTAGTTCGTATGGCTCAGGACTTTTCCACAAGATATCTGACGGTCGACGGACACGGAAACTTCGGTTCTGTTGACGGTGACGGGGCTGCTGCTATGAGGTACACTGAAGCCCGTATGCATAAAATTACACAGTCCATGCTTGCTGATATTGACTGCGAAACAGTTGAATTTGAACCGAACTTTGACGGTTCTTTGCAGGAACCATCAGTTTTGCCTGTAAGACTTCCGATGCTTTTATTGAACGGATGTTCCGGAATTGCTGTAGGTATGGCAACAAATATTCCGCCGCACAACGTTTGTGAAATCGTTGACGGAACAATTGCTCTTATCAACAACCCTGACATTACTGTTGCGGAACTTATGGAATATATTAAAGGGCCAGACTTCCCGACAGCGGCAACTATTATAGGATTGAATGATATCAGACAGGCTTATGAAACCGGCAGAGGCTCTATCAAAATGTCTGCTGTTGCAACAATTGAAGAAATTGCGGGCGGCGGCGGCCGTCAGGCAAGAACGGCAATTGTTGTGACCGAAATCCCTTATCAGGTCAACAAATCAATGCTGATTGAAAAGATTGCGGAACTTGTAAAAGATCAGAGAATTACAGGCATATCAGATATCCGTGACGAATCCGACCGTGAAGGGATGAGAATTGTAATTGAGCTTAAACGGGATGCCAAACCTGATGTTGTTAAAAACAATTTATTCAAATACACCCAGCTTGCAACGACATTCGGTGTAAATATGCTGGCACTCTGCGGCAAACAGCCGAGATTGATGAATTTGAAACAGGTTCTGGATGAATTTGTTGAACACAGAGTTGAAATCGTAACAAGAAGAACAATTTTCTTCCTCAAAAAGGCAAAAATCAGAGCGCACATTTTGGCAGGTTTGATTATCGCACTGGGTTCAATTGATGAAGTTATTGAATTAATCAAAAATTCAAAAACAACAGATGACGCACGTGAAGGCTTGATGAGCAGATTCGGGCTTGATACCGATCAGGCTAACGCTATTCTTGAAATGCAATTAAGAAGATTAACAGGATTGGAACAGGACAAAGTAAAAGCCGAATATGACGAACTTGTTAAGAAAATTGCGGAATACGAAGACATCCTTGCAAGCCGCCACAAAATTCTTGAAATTATCAAAACAGAACTTCTTGAAGATAAAGAAAAATACGGCGATGACAGAAAAACACAAATTCTGCCGGAGCAGGGAGAAGTAACTATTGAGGATTTGACGCCGAACACTCCGATGGCTGTATTTATCACACATCAGGGATATTTAAAACGAATTTCTCTTGATACATTTGAACGTCAAAATCGTGCTACACGCGGTAAATCAGGTATTAAAACAAAAGAGGATGATGACATTCAGCATTTCTTTACGGCAATGATGCATGATAAAGTTCTGTTCTTCTCATCAAAAGGAACGGTTTACAGCCTTAATGTTTACGACTTCCCCGAAGGCGGACGTCAGGCAAAAGGACTTCCTATCGTAAATGTTCTTCCTATTGAACAAAATGAAACAATTACGGCAGTCGTTCCGGTCAGCAACTTCTCTCATGACTTGAACCTTATTATGCTGACCCGCAAAGGCTACATCAAACGGATTGAACTTGACAACTTTGCAAACATCCGCCGCAACGGAATTATTGCAATAGGACTTGAAGAAGGGGATGAACTCTGCTGGGTTAAACTTGCAACCGCACATGATGAAATTATTATCGGAACCTCATGCGGTATGGCAATCAGATTTCCGATTGAAGATTTAAGACCGCTCGGACGGAGTGCACGAGGTGTAACTTCAATGAAACTAAGAACCGGCGACACAATTGTCGGCTGCGACATTGTTCCGAGAAACTATGATGCAGACCTTCTTGTTGTAACATCTGACGGATTTGGAAAACGCACCAAGCTTTCCGAATTTAGAAGCCAGAACAGAGGCGGGTTGGGACTTATTGCAACTAAATTCAAATCACCTAAATCAAGACTTGTTGCACTGACAATAGTTAAAGAATCCGATGACATTATGATGGTGACAGCAAACGGTGTCGTTACACGTATCAATGCAGGTTCCATAAGCCGTCAGGGCAGACCGGCAACAGGTGTAAGAGCACAAAATCTTATGGATAATGATACTGTTGTTTCTGTTAATAAAATTTTAAATCCGGATGAAGACGAAACAGCAATTCCGGCGGATATGCAAAAGTCTGTTCAGCAGGATATAAATGTCGAACAAACCAGTCTGCTTGACGGAGATGAATAATTTAAAACTGAAAAAATCAGTTAAAGACAAAAGAAACGGGATTTATCCTCCCGTTTTTTTTTGTGTGTCTGTTTCATCATATTATTTCACATAAAATTCGCCCATGGTGAGAACTTTTTGCGGATTGTCCCTTGAAAAAATCTGCATAACATAGCTTCCACCCTCGTTTATTACGATATAATCGTCGTAATAGTAAATGTGTTCGTTTTTAAGACGAATATTTTTTCCGTAATAAATTTTATACCCCATACGTCCGTAATCGTTGTCTTTTTTGATAATTTGAAGATAAACATACCGTGAATGAATTTTTTCCGGCATTACAACAAGATAATAAATTCTTGTACCACGCTCAAATACCTGTTGATAACCCATTACCGTATCTTCGGTTATCGGATATTTGTTGAATAAAATTCCTGGCTTTTCATCCGTGCAGGCAGACGTAAAAACCATCACAAATAATATTACAAATACAGTCAAAAGCCTTTTCATTACTGCAAACTGTTAATCCTGTCCTCAACAACCTTTACCATGCTTGTATCTTTGTTGTATTTCAAGAAAAGCTGATAATTTTTAATTGCGGCTTCTTTATTATCTTCGCCTTCATAAGCTATTGCAAGCGCATAATATGCATAAGCATACTCGGCATTCAATCCGATAACTTTGTTGAAACATTCCATGCTCTTGTCAATGTTGTTGTCGTTTGCATAAACAAGCCCGAGATTAAACCAGCCGTCGGTATAATCAGGATTTACAAAAATTGCTTTTTTGTAAAAATCAAGAGCCTTATTATTGTCATCCTGAAGTTTGTAGATATTTCCGATTTTTAAAAGCGTTACTTCATCATTCGGGTTTATTTTAAGTGCGGATTTGTAATTTTTTAAAGCCTCATCAAATTCATCTTTTCTGTAATTTTCATCGCCTTTTAAAATTAAATCCTTACTTTTATCAGTATTTGCAACATTTACAACATTTTCATCTTCCCCGTTTTCAAGACTTATTGAAGGAAGCTTGCCATCCTCAGGATTTTGAGTATTAATCGGAGTTGTAACAGGTGTTGTTTCAGCACCGGCGGTTTCGGCTGCCGTTTCCGCTTTTGCTGCTGCCGCTGCAGCGGCGGCGCTGGTTTCCGCTATAAACTCTGCGTATTCGTTACTGTAAAGAACTTTGTCAGGCGCCATTGAAACTGCTTTTTCATAAAACTCGGCAGCTTTGTCATTTACGCCGTTTGCACGGTAAGCTTTTGCAAGCCCGTAATAGGCAAAACTGTCTTTTGCTCCACGTGCAACTGCCTGTTCAAATTCTTCTTGAGCCTTGGTAAAGTTGTTTGCGTTTAAATCAACTTCACCCTGTGCAATCAATGCGTCTGTCAAATTGCCTTCAACAACCGGATTCGGCTTTTGAGAGAGAATTTCTTTGTATAATTCAATTGCATCATCATATCTGTTAAGAGCATGAAAGGCAATTGCTTTATTGACTTTTGTATCATAATCATCAGGTTTTACCTGCAAAACTTCATCATAATATTTGAGTGCTGTCATATAATCTTTTTTCATATGATAACAGTTCGCAAGTTCTTTTTTCAAATTTACATCATCACCGTCAAGAGCAATTGCTTTTTCATAATTTGCAATCGTATTTTCAAAATCGTTCATCCGTTTATAGACTAACCCGAGATTTTTGTATGCACGGACGTCTTTCGGATAATGTGTAACATAAATTTTGTACTGGGCAATTGCCTCGCCGTTTTTACCCATATCTGCAAGAAGATTTGCATAATCAAATCTTACCGAATGCAAATTAGGAGCCTGTTCAAAAACCGTCTGATACTCTTTCAGTGCAAGTTCGTCTTTTTCAAGTTCCTGATATGAAAGCGCAAGACTTATGTGAGAAGTCAAACTGTCAGGATCTTTTTCAACAGCTTTTTCCAAAAATTCAACTGCTTTTGCATAATTTTTTGTCTGGAAAAGCGCAAGACCGTAATTTGCAAAATCTTTGAACTTTACAGAATCCGCTTCATACAATTTTGCATATTCCTCAACCGCTTTGTCCGGTTCTTTGGATGCAAGATATGCATTTGCAAGACTTTCTCTTGCTTCTTTGTGATTTGAATAAGTTTCTAAAAATTTTGTATAATTTTCAATTGCGGCTTTGTAATCATTCATTTGATATTGAACGTTTGCAATATTCAAATAATTATATTTGTACTGCGGAAAAATTTTTAATGCCTGATTGTAAGCTTCCAGCGCCTGAATGTATTTTGCCTGAGTTTCATAAATATTTCCGATACTGATATAAACAAAAGCATCATCAGGCCGGAGTTTTACAACCGTGTTGTATGCCTCGATTGCCTTGTCATACTGGTCGGTATCGGAATACAGCCCTGCGAGTTTTGTGTAAAGCAGAGCATCTTCACCGGCAATCTTGATTGCCTCAAGAACTTTTGCAATGGCATCATTGTAATTGTGCTGATATTCAAGGGTGCATGCCTGCTGATACAAAACATTAGCTTCGGGCGGCATATAAGCTTCCGCCTTAATATTTGCCGTTAGAACAAGTGATAAAACTGCCGAAATTATTAATAACTGCTTTTTAATTGTTCCGCTCCTAATTTTAATAACCTTAAAACCTTATTCCGCAATTTTTGGCGGGCATATTTTAGAATTTTTACTTAATTCTCAACATTATTTTAGCATAAAATTTAAACTTGTGCAAAGCTGTTAGAATAAATTTTTCTGTTTAAAAGAACCTCGCAGGTTTTAATTATTTTTATCTGAAATTCATCCGTTCTGTCGTACATTAAATCCTCAATTTCTCCGAAATTTGCAATCATATCAGAAATGTTTAAATATAATTTGTCGATTTCATCTGCCGGATTTTTTACATCAAGCATTTTAAGAATTCGATAAAGTTCATCATCTTTTGCATCCATAATAACAGCGTCCAAACCCGCACCGTATGCAAGCACTCCGAACACTCTGTTGATTAACGGACGAATTTCATGAGAAACTCCGTTTGAAATATTTGAAAGACCGATTATTGTTTTAACAGGCGGGTCAAAACTTTCTTTAATCATTTTTAATGTATTAAGACATTCAACCCCCTGTGATTGAGCTGCCGAAACAGGAAGAACGAGCGGATCAAAAAACAGTCTTTCGGAAGAAAGTCCTTTTTCTATACATCTTTCATAAATTTGAAATGCAATCTCCAGTCTTTCATCCGCAGTTTTCGGGATACCGGCTTCCTTTGACATTGTTAAAAGAACCAGATTGCAATTATATTTAAGCGCAAGTTCTATCATCAAATCAAGTTTTTTCAAATCGTTTGAGGCACTGTTTAAAAAAACATCTTCTTTATTTTTAATAAAATTAAAAGCGCTTTTCATTTCCTCAAAATTTGTTGTATCAAGCGAAATTTTCAAGCCGGAATTTTGTTCGACAACAGGGCACAGCCATGATAATATTCCTTTTAATTCACCGGATGCAGGCCCTGCATTCAAATCAGTATAATCCATTTTTGTTTGAAGTTTAATCAAATTTTTCAAAAAATTTTCGTCATGATTTATCAGAGCTTCCCGCACCGATTTGGAAATCACATGAATATTTTCGCCTATAAAAATCATAAGCTGATTGTAACATGAAATAATTTTCAAAAATATTCCACAGGTTTACAAAAAATTTACATGCAAAAATTTAAAGATATTATTGTATTTTTAAGACGGATTCGCAAGAAGTAATTCTCAAGAGTGTAGTAAAAGTAATTTATATACGTTATAATATAACAATAAATTTGAGGGGTATCGTAATGGTATTAGAAAAGGAGACTAACTGTATGGAAACTGCAAAAAAATTAGGGGTAAAAACCAGGAAGGTTAGATCAAAATTTAATGATGAATTTGAAGCTTACTTGAAAAAACAATGCTTAAAAACCACCTTTAACGGTCTTGAGTTGGAAACATTTTCCTGGTACAAAAAAGTTTTAGGTCTTGTTTAGTGTTTATTCAATAAAAACAAAATTCCGGTAACAAGTACTTACCGGAATTTTTGTTTATAGCTGAAATCGTAAAAGCTCACAAATATCTATCTCAAACGCCTCTGCTATTTTAGCAAGAGTAGAATATTTGGGATCAATTATACCACATTCAATCCTTGACAGAGAGCGTGTTGTTAATCCTGTTTTTAAAGATAAATCAAGTTGAGAAAGCCCTCTTTTATTTCTTTCATATTTAATTTTGTAGCCTAATTTCAAGAAATCATTTTTATCCATTTATTAATTTTATCGAATTGACAAAATTAAATCGATATATTATAATTCTTTTATTAGACATAAAGTATATGTAATAGAATTGTAATATAAGGAATTATGGATGAATTATAAATCTTCATTTACTATGGCTGAAGTATTAATTACACTCGGAATTATTGGCATTATTGCTGCAATGACTTTGCCGGCGCTGATAAACAAATATCAGGAAGTACAATTTAAAAGTGCTTACAAAAAGGCTTATGCTGATTTATCGAATGCATTTCAATCCGGTTTTATTAATCAGGAATTTACCAGAACTGCACAGTATGAAAAAGCAGCTACAGAGGAAGAATTCAATTTGATGAAAAACAAATTTAAAGTATTAACAGATTGCGGGAACAAAGACATTCACCGCTGCTGGAAAAAGGGGGATACAGTCTGCGGCGGAAGCTGTTCAACCGGCAATAGCAGTGACGGAATAAATCTTGACAGCGGTCAACCCGCAGATGATGGTCGTAGTTCATGTTTTATTGACGGTTCAGGCAGAAACTGGTGTACATATGCATTTGAAGAAAATTTGTATCTTGTTGACACTAACGGATTTTCAAATCCTAACCAATTTGGAAAAGACAGGTGGATATTTACATTCGCTGATATAAACAATACCCGGGCAAACAACGCTCAAAAATATCGAAAAATAAGCCCTTATCAAAATAAAGACGTTTTTACACAATCTTCCTTTTGTAAACATCCGCCATGCTATTATCAAAGCTGGCTTTTGAAATAAAAAAAAAAAACGGTTTTAAAAACCGTTTTTATATTATAAACTTTCCGTTTTCATAAATCAAATTGCCGTCGGCAAAAATTTTTCCTCCCTCTTTCATGCCTTTAATCATGTCCCAGTGAAGTCCTGAGATGTTTTTGCCGCCTGTTTCGGGATAAGATGCACCTGCTGCCATATGAATTGAGCCGCCAATTTTTTCATCAAAAAGAATATTTCCGGTTACATCCTGAATACAATCGTTTGTTCCGATTGCAATTTCGCCGATACCTCTTGAGCCTTCATCCGTATCAAGCATTGCATTAAGAAAATCTTCACCTTTATCGGCTTTTGCATTTACTATTTTTCCGTTCTCAATCCAAAGATGCACACCATGTGCTTCGTTTCCTCTGTATAACTGCGGAAAATCAAAATAGATTTCGCCGTTAATATAATTTTCTACAGGGGAAGTGAAAACTTCACCGTCAGGATAATTGTTAAGCCCTGAACAGCTTATCCATTTTCTTCCTTCAACACCGAAAGTTATATCAGTTCTATCACCCGTTATTCTGATTTTTTTAACACCGTTCAGATAATTTGCCCATTTAGTTTGTTTTTCATCCATCTCTTTTAACTTTGCAACAGGATCTTCCAAATCCAGATAACAGGCTTTAAATAAAAAGTCTGAATATTCATCAAAAGACATTTTTGCTTCCTGTGCCAGAGCATGCGTCGGAACATCCGCTATAACCCAGCTTGCCTCACCGTTTGCGGAACGGGTCAAAAGTTTTTCCGACAAAGGTTTTGTTGCAGCTGAACGCTTTGCAAGTTTTTTCATATCCGCACGTGCCATATTTTTTGTATTCATAGGCCCGCCGATTGAAATGAATTTGTCCACGGTTTCATATTCAAGTTTTGTTATCGGATCAATAAAGTCCAACTGTTCATCAGATGCATATTTGATAAAGGTATCTGACAAATCTTCAATTGAAGTTCTTACAATTGGATGTCCGCCACGTTCCAGAACCCGTTTGTAAACAGCTTTGACAAGTTCTTTTGTATAGACGCTTGCACCTCTTATTTGAACTAAATCTCCCTTTTGTACATTTGTTGAATAGTCAACAAGAACTTTTGCGTATTTTTCCCAGATTGAATTCATTATCACTCCTTACTCTTCATCTTCCAGACATTCATGACCGGATTTGTGAGATTTTAAAAGCACTCCCCGTTTTGAAGTCTTGATAAATTCAATCATCTTTTCAATATACGGATTCATCGGAATTTCAGCTTTAATTTTTTCGATTGCCTGAGTTGTGTTATATTCTTCTGAAATCAAAAGTTTAAATGCTTCGTTTGTATGTGTTCTAACATCAAGCGGAACACCTCTCCTTTTCATTGCTATAACATTAAGACCTCTTGGCACCGGCGGTCTGCCTTCGCCTTTTGAATACGGCAAAATATCCTGACGGGATGCTGAAAATCCGCTTATTATCGCCATATCGCCGATTCTTATATTCTGATGGAACACGCTCATTCCGCCGACAAATGCGCCGAATCCGACATGAACATGTCCGCCTAATGTAACAAGATTTGCCAGAATTACCTCATCTGCCAGAACACAGTTGTGAGCAACATGAGAGCCTACCATTAAAAGACATTTTTTACCTATTCTTGTTGTAAAATCCCCGCATGCCGCACCTCTATGTACGGTTACGTTTTCTTTAATTATTGTACCGTCACCTATAACAACTTTTGTAGGTTCGTCTTTGTAGCCTAAATCCTGCGGTTCGGAGCCGATTGTTGCAAACGGTGAAATTGTACAATTTTCACCAATTTCTGCAAACTCTATATGGGCATTCGAAATTACTCTTGTCCCGCTTCCGATTTTAACATTTTCACCTATTACAACATAAGGTCCGATAATCGCATCAGCGGCAATTTCTGCTGACGGATGGATAATTGCTGTTTTGTCTATCATAAATAAAATTACCTCTCTTTGCCTTTTATGTGTCAATTATAGTACAAATCAAAGGTAACAACAATAATTTTATATTATTTTAATATGAAATCTTTATGAAACTCCAGAGCCATATCAAAACCGTCATCAAGAGCTTTTTTAACAATATCAACAAGTTCCTGACTTTTAGACTGTGCCGCAATCATGGCAAGCTCCATATAATCGTTCCGTGCTTCATCAGTTGACTGGGTTTTGTAAGATTTACCGTTTTTTTGAAGATTTCTTTTTGCAAGATATAGAGTATAATCCATTATCAACTGAAAATCTTTCGGTTTTTGTTTTAAATTCATTTTATCCAGTTCCCCGAATACATTAAGCACTGAAATCTGGTATGTATCGGCCATAATATCACCTATACCTGCAATGTCTGTATATTTTGAAAAAATAGTATTTGAAGTTTCGTCAATTCTGCTTGTTTCAAGATAAGGATTGTATATTGTATCGACATTTAAAGTTCCCGGTTTTAATCCGGCTTTTTCTTCAACAAATTTTTTTAATTGTGAAGGAGTGGTACTTATTGTAAAAAATGTTTCATTTTCTTCTTTAATTTTTTTCCATGCAAATTTCATGTTTTTAGAAAAAGATTTTCTTGCCCATTCGTTTTCCGCCCAGAAACGTTTAAGTAATTTTGACTGCTGAGAAGTTATGTTTTCGGGCAAAGTTTCAACATCAAAAGATTTTATTCCGTGTACTTTCATAAATCTTGAAAGTTCATCTTTTATTCTGTCTGCTCCGAAAATATTCCATGCACGTTTTAACACCCTGCCAAATTCTTTTGATTTTTCAGGATTTTGGCGGTAAAAATCTTTTTGTCTTTCAGACATTCCGTATATCCGTTCGGGATTTTCCATATAATATCTTTTCAATCCCTCGGATATGTGTTCTTTATGTTCTTTTGAAAGCGGGCCTCTGGGAATATAAACGGGTTCACCTTCCATTTTTGCTTTTTTATCCAAAGCAAGACGACGTTTGTATGTCATTTCCGCAGTCAATCTTGCGTTATAATCAGGGTCGGAAAACTTTAAAATATGTCCGTAATGCTTATTCAAAAGCGGAATATTTAATTTTTTCATTGTATAATAAATATCTTTTCCACCTGTATATTGTTTCAGGTCGTTTATTGAAAACCCGTCTGCATAGTAAAGTTTTAAAAGCTGTAATGACAAATCTTCATCTTTATCAAAATATTCAATCAAGCCTTTTTTGACATCATCGCCAAAAGATTTTTCACTGAATTTGACCTGTTTGTCGGATAATACATCTGCAAATTCCGCAAATCTTTCTTTTGCCTCATTAAGAGAAGTGCAATCCTTTAATGATTCATAATATTTTTTGTGAATATCAATTAAAGTTAGTTTAGCTTTATTTCCGCTTTCCAAAATCATTTCCGCCCACTCCCGGATATGTCTTGGATAAACCGATGAATCTTTTGCCGCTAATTTATCAAGGTTTTTTATAGTTTCAGCAAGGTTGAGGCTGTAACCTCCGGTAAAAGCCAGATACTGGTTTGTTGAAGGGAGCTTGGCATATTGAGGGCAAAAGGACTCCTGTGAAACCGGTGAATTTTTTAATGGTTGTTGATTGTAATTATATAAACATCTTTTATTAAGAGGGGTAATTGTATTAATTTGCATATTTTCTCCTTACGGGGAACTAAAAAACACTAAATAAAATTTTTTGCTTAAATTTTTTCGGAATTTAAAATTTTTTTATATGTAATCCATGCAGAAAGTGCATGCTGGACATTATCAATTCTGACTTCTCTGTCTTTATCGTCGGCAGTCAATGTGTTCCACAAATAAGTTCCGGGAATTCCGCCTTCCATTTCGCCGGCTTTTATTTGATATTTATAAAGATGATCAAGTCCGGCTTCAACCGCATATTTAATTCTGGCTTTCAGAACGTTTGCCGGAACACAATCGTATGCTGCAATCAAACCTTCCATAATTGTTGCAAGACCGCATAAAGTTTTTGTTCCATTAAATGCTCCGCAATCAGCTTCTTTTGAATCTGTTTTCTGTAATTCCAGAACCACTTTGACGTTTTTTTCAACAAATCCTGTAATAAGATTTTTTTCCTCGTGTGACAGTCCGTTATTTTCCGTTTCAAAAAGTTTTTGTATTGCAAGAAGTCCCCAGTGGTCAAATTTTAATTCCGATTCAGGGGTATTTAAGGATGTTTGAACAATTTTCATTATTCCTTTTTTAGAAGCCTCAAGCCATTTTTCATCTTTATCGACTTCATAAAGATACAAAAGCCCCAGACAAGCTTCACCCGGATAATATCTTGCTGAATGAACGTTTGACTTTTCCTTTTTCAATAATTCATAACTCGGCCAGAAATCCCCGTTATTTGTCTGCATCCACAGAAGAAAATTACCCATTTTGCGGAGGGTATATACATTCACCTTACTTTCCGGCAGGAGATTTGACAGTGCAATCAAAGCAAGTCCTGTCCCTCCTGATGTTGCAACAAGAGCAGGTGCTCCCTCCTCTTTTTTGGAAATAAGCCCGTAACAGTCAGCGCTTATTCTTTTTATATAATTATTTATAAGATATTCCGATGCTAAAATTCTTTTTTTATGAAGAACCTTGTTGTCCAGATATTTTTCACAAAGATACAGTGCATACAATGTTCCTGCATGACGGATTGAGCTGTATATTCTGTCTGAATATTTTTTTGAGGAAGTTGCACTGTTACGATAGACAAAACGACCGTCAAGACGGGTGTTATGCGAAATATAAAGCATGGCTAAAAGTATTGCATTTTCCAGCTTATCTTTATCCGAAACAGCACTCTCTTTATTATTTTTGTTATTAAATAAGTTAAAAAGTATGGGAATATCATTTCTCATACTTTTTATTATACATCAGACCTGTTTAAATTGTCTATTTAATTATGTATTTTTCTATAAAAATCAACCGTTTGACGCAGCCGAACATACAATTATTTCAGTGCAAAAGTCATGTCTGCTTCAACACATATTTTGCCGTCAACTTTTCCGATACCATGTGCTTTACAGATAGGGCCTTTGACTTTCGTAAGTTCAACTTCCATTTCAAATTTGTCTCCGGGGCGGACGATATTTTTAAATCTTACTCCGTCTACACCCGCATATAAAGTTAATTTCCCTTCAAATTCAGGCATTGTCATTAATATAGGCGCCGAACACTGAGCCAGGGCCTCAAGCTGCAAAACTCCCGGCATTATAGGATTTCCCGGAAAATGCCCCTGGAAAAATTGTTCGTTCATTGTAAGATTTTTGTATCCTTTTGCATATTTACCCGGAACGCATTCCGTTATTCTGTCTACAAGAAGGAATGGAAATCTGTGCGGAATCATTTCCATTATCTCTATTGTATCAAAGCTCAAAACTTCTGATTTTATTTCTTCTGTCATTTTTTATCTCCTATCATTTATATTTTTTGTATTTATTTTTCAATAAAACAGGACAAATTATTTACATTCAATTAATTTTTCCTTCAAGATTTTTGCTGTTTTAATATGAACGGCATGACCGGCTTCTTTTACAAGAATCTGGCATTTCATATTTAAAGGATTTACGCCTGTCAAATAAAAATCCCCGATTAAATCAAGAATTTTATGTTTCACGGGTTCGTTTTCGCTTTTTAATGGCGAGGTGTAGCCTTCATCCTGTAAACCGAGAGTGTTTTCAATGTTTACTCCTTGCGCAAACCCGAGCATCTGGAATTTTTTCAAATCTTTATAAAAGCCGAAGGTTCTTGCTTCAATAATCTCCTCCTGATTTTTAGGATTGTATGCAACCCATCGTCCTGTCAAATCCGGATGATTATAGTTTACGGAATATGAAATATAAAGCTCCGGTGCAGGAAGCACAACAAGACTTGTTTTGCCGTTCAGATAATACACAGGCTCACGCACGGTATAATATTTTTTCTTTTCGAAAAGATGTTTTTCTATTCCGGCAGACTTAAAAAGGTCAACCCATTTTTTTGAACTACCGTCAAGCGCCGGCACTTCCATTTCATCCATACAAATGTCAATGCTGTCAATCCCGCAAAAGGCAAGAGCAGCTGTCAGATGTTCGGTTAACATTGCTTTCGCTTTTTTGTTACCGAGAACAACGCAGTGATCCGTTGACAAAACATTATCTACATTCGCTTCAAACGGTTCTTCGCCGTTGACAAAATATCTGATTTTGCCGGAATTTGAAGGGAATAATTTTACCGTACACGGTTTGTTTTTCATCAAACCGTGACCTTCAATCTGAACTTCTTTAAGAATTGTGGTCATGATTAATGTTTTCCTCAAATTCTTTTAAAAGCGGTTCATACTTTCTGAATTTTGCAAAAATATCCTGGGCGTCTTTCATTGTTTTAAGCTGTTTTATAAATTCTTTTCTCGGAACAGCAGGGATACCAACAATGATTGATTTTTCGGGGAATGATTTTGTGACACCCGCTTTTGCCGTAATGATTGTATCGGAACCGATTTCAATATGATCTGCAAGACCTGCCTGACCGGCAATTACAACTCTGTCGCCGATTACGCAGCTGCCGGCAATTCCGACTTGAGAAACTATCAGACAACCTTCGCCTATTTTACAGTTGTGTCCTATCATAACGAGGTCATCAATTTTTGTATTGTCACCGATTGTTGTATTTTCAATTGTTCCTCTGTCAATTGTTGTATTTGCACCGATTTCAACATTATTACCGATTTCAACAGCACCGATTGACGGAATTTTAAATATAACATGTTTTGCATTATTTTCTTTAATTTCTCCGTCTTTTCGTGCCTGTTCGATATTGTCCGGATTTTCGGTAACAAAGCTGAAGCCGTCGGCGCCTAAGGAAACTCCGTGATGAAGAATTACGTAATTACCGATTTTAACACGATCACCTATATTAACACCGGGGTGGATAAAACAGTTTTGTCCTATTACAGCACCGCCGCCGATGTATGAATTTGCAAGGATTTTTGTATGATCGCCGATTACTGCGTCATGTGAAATTACGACATTGGGACCGATTTGAACATTTTCGCCGAGTTTAGCACTCGGGTCAACCACTGCTGTCGGGTGAACTCCTTTGTTAACCTGAGGTGCTGTATAAAACAGATTGAGAAGTTTCATCATTGCAAGACGGGGGCGTTCAACTTCAATTGTTGTCAACCCGTCGATTTGAACTCCAAGCGGAACAAGAGCAGCTTTTGCATTTGATTTTGCAAGGTTTGCAATTTCTTCCTCGCCAAGCGCAAGTGCAAGAGTATTTTCATCAGACAACAATGGCGGTGCTATCTGTGAAATTTTTACATCCTGTACTTTAGTAAGCATTCCGCCTACAATTTTTGAAATTTCTTCAACCGTAAAAGTTTTCATAAGTTTATCTCCTTAATTATTTTTCATTTTTTCGATTGTATTTGTGGTTGATTTGCCCTGTACGAATTCTATAAATTCTACACGGGTTCCGTTTTTTTTCATAATATCTGCCTCTGGCAGAGTTTCCAGAGTATAATCTGCGCCTTTTGTATAGACATCGGGTTTGATTTCATCAAGAAGCAGTCGTGGACTGTCCTCATCAAAAAGAACCACAAAATCCACACAACTTAATGCACACAAAATTTCCGCTCTGTCGTTTTCATTATTTATAGGACGACCTTCACCTTTAATGGAGCGGACTGATTTGTCGGAATTCAAAAGAACAATCATATAGTCTGCAAAAGTTTTTGTTTTTTCAAGATATCTTACGTGTCCGACATGAAGTATGTCAAAACACCCGTTTGTTGCAACAACAGTCTTTCCGCTTTTATGAAGGTTTGAAACAAATTCCGCAACCTTTTCTCTTCTCAAAATCTGTCCCATATTACTCCTTATTTTGATATTTTACCAGAAACAAAGAATAATAAAGCCCATTTTTAACAAAAAGTAATAAAAAAGACCTTAAATAAAGGTCTTTTTTAATCTGTTTAATGCCTTCGGAGTGACTATATTGTCATTCCGGCCTCCGAGCCGGAAGTTTGTAAAATTTTCTGCACAAAAGTTTTCGTATATCTTACGCTATCTGAAGAGTTTGTTCAAGCATTTCAACGGTTGTTCTCGGAATTTTTAATTTTTCTTCCGCTTTTGTTGCGTTGCTTTCGTTTTTTTCTTTTATGTCAGTATATTTTTTCTTTAAGTTTTCTGTATCCTTCATATTTGTTCTCCTTTTAAGGTTTATAAAATCCGTAAATTTTATTTTTTGCCAAATACAAATATATCTCTCTGGTAATTTGAAGCAATAGTTACGGCATCTTTTGCCTGCTGAAAACCGAACGAATCCGTTAACATTACGGCCATATTTCTATCCTGCGTGGAAACAAGAGGCATTTCAACAGGCAGACCGCTTTTACCTATTTTGATATATTTAAGATTTTTCAAATTTGCAACAGTGATTGAATTATTAACAGCATCAACACGGGGTATAACGGGGGCTAATTTAATCATTTTATTCTCCTTCCAAAAAAACTATTCTATTTCTGATTTGATAACAAAAATTCCGTCCGCAAAAATGGCCGGACAGCTTATTTAAAAATTTGTTTAAAACAAATCCATTTCAATAACTTTCTTGCATATGCGAACAGTATTGAGAGCGGCGCCAATCCGCAGGTTGTCCGCAACACACCACAATGAAATTCCGTTTTTAAACGCAAGATTTTTACGTATCCGGCCGACAAACACAGGATCAACCCCTGAAGCATCACGTGTTGTCGGGTATTCAAAATCTTCGGGATTATCAATGACTTTTATACCGAAAGAATTTTTAAGAATTTCCCGAACTTCATCCGGCGTCACTTCATGTTCAAATTCAATATCAACCGCCTCGCTGTGTCCGTTAAATACTGGAACACGGGCTGCCGTACATGAAATCGGCGTATCATTATCAAGATGAAGAATTTTTTTGGTTTCATTCACGACTTTCATTTCTTCTTTTGTATATCCGTTTTCACAAAAAACATCAATCTGCGGGATTACGTTAAATGAAATCGGTTTTTTAAAACATTTGTTTTCAAACTTTTCACCTGCAAGATTTGCTTTTGTATCTTCTCTCAACTCATTTATAGCCGCAAGTCCGGCACCTGATACTGCCTGATAAGTCGAAACTATAAGTCTTTTTATTTTAAATTTGTCGTTTAACGGTTTTAAAACAAGCATTAATTGAGAGGTTGAACAGTTTGGGTTTGCGATAATTCCTTTGTGTTTTTTCAAATCCTCATCATTTACGTTTGCAATAACAAGCGGAACATCTTTTTCCATTCTAAATGCACTGGAATTGTCAATCAAAACCCCGCCCCGTTTTACGATTTCCGGTGCAAACTTTTGAGAGGTTGAGCCGCCGGCTGAAGCAAGAACGATATTTATCCGGTCAAAACTTTCCGGTTTTGCTTCTTCCACAATATATTTTTTCCCTTGAAATTCTATTTCTGTACCTGCGCTTTTTGCACTGGATAAAAATTTAATTTCACTATAAGGAATTTTCATTTCATCAACTATTCCGGTAATTTCCCGTCCGACAACACCTGTTGCCCCTAAAATTGCTATGTTTGGTTTTCTCATTTGATTTTCTCTCCCGTTTTCGGTGTGTGCAATTATAATAGCAAAGGCAGGATAAAAAATCACATTATGTTAATTTTTATTTATTTTTACCACGGATAATCGTCTTTGATTTCCCAGCCGTCCATTAGAATTAGTCTGCCGCAGGTGTTTGATTCAGATTTGCATCGGCTATATACCTGTTGTCGTGTTATATCTTTTAATGGATATCCATAAAAATCAAATTTTCCGGTTAGGGACTCCACATAAAACATAAAAATATCTTTTCCAACAGTATTAGGACCGCTAAACCCGTTTATATCCACTGTTATATATATATTTTGGAATTTATCATCTCTGTCTTCTTCAGTTCCGTAATTGTAGGTAGTCATACGAATTTGAAGAACAGTGCCGTCATTCAATATAAGCATTTGTCCCTTAACATTCAACATTTGTTCAGAAGTGAAACCAGAACCGTTATATTTTATATCTTTGTAACCCAAATCTTTGAATGTACCGAATTCTATTTTATTGATTTTTGCAAGGTATGGAACTATATATGTTTTTGAAAAAGTTTCTATAAACTTTTGAAGATTTTCATCTGTAGGAGCTGTATTATAAAATCCTTCCAATCCCCAGCCCGATGGGTCGCCGTTGTCGGCGATTGAGCGCTGAACTGCCTGTGATAATACGGTGTATGTTCGTTTTAAGCGGGTTACTGTTACTTTTTTCTGATATTTGCCAATTAAAGAAGGCAGTGTCATTGCGGCGACTATGCCGATTATTCCAAGCGTTATCAGAACTTCTGCCATGGTGAAGGCGGCTTTGCGGGACTTTTGCTGCCAAAAGTACCGGATTGAATTAACCGGCATTGATAGACTCTGACTTTCGTCAGAGTGACGGAAGGTGGTGCATGGCGTCCTGCTGCCTTCGTCACTCCGGCCCCCGAGCCGGAGTCTGTCTTTATCTGCATTGATAGATTCCGGATCACCAGGTAGGGGCATAAAATCTCGTTTCGACTCTGTCTCAACGGATTTTGCAGCCAGTCCGGAATGACGTTTCATTTTTTCGTAAAATTCTTCAATCTTTGGACTTGAATTGTCCTTATCCTCAGAATGACATAAGTCTAAACCGCAGCAGGAGCCTGTTTTACGGGTTGCCCCCCCCCCCCTGTAATCCAGTAATATCAATGGTTTCCATACTTTTTAAGCTCCTTTGTATTTCAATATTTTTACGTTTTTATTATAACAAGTTTTATAGAACTTTTCAATATAAAATATAAAGGGCGCAACAGTATTACCCGTTACGCCTCTTTTTCCGGCTGCAAATTTAAGACAGATTCGTGGTGGTCTGTCCGCAGCCGCTTTAGTCCGTATCCCGCCGCTAATTTAGCATATTTGCAAGAGGTTCTTGTAAGCTATGCACCACGCCCGCATAATCGCAGGAGAATTCGGCTTTAGGATACGAATTTCCGGCTTTTATCTTACCGGACAATTTAATTTTAATATTTTCTTTTCACATTATTAAGATAAACCTTTTTGACTCCGGTTTCATTAGACCTGAAGGCTGTATTTGAAAAAATAAAACATAGACACAAGTTTAATGGATATGATTTTTTTAATACGAAATAATTAACAAAAAAGGAGAAGTTATGGCGATTGAAATGGTTATTTTTGATTTAAAAGAAAATGAAAAATCTTTTTTTGAAAATAACAGGTTTGAAAATTTTAAATTCACTTTTTTCAGTGAAAGTTTGACACCGCAAAGTGTCCGAAACATTCCGGCCGATATAAAGGACAATGCGGTTATAATAAGCGTGTTTACGGATTCCGAGGTTAGTGAAGATGTAATTAGGGAGTTTAAAAATTTAAGAATAATTTCGACACGTTCAACGGCATACGATCATATATCAAAAAAAGAAGCGCTCGAACGAAATATTGCTGTCTTAAACGTGCCGGATTACGGGAGGAAATCTGTTGCACAGTTTACATTCTGCTTGATTTTCGCCCTTATAAGAAACCTTATGCCTTCACAAAAAGATAACGTGAATTTAGAAGACCTCGCAGGACATGATGTATCAAAACTTTCAATCGGTATTGTCGGAACAGGTTCAATCGGGGATGCCGTATGTAAAATTGCGAACTTTTTTAACATGAAAATTTACGGATATGACCTTCGAATTAAAAAAGAATTGATAAACAAATACAATGTTGAATATCTTGATTTTAACAATTTACTTAAAAAATCAGATATTATTACCGTTCATATACCATATACATGTGATAATTTTCATATGTTTTCAAATGATGAATTTAGTCTGATGAAAGAAAACTCGTATTTTATAAACACTTCCTCAATTCGGCTTGTCGATTGCAAAAGTCTTTATGAAGCAATTGCAACTAAAAAAATAAAAGGTGCCGCACTTGATACAAAAAAATGCCCTTACAAAAATAATATCTGTCGTAAGGAAAATTTCGTCACAGAACTTTGCCGTGAGGAGGAAGTTTATATTGATTTGATGAAACAACAGAACAATGTAATTATAACGCCGCATATTGCATACAATACGGAAGAAGTCGTAAATTATATTCTTGAAAATACTATGAATCAAATAAGAAATAATCTTAAAGGCGAAAATATTTACGGAATACTTTAATTGAAAATTACTTTTTCATAACCTGCGCAGAAATTGCACTGCCTGCAAAATCCTTTTTTGTTTTAAATTTAAACCCGCATTTTTCAAAATCCTCTATAAGTTCATCAGGTTCCGGAAAATTTTTTTTCGATTTTATCAAATATTCATACGGGATTTTGTTTCCATAAAAAAGTTTTGCCATAAACGGAACTTCCAAATCAAATATTCCGCTTAAAAAATTCTTTTTCCCGAAATCAAGATGCAAAAATTCGCCGCCGGGTTTTAAAACTCTGTAAACTTCATTCAAAGCCTTTTCAGGATTTTGTATATTCCTGAGTCCGAATGCCATTGTAACAAAATCAAAATTGTTATCAGGAAAATCAAGTTTTGTTACATCAGATTGAATAAAATTTATATTTTCAATTCTTTTTCCTGCAATTTCAAGCATTTTGCCGGAAAAATCAAGACCGGTCACCTCCGCCAGCGGCTGAATTTTCTTTATAATTTCAATAATATCACCTGTCCCGCAGCAGGCATCAAGGACTTTTGAATGCGGCTTTAAATCAAGCAGCTTTACTGATTTTTCTTTGATGCTTTTGTGAAGACCAAAAGATATCAAATTATTCATAAAATCGTATTTTCCCGCAATTTCGTTGAATAGAGAACGGATATTTTCCGGTGTTTTTGATAATGTCATAAAATTTAACCTGTTTTGCAATATCCTGATATTAACATATAATAAATTTATGAACATAGGATTTATTCCAATAGACAATCGTCCCGTATGTTACACGCTGGCTAAAGACATAGCCGAAATCGACGGCGCAATCAATTTGTTTTTGCCGCCGGAAGAACTTCTGGGCGATTTGACAAAATATGCAAAAACCGATGAAATTTTTGAATGGATTAAAACACTCCCAAAACTTGATGCGTTTATAATTTCTCTTGATACAATCGCATACGGCGGACTTATACCGTCCAGAAGATGCCCTGAAAGTTTTGAGGAAATTAAATCAAGAATTTTAAAATTTAAAGACATTCTGAAAGAAAAAGAAGCAAAAATTTATGCATTTTCAAGCATAATGCGCATTTCAAACAACAATATAAACGAAGAAGAAAAAGAATACTGGTCAAAATGGGGGAAAAAAATTTTTGACTACTCCTATCAAACCCACAAACTCGGATGTGAAAGCTGTATTACAAACGTAATCCCGACAGAAATTCTAGACGATTATTTAAATACAAGAAAGCGAAATTTTGAAATAAATAAAATTTATCTTGAATGGCAGAAAGAAGGATTTTTTGATACTCTGATTTTCTCAAAAGACGACTGTGCCGAATACGGTTTTAATGTTCAGGAAGCTCAAATTCTTGAAAAACTCGGCGGATTTACAAAAACCGGCGCCGATGAAATCCCTCTAACACTTCTTGCACGGGCTGTTTCATCACCTCTAAAAATCGCACCGGTATTTTTAGAGCCGGATTTCAAAAACCTGATTTCAAACTATGAAGATGTTTCCATTGAAAATTCCGTAAAAGGACAGCTTGAACTTGCAGGATGCCAAATTAGCGAAATAGATAATGCGGATATTCTGCTTTTTGTCAATAATTTTAAAGAACGTCAGGGTGAAATTGTTATGAAAATCCCAACCGAACCTTTCGGCGGCAGATGGCAGCCGCCTAAAAAACCCTACATGATTGCAGATGTAAGGTTTGCTAACGGCGGGGACAACAATCTCGTAAAACAAATTCTTGAAAAGCCTGTTGATGAACAATTTTTCGGATATTCGGCATGGAACACGTCTGCCAACACTCTCGGAAGCCTGATTTGTGCCGCTAAAATAAAATTCGCTGCAGAAAAATATAGCCATAACGCTTTTTTGAAACTTCAAATGACCAGATTTCTTGACGACTGGGCGTATCAGGCAAACTGCCGCCAAAAACTTGAAAAACCCGATGTAGAAGAACTTGACAATCTGATGAATCCTTACAAATCCCGAATTCAAAATTTTTTAAAAACAGATTACAATGTAAATTATAAATTCCCGTGGAACAGACTTTTTGAGGTGAAAATTGAATTCATTTGAAATAATTTTGCTCGCAATTGCCTTAGGGATTGACTGCTGTGTGGTTTCATTTTCACAGGGGCTTATTTTTACCGCTAACCGCCGCAAAAATTCTTTCCTTCTTGCACTGACAATGGGAATTTTTCAGGGTGTTATGCCTGCAATCGGATATGTTTTTGCTAATTTTATAAATAAATACGTCGAAACCTTCAGCCACTGGCTTGTTTTTACAATATTTATGATGCTTGGAATAAAGTTTATTATTGAAGCATTTGAGAAAAAAGAAGACGAACCCGTTTGCTGTATAGGATTTACATGCCTTATGACAATGGGGATTGCAACCAGTATCGACGCTCTTGCGGCCGGTGCAAGCATCAGCTTCAGCGGAGCAGAAATTTTGCTGCCCGCACTCGTAATCGGATGCGCATCTTTTTTGATGTCGCTTTTCGGATTCTGGTTCGGAAATCTTTTTAAAAAATTTCCCTCCAAAATTCTGGAAATTTCAGGCGGAATTATCTTGATGGCACTCGCTGTCAAAGCTGTTTTGTAAAAAAGGCATGCCCGGTATGCAGTCATACATTTAATCTTTTACAAAACTTAATAAAATATAAAATCATGAAAAACCATGCCACATGCATGATTTCATGCTTAAAAATCCCAAAACCATGTAATAGTTTAGTTTTTACGGAGGTTGACCGCACAAAACCCGCAAAAAAGTTAGGTTTAAGACTTTCGTTACAATTGTTAATATTCTCATGTTGTGCCCTTGAAAAAATAAACTGATTTCCTATAATGTAATTAAGAGGTGGTCGAAAGACCGCAAGGGGTGGAGAAAACAGCCTGTTACAGGGTTGGAAACTTTGCTATTGTTGTAGATTAAAGTTTGGAGATAGTATAAATTGTTTAGAAGTAGAGATATGGGTAGAGCAGTTGCCGTCAGAAGATGGACTCCGACAGCTCTGGAATGTTACAAGCGTGGTTGCAACTGCGAAGGTTGTTTTTATAAAGATTTTTTCAGCGGCTCATCACAAAAATGCCAGATGAAAGCATCAGTTCTTGAACTGGTTCGTGTTATCGGCACGCCTAATGTTGAATTGCAGCAGTTCATTCTGGAAGATTAATCCGTTAAATCCTTGTGTTGTGTCAGTTATGCATCAGATACACCCTGCAAAATGTTAAAATCAAGTTAACGGGAATAATATTTACCCTTTAAAAAAAATCATTATTATGTTATACTATATAAGCAGTATAAATAGGAGGTTCAGATGCACATTCACGTTAACGGACGAAACATTGAAATTACTGATGCAATCAAGGCTTATGTAAAAGAGAAACTGGGCAAAGTTGCAAGTCATTACGATCAAATTCAGGGAATTGAAGTCGTATTAACCGTCATCAAAAATCCAGCTGCATCGGATAAACATGTAGCAGAAGTTTTGTGCAAAACAAACAGCGGTACAATTCGGGTAGAGGAGGCCGCAGAATCAATGTATGCAAGTATTGATTTGCTGGCAGACAAACTTGCAAGACAGATTAAAAAACAGAAAGAAAAAACATCAGGATTTGACAAATCTTCAATCAGGACAGATGTTATTGAAGAAAAAGACGAGGATGTTGAAGAATAAATTCTGAACTAAACAAAATTTACAAAAAATCCCGAGTAAAACCTCGGGATTTTTGCTATAAAACTATACTTCTTTATAAGTTTTAAAATGCGTTTTGCAAACCTCATTTAGTCTTTCACGACCGAATTTTTGAATAAATTCTTTTGCCGCATCTTTTACCTGCGAAGCACATCCTTTCGGGAATTTAATGCCGAATTCGTTTTCAAGTGCCGCAATTTTATGAACAAAAGCCGCCCGTGCAAGAATTGAGGCAGCAGCAACCGCAACGTCGCTTTCCGCTCTCACCATCTGTTCAAGCCTTATTTCTCTGCCTTTTTTCATCAAAGCTGATTTGATAAGTCCTTCATCCCCGAACTGGTCGGATAATGCATATTCACAACTATCTTTTTCCAAAATATTTTCAATTGCTCTTGCATGCCCCCATGCAAGAAGTTTATTGAGATTTTTTATGTTTGCATAAAGTTCGTTGTAACGTTTGTTGGAAATAACAATAACAGTGTGCGGCGCATTAGCTTTTATTTTTGTTTCAAGTTCCAGAATTTTTTTATCCGAAATTTTTTTGCTGTCTTTTATTCCGAGTGAATGAAAATATTCGGCATTTTTTTCGTCAACAAGAACCCCTGCCACACAAAGCGGCCCGAAAAAGTCGCCTTTTCCTGATTCATCAACTCCGATGTGCGGTATAAAAATATTTTCATTCATCAGTGCAAACTCTCCGGTACTGCCATTGGTACGGGAACAGGAGCCTTTGGCTGAGGAACCGGAGCCTGCGGCTGTGGTGCCGGAGCTGGTGTTTGTTCCGCATTTTGTTTTTCTGTCTGCACCTGTTTAAAATTCTTTACCGCATCTGCCGGCGTAACTGCAGGACGAATTGTGTCTGAAGTATCCGGAGTATTTTCCTGACTTTGTCCGGAATTTTCCGTATTTTCTTTATTTTCCTGTTCTTCTTCTTTTGGTTTTTCAACAGGAGCTTTTCTATCTATAAGCTCAACCTCGGGATAATCAAAATCCGCATTTTTATAAGGAGCTGTCGCAACCTTCATGACATCACGCCAGATAAGTGCGGGAACCGTTCCGCCCTGAATTGCTTTTGAATTTGTTGTATTATCATCATTTCCGACCCATACACCTGTTACAACATCCGGGGTATATCCGATAAAACTTGCGTCTTTATAATCATCGGTTGTACCGGTTTTGCCTGCTGCGGGTTTGCCGATATTAGCAGCAGCACCCGTTCCGCTTTTTATTACATTTTTAAGCATAGCAGTCATTACGGCGGCTGTATTATAACTCAACTGATGCGAAGCTTTGACGGCGGGTGCACGGTAAACTACTTTTCCACGGGAAGTTTCAACACTTTCAATTGCATAAGGCTGAACTACATAGCCGCCGTTTGCAAAAGCGCCGTATGCCCGTGTAATTTCATATAACTTTGTGCCGTTTGAACCCAAAGCGATTGTGTAATCGTATTCAAGCGGGGTGGATATCCCGAGAACTCTTGCAAGCTGAATAACCGAACGTACTCCGACTTCTTTAATCAATCTTGCGGCACATACGTTTGATGAATACATAAGCGCTTTATAAATCGGAATTTTACCTCTGTATTTGCCGTAATTATGCGGCGACCAGTCACCGAGCGTAACGGGTGAATCATCAATAAAATCATTTGGATTTATACCTTTTTCAATTGCTGCGGCATAAACAAAAGGTTTGAATGCAGAACCCGCAGGTCTTACTGCCTGAACACGGTCAAACTGACTTTGTGTATAATCTTTGCCGCCGGCGTATGCAAGAATTCTTCCGTCTATCGGGCTGAATGAAAATACTGCTGCCTGCTGGTTTTTACCTTTTAAGCCGTAGGCATTCATATTCTTAATTATAGCTTCATTTGCGGCTTTCTGAGCCTTGGCATCAAGTGTAGTTACGATTTTATAACCGCCCTGTGAAATATCCGTATCGTCAAACCCGAGTTTTTCAAGTTCTGCCATAACTAAATCACAGAAATAAGGGGCTTTGTTTGTTGTATAAAATTTTGGAACGGTGCTGAGTTTTACCTTTGCTTCTTTTGCTTTTTCATACTGTTCCTTTGTAATATATTTCATTTTATACATTCTTAAAAGAACCTGATTGCGGCGCTGGATTGCAAGATCAAGATTGTTAAACGGAGAATACACTGACGGCGCCTGCGGAAGTCCTGCAATAAGCGCAAGTTCCGGAAGCGTCAATTCTTTAAGTTTTTTATTAAAATATATTTCCGCAGCACCTTCAACCCCGTAGGCACCGGAACCTAAATAAACATTATTCATATACATTTCAAGAATTTGTTCTTTTGAAATAGTTTTTTCAATCCTTGCAGCAATCACAAGTTCTTTTAACTTTCTGTCAAACGTCTTTTCGTTGGAAAGGAACAAAATTCTTGCAAGCTGCTGGGTAATTGTACTCGCACCTTGAACAAGTTTGCGTGCCATGAGGTTTTGAACGGTTGAACGGGCAAGTCCGTATAAATCATAGCCGTTGTGATTGTAAAAATTTTTGTCTTCGGTTGCAATAAGGGCATTGATAAAATCTTGAGGAACATTTTTTATATCTACACGGGA
The DNA here is from genome assembly GCA_944322785.1 of Candidatus Gastranaerophilales bacterium. Taxonomy (GTDB): domain Bacteria; phylum Cyanobacteriota; class Vampirovibrionia; order Gastranaerophilales; family Gastranaerophilaceae; genus Scatenecus. The sequence goes on along the minus strand of CALUPW010000002.1, from coordinate 44,397 downwards.
ATATGTATATGCAGTGAAAGTTTTTATAATTTCTCCGTCGTGAGAATAGAATTTTGTAACAATATTTGGTTTGAAGCCGTCAAGATTATTTATCGGCGGCAAAGATGAGAGATAAAGATTGAACGAAACACCGGCTGCCAGTACAAAGGCAACACCTAAAATAAAAGTTATTTTTACCGCTCTTAAAAATTTATTTTCCTTACGCACGATATTTTTTCTTGCGGCTGCTTTATCGGAACTAGTTCTTTTTATTCTTACCATTTGTATTTATCATCCCTTAATATTACTTCCGATATTTTAGTATAAAATTACACTTCGGGCAAGTTTATAACAATTTGGGATATAATATTGTTATGTTTGATTTTATTATTTCAATGATAAACGAATTTCGTTCATACTTTGTACCGGAAAAAGTTGTCTATGAGGTGACCGGAAAATGTAAAAAATGCGGGAAATGCTGCAATTACATGTACAGCGTTGACACGTACACCGAAAAAGAATTCAAGATAATGCAGTTTTTGTTTCCAAAATACAGAAGGTTTTATATTAAGGGAAAAGACAAAGACGGAAATCTTATTTTTGCCTGCAAACTTGTTACACCTGAAGGATTGTGTTCGGATTACAAAAACCGGCCTCAAATGTGCAAAAATTATCCTGCCCGAAAGCTTTATTTCCCCGGCAAACTTCATGATGGCTGCGGATACAAGGTTAATATAAAAACGTTTGAAGATTATCTTAAAAAAGGAAAGTCTTAACAATTTGCTAATAAAACTTTTTTATATCAAAATAAAAACATGGAAAATAATTTTAAAATACCGGAAAATATCACAGAGAAAGCTCGAATTGAACTTAAAAAACTTCTGGAGGGCAACAGAAATTTTGTAAACGGAACACCGGCTTTAAAAAACATGTCGCTTGAAACATTAAAAAAATATGCATTTCATCAGGAGCCCTACGCATGTGTTTTGACCTGTTCAGACTCACGTGTTGTGCCGGAAATAATTTTTGACTGCGGAATCGGAGAAATTTTTGTTGTAAGGGTTGCGGGGATGACAACAGGTCCCAATGTAATTGAAAGTATTGAATATGCTGTTAAAAAATTGAAAGTTCCGCTTTTAATTCTTCTGGGGCATGATGACTGCGGGGTTATGAAATATGCAAAAGACCATTATCCTGAACCAATGAGAGAATTTTCATCAATTTTGAAATGTGTTTACCCTGTTCTGGACAAAAAAGAGGATATAACATGCCACAACTTTTTTGCACAGGAACACACAAAATGGGTTAATGATTATTTGATGAAGCACTCGGTAATTATAAATGAAGCTGTCAAAAACAATGAACTTTTTATTGCAAATTGCCATTTTGACCATTCAACAGGACTTGTTAATTTGATATAAAAAATTCTCCGCCCTAACATCATTCTTCATGCGTTTGACAGGTAATGTGCCAATATTTCCGTTGCGCTGTAAAGTTTAAGAATGTGTAAAAGCGGAGAATTTTTACATATTATTCCGTAAATTTTAATATTTTCCGTTCGGGTATGCTTTCATACCTTTTGGATTATAAGTTTTTTTATCATGCATTTTATCGTCGGAATTTTTAGAAATCATACATATGCTGCTTTCTAAAATATCTTCGGTGTCAAGCTCGCATGACTCTTTTTTGTTTTTAATTTTTTCAATAATTTCATCAAATTTACCGTTCTTTGCCATTACAATTGCGCTTACAACAGCCGCCGCAAGACCGAAAATTAAAAATCCGCCCACTATTTTCACTGTTTTGTTCATATAAAACATCCTTTCAATTTATTTTTAAAGTTCCACCATTTCGACCGTTTCCATATCTCTGTAATCATCAGCTGTTACAGTATCCGGAGCCTGTGCTCTTTCTTCAAGCCCCCGTTCAATTAAATCAGCCTGTTTTTTAATAAGCTTTGGCGCTCCGAAAACTATATCACGTCCGGTTGCTGTTGTGATAAGCTGAATTGTTTTTTCGGTAGGAGCACCATCTTCGCCTACAGTTTCCTGAACTTCATAGCTTGCCCAATCATCGGGAAGTTTGTCAATCGTTGTATAACCTTTATCTTCTTCCCCGTCAAGACGCTTGTCTATCTCGTTTACCAGAATATCCGCTACATATTCCTTCTGGCTTTCAAAATGACATGGTTCCACAACTTTATCACCGATAATTTCTTCAGGATCACGTTTTTCATGTTTTTTAATTAAATCGGAGGCTATTCTTAAATGCTCAAGTTCAAAAGCAAGACATTCTTCCCAAATCATTTTTAATTGTTCGTCCTGTTCGTCTTTATAGCAGTTGTAGTAGGTGCAGACTTCCGTAAATTCATGAAGCAGAAGTTTTTCATACATTGTTTCCTCTGGATCAATTAAAGATTCATACATTGAAACATGTTCCTCTTCAACATCACAGATTTCGCCGAAGGTTCGCCTCAAATCATCATTTCCGTACATCATGCCATGCTCTGCATAATAATTGTGAGTTTGCTGTTCTCCTGAAACAAGTGTAAGAATATTTACTTTTGTCTGCGGGTCAGCAGTTTTTCTGTCATAATGCTTGCGAAGTCTTATTTTGTTGTCATTGTGGTGGTTTTGTGTCGGACGGCTGACCAGTACATCCGTTTGATTTTGCAGTATGTCATTCGGATCAATCCCGTGAATCATATATGCCCACTGACTGTATCTGTAAAGATGGTCAAAGTCTTCAAGCAATCCGAAGTTGAAGGTTTCACGCACATAATCATCAGGCTCATTCTGCGCAAGCCATGCCGTTAAATCAACAGCCACCTGCTCATATCCGAGAGTAGTTTCAAGAACAGACTGCTCCGCAGGTGTCATCCAGTTTACTGTTGTCTGCTGCATATCTTCTATACGACGTGTTTCGGCGATTATTTTACAAACCTCATCGTCAGGACAAAATCTGGCAAATGCATGTTTAAAATTCCATGCCTCAACCTCAATTCCGTTCATCAAAATCTGACGGGTTCTTGTGTAACAGTCAACCTTATGTTTGTCAAACGGTCTTTTCACTATATCATGCCAGCTTCTAAGCTGATTTTCGATTGAAATTCCTTTTTCTTTTAACGGATTAAATGTCATTTTTGTTTTTCCTTTCTTTGTTTTATTTATCATCACTTTTCTATTGCATACGCAAAAAGCTCTCCGACTTTTTTGTTATATTCAATCCCGTCATCATGCGTAAAAAGATTGTACCAGTGACTTTCGGGAGTGCCGTCAGTCGAATATGACGGATTTGTCATCATCAAAAGATGAGTATTTGTGTCGTATCTGAGCGGAAATAAATCTTCCATCTGCATAAAACTGGGAAGTTTATCGCTTGCAAGTTCAAAACCGAACAGCGAATTTCTTATTCTTTCAAGTCTTATTTCATAAGGAGTTCCGCCTGTGTCGTTGTCGTTTGAAACTTCAATACCGGGAGCATATTCCCTGTTATATTTCAATTTTTCCGACCAGTCTTTTACGGTTTCATAATTGTCAGGATTTATAAAAGCAGTTCCTGCAGTAAGTCCGAGATTTTTATAACGCTCAAAATCACCGGAACTTTTTTCACCTACAAAGCTCAATGTTGTCATCCCCGAACGGGAACGGATTGCGTTCAATATATATTGCATTTGACCGTATTCCGGCAAATCGCCGACACCTGTATAATTTTCGCAGTCATAACCGCCGATATGTTTTGCAGAATCTATAAAAATCGCTTCAAAACCGAGTTTACAGAGTTTTACACATTCGTCAATCCAGAGTTCCTGATGCTGAGGATTGCACCAGTCAAAACTTTCATCAAATCCGTCATTATGTGCAATTTTCATCTGGTCGGCGGAAATTACAACACGAAATCCTGTTTTAAGCCCTCTAAAATGCGCAAGGTCATTAAACGCTCTTAATTGTTCCTCGGGTGTGACCTTATCGTAAATTGAATAATCAATTATATTTTGGCTGTAGCCGGCATTAAGTCTTACACCGTAAATTGAATTTTCCTCCAAACCCTTATTGTATCCGTCACCAAAAATGTTCGGCCATATTTGAGATAAAATCACACAGTTTGCCCAGCTTCTTGCAGACGGCGGAATTGCAGGTAAAAGTTTCATTGAACTTATTATTCCGCAGCAGCAATGTTCATAAGTCATGTTTGCTATTGCACGGTTATTTATTTCAATGTAATTTGCAAGACGCCCCCATTTGTCACCGTAATTCGGGCTTTCAATTTTTGGCGGGAATTCATAATAAAATTCATTACATTCACAGAGTGAACAAATCGAATCCACGGCTCTTTTAAAAGTCCTTGTCAAAAGCGTCGATGGATGAACGCCTGCAATCCATTTTTTGTTTGAAGCCTCGCCGATACCGTGAAAACATCTCGCAGCCGACCATCTGTCGTAATGGAGTTTTGTACTGCCGCTTTTTACTTTCAACAGTTTTTCAACCGGAGTCATATCAGATTTTTCAAAATTCATATTCATAACAAGCTTTTTATAAAAAATCCGGAGATATTTTGCATTCGCTTGCAGGGTTAATATAATTTAATTAAAAATTAATGTTTATTTCTTTATTTAGATGATAAAATTTAATCGTTAAGAAGAAGAAAAGGAGTGAAAAATGATTTCTGAAAAATTAGAAAAAGCATTTAACGATCAAATTAACAAAGAACTTTATTCCGAATATCTTTATCTTTCAATGCAGGCGTATTTTGAAAGATTGAATTTAAAAGGATTTGTAAACTGGATGACCGTTCAGGTTCAGGAAGAACACGCTCATGCTATGGGTATGTTCAATTATGTTCATGAAAGAGGCGGCAAAGTTGAGCTTGAAGCTATTGCAAAACCGCAGGTTGACTGGACTTCACCTTTGCATGTTTTTGAAGAAGTTTTGAAACATGAAGAATATGTAACTTCACGCATTAACGCTTTAATGGATGTTGCCGAAGAAGTTAAAGACCGTGCGGCTCTATCATTCCTTGACTGGTATCTAAAAGAACAGGTTGAAGAAGAATCAAATGTCGGCGGCGTTCTTGCTACATTAAAACTTATCAAAGATGACGCAAAAGCATTATTGATGCTTGACAAAGAACTTGCAGCAAGAACTTTTGTTGCACCTGTTATCGGTTAGTCATCCGGTATTAACTAATATTTGTGACAAAAAATACATACAAAAACCCGAACGGTTCTGCCATTCGGGTTTTTAAAAATCTTTCAGGTGTATTTACACCGAAAATTAGTCAAAAACGTAATCAATAATTGCTGCCTCACGAGCACGTTTGATAGCTTTTGCAACCATACGCTGGTGAGCTGCGCAGTTTCCGGTAATTCTTCTGGGTATAATTTTGCCTGCTTCTGTTAAATATCTTTTTAATTTTGCGGCATCTTTATAATCGATAGAAGTTACTTTATCTGCACAGAGTGAACAATTTTTACGTTTCTTTTTATCTTGTTCCTGTCTTGCCATTGTTTTTTAATTTCACCTTTCTATTTTGCGCAATTGCGCTCGACCTGTTTGTTTTATTTTGTTTCTTATCACTTAATCATGAAATCCATTAAAACGGAATTTCGTCTTCATTAATCAGTTCATTTGACATATCATCGGATTCAAATTTGACAATATCACCTTCCATTGAATCGGAACTTGAAGATGATGAAATTTCGCCCCATCTTTCGATTGTATTTGCATCAATTTCATAAATTCTTTTTTCGGTTCCATCGTCCATTTTTACCGCTGCTGTTTCAAGGCGTCCTTCAACAAGAACTTTATCACCTTTATTAAGAGATGAAACAAGTTCATCAAGAGTATTGCGCTTTGAAATTACACGGATTAACATTTCTTCTCTGTCACCGATATTCATGACAAACGCAGAAACGCCTACATTATTCTGTGTGAAACGTTTTTCAGGCGTTCTGTAAACCGTTCCCGTTACAACTGATTTTGCTAATGACATTTATTTTCCTCTTTTTAGTTTTTACAAAGCTGTTTTTTTGAAATTTCCATAAACATTGTTCTTAAAATGTTGTCGTTTAATCTCAATTGTCTTTTGAATTCAGCAACTTTGTCCGCAGGCAGTGCAATATTCATTGATACAAAAAATCCGTCACGGAAGTTTTGAATATCATAAGCCAGTTTTTTTCTGCCTGTTTTTTCGGTAGATTCAACATTACCGCCAAAAACTGAAATTATTTCGTTAAGGCTTGAAATCTGTTTATCCACTTCTTCTGCATCTAAATTCGGTTTAAATACAGCTAACAATTCATAAGTTTTCATATTTTTATATCTCCTTTTATATTTATATTTGGGCTGTAAATCAATAATATCATGGAAATACAAATTTTTACAAGATGTAATCTGCAAAAAAACTGTAATCCGCACTTCCGGTCATAAAAACATGTTTTGATAAATCTTCCCGATTTCCGCACCATTCAATGATTACAGAGCCGCCAAGAAGATTAACTTTTACTCTGTTTTCTGTTAAGTTATTTAAAACAGCTGCTACAACCGTTGCACATGCACCTGTTCCGCAGGCTAATGTAATTCCGCATCCTCTTTCATAAACTCGCATTTCAACCTCATCACCGGAAATAACTTTTACAAATTCAGTATTTGTCTTTTCAGGAAAATATTCGTGTTTTTCAATTACAGGCCCGTAAGTTTTTGCAAGCTCAAGCGGATTTTCATCCGTAAAGATTATACAGTGCGGATTTCCCATAGAAACCGGAAATATCTCAAATTCTCTGTCCAGCGCCTTTAATTTGCGAATACCCTTAAACGGAATTTTCGCATCTTCCAGAATAGGCGCACCCATATCAACTTTTACAAGCCCGTTGTCCAGAAGTTCGGGTTTGATAACTCCTGCAAGAGTTTGAACTGAAAACTGTTTTTTATTAACGAGTCCTTTATCATAAACATATTTTGCAAAACATCTCATTCCATTCCCGCACATTTGAGCGGTCGAACCGTCTGAGTTGTAAAAATACCAGCCGGTATCCGTTGTAATACCGTTTGCAAACAGTTTGTCATAGAAAGAATTTTGTGAAGGCAAAACCTGTTGTTTTTTTTCGGCATTTTTCAAATACGGAATAATCATTCCGTCAGCGCCTATGCCAAAATGTCTGTCGCAGAGTTTTACAGCTAAATCTGGCATTGAAAGATTTGTTTTTAAAAATTCTTCATAATCCAGAATTACAAAGTCGTTTCCCAACCCCTGCATTTTTGTTATCTTAATTTTTAGCATAAGCACCTCTATATTTTTGCAAATTAATTGTACAACAAAAATTTGTATTAGTTATAAAGTAGATTGCACATCAAATTAACTTTTATATTATATTAAAAAATAAAAGTAAAGGAAAAATTATGAGTGACTTACAAATTAATCTTATTACAACTGATTTAAAAAACGCATTATTTAACAGCGATATTAAAGATATTACCTTAGACTATGCAGAATTAAGTATTGAAAATATACTGCGAAACGAACTCGTTGCACAAATTCCCATAGTAAAAACATTCTATGCCGTAGTTAAAACAGCCATAAATATACAAGAAAGAAATCTTTTAAAACAAACTCTTATTTTTATAAATGAATTTAATAATAACAAAGAGTCTAAAAATGTTCAAAAATACAAAAAACAATTTGATAAAGATCAAAAAAGACTTAAAAAAGAACTTGAAAGAGTTTTAATTCTTTTGAATAGGAACATAGAAGATGAAAAATCCAAATATCTGGCAAAACTTTACACATCATATATATCAGAAGAAATTGATTGGAACAAATTTTGTGAATTATGCGATGTTGTTGAACGACTTTTTATATCTGATATTGAAAGTTTAAAAAATGCATATGAAAACAATGGAATAAATGACTTCAAAACAATTTCATATAAACATGACCGTTTATTATCAATCGGTCTATTAAGAACTAAATCGATAGCAGGTGAAATGTTTTGGGAAGAAATTAATATTACACAGAAAAATAATTTAATGGAGTTAACTGAACTCGGAAAAAAATTTTGCCAAATTATATTTAAAAAGTAGTAAGTAGGTTGGGCATACCTGCCCAACAAAAATATTTGAGTGCAAAAGGTTGCAATAATAGTGCAAGAAAAGTTACCTTTAGTCCGTTTTGAAATTGAGATACTCAACCGACTTCCGACTGCCTTTGGTTTAGTGTTGTTGGCCTAGTACGCCCAACCCGCATTTGAAATCCTTCCGGCCAAACCATTACAAAAAAATACATCCTCACCACACAATATAAAAACGGGTCTGACAAAAGTCAGCCCGTTTTTATCAGGAGGAGGTGGGATTCGAACCCACGGTACGCTCGTCACGTACGACGGTTTTCAAGACCGCTCCGATAAACCGCTCTGGCACTCCTCCATTCAGTTCTATCAGATGTAATTTTATTGTATCCGCTCAATCCCTTTTGTCAATAATAAAATTCAAAATCATTACAACCAAACTTTTTATAAAAAAAAGCTATGTACTTTGAGGTGCATAGCTGTTGATTAGGGATATGTGTATCTTAGTCTCTAAGGAGTATGGTTTTAATATAGCAGAGCACTTTGTAAATTAAATCATTCATTTTTATGATGTTTGGTTGACAAACTATGTAAAATAATGTAAATTTTTACTATACAGGTAGCATAAAAAAATATTTATAGTGTTTTAATCTCATGAAAAATTTCTGGTGAGGTGCTATGCAAGTTTCTTTTCATACATATAAACCCTATATTTCAAGTGTTAACTACAGTCAGACACAAAAAAGCTTACACAAAAATACGCCGTCATTCACATCCGGCTATGGGGCAGAAGACTGGGAGCCTATTGACAATCCCAACCTCCCGCTCAGAAGCAATGCCGAAAGATGGCGTAATCTTGCCAAAGCTATTAAAATGATGACTATTGATCAGTACAATTATGACAATTGGAAATACCCCAAGCCACCGAAACCGCTTTTTACTCCGGAAGAAATAAAAAAGTATCAGAATGCATTTTATGAAGATGTAGAGCCGATAGATTTGCCTGAGGACATGCATGGACTTTCGGTTGAAGATTTTCAAGAATTGCCTCCCATTAATAATATCAAACCCAAAGAACCCGAATGGGAATATCCGGATGATGATTTTGATTAAATAATATAATTATCATCTTATGTTATTCATTGTGGATGATACACGGAGCAAATTCTGACCAAAAATTCTTTCTGCTGGAATTTTATGCTATAATTTTATCAATATAACAGGATTAAAAGGGATAAAACATGTTTGACAGTTTAAGCGAAAAATTACAGAGCATAATAAGCAGAACAAAAGGTCAAGAATTAACGCAGGAAAACATGCATGAGGCTTTAAGGGAAATTCGCCGAGCATTGTTGGAAGCTGATGTAAATCTTCGGGTAGTAAAATCTTTTATTTCAAAAATCAGAGAAAAAGCCGAAGGTGAAAAAATTATCGAAGGTGTTGACCCGTCGCAGCAGCTTGTCAAAATAGTTCATGACGAATTGATTGAACTTCTGGGAAAAGAACGTAAACCGCTTGAACTTAAAAGCAACCCACCGCTCATTATGATGCTGGGGCTTCAGGGTTCGGGAAAAACAACATCAAGTGCAAAGCTTGCCGTAAAATTGAAAAAAGAAGGGAAAAAACCGCTTCTTGTAGCATGCGACGTATATAGACCGGCCGCTATAACGCAGCTTCAAACCCTCGGAAAAGAAATTGAAACGGAAGTTTTTACAATTCCGGAATCTAAAGACGTTCAAAATATTGTTGAAAAAGCGATTGAATATGCAAAAAACAACGGATTTGATGTTTTAATTCTTGATACTGCAGGCCGTCTTCAAATAGATACGGATATGATGGCAGAACTCCTTTTGATAGACAGAATTTTCCACCCTGACGAAAAACTGCTTGTAATTGATGCCATGACAGGTCAGGAAGCAGTTAATGTTGCGGAAAACTTTGATGCACAACTGGGGCTTACGGGTCTTGTGCTGACAAAACTTGACGGCGACAGCCGCGGCGGTTCTGCATTAAGCGTGGCTTACTGTACCGGAAAACCTATCAAACTGACAGGAACAGGTGAAAAACTGCACGCTCTTGAAGATTTTTACCCTGAACGTATGGCAACAAGAATTCTTGGAATGGGGGATATTGTTTCTCTTGTTGAGCGGGCGCAGGAAGTTTTTGACGAAAAACAGGCGCAAGAACTTGAAGCCAAAATGGCAAAATCAGAATTTTCTTATAACGACTTTTTAAATCTTCAAAAACAGATGAAAATGTTCGGTTCCATGGGGAATATTCTTGGTATGATTCCGGGGTTGAACATCGGAAAAGATGACAGGGACAAAATTTCTCATGAGGGTGAAAAACAGTTTAAGCGGATGGAAGTTTTTATACAGAGCATGACGCCGGCAGAACGCAATAAACCTGAACTTATTGATACAAGCCGCAAAAAACGTATTGCAAAAGGCGCCGGAATGGAACTTGCAGAAGTTAACGCCTATGTCAAACAATTTGAACAAATGCGCATGATGATGAAGGGTGTATATGATATGAAAAATATGTTCGGAAAAATGAACGGCGGAATGCCAAATCCTTCATCAATGAAAGGTATGCCAAACATGCCGGGCGGATTAAGTCCGAAGCTGGGCAAACATGCGATGAACAAAGCATTAAAAATGATGCGGAAGTTTAAATAATATTTAATAATACAGCCTTCACTGTTGCATTTGTTTTATTTCTTGCTGATAGTTCCTGAATGCTATCTTTCAACAATCTATTAATTTGCGATTTTGAAAGATTTAATATCTTTGCTATTTCTTTTTGAGTTTCACCAAATGCAAGCAATCGTAAAATTGCAATTTGTTGTTTATTCAAATTCATAAAAATGCTCCATTATATTCTCTATATTAATACCACTTTATAGAATTTAAGTTTACTCTATTAATATTAATATGTCAATATCAAAATAATGGTATTAACATGAACATCAATGAACATATTGCAAAACGAATACTTGCTCTGAGAAAAGAAAAATCCTTTACTGCAGAAAAGCTTGCATGGACTGCCGAATTGTCAAAAAGTTGTGTAAGTTATGCGGAAAAAGGCATAAAAGACACGAAAATCTCAACAATTAATGCAATTTGTAATGCTCTTGATATAACTCTGGCTGAATTTTTTAAAATATTTGACTACAAAATAGACTAAATTGCCATTCACGCAATATCTCATTACACGTACATCAAAACTTCTTCAATTTAGCATACGCCGCATCCATAGCCTTGACACCCTGTTTGCCAAAGTCTATCGTGTACATCATACCGTCGCCCACCTGAATTACTTCTTTGATATGCCCGATTCCGAGTTTGTCATGAAATACCCGCTCGCCTTCGCTGAATACATATTCAACAACCGGCGCACTCTGTTCTTTTTCAATTTTTTCCTGTTCTTTTTTCTGCTGTTCGGCTGCCTGTTTGTTGCGTTCTTCCAGCATTCGTTTTATTGCGTTGTCCTTGAAAAATTCCTTAACCTTTTCCTCATCACGCTCTTTGTTGACTTTGTTTTTAACCAGAATTGTGCGTGAAGGGGTTCTTTGCGGTTGACTGTAGCTTCCGTAAGATTGTTTTTGATATCCGGAATTTCCGCTCTCATTATGTTTTCTGCCGCCTGATGCAAGTCCTTTTGTCGGTGCAATAAAGCCTTTGCCAAACCCGCTTGAAGGTTTGACATATCCGTAGCTGTCAGATTGCGCTGCAGCATAGTTGTAGTCTGATTTTCCGGTTTTTGCACGTGACACCGCATTCTGGAAAGTTGATGAGCCGCTTGTGGAACCTTCAAATGAGGTCATTTCCAGCAATTGACGGGGAATTTCTTCAATAAATCTTGAAGGGTTGTAATATTTGTATTCACCCCACATCTGACGGCGTTTGGCTGATGTCAGATAAAGTTTTTCTTCTGCACGTGTAACTCCTACATACATCAATCGACGTTCTTCCTCCATTTCAGAAGGCACATTAAAAGTTCTTTGATGCGGAAAAACTCCTTCGTCACAGCCGGCAAGAAATACTATCGGGAATTCCAGACCTTTTGCCGAGTGAAGAGTCATTAAAGTAACGTTGTTGGCGATATTGTCGAGGTTATCCGTGTCTGAAACAAGTGCAACCTGCTGCAGAAATTCGCCTAAAATATTGTCGCTGTCCTCCGGTACAAATTCTCCCGCTACGTTTACAAGTTCCTGCAGGTTTTCAATATCTGCTTCGCTTTCCGGGGTGTTTTGCGCCTGAAGTTCGGCAAGATAACCTGTTTTTTCGATTACGAGAGTCACAAACTCCTGCAGACTGTAACTTTTTTGTGCATCACGGAATTTCAAAATCAATTCCGCAAAATCTTTGATTTTAGAGCGGGTTCGGGGCGGAATTTCCGTATTTTCATCAATCCTTTCGGCTGCCGCAAAAAGTGAGATGTCGAATTTGTCTGCATAATCCTGAAGATTTTTGACAGTCGTATCGCCGATTGCACGCTTCGGAACGTTCACGATACGACGGAAGCTCTGGCTGTCGTCCGTGTTATAGATTAGTTTTAAATATGCAATTATATCTTTAATTTCTTTGCGGTCGTAGAATTTTAAACCGCCGTATATTCTATACGGAACAGCTGCTGCCATGCAGGCTTCTTCAAGCGCACGGGATTGGGAGTTTGTTCTATATAGAATTGCATAGCGGTTGTAGTCGCCGCCGGAATCCTGTTTGATACGGCTTACTATAAAATTTGCCTCATCAGCCTCGTCCTGCGCCTCATAATAGTCAATTTTTTCACCTTCGCCTTTGTTTGAATAAAGAACTTTATCAACACGCTCGGTATTATTTTCAATAATTGCGTTTGCAACATTCAGAATATTTGCGGTTGAACGGTAATTCTGTTCAAGTTTGATTACTTTTGTATTTTTGAAGTCTTTCTGGAAATTCAAAATAATTGTATAATCCGCCCCCCGCCAGCTGTAAATTGACTGGTCAACATCGCCTACAACGCACAAAGAACGTTCTTGCGGAACATCTGCCAGATTATTTGTATAAAGCATTTTGACCAACCTGTACTGCGCAAGGTTTGTGTCCTGATACTCGTCGACCAGAATATGCTTAAATCTGTTGTAATAGTATTCTCTTACCTGTGCGTTTTGTTCAAGCAGTTTTACTGTCAGCATAAGCATATCGTCAAAGTCGATTGCGTTGTTGTTGTTCAGAGTGTTTTCGTATTCCTCGTAAATGGATGCTATCTTTTGTGACTTAAAATCTCTTGCAAAGGTTGCAAAGGTATATGCATCCTGCATTTTGTTTTTTGCATTGGAAATAATTGATTTAACCAGTTTTGGCTGATAAATTTTGTCGTCAAGGTTGAGCTTTTTTACCGCCTGCTTGATTACTGCGTTGCTGTCGGTTTCGTCATAAATTGAAAAATTCTTGTCCAGCCTTTTACCTGACTGAAAATTGTAATTGTCGATGTTTTCACGCAAAATCCGCCCGCAAATCCCGTGAAAAGTCCCCACCCACATATATTTTACGGTGTTTTCGCCCAAAATATTTCCAAGACGTTCTTTCATCTCTTTTGCGGCTTTGTTGGTAAATGTTACGGCTAAAATATCTTTCGGACGCACACCCTGACGGACGAGATAGGCAATCCTTGTTGTCAAAACTTTTGTCTTGCCGCTGCCTGCGCCGGCAAGTATTAAAAGCGGGCCTTTTACGGTTTGAACAGCTTCTTTCTGCTCCTTGTTGAGATTTTCAAGTAGATTTTCCATGCTCCCCTATTCCCAAAATTAAATTTTTGTGTTATAATCAGCATACTTGAAAAAAATATTTATTGCAATTGTGATTTATTCAGAAAGTAGGAAAAATGGCAAATTTTGAAGATATTTTATTGAATGCAGGTGATAAAAATAATGACGAACAACCTTCAATTATGGTTCCGATTGACGATATGGACACTGTGAATGCTGATTCACCGAATACGGTTGATGAATTGGCGCAGGAGCTTGCAACAATAAGACAATCCGCAAAAAAAATTGCCATTATTGGCAGCCGCAACCTTCCGATTACACACCAGCAGATGATTGAAACGCTTGCGACGGCTCTTGTAAGACAGGGAAATACTATCATCACTTCAGGCGGTTCATCAGGTACAAATGCTGCGGCTATACGTGGTGCTATGAAAGCAAATCCCGACAAACTTAAAGTTATTCTTCCGCAGACAATCGGACAGCAGCCGAGCGACGTTCAGGATCAATTAATCGGGGTGCCGAATATCATTGAACATGCAGACCGTGCTATGATGACGCTGGCTGACGCTTCCCGTGTATGCAACAGAGAAATTATCGACGATTGCAACCAGTTGATTTGTTTCCTTTCTCACACCAGCAAAACCCTTCACAATGCTGTTCAATATGCAGAAGAAGGTCACAAAGTCATTACTGTGTTTTATTTAGATTAGTTTGTTTATCAAGTGAATACAGCTTCTACTCACTTTAACTATCCGGTAGCGGATTATGTTGAATAAATTTTTATGCAGGAGTATAAAATGGATATACGGAAATTAAAACGTGACTTTTTCAGATTTATGGCCGGAAAAAAATTGGATTATTACAATTGCAATTATAACGATGTAATCAGTTTTGGATATAACTGTGAAGTTTCTCAAAGACTTTCAGATATTTTTAAGGACAATAAATTTGAACATTACTTATACACATGGTCATACGAAAATGACAGAGATTTATTTTTGGACTCTTTAAATAATTTAAAAAATTTTGCACAGGGCAATTATAGTGTTTTAGCCTTTAAAGGTACCGGGGGGGGGGGGGCAATTGCGCATGAGCCATATAAAATAAGTTTTCATTCCCGATTTAAATACAAAGACTTATTTAATGAAGATGGCACTCCGACGGAAAAAACAGTATCTGCAATAGACGAATTGAAAAGCAGGGTAGATTATCTGGCATTAAAACTTGAACAAATATTTCATTCAGATAAGAGCGTTTTATTTATTATTAAGTTGAAGTATAAAGATATTAATGATGACATAAATTTTATAAAACGTCTTGATAAAACATTAAAAAATAAATTTACAAACCCAAAAGCAAAATATAAATTGTTAGTTATGCTAAGTAAAAAGGATTATCCGAAAAAATTTAGAAAAGAGCTTGTTAAACAAAAAACAGAAACAGTAGATTTTGGTATCATATCCTCTTTTTCTTTAGATGCATACACTGACATCGGAGGAGATATTTTCGGATGGTATAGAGTTTTAAAATCACATATTAAATCTAATTAAGACCTCTCTTAATTGATAAAATATTTTTTATGTGTTATATTTGTTTCATGGTCGAAGATTTAATAAAACAGCTCACGGGCAAAAACAAACAGGAATACGAAGCCGCAGCCTGCCGCCTTGTAAACACGGCAGATGTTGAAATGTTTAAGGCTCTTGTAGAAAAAGATGACTTTCTGTTTGATTTTATAAAACGAAATGTCGCAGAGAGGATTTTGAACGCTGTTAACGAAACAAATTACAAAAATCTTCTTTCATTCTTAAAATATTATTCGCCGTCATACGAGGATGTAATTATTTCAAGCCTTGTCAGGTATGCAGACGAGGATTTGACCGACAGAATGCTTGAAATTCTTGAAACAGGCACAAACGATGAAAAAACATACTGTGCCAAATTTTTCACATATATTCAAGATCCGCTTGCATTAGAGCTTTTGCGGAAAAACTCAAAAACAGAAGATGAATTTTTAAACGCCAATTGTGCCGCAACACTGGGTGTTATGCAAGATGAAATTTCATACAACAATGCTCTTGCAAACCTGAAATCGAACGATGAATTTGAACAGTTGAAGGCGGTAAAATTTCTGACTGCATACGGCAATCAGGAGGCGCTTTATCCGATAATTGAAACTATGAAAAACTCTACAATGTCCGAAAATATTGCGGCAGAAATCCCGTATTTAACTGAAATTTTTAAGATTCTTGAAACGGATTTGTCAAACGGACTTCTGGTATTGAACAATATAATCAACGGACTGGGTGAAATTATTTCGTTATCATCCGTTTTTGATTATGAACTTTATGAGCTTTTTGAAAGGCTTATGGTGCATGCTGATGACAGCAAAACAGCCATTGTGCTGTTAAATGCGAACGAAAAATTTGAAACATTGACTGAAAATGACGAATATCTTTACGATGAGGACAAAGAAACCAAAAAAGAAGTTCTTGATATTAAAAAGCTTTTGAGCCACATAAATAAAAAAGAACTTTTATGCTTTGTTAATCAGGAGTTGAAAGAGGATAGTCCGTTTGTATATACTGCACTTGATTTTGCACAGGATATGTATGCAGTGCGAGAACTTTTAAAATGCAGCAACCAGACAATTATTGTAAAAACAGCAGAAGTTTTAAAAGCACACAACGAACTTGATGACACCTCCCGACAGGTAGCTCTTTTAAAGATTACGGATGAAAACATCAAATCAATTATAAGAGCGCTTTAAATAATTAAAATGCATCCGTTTTAATCGGATTTTTGAACTTCGTGATATTACCCTGAAACAGAAGTTTTACTGTTCCGACAGGGCCGTTTCTGTGTTTTGCGATAATAATTTCAGATTCACCCTTGTTTGCAGCCTTGATTGATTCATCTTCTTCCCCGTCAGCTTTTCTGTAGTATTCGTCACGGTAAATAAACATAACAATATCCGCATCCTGCTCGATTGCACCTGACTCACGAAGATCAGAAAGCATCGGACGTTTATCTGTCCTTGATTCTACAGCACGGGAAAGCTGTGAAAGCGCAATAACCGGAACATCAAGTTCACGTGCAAGCGTCTTTAAGCCTCTTGAAATTGCCGAAATCTGCTGCATTCTGTCCTCTCGACCGGAACTTTCCATCAATTGAAGATAGTCTATAACAACAAGTCCCAAATTCTTTTCTTCCATTTTTAACCGTCTGCACTTTGCCCGAACGTCCGTTAACGTACATCCTGACGTGTCATCAATATAAATCGGTGCCTGCGCAAACGAGTTCATTGCATCTGCGAGTTTTTCCCAGTCTTTGCTTTGCATGTGACCTGTTTTGAGTCTTTGAGTGTCAACTTCAGCCTCGGAACACAACATCCGCTGAACAAGTTGTTCCTTTGACATTTCAAGAGAAAATATCGCAACGGGAGTTTTTGCCTTGATTGCAACGTTTTGCGCAATATTCAGTGCGAATGCGGTTTTTCCCATTGACGGACGTGCGGCAAGGATTATTAAATCAGATTTTTGAAGTCCGCTTGTCATAGTATCAAGTTCATAGAAATTTGTCGGAACACCGATAAGTTCATCCTTGTGCTCGTATCTGTATTCAATCTTTTCATACGTGTTTAAGACTAAATCTTTGACATGGACAAGGTCTGTTGTCGCCTTTTTGGATGCAATATCAAAAATCAGTTTTTCAGCCTGATCAAGCGACTGGTCAATGGGATTCACATCGTATCCAAAAGATACTATTTCACTGCCGGCGTTTATCAAGGCTCTTTTTATGGCTTTTTCCTGAATAATTTTTGCATAATATTCAATATTTGCCGTGCTTATTGCATTTAAGGCTAAATCGTTTATAAAGGGTCTACCGCCAACCGTTTCCAGCTTGGAATTGTAATCAAGAACATTGGAAACAGACACTATATCAATTCTTTCGTTAGAGTTAAATAACTGGAGCATGGCTTCGTAAACATATCTGTGGGCAGGTTTGTAAAAACTTTCCGGTTTCAATCCTTCAACGACCTTTGTAATCACGACAGGATTAACTAAAATAGCACCTAAAACAGCTTCCTCAGCCTCAGTATTCTGCGGAATCAGATGTAAATCTTTATTATTTGTATTTTGCTGACTTTTTTCCTTTGTTACGGCCATGCTTTTTCCTCCCCTTTTTCCCATGATAGTAAGGAATAATTCAAAATGAAACATGATGTAAAAAAAAATTAACCTCGAATTGATTGACTTTTTTTAATAGCAGGTTTAGAGTAGTTTTAGGATGTTTGACGGAAAACTAAAAAAATTTGCACAAATTTTAAAAGAAAAAAGACTGGTTGTTTCAACCGCCGAAAGCTGTACGGGCGGGCTTCTGGCTTCAAGACTTACCGATATTGCAGGGAGTTCGGAATATCTCTATGAAAGCCACATAACTTATGCAAATGAAGCAAAACATAAGTATTTAGGGGTAAGTAAAGAAATTCTGGATAAATACGGCGCCGTAAGTCCGGAATGCGCAAAGTCAATGGCGGACGGGCTTAAAACACTATCCAATTGTGATGTTGCAATATGTACAACAGGAATTGCAGGCCCCGGCGGCGGAACCAAAGAAAAACCGGTCGGACTGGTGTTTATTTCCGTAAAGTATAATGAAAGAACAACTGTTGAAAAATTTGTATTACCGCCGTTTCTGCCAAGAAAATTTATGAAATTTATGTTTAGCCAAAAAGCAATTGAACTGGCATATAAAGTTATAACAAGAACCTGATTTAATAAAATTGTCTGAATTTATTTTATAATCCCCGCTCTGATTGCCATGCAAGCAGCATGAACACGGTTTTTAGCAGTCATTTTATTAATAATCTTGTGGACAAAAGCCCGAACCGTATGAATACTGATTTGCAATTTTTCCGCAATATATTTATCCTCATAACCATCCGCAATAAATTTGAGAACCGTCAATTCACGGTCTGTCAGATTGTTATGTGGTTTTTTGTGTACATCATATATCACAAATAGCTTAATTCCTGTCTTTTAAGTATATATATTGTACTATAGTATAATACTTTTGTCAATCGACAGGCAGCCTAGCCCGACAGGATAATCAGCTTGCAATAATTTCGGCGAGCACCTCCGGAAAACGGTTAATCAGAGTGTCTGCAAAATCTCTTGCATCAATTTGGGTAATCACAACAGACAACAAATCATTAGGAAGTTCTTCCAGCATCTTAATCTTTTCCTCCGGCTCAATAACAGCCATAGCTTTCACTATATCCGGCTTTTGCTTTTGTGCATGGATCATGTTTGTATAAGCTTCCGGACTGAAAAGCTGATAAAGTTCAGGATGTTCATGTGCCAGAGAAAGTGTCAATTGCTGCTTTTGAGTCGGCTGCATCGAAGTCAGTGCATCTTTATATTGCAACGGATTAAATTCTCCTATTTGATTTACCAAATCAATAGAGTCGCCAGATTGAACTTCCTGACCGGTTACACTCTGTATCATTTGCGCAAGATATTCCGGCGGAATTGATTTTAAATGCTTCAAAACATTCTCTTTTTCAACGTCAGTGCTTGTCAAAAACTTGTCAAGTTCATCATTCGGCATCAATTGAATAACTTCTTCCTCCGAAAACATTTGAAAAACAGTATTGACAAGCTGTTCAGGCGGAAGTTCCCTTAACATGGCAAGAAGCTTGTCTTCCGTAAAAAAGTAAAAACCCTGCAAAAGATCTTCCTCCTCCATTAAAGGAAGAAATTTTTGCAACTTGTCTGCCGTCATCGTACTTAATATAATATATTTGTTGTTTGGATCCGCAAGCTTAAAGATTTCAACAAGTTTGTCAACATTGGTGAATAATTCCGCAGCAAACTGTACAGCAGCCTGATTGCCCTGTGCGGCTTCCGCCTCAACAATCTCGTCAACGGTCATCATTGAATACATTTCGACCATTTTGGTGCGGCTTATATTCAACTTGCTTAAAAGCGTATTTAAATCCGTATCAAGTACAATCATGGATAAACCCTTTGTGTGAAGTTACTCTCCAAATATATTAACGGTATTTATTATTCAAAAATTCAATAATTCAAAATTTTGTAACACTTGTTAATAATCCAAACCAAAAGCTATTATATACCTACATTTCAAACTGGATTGTAGTTGTTCAAAATATTTCCGTGCCAATAAAATAAGCCAAAAGTTTATACTGCTACAGCATTCGGACAGGTTTACTTAAATGATTCAAATAATAAAATTTCAAATTTAAAAGGGGTTGATTTTAAAAATTGTTTATTGTACATTAATTCTTGCGGAAGAAATTCCCCAATAACGTACGGATTACGGCTTTATCAGGATTAATTTACAGCAGACAATCTGATAAATGGTAATTTGTCAAAATGCCTTGTTGTTTAACAACATGAAGGTTGAAAAATTAAATAAATACGGGCTGCTAGCTCAGGTGGTTAGAGCACTCTGCCGAGAAAAACGATTTAGTATCGTTTTTCGAGAGGCCTGATAAGGGTCAAATGTTCTAAGATTTTGAAAACAGCATATAAATTTGTGGGCTGCTAGCTCAGGTGGTTAGAGCGCACCCCTGATAAGGGTGAGGTCGGTGGTTCGAGTCCACTGCGGCCCAGATATTAAAACTCAATAATAGCAAGGCTTTTAGACCTTGCTTTTTTAATGCAAATTTTTATGAAAAATGATTTTATGTAATATTTATGTACTAACCTGTTTTGGGAAATCAGTAAAATTCAGTCATACTCTGCAAGATAGGTAAAAATTAAGGCAAAAATAAATAGTTAAAATTTTTAATTAAATATTTAAGTCCTCCAACAAAATATAAACAATTGCATTTAGACTGGATTGTTAATATTGCTTGCTTATAATATCAGTCATGCTAAAATTGCAATAAATTACGCAAGGGATAATTATGGAAATTGGATTTTACGGACTAAGAAAATTTGGCAGGTTTATAAAAAGATTATTTCGGTGGCTTCCTGTTCTCTGGAGGCAGGAAGAGTGGGATTATGGATATATCTATGATATTCTGGATGTCAAGTTAAAAGAATTGAGAGATTGTATTGCAAAAGATGATATTCATGTTGACGCTCCAACTTGTTTAAGACAAATAAACATATGCCTGAAATATTTAGACAGATACAGAAACGCAGATAATTATATAAAATTCCCAGATGAAACACCTAGAATTGTAAATAGCAGATTGGAAACATCAGAAGAATATACCGCAGCGTGTTTAAGATTATATGAATTTGAACAGGGCAGCAGAGATAAATTTTGGAAAAGATTTGTTCAATGGCATTCAAAATGGTGGGTGTAACAAAAATTTATTAAATAGTAATACAAAAAATATTAAGAGCTTTACTTTACACAAAAAATATGCTTTTTTTGTGTAAAAAGAGGTTGTAAATAAATGGCTCAAAAGTGTGAAACAACAAATATTGTCAAGAATATATGGCAGAGGCAGGGGGTGGTATTTACTCCAAGTGATTTTACATTGGGAAATAAGTAATTCATTAGAAGATTTAGCAAATGAAATCTTATATCATAATTGTCTTCTATTTAACACACTTATAACAACCTGCTTTATAATTTCCATTTCAGAAGGATTACTTTCTGCAATCAAAAGTGTCAGAGCAAACAATGTTGCATTATCAATTATCGGAATTCCATCATTGTAAAGTATCCCGTTTTTATTCATAAAGTAGAGGAAACAGCTTGCACCGATACGTTTGTTGCCGTCTGTGAAGCTGTGGTTTTTAACTATCAAGTACAAAAGCATCGCCGCTTTTTCTTCCAAGGACGGATACAGTTCCACACCGTCAAAAGTCTGGTAAATCTGATTAACAGAACTTTCAAAACTTTCATCCTTCTCTACGGCAAAAACATCACTTTCAAAATCAGATTTCATTTCTTTTATAACTTCCAGAAATTCTTCTTTTGAAATTCTTATGGCTTCTTTTGTAGTATTCCCTTTTGTATCAAGGTCTTTGTGATCAAAATCGTCAAGCAAATTTAATCCGCGTGCAAAATTTTCAAGAATTTTTGCAACAGACTGAGCCTGTTCAACGGTTTCCACCTGATTTGTAAGACTTCTTGTTAAGAGACTGATTGTGTTTTGTAACGTCTTTAACTTTTCCTGCTGAGAGGAAAGAAGTTGTTTATTGACTGAATAACCTTTGATTAAATATTCTTTAAGTATTTTATTAGCCCAGATACGAAATTGAGTTGCGGTTTTGGATTTCACACGATAGCCGACAGAAAGTATTAAATCCAGATTGTAATACTCCAATTCTCTGGAAATACTTCTGCTGCCTTCTTGTCGAACTGTTCGGAAATTCCGAACAGTTGAAGTTTTATCAAGTTCTCCCTCTTCATAGATATGCTTAATGTGTTCACTGATATTGGCTTTACTTGAATCAAACAGCTTAACAATCATATCCTGAGTAAGCCAGACTGTTTCATCCTGCATTTTGACATCAATCTGCGTCTGCCCGTCAGCAGTTTGATAAATTACTATCTGATTATCTAAATTTTCCTGAATCTGCATAGTTTAATTATATGGCAGAAGAATAAGCATGGCAAAATGTAAAATGCCAACAAAATTTTAAAGGAAACACAAAAAACAAAAAATAAGCTAACCCTAGGAGCAAAGGAATTCTAAGCATTTCGCCTACTCTCATTCGAGAACCCAGCTTTCACCCTTCACGAGTTAGTTATTACAATCTAACATATTTTTTAATAAATTTCAAACCTTGATAACTTTTATGAAATATGGTTTTATGTACTATTTATGTACTGTTATGTAATTTTATGTAGTTTTTTTGAGTTTTACTGAGTATGCAAAAGTGGTTCAAATGCAAGTATAGTAAGAAAAAATCAAAATCAGTCAAACTCTAGAAACGCACTGATAAGGGTGAGGTCGGTGGTTCGAGTCCACTGCGGCCCACCATTTCAAACAAATAGAACTAACACGTTAGGCACTACAGGTAATAGGTTTCTGGGACATTGAGACAGAGAAAATTTAATAAAAAATCAAACAGACAGCTAATAGGTTTCTGGGACATTGAGACGAGGAAAATTTAATAAAAAAATCAAACAGACAGCACGATTGAGGCTGTTTTTTAGTATTGAGATGTACCGGTCTTTTCTTGCACTCAAGTACTCATTTCTTGCACTCTTTTGCACTCCATTTGTAAATTTTTAAGACCACATTAGGCTAAAATCGCCTTGGTGTTTAAAGTTAACCCCAGTGCAATAAAGTGCAATAAAGTGCAATTTTATTTTTGCTTGCAAATTGAGATATCCTAAATTATCAATAAGATTGGGATATTAAAGAGTATAATTAAAAATTAAAAAACAGAATAATTCTATTACTCTAATTCAATTTTACAGAATCGTTTTTCATCATTCCAAAACCAATTATACTTGATACAATTTTCTTTATTTATTGAAATCTCTCCATATTGGGTATTTATAATAAGACCTTCTCTACATATTCCACTATCTAAACTTTAAATAAAAACTATTTACCCCCACTTGACTTCTGTCTCAAAACGAGTGATGAATGTGTTGCACAACGCATTACAAGGATTTTGAGACAATGGAAAACCACGTTGAGACAATCAAATACACCCCTGAGAAGGCAAAACAAAATGCTCTTGGAAAACTAGATTTAATCCGCAAATGGCAAGAGTTTCGCCGTAAAGCAGTAAACAAACTTCAAGCAGACTATGATTTTGTCAAACTGCATAACAGTTCAAATTCCCACCTTTTCAGTGTTTTAGGTAAAATCTCACGAGGAAGCCTGCACCGCTGGAAAGCCAGTTTGGACGGAACAGAGGATTACACAAGGCTAATTCCTAATTACAAGTACGTTTCTGTGAATGAATACAGAACCTGCCTGACAGATGAAGAAATCAAAATATTTATGGGCTTACTTTTGCACCCCAATCGGCTCGCTATCGGTAAAGCAATCGCACTTACAAAATACAAACTCAAAGAGCAAGGTCAAAGTTTTATCCCTGCAGATATTACATTTAGACGCTACGCAAAATGGTTTAAGGACAACAATTACGACAAATGGGTGCTTGCCCGAGATGGTGAAAAAGCTCTTTCTGACAAAGTCGAACCGTACATTAAAAGAGATGCAAGCCTGCTTGATGTTGGGGATATTTTAGTCGCAGACGGTCACAAACTTGCGTTTCAAGTGATTAATCCGTTTACAGGTAAGCCTTGTAGAGCAACTTTGGTCGGCTTTTTGGACTGGAAATCAACAGCACTTGTCGGATACGAAATTATGCTTGAAGAAAACACCCAATGTATTGCAAGTGCCCTAAGAAACGCAATAATAAACCTCGATATGATACCGAAAATTGTCTATCAAGACAACGGCAGAGCATTTAGAGCAAAATACTTCACAGATGATAAAGGGTTCGGGGAATTAGGCTTTTATGGGCTTTATACAAAACTCGGGATTGAAACGGTATTTGCAAGACCGTATAACGCAAGGTCAAAAGTAATTGAACGGTTCTTCAAAGAGTTTCAAGAAGGTTTTGAGAAATTATTACCAAGCTATGTCGGCTCATCAATTATCAATAAACCAGCTTATTTGAAACGAAACGAAAAATTTCATAAAAACTTACACCAAGAATTTATTCCTACCATAGAAGATACAATTAAAATGATTGATATGTGGCTTAAGTTCAAGAACTCTCAACCCTGCACAAATGCACCGAATATGACAATCGCAGAGGTTTTGGAAGGTCGCAAGAACCAAAATATTGATATAAACACACTTGATGATCTGATGCTTGCAACTGAAGTCAAAACAATTCAGCGAAATGGTGTAAGGTTCTTAAACTGCGATTATTTTGACGAAAGATTATACGGGCTGAGAGGAAAAGTTTTAGTAAAATACAACCTGTTTGATCTAACAAGTGTAAAAGTTTTTACCCCGAAAGGTGAATACTTATGCACAGCTGAGCGAGTAACCGAAACCCACCCGATGGCAAAGATTTTAGGAACTGTTGAGGATTTAGAGGATTACAAACAAAAAATCCAAAAACAACAAAAACTGAAACGGAAAACTATAAACTCGGTTAAAAAATTATTGACTAATGATGAAATAAAACTGATTGAAGCAAGGTCGAACCAAGAAGAAATGGAAAATTCTAACAATTTTCAAAAAGAATTCAAACCTCGTTCAAATGGGGTTCAAAAAATAAACAACGGAGAAAAATCACTCCCGATTTTCAAAAACAATTCAGAAAAGTACGAATATTTGATAAAACATAACCCAAGCGACACTTGGATTGCAGAATTTAAACAAACAAAGGAGTACAAACTGTTATATGAATAAAACATTTGTCAGAACTCGAAATGTAAGGAATTTTATAGGCTTAGTTGAAGCCCTGAAAAGCAAACCCAAAAACATTCCTAAAATGGGACTTATATATGGTGAGCCAGGGCTTGGAAAATCACAAACAGCACTTTGGCTAGCCTGCAAATATGACGGAATCTATATTCGAGCCTCAAATCTTATGACAAGCAGGTGGCTTGTTGAAGAAATTGTTAGAGAAATGGACGAACTTCCTCGGTATTTGACCTCGGACAACTTTAATGTAGTGATTAGCAAACTTATTCAAAAGCCAAAAATTATTTTTGTAGATGAAATCGACTACTTAATGAACAATTACAAAAGTGTTGAAACCCTAAGAGACATCCACGATAAAACCGATTGTCCGATAGTCTTTGTCGGGATGGGCTTGGCTCTTAGAAAACTTGAAAGATACAAGCACCTGTATGATAGATTTAGCGAGATTGTAAAATTTGAAACCTTTGAAATAGAAGATTTGAGCCAAATTTTTAGCCAACTATCTGAAATACCGTTTACCCCAGATTCGATAGAATATATCCACAAAAAATACAACAGGTTCAGACAAATAGTACAGCTTATAAGCAAACTTGAAACTATTGCAAAAGAAAATGGTCTAACAGAAATTACATTTGAAATTATAAAGGAACTAGTATGAAGCGGATTTTCGGTAGGGCGCCGTGTGAGCGAAAGCGAACCCAGCCCGTAAGGTGTCGGTCAGACGTTACTCTGCCGACACCCCGAATAATCCAAGACGAAAGGACAATATGAATATAGAACGATTAGCAAAAAGATTAAAAGAATTTACCCTTGATGATATTGAATTGATAGCAGAATGCGATTGCAAAACAAAACTTGAACAGCTTTTGAATAGCAATAAAATACTTTTTGAAAACGGAATTTATAAATACAATGAGGAAACAAAAACAGGTGAAAATTATGAAATATTCAGCCCGCTAAAGAATAAACACCTAAAAATTAGTATAGAAGATGCAAAAGAATATTTTATGAAAAATTATGTCGAAAAATACTGCAAATTCGAGACTTATAGAAACTATAACGCGATTTTTAATTTTAATATTATACCTTTTATAAACTGCTATTACCTGCATGAAATTGATATTGAGTCGATAAAAGAACTTTTTAAAGTCTGCGAATTAAGACGCCTAAAGCCCCGCAGAATTAAAAACACAATGGCACTTCTAAATCAGCTGATAAAATATTTCCAACACCTTGGAGTGATTGATAGAAGTTGCGTTTATCAGGTTAAAAAAGTACAAGACAAAAACCATTTTGGAATAGAAAACTTAATTTTTGAGGGATTTTAATGAGTAAAATGAAATTATTTAAACAAGCAGAGCAAATGTATTTAAAAGGTTTGACAGTTAGTGAAATCTCTTTAGAACTTGGGATTGCAAAAAGAACTTTGTTTTACTGGAAAAAGCAATATGATTGGGATAAAAAGCGAAAAGAATCCATGTATGATAAATCCCAGTTCAAAGAGGATTTGCAAAAGTTTGCCCAAAAACTTATGGAAAAAATCGCAAATAGTAATAAAACTAACAGCCAGATAAGCCAAGCAGAATATTATTCCCTTGTGAATATTTTGAACTTTCTCCCTGAATTGAAAGAAAACAATACTCAAACAGAAACACCCCAAATAAAAACCGAACTTTCCCTAGACTTCATTCGCCAAATAGAGCGTGAAATTTTAGGTATAGAATGATATATTAATCTCTCACATATATAGCTTATGATAATATAGCAATATATATAAGATAAAATAACTAAAAAAGGATATAAACTTATTCCTTTTATAAAATCCAATAAGTTACTCTTTATGTAAACTATTATTTTTAACTTTTATAATAATCATTCTTCTGACAATTCCTGCCTGTATTCAGTTGCTTTTTGAACTAAATTCAAATAGGTATATCTTTCAGATGTGACAATAGGATAAGTAGAATAAACAAAATTAATAAATTGTTGCCAATATAAACCTTTTGTTTTTTCAATAATTATATCTATTATTTTAGTAATATTTTCAGGAATTTGATTAAGCTTTATGTTTTCATTTCGTAAAATAAACATTTTCTTTTTTGTTCCATAAATATTTTGAGTATATATTGGTTGGATAATATCTAGGTTATTTTCAATAGTTTCTTCTATATCATGAACAAATGGACCATAATTATCAAAGTACCAAGATACATTTGTTACTTGCTCTCCATAATCAAAAGCAGAACGCCAATCGATTAAGTATATCATTTTAGTCAAACGTGCATTTGATAACTCTTTTTTTATAGGATAATATTTTAAGATATAGGATATTATGTCAATTAATTCTACCATGGCATGTCTCCTGTTATATTTGATTTACTATCAACCTTTGAATTTATGTAATCTTTTAGTTTTATACATATTTCAGCATAATATTTTACTTGTTTTTCCAATTTTCTCTTTATAGTAGTTATTTGCCAGTTCTCTTCTTTTGATTCGGCAACTAAAACACCAATAATTTGATTTTCCTTATCTTTAACTGAAATCGCAACAATTGTTTTAGATTTCATCCTCATAGAATTATATTCTTCAGGCGAATAAGAATACAAATTTATGCATTCTTCTTCAGTTACATTCCCATTGTAGCAATAATCATTTTTATACGCTTCTCCTATGCAACCTTTATCTATGCTGTATCTACTTCGTCTAACATTCCGAAAATTGGGATTACTAGAATATCTACCTATGGGATACAAATAATTAATATTATTATCAGTATCCCTTTTTGCTAAATATAAAGAAATTCTTTCTTGATTTTGTTCTTGTGTCCCAAAGGCTAATTCAGCATTTGCAAAAGACATTAACAAACCTTCAAATAATTCTTTTATATTATTATTTAAAATATCTAATTTATCATCTTTTTCTTTTATTTCTAGTTTTAATTTCGTATATGAACCAATAGCAAATTTTTCAGTAATTGCGATAAATAATAATATTACTTGTGCAATAATAAAAATCCTTAATGGATGACTAAGTAAAACCCAATGGAAGAAAACTTCTGCAGGATGCTCTCCTGATAAAACTCTTGATAAATCAATTGCAGAAAATGTACCATAAATACCTGAAATACCCTGAATTAAAATTTTGGCCCAACCTACAGTATCTAAAAACTTATAAAAAATAAAACTAAACCATTGTGTTATTTTTGTTAATCGCATTTTTTACTATCTCCAAGGCAAGTTTATTATACACTATTTTCAATAAATAACACAATATGTTTATTATAAAACAATTAAAGTTTAAACTTTTGTTCTAAAGTTTTTCAATATACCAATTAGAATTTCCAAAATGATTGAAGTTCCATTGTAATTGAAAGTAAAAATTGTATTCCATAGAATTATCATCTTTAAAGTTATAAGAATACTTATTTAATTGTGTTCTGCGATAACTTTCAAAAGCTGTTTGTAATTCCTTTGCAAACTTTTTTCTAAATTCAGGATAAGTTATTTCTAAAGTTTCTCTTGTCAGTTTATTTTTCAAAATCATCTTCAAACCCTCGTATGTTATCAAGCTCTATATTATATCTTTTGCCTTGTTTATCAACACAAGTTGCGTAATCGATATCTGCATCAGCAAATTTATTTTTCCAAATACAAATCAGCAAACCGATTTCTTGAGTTTTTAAGTTTAAAACTTTTGTTCCATAAAGTGCATAGTCTTTTTCTGTCATTATTATTTCCTTTCGAGTATTAAATCTGAATAGATATCCTCGGGCTTTTGTGGGTCTATTAAAAACTCTTTCATAAATACAAACCTTTCTCCGCAAGTGTTTTCACAAATTACAGTGTCGAAGTTATAGAAGCTAATTACTTCATAATACTCGTTATCAGAGTTCTCAAAGCCTCTAATCTTTTTAAGTTTGTATTTTTTACCTATTTTAATCATTACTACCTCTTATCAGCAATGACATTCATCACTCTTAATGAGTAAAATATCAAGCAAACTCTCTCAAAACGTATCATTCAGACACAATTAATTTTTTGAACACTTTTTGAACGCTATTTAAACAGGAGTTAAATACCATTTAAAAATTCTTGTTGTCAGGATAATTTATAAAATAAGCGTTTACTGTATCAGAATCTCGTCTTAAATTTTCGACGACTGGAGTAAGATTATATAGCTCTTCAATCTCTTGTTGCGTCTTGCAAAAATAATCAATAACAGTGACTGTATTATAAATCTGTTCAGCTAATTTTTCTAACTTCCTAAAATCTTTTTGTTTAAGCTTGTATTTCTTACTTTTGCTCATACGACCTCCTTTTTAGGTGTCGTATTCATCACTTAAAAGACAGAAAATGTCAAAAATTAAATAATTATAAAAAATTTTTAAAATTAGTTTTTTTTATGTTATCATACAAGTAGATGATGAATTAAAATTTAAATAATAAGAAAATATAAATGATGTGTTTTTTGAACTGGTTATACACTGTATTAAATAGAATGGGTATTAATTTTGCTAATTTTGTCTTGGATAAAAATGAGCGGATTAAAGCTCAAAAATATTGTTATTTATTAAATAAATTTTTAAATCTTCCTATTAATGGAGCGTTTTCGTTGTATATAAATGGTCCTTATAATTCAAAGTTAGCTGATATTTTATATGAAATAACAAGATGTAATAATTTAAGTACCGTTCATCTTGACAGTAATGTTGAAAACATAATAAATATAATAATTAATATTTTCCCATATAATAAAGAAAATGTAGTAAATGAATTAGAAATTTTTACTACATATGATTTTTTATGCAATAATTACCCAAACCTAACAGATTCACAACGTATGAGTGAATTATTTCAATTAAAGGGACATTTAACTGGATATAGTGAATTTATTAGTAATTTAAATCAAATAGAACAAGCTTTTATTTAATTTAAAATATTGCTAAAATCATAAATCTTAAACGCTTTCAATTCTTTTAGTTCTTCTTTTTTGTTATCAGTTTCTTCGGCTTTATTTTCGACCATAAATTGTTGAAAAAACTGATTTTTTAAATGCATCATATTCTCACAAATAGAATCTTGAATAATTATATTTATCTGCTTATCATCTATATAGTTTCTTACAATAACTTCAGGAGCTATGTCCTTTTCTATACAAACACCAAAGTACTTGCCATTGTCATTATTAAGTTCTTCTATTTTATTATTAAATTCTTCCATACTTTTTTTAAATTCTATAGTTTGACCAAGTATTTGACTATAATTAACTAAAATATTTGAAGTAAATTGTTCTTTGAAAAAAGATGCCGGCATAGTTTTAGGGAATTTTCTTTCAATTAAAGATTTTGCAAGTTTAGATACAATATTATTCTTATTTTCTATAATAATATCTTTTATTTTTAACCAAAAATAATCATCATTAAAGAAGAAATATTTTTCTGGTGTTTCATTAAGAATTCTTTTAAAATCTTTTATTGAAGCATAATCTTGCTCTATTTTATTATTAATTAACAAATAAGAATATATTCTCTGTGCGATATTATTTACAATGAAAGCCTTGTTATAGAATAATATATTTGCATACCAGTAATATTTGGCTAATAGAAATTGTTCAATTACTTGTATTGATTTTATACTAAAAGCTATTGTTTTTCTTTTTTTTCCATCAGGGTATTTTTTATCACATAAATCAATATTATTTATTATATAATCAATGTCTATTGAAGCGTTAATTCCTGTGTTAACAGTGTCCCTCACCATATAATCCATTTGATCTGCATCTAACCTTGAATTTATTAATTTTGCAGAAATAAAATAGTCATCATTAATATATTTTCCTGTAATTAAATTGCATATTATTTCCAGATCACTGTCTTCCAACTGAGGAAATAAGTTAAATAATATTTTTTTAAATGGAGCACTTTCAATTACAAAACGAGCAAAATCTTCGTGATTTATTTCTGAATCTTTTGTTTTTGTATAATATTGTAAAAAGTTATTTATATCTTGGCTATTACAAAATGTACTTAAATCCTCAATCTCACAACCCGGAACTGCAGGCTTCGCACTATTTTTCAAATAATACGCATACTCCATATATGATTTTTCAATAGTATGTGACAATGGATAATGGCCAATATCATGTAATAATGCTGCTAATCTTACAATCTGATGTTTTTTAGAATCGTTAAATTCGTCATAACCTCTTTTTTTTATTTGTTGAATAATTTTTTCTGTTATATGTAAAACGCCTAACGAATGAGAAAATCTAGTATGAACGGCCCCAGGAAAAACAAAATATGATAAACTTAACTGTTTTATGTGGTTAAGGCGCTGAAAATACATTGTTCCTAGCAACTCTTTTTCTTCTGGAGTAATTGCAATAAACCCATGAATATCATCATAGATACATTTTGTTAATTTATCTTCAAAACGTTGTAATCCCATATAAAAATTTTATCATAAAAATTAGTTTTATAATCGAATTTGTATTATGATTGACTTTAATAAAGAAGTAATAAAACAGAAATGAATATTTAAAATGGTTATAAGAACTGGTTTAGCAAGAAAGCCTTGGACTAATTACAAAACTTCAAATCATATCATTGCATATTTAGACATACTTGGAGCAAAGGATATGATATGCAACGATAATAATTTTGATTTTCTGAATCATTTAAATATGTTTATGGAAGATGCAATTGAAGAATCTGGAGGAGGAATTTTCCCTAAAGAAGAAGAAATTTATATAAAAATATTCTCTGACAATATTTTACTAGCCATAGAATTAAAAGAAAATGACGAACAAAAAGACAATAAAATTGCCACATTATTTAATACTGTCGCAAATATATATAATGAAATTTTGCGATATGGATATTTAATACGTGGGGCAATTGTTGAAGGAGAGTTTTTTCATAACGATATTATTGTATATGGAAAAAGCCTTGTTGAAGCTGTTCAATTAGAAGAAAATGTTGCAAAATATCCACGAATACTTGTAAAAACAGAAGTTAATACCCCTAATAACTTGTATTACCTTATGAAAGATAATGACGGAGAAGTGTTTTTAAATGTTTTTCATCTATGCAATATTTTTGATGATGTAGCATTTAAAATTAATCTTTTAGAATTACTTAAAAAACACAAAAACAATGAAAAAATAAAAGAAAAAATAATGTGGATGATTAACTATTTTAACTCTTGGTTCACAAAATATGAATATAGAATTATGAATCAACAAAAAATTACAGACGAAGAAATTCAAGAAGCACTATTGTAAATATTATTTTTCAAGGCAATATCTAACATAAACATTAAATCGCTTGCAATCATTATTTTCCTTGCAGCATCTGCTTTTTCCATTCTAGTGTTGCTATGAGCATTGGGGTTTCGCATTGCTTGGATAACTCCAGGAAAAATCTTTTCATAGCCTTCTTGGATATTTTTTAAACTTGTAGTTGAAGAATCTGTAAATTGTAAAACTTTTAAAGTTGAGAATGTGTTGTAAAACATATCCTTATCACTTGGTATTTCTGGTAAATCTTGGCCTTTTCTATACTCACGAACTATTGAACATATTTCAACAAACGCCGTTTGTATGGCATCCGAAAAATATCCATCCTCAAATTTATTTTTAGATAGTTCAATTATTCTAGGGTGTGCAAATTGCCAAAAATCGTTTGTACTCAAATAATCATAACTTCGCATTAGTTGAACAAGTCGTCCTAAAGTATATATATTGACAAAGTTTGCTCCAAAAAACAAATTAGATTTAATATTTTGTAAATCATTATATAATTCAGAATTTTTATTCCTAACTTCATATGATAATTCATTTATATTTGAGCAAATTGTCCTAACAAAATTATTATCCCAAGGACCCAAACAATTATTATTAGCATTTGCGGCCAAAGTATTTGCATCATTTTTGATATTTTTAATTATTTGGTCTATATCCATACTACTCCATTGGTTTTATCATTGATTCTATATAGTTGATTTCATCTTCTGATAATCCATATTTTTTATATAGTTGTTTATCAATTTCTGCAATTGATTTTGACCAATTTATATCTGAATTACTTGTAAAATCTTGCACGGGAACAAATTTATATGTCGTTCTTGATGCATCATGACTAGCTTTTGCTATCCCATGCATAAATCTAGCAAATTTTGACTTAAAATATTTTCTTATATTATTAGCAGAATTTTCATTTAACTCAAGATCTGCACCGATAACAATATATGCTTCCGTGCAAATAGAATTAGGTTGACCGATTATTGTATTTAAATTATCGTCATTTAACTCTGTTCCTACATTATTTGCCCTTGGTGTATATACTTTCCATTTTTCAATCCAGTTTCGATGGAATACTACATTTTGAAGATCAATATAACCAAACTTTAAACCTTTTGCTAAACACTTTATAGGATTTGTAAATGATTTTATATTAGTACTCCATTTAGAGGTATTTATTATGTTGCTTTCAATTCCAAATGGCTTTCTCGGCGAAATATATTCTTCCATAGTGATAAGCT
This sequence comes from Candidatus Gastranaerophilales bacterium, assembly GCA_944322785.1. Lineage (GTDB taxonomy): Bacteria > Cyanobacteriota > Vampirovibrionia > Gastranaerophilales > Gastranaerophilaceae > Scatenecus. The sequence continues at coordinate 10,660 of CALUPW010000002.1, read as the reverse complement.
TTTCATCTATAAAAACCTTATCCAAAATATCTATTGATTTTTGATCTCTAATAAAAATATCAAGATTACGAGTTTTCATTTTTCTATAAGCACTACTTATATTGTTTGCGTTATAATGAGATACAACTTTAACATTGTTAATTTCATTATTATAACTTGAGTTTCTTAAAAAATAGCAAACCCCACCTCTGTTATTTGTATCAGGAAATACTTCTTCTGGATGTAGAAAATCATCTAATTGTTGAATTGTTTTATCATTTAGCATTTCTTCTCTAAAGTCATCCAAACCTTTTCCTCCAGCATACCATCTTGCAGGGATAATTAAGGTAGAGTATTTTTCTCCTAATATTTTAGACATTCTAACAAAATGATGATAAATAGGTTTTGCACTTTTTTGAGCACCTCCATCGTCTTCTTGATATGGTGGATTTCCAACTACAGCTCCAAATTTTACCACTATTTCATCACCTCCAATTTGAACTACATCTTGCAATGTTATTTCATTAAATTGCTTCTTTTGATTAAGAATTTTCTTTATTTTGTCATGATCTATTTCATTACCACATTTAATTTTCAATAAATCATATGAATTAAATTTTTTTGCAATACTACTGATATTTAAGCCTAAAAGTTCATATATTTTTCTTGTAAATTCATAAGTAATATTTGATGTAGGAATAGAATAAATCAAATCTTTGTAATCTTCAAGATTATAGCCAAGAGCTTTAAATCTTTTATATAATGCAATCGCAAACTCACCCTCTTTAGAGGCAATATCAAGTATTGGCTCTTTATTCTCTATACATTTATTCAAAAATTCATCTGGCAAGAGATTTATCATTTCGGTTGCTACTTTCTCTGGTGTGACAACTTCTGATTCTCCAATTTTACCAAATTTTTGATTTGCTATATTTGCACGTTCCAACGGTTCTAAATTGCTTTCATTAGATAATTTATTTAGATTCTGGATTTTATAATCCAAAATTCTTAGCATAAATTTATCCATGTTATTTTTTAGAGCTTCTACAACATTTACGTCTAAACCTAAATTTCTGAATATTCTTTTGTTATCTTCATTATCAAGACTTCCAATTATACTATCAATTGAATAAACTTGTTCATTAGTAAGAAAAGCATAATATAAGATTCTTGCATAATACATTCTGAATTGTTTTACGGGATCTTTTTTGTTACCACCATCTGATTCTGATGTTCCATTCGATTCTCCATTGGGGTCAGTTGAGCTTGTATCTGTTTCGTTGTTGCCATTATCGTCTCCATTAGGGATCTCTAATTCATCCCCCTCGCCTTCGATAGCTTTAAATTCGAATCCAGATTTTGAACCTAGCTCATTCTCTTTACTGATAGTATCCCATATTTCGGATATTTTTATTAAATCCAAATCAACCGGAATATCGTTTGTTTCCTCAGCAACACCACGATTCATTGAATATCTACTTACGGCATCTAATATGTCCGATGCTTGGACTTGTGCAATTTTACTTTTATTAATTACTATAATTGGTGAAATTCTCAACTCTTCTTCGATACGATCTTTTAGTTTGCTATTTCCTGCTTCATCAACATTTACATTATAAATTTGAGCTTTTTGCTCTTGCATCTGAAACATTCTATTAGGCGAGAAATCCACAAGTAAAGTCTGTGGTTTCATATTAAACTTTATATTATCACCATTTTTATCTTTAAAGGTCTTTATATATTGATTTTGAAGTCTAAATACAGCTTGATCATATTCTTGAGGAGATGCAGTATCCTTGAGATATATCATTGTATCCCATTCTTCAACAGTACTTCCAGTAAGCATTCTGTTTACTGTCAAAGTTATAGTTTTTTTATTTTCCTTTTCCAATTCTTTTATTTTGTCTTTTATAGTCTTTGGGGAATTATATAAATTAGCATTTTCAATGCCTGAAATATTTATTATTTCATATTCATTTAAATTCTTGAAAATTCCAGCATTTTCTTTTATTAAAGTTTCTAAAGCATCACAAGATGCACAAAAAGGTAAAACAAAAACAATATGTCTACACATTTTACCGCTTTTAATTTTGTCATAATCAAGAAAACCTAGGATATTTTCATCTTCTTTGCTCCCATCAATAATTTGTAATAAATCTAACACTTCTTGTTCATATTTAAACTTTTTATGTAAATTATCCTCAGTTTTCTTAACGGACAATGGCTTTAAAAGTGCTGATAATGTGTATTTAACACCCAAATTGCTAAGTTCTTCTAATTTTTTTCTTGTAGAATCATTTGGATTAAAAGCAAATCTTATCATTTGCGGAAAACCATAATAAGGATTATCCCATTCTCTTAATGGAGTTGAATTTTCATCTTCATCTTTTAATAAATTTTCTTTATCCCATTGTTCTTGGGCTTGAACTATGTCTGAGAATTGGCAAAAAGCAATAATATCTTCCTTTTTAAATTCTCCTCCCATTAAAATTCTATATGGAGTGCCAGATAAGTGAAGTTTTATTTTTGCATCAAGCACTTTTATTGCTTCTTCTGCATCATTCGTTTCAATATAATCATCAGCATCTTTTTTATGGCATTTTTCACCTTTAAAGACAGGATCTTTTAATACTTGCCCGTATTTATCTGCTCTAGCACCAAAATGAGTTTCATCAATTATCAAAAGGTCTATCTGTTGCCCAAAAACTTGTCGATGTTTATCTTTGATAATATCTCCTTGCAAATCTTGTAATGTTAGAAATAAAACTATTTTTTTATCACTAGAAAGCGCATCAATCACTACGGAATGATTCCTAGCTAAATCTTCTGACGACATAAATTCATAGTCATTTCTAAAATTATCCGCACATTCAACTGTTTTACGCCACTCGTCTTTAACGTCTGCTTTTGCTGACACTACAATTACGAAATTGGCATTGATTTCTTTAGCACAACACATTGATGTAAAAGATTTTCCAAAACGCATGACAGCATACATCAATAAATTATTTCTTCCAATATCAACAGCATGTTTGAATGCATTAATGGCATCTTGTTGATTTGGTCTCGGGTTCCAATAACCTGTGGAGCTATATCTTACTTGTATTGGAAGCATCGTTTCAGCATTATAATAACCATATTTTTCTCCTCTTTGACTATAATCTTTTTTTATATCTTCAATGGCATTTTCAATATCATTTTTTGTTGCGCCTTTAAAAAACTCATTAGAATAATAAACGGAATGATCTATATCTTCTTGTTTTAAACGTTCTTTTCTAAGTTCATCCTCTAAATATTTGTGTATTGAATAATCGCGAAAATAGGTATTTTCATCAATTTTTGCTGTATTTTGGAATTGTTCTTCAAGTTCGGGATAATATTTTTTCCACTCTTTTAAACGAATAGACACAGGTCGATATGTGTCTCCAACTTTAAGATAATTAGGTATAGTATTTGTAGAGAACGCATATATATGTGGCTCAACACGCCCAATAATTATTTCATTTAGATCTTCTATATTAACGACCATTTTTACCCCTTTAATAAAGATACAAATTGCTCAGGTTTATTAGTATTCCAATCCATTATTTTACAATACACACCCGTATGGTTATAAATATCATTTTTCTTGCATCCTGGGCACTCTTCTACCTTGTCTATCGGCGAAAATAATTCAAGTTGTCCTTTCTTAATTGGTTTACAACTATTTGGTATAACACATTTTAAACCATCCATTTGCCATATATTCCAAGAAATAATTTTTGCAAATTCTTTCAATATATCAACTGGCATTTTTTCATTAAATCTGTATTCGTAATGTTCTGCAGTAGAAATTAAAATATTTTCTCTTGCTAAAAATACATTATCCCCTTGCCAATCGTAACCATATATGTTTTGAACAGCAACTTTCGCCCATTCTATCCATTCTTTTTTTGTCTCTGTATTTTCACGAACCACACGAAGTTTTCTGTCTAACAAACCGATTCTTTCTGGAACAATAATATATATACCAGTGACTGCATCGTATCTGCTTGTTAAATATGGTGCTTCACCACAAGTTATTTCTAAACGTGTGTCATTAACATAATCTTGCCAAGTTTTTTGCAGTTTTTTAGGAAAACTTATTGTTTTTTTATTTGTTTCCCAGCCTTTTTCAAGTTCTTTATTAAAAACATCTTCTTTTTCAAACCATGCGTTGTCAATTAAATTGTTTTGAGCATTGCAAACCCAAGAAGGAGTGAATACTTCTGCTTTTTGTTTAATTCTCAAAGCTTGCTCCGTTTTTGTTTTTTCAACACGTGGCTTTATGACTTCACCGTTAACATCTGTAATTAACTCAATAGTTATTTGCTTGTTTGCAGAATAATTTTCCCCTAAATAATTATATTCATCTGTTGCCCATAACAAGTTATTATTTGAAGTTCTGTCTTTTAATAAAATATTTAAAAGATCTTTATCAAGTTCAAATAAGATATTTTCTTTTATATCTACTCTTTCTTGCAAGACAACACTCATTTACAACCTCATAATTATAAGAATATAATAGCATAAATATTTTTATATACTATGTTGAGCCATATAATATGAATTTATAGCAAAAATTTAATATTCGACCAACTTAATTTTATATAGTTGGAGAATTTTTCATATTCTTACTTTCTATTTATAGCTTTTTGTTAATGATGTATTAAAATTTCTACAAATAAAAATTCCTGTAGCTTTCGTCTATTGTGTCTTGTTCGATTCCTATGTAGCGAAGCGTTACTGATGGCGAGGAGTGGTTAAAAATTTTTTGCAGGAGTACTATATCATTATATTTTTTATAATGATGATATCCGAATGTCTTTCTCAGCGTATGTGTTCCGATTCTTTCCTTCACACCAACAGCTTGTACAGCTTTATTTAAAATTCTATACGCCTGTGCTCTATCAAGCCTGCAATGTTTTTGTGTATAAAAAAGCGGTTGTCCCCAAGGCAAATCTTCTACAAATAAATCAATCTCCTCCTTCAAAAACCTATTAAGCGGAAATTTCTTATACTTATTCGTCTTTTTCTCTCTTATTTCAATATAATCTCTATCTTTTACATCCCCAACATCAAGCGATAATATATCAGATATTCTAAGTCCTGTATTTATCCCAAAACTAAAAAGCAGTGCATCTCTTGGCTTTTTTGCCAAAATTTTTTTAATCTTTTGGATATCTTCTAGCTTTTTTATAGGTTGTACTACATTCATTTTTAAACTCGCTTAATCTCAGACAATGATTGCTTCTACCATTAAAAAAGTAAAGTCTAATGACACACAAATGGACTTTTTATTATAATTTCATTAAACTTTGTAACAAAATACGGCAGAAATAACAATTTTGGACATTTAGCATTTTTATAATGCTTGTACAATCCAAAAAGAATATAGAATGTTTATAAATCTCATCCCAATAAATTTTCAATATAGAAAAGTTCAAAGTAATGCAAAACACAAATGTGTGAATTATCCAAACCTTACTCCACTTACGTGTGATACTATTTCATTCGGTGCGATGAAAAAATCAGAGTTTGAAGGGATAGATTTAGCAGTTGTTCAAAAATTCCAGGCACCTATTGAAAAATTCAACTCAAACAATGATTTGCAAAAATGGGCAGGGGAACAGGCAAAAGTAATCGCAGACAATGACTTTGGAGGTCGTCATGAGGAAACTGAAATTCAACGAAAAGCAATGTTAGGAGAATGGTTTGGTTATGTTTTAGATGAAAATAATGCTTATAAAAAAACAACTGCGCTTTTGATTTTGAATGCAATAACAAAATATTTAGAACCCGATAACGATAATATTCCGCCGGTATTAAATAAAGGTGTTCTTGCTGATTGCATAGATGAAATTGATAAAAATACTAAAAATAACCCCAAATACCAGTTTGATTTTAAGAAAATGTATCAAAATAAACTACGTGCATTTTATATGGATGATATAGAAACAGATACCAGTGAAACTGCGACAAAATGGGTAATCATTCCATCAGCAAAACACGACCCGAAAAATTTTAAGGCAAATGTTGAAAAATTAAAGGTATTTTCCTATAAAACCTGGTGTACAAAAAGTTCCAATGCTGAACCATATTTGTGGCAAGGTGATTTCCACGTATATCTTGAAAACGGCAAACCCAAATTAGGGATTAGGTTTATAGAGGAAGAAATAAAAGAAATTCAAGGAGAGCAAAACAATAACAAAATTCCTCTTAATTATCTTGATATTATACAAAAATACATATCTGAAAATAAGCTAAAACTCACGACAGATGCTAAAAAAGAAATAAAATCAGCAAAATTAATAAAAACAGAAATAAAGAAAATAAAAAAAGATTTAAAAGAAGCCATAAAAAAGAATGACGTTAAAAAAATTTATAACTACTTTGGAAAAAAAGTGGAAGAAGATAAAGATGGATATTTAACAATTTCAAAATACGGACAGCCATCTAAAGACTACACATTTAAAGATTTAGGAATAGATGAAAACAAACTGTTGGAAAAAGTTAAAAGAATCGAAGGAGATGCTGATTTTAGTAATTCACAGGCTACTGATTTAAGAAATCTTGAATATATTGGCTGGTGTGCTAATTTCAGAAATTCTCAGGTTGTTGATTTAAGAAATCTCAAATCTATTGGTATAGATGCTGATTTTAGAAATTCCCAGGTTACTAACTTAGAAAATCTTAAAACTATCGGAAGAGATGCTTATTTTAGTAATTCACAGGTTGTCGATTTAAGAAGTCTAGAATATATTCGTGGGGACGCTGATTTCAGTAATTCACAGGCTATAGATTTAAGAAATCTTAAATCTATTGGAGAGTTTGCAAATTTCAGTCATTCAAGGGTTACAGATTTAAGAAGCCTCAAATCTATTGGAGAAGGAGCTATTTTTAGCTATTCAAAAGTCATTGACTTAAGAAACCTCAGAAGTATTGGCATGAGTGCTGATTTTAGTCATTCACAAGTTGCTAATATTAGTAAACTTAAATTAGTTAAGGATAATGTCTTTATAAAAAATTCTCCATTGACTATTGAAGATTTTAAAAACGTCAAAGTTGGAGGTAAAATTCTTAATTAATCTTGAATCTTGCATTTATAATTTAAGATGTGAAACACCTCAAATACAACACAATTTCATTTTGCTGCATTATTTGTCTTTTAAAATATTAGATAATATATTATCTAAATATTGACTTTTTATTAAATTTGGTATAATATATTATCTATGAATAATTCCTTATTTAATCCTAAAACTCCTAATGATATTGCAAAAGAATTGGTTGAGAGAATTAAGCAGCATCGAAAAAAGCTTAAAATTTCTCAAGCTCAGCTTGCTATAAAATCAGGTGTTAGTCTGGGTTCTATTAAAAGGTTTGAGTCCAAGTATGAAATTTCTTTGAATTCTTTTATAAAAATTCTAATAGCTCTTAATTTAGAGCAGGATTTAGAAAATTTATTCACGCAAAAAAGCTATAACTCAATTGAGGAAGTTATAAATGGATAAATATAAATATTTAAAAGTTTTTTATAATGATATTTTAGTTGGTACTCTGGCAAAAACTCCAGATAGAGTTGTTGCCTTTGAATATGATTTAGATTGGTTGAATAATGGGTTTAGCATTTCACCTTTTAGTTTACCGCTCATCAAAAAAGTTTTTATTCCAAAATACGACCCTTTTGGCGGTTTATTTGGCGTCTTTAATGACAGTTTGCCTGACGGTTGGGGGCGGCTGCTTGTTGACAGATTATTTTTAAAAAACAAAATTAATCCTGCTGAAATTGATAACCTTAACCGGCTTGCTGTTGTGCAAGAAAGTGGTATGGGGGCTTTAACTTATAGGCCAGAACATAGATTTGAATCAGAAAATAGTATCGCAGATTACGATATTCTTGCTCAAGAATGTTCAAAGATATTAGAATCACAAAATTCAGAAAATTTGGATGAACTTTTTAAATTAGGTGGCTCATCTGGTGGTGCAAGACCAAAGATTTTGACATCTATTAACAACGAGGATTGGATTATTAAGTTTCCATCATCCTCTGATCCTAAAAATATTGGTGAAAAAGAATATCAATATTCATTATGTGCAAAAGATTGCGGAATAAATATGACCGAGACAAGGCTTTTCTCTTCTAAAATTTATTCAGGATATTTTGGGATAAAAAGATTTGATCGCAAAAACGGCAAAAAAGTTCATATGGTATCAGTTAGCGGACTTTTAGAGACAAGCCACAGGCTTCCTAATCTTGATTACAATACATTGATGAAATTAACACTTGAATTAACAAGAAATTATCAGGATATTGAACAATTATTCAGGCTAATGTGTTTTAATGTATTTGCAAACAACAGAGATGACCATTCAAAGAATTTTTCTTTTCTTTTTGATGGTACAAAAAAAGAATGGCACTTATCTCCTGCGTATGACCTGACATACAGTTATTCTTTTAATGGAGAACATGCAACAACAATTAATGGCGAGGGCAAAAATCCGACTTTAAATGATATATTAGCGGTTGCAAAAAATATAGGACTCAAGGAAAAACTAGCAAAAGATATTACATTAGATATTCAAGAAAAATGTTCAAAATTACTTGGTTAATCTTACAATAAGTGTCTATTTGTGCAAACACTCAGCCTATTTGAGGCTGTTTTTTAGTATAGAGATGTATAGGGCTTTTGTACATTCATTTACTCAATTATTGCACTCTTTTGTACTTCAAATATGAAATACAAAAGTCATTATAGACTAAAATTGCCAAGTTATCTAAAGTTCCGACCAGTACAAATAAGTTTTTTTATTAATTAGCTATGAATTAAGTTCTAAATCTCTTAGTCTGCAATAGGCTTTTTCTATTTTAAAATTATTTATCCAGGCAGATTTATTTAGGTATATTTGTAGTTCGTTTTTTAAATTATACATTAGATTAATATTATTCAGATAGTATTCATTAATATAATTTTTAAAATTAAGATTTGGTGCTTTAGTTTTAAATTTTTTTGAAAACATTTTATCTGAGATTAAATTTAAAAATATCAAGATAGAAAATCTAGTATAATCAAAAATATTACTTGCTAAATTATCATCCTTGTTACAAGTGGGGTCTTGCCCATGTACATATGAACAACGACTCTCATAAGCTTTATTAATATTTTTAGATATTTGTTTTTTATTTAATCCTAAGATCAGCGATAATAAGTAAGAGCATCTGTCCCGTAATTGTTTAGTTATCTTTTCTGTATTTGTATTAAAAAGAGCTTCTAAAGCTAGACAGCAATAAGTAATTTGATGTGTTGGATGTGTTTTATTAATAGCTTGTGTGTAAAAGTCAATTGCAATTTTTAAAAACAGAATTTCTTTATTTTCTATGTTATCTATATAGTATTGTACTAATTTTATAACATTTGGTAAATTTTTTATTAGGACATCGCTAAGACAAGTTGGTATACCGCCATCATATTGTCTATTAGGATTTTCAATTTCTGAAATTCCATCAGCATATCTATTTAGGAAGCTGTACGTCTTAGTGATAATTGCACAATTTTTTAGTGCTAAATTTATCACAATAGGCAATAATTGAGATTTACAATATACATTGCCTAAATCCTTAATTTTAAATCTATATTCAAAAATACAATTTTCTTCAGCATGACTAAACTTAGTGTTATTTCGTTCTTTTTCGTTTAATAATAATTTTCTAATAGTTATATTGTGATCTATTTTATATTTGAATTTATTTAACTTTATTCCTCTTAAAAAATATTGATGAGTTTGGATTGTATTAATAGTTTTTTCTTCAAAATAAAACAAATTTTCAATTATTTTATTTATGGCTTTTTTATAAAAGAGGAGTTCTTTATTTAAAATTTCTTGCTTAGTAAATTCAAAATTAAAATTTCTTTGTATTTGTTTCAGTCTATCTTTATACTCATCTTCGTTACAATAATCAAATTTAAATAACTCTTCACTCATTGTATAATTTTCTACTAATATATTATATTTATAAGAGTAATAAAATATTGTATTAAAGATAAGCTGAAAAAATTCATTTAATAAATTTTTCATTTCCTGCAAAGAGGCTATATAAACTTTATCGGCTGGAATTGGGTTATTGTCTCCATCCGTCCATAAATATTTTATAATATTCGCACCTTCTAAGATTATTGGCGGAACTAAAGGATTATTGATATATTTATCATAATATTTTCTATAAAATTCTTTATAAAAATAAATTTTGGTTTCTTTAAAAATACATTGTTCAATATCTTGAAATAAATTATCCATATTTTTGTAAAGAGCAAATTGCAAAATATCATTTTTTTTAAGAATTGATTTTTTATAATATAAAATATCTTTAGCAAGATCATTTGCCAAATACTTTAAATTTCTTTTAATTTCTTTTATCTTTTTTTCTGTCATATAAAGGTAAATATACCATAAAAACAAATAAAGGAATTTAAAATTATTTTTTTTAGGATTAAGAATTTTGCTATTATCGCATAGTAAATATAAATAGTTTAAAATTTAATCTCATCTTTTTGTGTATTTAATCTTTAAACATAAGTTTATTTACAGCTCTAATTTATTGTTTTTATATTGTTAATATTGTAATATTACGGTAATAAATAACAAATTTTAAAGAAATTCAGGC
>CALUPW010000001.1 GCA_944322785.1 Candidatus Gastranaerophilales bacterium | reverse complement strand
ATATATTAATTTCTTTATCCATATTACTCCCTAATTCCATATTCTCATTTTTCATCAGAATTATACTTTTGTTGAGTTGGCATGCCAAATATTTATATAATTCCGTAATATTAGTATGTTTTAGGTATTAAATACCTAAAATAATATGTTGAGAAAAAATACTATTTTTGTAATTTGTATAAGGTAGAAATATAGATTACAAAAGCATTATAGGCATTATTGCAACAAAAGTATAAATCTGTTAAGGATATCTAATTACGAAAAATGCTTATATAAAAAGGTTTTGGGCTATTCTTTTAATTCAAAAATTATTTTTTATAATTTTGTATATTTGTGTTATTATTTGCTGAGTAAGAGTTTTACACCTTACTCAACAAAAGTATAATTATGTTGTAAAAATAATATGTTGAATTAGTGTTTATGTTTGGATTATAGAATAAATTTCATGTAACTATCATCTAGTATGTCTTGATTTATTCCTATATAAATTGAAGTAACTAATGGGGAAGAATGATTAAATATTTTTTGTAAAATTGCTACATCTTTATATTTTTTATAGTGATGATACCCAAAAGTTTTTCTTAAGGTATGTGTTCCTATTTTATAATCAATACCGGCCTTTCTACATGCCTCATTTAAAATTCGATAACATTGAGTCCTCTCCATTCTATTGCCAAATTTTGAAATAAATAACGGCTCATCATTATCTCTATCTTTTGTGAACTCATAAATTAAAGGTTTTAATTTATCGTTGATTGGAAATTTTTTATGCTTACCTGTCTTAATTTCAGTTAGTTCTACATAAGATTTGTTTTTTACATCTTTTACATTTAGATTAAGAATATCAGAAATTCTTAAGCCGCAATTTGTACCAAATAAACATATAAGTAAATTTCTTAATCCATAATTCCCGGATTCATTCAGAAGAATTTTTTCTACTTTGTGCAAATGCTTTTTATTTCTTATTGGTTCAACAATATTCATGTTTTAGTCCTTTCTTAATTAACAAATGTCTTTATAATTTAAACATTTAAAGGTATGACAATAAATTATGACATCAAAATATATTCAAACGTTGTTCAAAAGGTGTTCAACCGGTCGATTAAGATGGGGTAAATGTAATTTATATATAAAACCTCATTTGAATATATTTAAAACCGTTAAAAAACAATTTTAAAATTTTAGTCCTCATAAGTTATTCCTAAAATTTTCTCTTCAATTTCTCTTATGACTTCAGGAGATAGTCCTTCAGGTTTTGTTGCTTCCGGCATGTGTTTTTCTCTAGTTACTTTATCCTAGTATATTTTTACATTTTTTAGCATTGTCATAATTTTAGTTACAGCATACATTCTTGCCGGTTCAATCTTTTCACCTTTTGCCATATCATTTTGTATAGAATCTAACAGGTCCCTCCCGAATTTATACAAATCCTCGTGAAAAGTCGTATTACTTTTAAGATATTCTGAACGTTTTTCATCCCATTTATCTGCTGATTTCCAACGGCGAAGTGTTCTTTCATTTACATTTAACCGTTGAGCGATATTTTCTAATGTCATTAATTTTTCAATATATAGTTTAGCGGCAGACTCTGCCAATAATTGTTTTTTCATAATTACTCCTTATTTTCTAAAATTTTATTGAGCGGATTATAATTTCCTTTATCCAAATTCGCAATTAAATCTTTGTATATTCTTATAAAATTGGGTAAACCATAGTATCCTAATGCTTTTTGAATAAAAGTAATCGGAATATTTTGTTTTAAGCACATATTCACAAAATTGTGTTGTAAATCGCTTGGGTGCAGTCTTACTATCCCAAGATGTGCAGATAATCCTCTTAATACAACATTTTCAATGTACTGTTGAGGAGATTTTGGAGAGTCAAATTTGAATACAAAATCCGTTAATTCTGGTTTTGTTCCTTCAAATTTCTTTTTCAGAATACCGGAAATATTGTCATCAAATTTTAATTTTCGTATTGTCGATCCGCATCTATTCATAACAAGACGTTGTTCGTAAAGAAAATATTTCAAAAATACAGTATTATCTTCAAAATTTATCCTTTCCCAAGTTAAGGCTAATATTTCAGGGACACTTGCTCCCGTTGATAAGCTCAAATAAATTACAGGGTATGCAGCAGGATATTTTTTCTTACAAATATTTAGTAATTCGGTAATTTTCTTATCTGATAAAATATTCATATCAACACTATAAACTTTTTGTTTAGAGTTATTTCTTACGACAAGACTATTTGTTAAAGGACAAACGGTTTTTATAATTAATTTCAGTAATGTAATATAAATATTTACTGATACAAGTTGGAAACCGTTATCAAACATACTTTGTTTAAATTGGGCTACAACTTTTGTTGTTATTTCTCTTATTGACAAATTATCAAAATACGGTTTTAAATGGTTTTTATAATTAGTTTTATCGTGCATTAATCTTTCAAGTTTGTTTTCCATTTTTAGATGTTTTAAATATATGTATGCGGCTTTCTCAAACTTCATATCAAGAGGTTCTTTTACTTTAATTGGCTCAAATTTAGGCTTTTGAGCCTCTATATTATTTCTGAAATATTCAATTTGCTCTTTTGTAAATTCCGTTCTTACTTTTCTTACAAAAGGGGTAGAAGTATAAGCATAAGGCTGTTCTATCTTTTGTTCTGATTGTAATTCCTTTTGAGCTCTGTATATTGCTTCTTGAGCGGATAATTTTTCATTAGTTAAATAATATTTTTTGAAACAAGTATATATTTCATCAGGAATAGCAACTGTTATATGCTTACTGAATTTTGGAAGAATTCCTCTAAAACCGTATTGCTTATATTTTTGTCGGATTCTTGTAAAAGTTGAGGGTGCAATTCTTGGATAACCTGATGTTTCATTAAACAACTCTACAATTTTATTTACATTTTTAGTTCCTGCTTGGTGAATTAAGTTTAATAATCCTACATAGGCTCTTACCCGATTTTGAGTTTCTTCACCAAATTTCAGAAAATCCTCATAACCTTCCTCTTCCTCGATAACTATCGGTTTAAATTCGCTTATTGTATCATCCCCGTCATTATTGGTAATTTCAGCAGATTTTTTAGTGTTGAAAAAATAAGTGTTATTATTTTTCAAAATAGTTTGTTGTTTAACTAAATCTGATAAAATTTCCATTACTTCTTTTTCGTCAAGTTCTGATACAACTATTAATTCATCAAGATTAAATTTATCTAATCTTCTTGCTGTTTTTATTATTAAATCTCTACTTTTCAATGTTCAATCCTTTCACTTGTTTTACATCAATTTTGTTTAATCCGTTTGTCGCCGCTAAATTTTCAAGCAAGGAAATTCCTTTGATAATTTGGCGAAAGCGGTTAGTTTTTTCAAAAAATATTTCTTTTGCCTCATCTGTTATCTTTATTTCGGATAATTCTTCAACGATAACCTCCATATCCTCTTTAGAAAAAGGCTTAAATTCTATAATTTCAGATAACCTGTCGTATAAATGCCTGTATTTACCGAGTTTTGTTTTAGCTTCCTGCATACCGATTAATACAACAGGTGTTCCGGTTAAATCGTGTACATCTCTGATAGTCTCAATAATTTTATTGCGACTTATAAGATAATCAATTTCATCAATAATTATTACTTGCGGTTTTAACCTCAAATGAGCAATACATTGTTCCATAAGGTTAGCCATTTTTCTTGATGGTGATTCTCCGAGTTCAAAAACAATTTTTTCCATTAGCCATCTGCTGGTCATTTTGTTTTGGGCTCTGACATAAACCGCATCATTTCTTGTAGCCCACCATACGGCAGTTTGAGTTTTACCTAATCCGGGATCACCGTAAACTAATCCCATTTTAGGAACTTCATTTGATTTGTCTATCAGATTATTCATTAATCCGATAAAGTTTTTGACATTACGAGTTTTAACAAACAATTTATGCATCAATTACCTCCTTATCACTTTCATCACAGTATATTAATTCGTATTCACCAGTTTTCCTGTATTCTTTAATCCAGTCTTGTTCGTCTTTGGTTAGATTATCTTTTTGGAGCAAATATTCATATTTTTCGTATTTATTTTTGAAAATACCATTGAAAATTTCTTCATCTGCTTGTTTTTTTACTTCAATACTAAATTGTTCAATTTCATCAGCTTCCTGTTTTTCTGGTAAATCTATCGTTAACAAAGGATTATGTACTTGTGCTCTTTTTAAGTGATTTACAAATTCAGTTTCTGTTCGTTTTTCTAATTGCTTCTTCAATTTTGTTTTTTGTTTTAAATCTTCAATATCTTTAGGAGTACCCATATAATTTGCTATCGGGTTTATAGGTTCTACCCTCTTTGCTTCGCACATAAATTTTCCGTCTAATTTGAAAACCTTAATTGAACTTAAATCGAACAAGCTGTATTTTATTATTACTTTTTGCCTATAACCAAATAATGCCTCATGAAAATAATCGTGGTTAAGGAATGAAATGCCATTCCTATTAATATTTTTAATTTCACGAACCATCATAAGGTCATCCAAAGTTTCAATATTAACGCCTTCACCTTTACCTGATTCAAGAACTTCGCCTATTGTTTTACCTTTGACATGTGAACATTCTTGTTTATAATGAAACTTCACTAACCAATTTGATATAACATTAGTTACCTGTTCAATTGTAGGGATATTGAGCTTAAAAAGAGCTTTATGTAATTTTTCATTTCTCTTTAATTGAGCCGGCTTTTTAATAATGCTTGTTCCTGAATATGATGGTAATAATTTTTCACAACTTTCTTGTAATTCTATAAATGCTCTTTCAATAGGCTTTGCTTTTGCATTGTATGCATTTGCAAATACTGCCTGAATACCGAGATTAGTAAATAAACCTGATATTCCATTTTCAATAAAATATTTAGCTTTAAAAGCTTTACCATTATCCATATATACAAATTTAGGGACTTTACCTAGGTTTATAATCGAATTTCTTAATGCACTTGCAATACACTGTGTATTTTCTTCAAGCATTATCTCAAACCCAACAAATCCGCCGGATTTCCATTCCTGATATGCAACCATAAGCGGCCTTACAGGCTTTCCTGTATAAGGATGTTTCACAAAGAACGCTAATCTGTGTCCATCCCCAATTATCACATCTCCTACCTCAATTTTTGAAATGTCTCTTTTGATGTATGGCAAAACTTTATCGTGTAGTGCTTTGTTTCCTTCTCTTGCATCTACCCAAGTATTGTAATGTTCCCTTTTATAGTTTTCCGCAAATCTTCTATAGGTTAAATCACAACAAAGATTTGTAAAACCTCGTTCCAAAAGTGCCATTTTAGTTAGTTTTATTGCTTTCCCGATATTTAATTGACTAGGATGCAGTAAATTTTTGAGAAATTCTGCCTCTTCTTCCGGATGCATTTTTGTTTTTTTAGTTTTTTCACCAAAAGTATAATTATTTATTAAACAATGCCAATCGTCATTATAATCACGAAGTCTTTTATGCCATTCATAAATTGTACCTATGGCAACTTTACCAATAACATCAAATAATTCTTCACAGATGCATTTATTATTGTATCCATCAAGAAAATCTTTTCCTGCTGTGGTCTTATTTTTCTTTTCATTTCTAAATTTATCCCATTTTTTTATGAGGTCATATTTTGCAAGAGCTAATTTTTTCTGATCTTCAGGAACAACATAATTAACTGGAGCAAAAGTCGTAGATTTTTCTTGGAGTTCTGTTATTTTTTTTCTAACATTTTCTTCCAAAGATGCTACTAAAAATTCCCAAGTATTAGAACATTTTCTTACAACATATTTCTTCTTTTTGATATATTTTCTAATGGCTCTTTCAGATACACACTTAATTTCAGCAAATTGTTTTGTTGTAATCCATTCTACATTTAAATTTTGCATAATTTTTCTCCTTTCACACATTAACTCTGCTTTCCGGAAATTGGTAGTCAATGTATCCATATCGAAACATATCAACAAGTGCCATTTCAAACCTACAAAAACAAAGATTTTGTTGTATTGCAAAGGCAAAATTTTTGTATATAATAGTGACCTTTTTCAAACGGAGCAAAAGCGGAACCAAACGGAACCGAAATTAGTTCCGTTTGTTATATAATGAGGTAAAGGGGTAATCATGGCTATAAAATTAAAACCTGAGCCTGTATGGGCAAAATATATAACAGAGGATAATCTTCCAACAGAAGATTTAAAATTGCTTTGCGAAATTATTGGATTAGAAGCAACTAAGAAATTGATGTTTAATGCCGCAGGAGACAAGTTTTCAATCCATGCTCACTGTAATCAACCATATAAAAAGCAGTATATTATAGATAACTATACTGCGACAAGAAGAAATATAATCGAGCTAGTTAAAGCTTGTGATACAACTCAAAGGTATGTTTATAAGGTAATTAAAGAACATGTTGAGGGGAAGAATAAAAAGTAAATTTATTTATTCTTAATTATATTCAAGAAAGTTCTATTTCTTAACTCGGCATCTATACATATTGAATCAATAGACATAATATACAAATGTACAGGTATTTTGTTGCTATTTTTATCTTCAATATTTTCATTATAAATATAGAAAATAGGATAATCTCCGAATGAAATTGTTTTAACACCCGCTTGTTTACTTAAGTTTTTTGCCATTTGTTCATTTATGTTTAATACAACATAGCCAAATGCCATTCTTACATTATCCATTGTTTCTACAACAGGATAAATATTCCTTGATAATTCGTATATTCCAACACCATTTTGTAACTCTTTTGCATTTGGGCTTTTAAACTCTATAATAACAACATCTTTTGTACTGTTGTTTACATTATTATAAAAAATTGCAATGTCGGGTTCGCAGTTATCATTATCAATATTACGATTTTCCTCTTTTGTAATATATTCCTTAATTGTTTTTAATTTTTTGTCACTAAATGCACAATTATATGTTAGAAATTTATCATCAAATAGCCATAAATTAGTATCATATATACTAAAATCTTCTTGTTCGGAATTACTAATGATTCCCATTTTCATAAATAAGTTATGTAAATCCGCTTCAGTTGTTTCTTGATCGTTCTTAACCTTTTGTATAGCTTTAATAATTTGTTCTCTATATAAAAAATATTGAGCAAGTTCTCTGGCTGAAAGGTCATTAATCTTTGTAATATTATCAATAAAAACTTTTTTATTTGTATGCTTATTATTTTCAAGCATTTTTAGGAAATTTGCTTTTACTTTTTCTTTTTCATCAATAAATTTTTTCTGTGCACTCTTAATGACGTCTGATTTTACTTTAATTTGAGTATTATCTTCTTTTATATATTTCGCTAAATATGGATATTCATCTATACTTTCTTCAATAATTTTTTGATTGTCATTTGCAAGTGCTGGATATTTTTCAAGTAAAATAGTTTCTATAACATTTCTTAAATGCTCATTAATATATGGTATTGGCAATGGATTAGTTATTGTTTTATTATTATCACTCATGCTGAAAATGAATTCATTCCATTCATTATTGGTTCGTTCATTAAAATATTCGGAAGTTAAAAGCATTATAGAAGAATCATTATTTGGCAAAAGTTTTGGTACTATTGATTTTGTAAAAGGCTTAACGGTTCTTCCATGAGCACAATAAAAATGCTTGTGAATATTTTTCCCATTATTTTCAAAGGCATAATATAAAGAAAAGTCATATTTTATCTGTTGCTCTTCATCAATGCTACTATATATTGAAAAATTTTTCTCACTAAACTTAACAATATTTTCATTATTGATAGTTGTCGTATGGTCACCTAATTTTAGAGTTATATTGAATTTTGCTCCTGAATTGTTAAGCAAAAACAGTTTAACTGATAAGTAATCACTAATTATTTCTTTTATTTGTTCAATATCTGTTATTAAACTCTCATCAGAGTCTATTAATTTTTCATTATTATATTTTTTATAATAATCCGTATTAATATCATTGAAGTTAACAATTGTTTGTTGCTGATTATTATTATTTTCAATTTTTATGTTATTTTCAGAAAAATTCCTATTGAAATTAAATGAGACTTTTTCGGTTCCTGTATAACTAACTATATCAATATTCCCAAATATTTTTAACCAAGTAAATCTTCCAATTCCTTTACAGCCAATTTTTTGTTTATAAGAAGATAAATACTTTGAAAATGATTCTCTATTGTCTTTATTAAAACCGACTCCATTATCAGTTACAGAATATCCAATAATAGACACTCTTTTGACATTATCAAACAAAGTTCTTTGAGTATCCGTTTTAATATCTATATCAATTTTTGTTGCTTGCGCATCAAGGGAATTAATTATTGCTTCAAATAACGGCTGAAAAAAAGTTATATTCTCATTAATTTGTCCAAGAATACTTGAAATATCAACTTTCATAAAAGCTTGATTTTGCATAGGAACCTCTTTTCGATAATATTCTATCATAAATACAAATATGAATTTTAAAAGTTCGGTTCCGTTTATGTTCCGCAAAAAGTTCCGTTAAGGTTCCGTTTTGTAACAGAAAAATAATTCTTTCCGGAGCCTGTGTTACTATTTTATACAAAAAGTCCGATGTTTGTCATTGGCTATTGTCTTACGGAAATAAGACTTTACGGCATATCAATATGAAAAATTTGACTTTTACCGGACTTAATTTAGACGGAAATTGGACATACCGGACTTTTCTGTAACCCTAAATTACCATAAAGAACCTATGAGTTTAGGGGCTTTGAGCCAAGTTCCCCTTTTCTGTATTGTCCTGTTTCTTTACATCTTGCAAGATGTTCTGTTTTTCATACAAATTAAATTATGAGGGCGAAATAGGCTATAACATTGATTTTAAAATAGAAAAATTAAGACAATTCTTGGACAGTAATCGGACAATGATGACCATCAAAAGACCGTTTTGTAACATGTAAAACGATTACTTCCGACCGCCAAAATTCAAACACAAAGCCAACTTTGCCGAATAATCCTTTTATTCGTTCAAGTAAAATGTCCCGTTAAAATACAACCAATAAAAAAGAGATAGAAAAAATCTATCTCTTTTTTATTAGCAAGGGAGAGATTCGAACTCTCGACCTCACGGGTATGAGCCGTGCGCTCTCACCAACTGAGCTACCTTGCCATTTTATTCAGCCATCAGTCCAATATTTTTTAGTTATACCATTTATTTTGAACCGATGTTTCTGTCAGATTTTCAACCGTAACTATGGTTTAAACAATCATCTTACAAGTCAAACAACTGACAGTCGTTATTCTCTCATAAAGTATTTTAAATTTCAAGTATTTTATTATATAATTTTATCGTAATAACAAAACCGTTTAAAAAATATGATTAAAGACTTAACAAAGGGAGCGCCCATAAAATTAATTCTGCTGTTTTCGGTTCCGCTTTTAATCGGAAATATTTTTCAGCAGCTTTACAACCTTGCAGACATCGTAATTGTGGGAAGAACTCTTGGTGTGCAAGCGCTTGCATCCGTAGGGGCTGTCGCTCCTCTGTTTTTTTTGATTATGTTTGCGGTTGCCGGAATGACTAACGGATTTGCAATAATTACCGGTCAAAAATTCGGAGCGGGTGATGTCTGCGGAGTACGACGTTCTGCTGCCGTTTCAACTATTTTAAGTTCTGTTCTTACACTGTTCTTTTCAATTCTCTGTGCAATTTTGATGAAACCGATTTTGTTTTTGATGAATGTGCCGCAAGAAATTTTCCATGACGCATATCTTTATATTCAAATATGTGTTCTAGGGCTTATTGTCGCAAACTTTTATAACCTTCTTGCCAGCATCCTGCGTGCGCTGGGTGACAGCAAAACTCCTCTATATTTTCTTATACTTGCTTCTGTTTTAAACATATTTCTTGCTCTTTTGTTTATTCTTGAATTTAAATGGGGGGTTCCCGGCTCTGCGGTTGCTGTTGTTCTTTCACAAACTTTTTCCGTAATTTTGTGCTTCTATTACATCAAAAAACGATTTCCGATTTTGCACCTGAAAAAATCAGACTGGATTTTTAAAGCTGAAAATCGTAAAGAAGACTGGCTATTTATAAAAGAACATATTGACGTAGGTTTTCCCATGGCTGTCCAGTTTTCCGTACTCGGCATCGGAATTTTGATTATACAGAGCGTATGCAACACCTTCGGCGCAGATGTAATTGCAGCGTTTACAGCAGCACTGAGAATTGAACAAATTGCTACAATGCCTATGGTTTCATTCGGGGTAGCAGTTTCAGCATTTGTTGCACAGAATTTCGGGGCCAACAACATCAGCCGCATAAGATACAGCGTTATTAAAACCTCCGTAATCAATCTTCTATTGAGTCTTGTGATGGCTTTTGTCATGAGATACTGGGGAACCGATATAGTCGGAATTTTTATCGGTAACGACAAAACCGGAGTTATTAAAATCGCTCATGATTACCTGTGGATAAGCACTATTTTTTACTTTTTCTTGGGGCAGATATTTATTTTCAGAAATGCACTTCAGGGAATGGGCAAAGCTTTAATACCTCTCACATCTTCGTTTGCCGAACTTATGATAAGATCTTTTGCAGCTGTTTATCTTGCAGTAAAATACGGGTATTTCGGAATATTTTATGCAGGACCGATTGCATGGGTTACGGCATCAACAATCTTGACAATCGGATACTTTATCAATATCAAAAAAGTTATTTTTGAGAAAAAATTCAGAATGGCTAAAAAGTCACTTGAAGAATAAAATATTTCATGCGAAAATCACAACAGGTCACAGGTGTTAATAAAAAAGGAGAGAATTATGTCAACATTCATTGAAGATATTGTAGCACGTCAGATTCTTGATTCTCGTGGCAATCCGACAATCGAAGTCGATGTAAAATTGTCAGGCGGAATAATTGGTCGTGCAGCCGTTCCTTCTGGTGCATCTACGGGAATTTTTGAAGCGCACGAACTTCGTGACGGCGACAAACATATTTATGGCGGCAAAAGTGTTATGAAAGCGGTTAATAACGTTAATAACATTATTGCACCCGAACTTATAGGAGAAAAAGCAACCCACCAGAAAGAAATCGACACATTTATGATTGATATGGACGGAACCGAGAACAAATCAAAACTCGGGGCAAATGCAATTCTGGGGGTTTCGCTTGCTTGTGCCAAAGCGGCATCAATGGCTTATGAAATGTCTTTGTACAGATATCTAGGAGGAATTAATGCACTTACTTTGCCGGTTCCGATGATGAATATACTTAACGGCGGCGCTCATGCCGACAACAACATAGATTTTCAGGAATTCATGATTGCGCCGGTCGGGGCAGAATGTTTCCACCACGCAATCCAGATGGGAGCTGAAGTATTCCACACATTAAAATCAATTTTAAAATCAAGAGGTCTTGCAACCTCTGTCGGTGACGAGGGCGGATTTGCACCCAATTTGAATTCAAATGCCGAAGGGGTTGAAGTAATTATTGAAGCTATTCAAAAAGCAGGTTATACAACAGATGACGTAAAAATTTGTCTTGATGTTGCATCAAGTGAATTTTACGAAAACGGAATCTACAAACTTGCAGGCGAAAACAAGGAACTAAACAGCTCTGAAATGGCGGGATTTTTAAAAGAATGGATTGAAAAATATCCGATTATTTCAATCGAAGACGGTATGGCAGAACAGGATTGGGACGGATGGGAAATGCTTACCCGTGAAATCGGCTCACGCTGTCAGCTTGTCGGCGACGATTTATTTGTAACAAACACAAGACGACTTGCTGAAGGTATCAGACGCCATGTTGCAAACTCAATTCTTATAAAAGTCAACCAGATTGGAACGTTATCCGAAACTCTGGATGCAATATCAATGGCGCATGCCGCCGGCTATACATCTATCATTTCTCACCGCTCAGGTGAAACCGAAGATTCGTTTATTGCAGACCTTGCAGTCGCTGTTAACAGCGGCCAAATAAAAACCGGTTCTATGTCACGTTCCGATAGAATTGCTAAATACAATCAGCTTTTAAGAATTGAACAAAAACTGGGGTCTGCTGCAAAATATCTGGGATTAAAAGCATTTAACGGTCAAAAGAAATAGTTTTGAAATCACTCAAAAATTTACAATAAAAATGCCGCAATAAGTACACAAATTGCGGCGTTTTTTAATCCTTTCCAAAGATATGTTACTAACTGTCTGATTTTTTATATCTGTAACTCAGCATGCTGTATGAACCGGAAACATCGGATGAACTGTCGTCGCCGTAAAACGTTGACATATTTGTCGCAAATTTGTGTGCAAATTCATCCATCTTTTCCTGCCTTGAACTGTCAATATCAAAGGCTGCGATTTCCGCACTCGTAATTCTTCCGTCACCATTTGTGTCCATATCTTCGAAATGTTCCAAAATATTGTTTATGGTTGCGGTCGAAAGCCCGCTGTTACCCGACAGTGCAAGTTGTGTAAATTCCTGTTTTGTCAAACCTTGAGCAGACATTGTATTTGTCAGAGTTGACATTTCATCTGCTGAAATTTTTCCGTCACCGTTTTTGTCAATTGAGCCAAAATTGTTTTGTAAGTATGATGCAAAAGAACTGTTAACTATATTTGCATTTGATGATTTTCCCTGTGCATCAAGTATATTTTCCAGCGTAACGCCGTCTTCATATTGATTTGCCAGAACCGAGTATGTATTTGAAAGTCCTGCGTATATTCCCGATAAAGCTCCATAATTTGCCATATTTAGCCCTCACTTTACTTCCTGAACGGTAAAAACCGTATTAATACGTAAATCCTGATAAATTTAAGACTTGATTCAGCTGTTTTTGAACAAACTTCACCATGCCAAAAATCTGTCATGATAATTCTAATGATTTTTCAAAATAAATCAACCACCATGCATACGATTGTAAAATTTTGTTACAAACATGCCTGAAATCTTAAAGAACCCCCCTAAACATTCCGACAAAAATTCTGTAATTAGATTTGAAAATTAAGGAGTGTGTAAAAATGGATGAAAAAAAGATTCTCGACATGGAAGATTTGATGATTGATTATGGTGAAATGACGAGTTTTGACTTTAATTCATTAAGTTTTAAGGAAATACAGGATTTGCAGAATATTACGGGAAGCGATTATTCAAAACAGGCAATTCCTTTCAAATACGGTAAATTTGATTTAGTTGATTTATTTCATTCATTCATCTCCCAAAAAGAACAGTAGTTTTAGAAGTAACAATTTGAGGATAAGATTATGGATATGAAAGAAATCTTTGACAACGGATGTTTTTCTCCGGGCTGGGCTGAAGTTGAGGAAAATGAAGTCTTTGTTCCGCAGAGAAAAGATTTGACAACACTTCTTGCAGAACTTGAAGTGATAAAAAATTCCATTGAAGATATAAAAGCCCGCCAGTGGCATCTGGCAAAACTGATGAAATTTCACAATGAAGGCTTTACCCCCTAATAAGAAGAGAGACGAATATTATAGCAAACTCCTCCCAAAACAATACCGGAGGAGTTTTATTTATTTTAAAATATTTCAATCTTCGAAGATTTCATCTTCCAAAAACACGTCATGCCCGATATTCTGCATCATATTCAGATAAACACCGTAATATATATCCATAGCCGTTATATACTCATTCAACAGAGCTTGATGTCCGTTTTCAACCATAAGCAGATTAATCAATGCTGTTTCGCCCATACGGTATCGTTCTGTTGACATTTTTAAAATTTCATCGGATTCTTCCAATATTTCTTTATAATAATCCATATTCTGTTTTGAATATTTAAAATTGTTATAATCCTGTTTTAAAGTTATTTTCAGTTTATTTTCAAAAGAAGCCTTGTCCATGCGGGCTTTTTCAAGAATTGTATATGCTCTGTCAATTTCGGGTCTGTAGGTATATAAAACAGGCAAATCAAATCCGCCGCCTACAAAAGCACCTGACCAATCATCTCCGTCACGACCGTATTTCAGCTGCCATGCATAACCGCCTCCGACTGTTATATTCGGAATCCGCTGGCGTTTTGCAAGAATATATTCCTGTCCGTATTTTTCAATATTACTTTCGGCAATTCTTATTGAGTAACTGTATTTAAGAGCTGCGGCTTCAATTTGTTTATACACAGGCAATTTAATTTCCAGAATTGACAAATCATCCCCGAATAAAGAATCTTCCTGTGTGTCATACATATTTTCGTCATTTGCGGCGTTAATAACTTTATTCAGATTAAATTGAGCGTTTAACAACTCGGCTTTTGCTCGATTAAGCTCTATCAATTGTTTTTTATATTTAATATCCGATTGGAGATTATCTATTTTGTAATTAGAATCCGATTGAGGCTTTGCCTGAGCGATTTTCTTCATATCTTCAAAAAGGTCTTTACGTTCGTTCATAATATGCACGACTGATTTATAAAAAAGCACCTCAAAATATGCTTTCATAACCTTTATCTTCAAATTATGCTCAAACTGTGCGATTTCACTTTCTATTGATTTTTTCTTTGCAATTGCGGCTTTTTTACGCACCCCCCGCTTAAAGGTTTCAACAGGAAGCATCAATCCTGCCTGACTTGAATTACCTGTTCTTACCTGACCTATTAGAATATTGGATTGAACCTGCGGATTTTTAAGACGGTTGGCAATCTTTATATCTGCCTGTGCAATACCTAATTCTTTACGTTTTGCCTGCAAATCAATATTATATGACATTGCAAGCCCGACAGCTTCGTCAAGAGAAATCCTTTTGACATTAGCTTGAGCCGGCAGAACAAATACCGCAAAACATAATATTATTAAAATTACTCTCATATATAACTATCTCAAAATCTATTTTAACCTAAACATAAATTTTGACAAATAAAAAGCGGGGTTGCATTCCCGCTTTGATTTTACAAAATTCAAGAAGGATTATTCATAATGTATTTATGACCGGTTTGCCGGCAAATTCGATTAAGATTTCAATAACTTTAGGCATCTGGCATACAAAAGAGTAGTTGCCTTTGGAAAGCGAACATTTGCTGCAGTCGCAATTTATTGAATAACATTCCATAGCCTGTTCGGTCCATGCTTTTGTTATTGAATTTGATATTTCCCCGTTTGTTTGGGGCTGAAATGTGTACTTTTCGGATAAATCAACCTTTTCCATACTTTTCTCCCCCAAAAATTGTTATTAACCAGCCAATATGATTTTAAACGGCAAAAAGATTTTTTTAATCCTTTAAATAGAGGATTTTTAAAAAACTGACAACGGATTAAAAATTAAGCTTAGCTATTTTTACATCAAAAAGACGCTCTAAATTCACGCCTGACAGAACGTATGAAATTAAATCCCCGGGAGTTAGTTTGTAAATATTCTCAATTTCCGGAAAAACGCCGACCACACGGGTATCCGTATATTTTTCAATAAGTTTCGGAAGATTTTTTATATTTTCATCATCCGTGTGATAAGGACAATTATAAACAACAACCCCGCTTATTTTAACGTTTTGAACAACAGCATGATTTATCATAACAAGAATATCGTTGATGTTCATATAAGGTGAAATTACAAAAAGAACAGGCAGTTCAAGAGTTTTAACAACATCTATTTCAAGAAAATTGTTTCCGACAGGTGTTGCGATACCATCGGTTCCGAGGGTCAAAAAACAATCAAATTCATTATAAACACTTTTGTAATCTTCAAGAATTGTCTTTCTGTCAATTTTAATATGTTCTTTTGCGGCCGCAATAAGCGGAACTTCATTTTCTCGAAGCAGATAACTGCAATAAGTTTTGATATTTTTATCAGCTTTTTTAATATAAATCAAATCAGGCGCCTCAATATAGCCGTTACGTTCAACCGCACCGGTTTGCACGGGCATATAAACTCCGGTTGAATACCCGAGACTCTGCATTGTGGCAGCAAGTCCTGCGGTTACGAGTCTTTTCCCTAATCTGCTTTCTGAACCAGTTATAAAGACGTCTAACATAGCTAAATCCTAGCATGCTCAACCGTTGATTGCAAAGTAAACTTCTTTTAAGCGTTTTTTGCTTATATGAGTATAAAGCTGTGTTGTTGCAACATCGCTGTGACCGAGAAGCTCCTGAACAACACGTAAATCCGCACCGTTTTCAAGCAGATGCGTTGCGAAAGTGTGGCGGAGAGTGTGAGGGGAAATTGATTTATGAATTTTTTCGCCCTGTTTGTGAATAAAGTTGTAAACATCCTGACGGGTAATGTTTTTGCCTGTATCGTTTAAAAGAAAAATTTTAGATGTTTGTCTGTTTTTTTGAAGGACAAAATCACGTTCTTTCATATAATCCTTTATAGCTTTAATTGCTTTGGAACCTATCGGAACAATTCTTTCTTTGGAGCCTTTGCCGGTACACTGAAGATATCTTGCAGGAATATCAATATCGTTAATTTTCAGATTTACAAGCTCCGAAACACGCAGCCCGCAGCCGTATAAAAGTTCTAAAATTACTTTTTCGATTTTGGAAAGGTTTTGCGACAAAATCGCATTTATTTCTTCAACCGTCATAACTTTCGGGAGTTTTTTGGGAATCTTTGGCGGCTCTAATGTCAGCGCCGGATTTTTTTGACAGATTTCGTTTGCACAGAGCCATTTGAAAAAACCCCGAAGCGAGGCTGTTTTTCGCATTACACTTGTAGGGGTGTATTTTTCATCATGAAGCTTTAAAATATAGCCGTTTATCTGAGTTCTTTCGATTTTATTAAGTTCCTCAACCCCTTTTGAGGCACAAAAGTCCAAAAAATCCGACAAATCACGGCGGTATGCATCAATCGTGTTTGCGGAAAGCCCTTTTTCCACCTCCAGAAAATCAAGATACTGTGATAAAATCTGCACGCTCATACTTTAAAAATTTACTCTTTTTTTTCAAATTTTGCAAGAGTCGTGAAACAAATTTGTTTCTATTTTCAAACAGATAAAAATAACCACCGGTCAAGGCACTCCTTCTCGAGTAGAAGGTACTAGCTCCGGTGGTGCTTTTACCATCAATGGTACACCGCAGGCTGCAAGCCCGGGTTCCAAAGAAGCAGGTTCTACTCCTGCATACTGGGACCAAGCCCCAGCGCTCGAAATAGAACCCAATTATATTATAAATGATATTTCCGAAAATATCAACCCTGTACAGCCACGTACTTAAAAATTTACATAATTCAAACAAATCAGCTGCGAAGCGTTTGATGGATTCTGCACCTGCATCAAACCTTTCGCCGGAGAAAGGCAGGAACTCTATCTCCAGACTTGCAGCTGATTTATTCATTATAACAAATGCCGATAAAATAGTAATCTTAAAGAAGCAGGCTCTACTCCTGCATACCGGAACCAAAACCCGGCGCTTGAAATAGAACCCAATTATATTATAAATGATATTTCCATAAATGTCAACTGTAAAATAGATTTCATGGTTGACAAAATTTGAAAACATATAGTCTAATTAATATATAAAGCCTTATTAATTTATACGTTCATCAAATTTTGTTCCTTATAAACATGAAAGGGAAAATTTTATGTCAAACACTATGCCGAAAAATTATTTAGAATTGATTTTGAAAAACGAAAAATTAACACAGGAAGAAAAAATTCAACGGATTAACTTTGTCTACAACAATTATAGACAAAAACTTGACGAAGATTTGAGAAATTATTTGATTAAGATTTGGGCAGGCGCCGCTCTGGAAATCGGAAGTGCAGCCTTGCCTTATTCAGGAGTCGGCAAATTAGGCGCAAAGGCAGGACAAAAACTGCTTCAAAAATCTATAGGCAAAAAGATAGCGCAGGAAATCGGCTCCGGCGCAGCCTCCGGTCTGGTCTCAGGTGCGATGTTCGGCACAGGCAGAGGAATGCTTGAGGAGAAAAATCCGTTGCTTACAGCGCTGCAGGATGCAGCTTTAGGAATTGCATTAGGAGCATTAGGAGGAAATATATTAGGTCAAGCTGAACGGTTTGTTCGAGGACAATCTATAAAAAACTATGGAGATATTGATTTATTGCCTAAGGAGATAAGGAAACAATATACACAAGATGTCAAAAATTTTTATAAAGATTATATTCAAGAAATAATTTTGGACAGAAATGGCAGTATTAATTTTTCTAAACGTGGTGTTCAGGAACAACTTCGATGGAATCCCAAACAGGGGCAAAACTATCCTGAACTGATTAAAGATATAAAAGATGCAAAACAATTGCCTGATGTGCCAAATTTAAAACCGGATCAAAAGCCCTTAGTTGATCATTATGAGTTATACCAAGGTAAAAATGGAATACATCACATAGAAGTATTAAAAGATAGGCACAAAAGATATTATATAACAAAGGATACCACCAATGGTACACCACAGGCTGTAAGCCCGGGCTCCAAAGATGATATCCTTAAGGATACTCACAAGAGCGGTTCACATGCTACTAGCACGGATGCTCTTGTGAGTCCATATAATATTATAAATGATAATTCCAAGAATGTCAACCCTGCTCCAATGATAATCCCGCCTCAAATATTACAAAATCTTCAAGAAGATAACCATCCATCATTTTTACTTGAAGGCAGTGTTGAAATGAATGTAGACACAAACGGCAATCAAATTTTCACGCATGAGCAAATCGGAAATATGACATCAGACGAATTTGAGAAAAACCTTCAGATAATAGAACAACAGTTAAAAAATGGTTTAATAAAACCTCAAAAACAGGAAGTTGACTATTCCGGCTACATAAACCCCGAAACCGGAGATGGCAAAATATTTTCACGTGAGGCAATCTCTCAAATGACTGGTGATGAATACACAGGAAACGAATCAGCCATTATGGCGCAGTTGAAAACTATCGGAATACCTCATGAAGCAGAACTTGAGGAAGCAAGCATAACTCGTGGCGGACTTATTTATGTAAGACCTTATACAAGATCCGACGGCACGGAAGTCAGCGGTTACTGGAGAAGCCGTCCGGGCTATTAATTTTATCGGAACCGAATATTTATTAAAAAAGATTCTTCGGTTTTTGCTGTTTTGAGTATATACGGAGAATCTTTTTATATTTTAAAAGCTGCCTTCTATCTTGGAAGCGAAAACGTAAATTTGACATAATTATTTGTTTCGCTTTCAACTTTAATTTTTCCACCATGGGCATCAATTATCTTTTTTGCAATATAAAGCCCTAAACCGGAACCGAGCTTTTTATGTTTTTTAGCATAGGTTACATATTTTAAAAAGATATCATCCGGATTTGTTATCTCAAGCCCGACGCCGAAGTTTGTTATTGAAAAAATTAAAAATTTTCCGTTCTCTTTTATATCCATTATAACTTTCGATTTGGAAATCCCGTGTTCTATTGTGTTGATAATAAGATTGTGTACAACCCTCTTGATTTCAAGTTCATCCATCGACGCAAAAAGATTTCGTGCACTGCAATTCAAAATATATATCATCCCTTTTTCTTCAAAAAGATATTTTGTATCTTCAATGCAACTTACCACAATCTCTTTTAATGAACATTTCGTTTTTTGCAGAACAAGATTTTCATTTTCAACTTTATATTTTTGAGTAATATTTTCCACAAGATTTTTCATGTATTTTGCAGCGCTCAAAATATCCGATATAATTTCCTTTTGCTGACCGTTAAGCTTTTCATTGTTTTTGCCTAAAAGTTCTAAAGCACAAATTTCTGCGTAAATCGGTGTTTTCAAATCATGCGTCACCATTTGAAGAAAAGTTTCTTTTTTATCATTCAGCGCATCCGATAAAGATTTTGTTTTTAACATGTTGTAAATCTGAGAACGGACAACCGACACTTCAAAAGGTTTTTCAATATATGCGCATGAACCTATGTTGTACCCCATAATCTTGTTTTCCGCATCCGAAAGCGCTGATATAAACATAATCGGTGTATCGGAATTAATTTTTGAATGTTTGATTATGTTTGCAAGTTCAAATCCGGACATTTCAGGCATCATAATATCCAGAAGAAATAAATCGAATTTTTCATTGACCGCAGCCCTGCTTGCTTCTATGGGTTTCAAAAAAGTTGTTATGCTAATATCAAGAACAGACAATGTTTCGACCAGAAGATCCACATTCATTTGATTGTCGTCCACAACCATAACTTTTAAACCTTTTAATGATGTATAATTGGGCATATCAGGAATTGTCATACAAGTTTTGTTCTGCTTTTGGAAATAATTTTGCACCAATTTTGCATCGACAGGATACTGAATAACATTTTTAACTCCGCTTGAATTTGCAAGAAGAATATTTTTTCTTGAAATTTCAGGCGAAGTTAACCATATTTCAAGATTCGGGTATTTTTTGTTTATCCTTTTGACCAGATATAAATCCTTAAAATCTGTTTTCGCAATACAAAGTTTCTTTTTGGACAACCCGGTGATATTTTGTAAATCCTTTAAACTTTCAACGAAAATCAGGTTTTCATTTTCAATATGTTTAATAAGCTCTTGCATTTCATATCCATAATATATATAAATTAATCCATGACAATTACACAGTCGGGTAATATTTTGTACTACCCCAAAAGATGTCCGACTGTACTGTTTTATTTTGAAAATTTCTCTTTTTGCTTATAAATTTATTAATGCTAAAATATAATTACGGTGAATTATGGCAGAAACTTTTCAGGAATTAATAGCACAAATCAAAGACCGTCTTGACATTGTAGAGGTCGTAGAAAAAGAAGTCATCTTAAAAAAACAGGGTAGCCACTACTGGGGATTGTGCCCTTTTCATAAAGAGAAAACCCCCTCGTTTTCAGTTAATCCTAAGCTCGGCATCTACAAATGTTTCAGCTGCGGGGCAGGCGGAGATGCACTGTCATTCATTCAAAAAACTCAAAACCTTGAATTTTTCCCGATGATTATGAGTCTGGCAGAGCAGTTCGGTCTTGAAGTTCCTAAAAAATTCAACAACACGGAATCAAAAGACCTTAAAAGAAATATGCTTAAAGCAACACAAAGAGCAGCAGAATTTTACAACGACATGCTCCTTAATCACAAAAATCCTGAAATACAAACAGCTTTTGAATATTTGACCTCCCGCGGGATTTCCCGTGATATTATAAAAAAATACTGTCTGGGGGTTGCTCCGAAATCTTTTTCAACACTTTATGATATTTTGAAAAAAGATTTTTCTGACGAAGTGCTTGAAAAAGCAGGAATTATTATGCCGAGCAAAGATGCCGGAAAATTTATCGACCGTTTCCGCAACCGTATAATTATCCCTATTCAAAACGAAATGGGGGATTACGTTGCCTTTGGTGCTCGCACAATGGAAAAAGACGGACAGCCCAAATATCTGAATTCATCCGATTCAATGATTTATAACAAAAGTAAAGTACTTTACGGGCTTTATACGGCACGAAACGCTATAAAGGAAGAAGACGGCGTAATTTTGATGGAAGGATATTTTGATGTAATTTCTGCGCAGGCACACGGTATTGAAAATGCCATTGCGGCTTGCGGAACAGCTTTAACTCCCGAGCATGTAAAACTTCTTTCAAGATACACAAATTCAAGAAGAATTTACCTTTCTTTTGACACGGACAGCGCAGGCCAAAAAGCCACAAACAGAGGGGCAGAAATTATCAAAGAAGCTTTTCAGGGACTCGGCAACATAAAACAGTTTGATGAAAGCTATATCTCAACCTCCGACGACAAATATGCCTGCGAAATCCGTGTAATCTGTCCGCCGGAAGGCAAAGACCCCGACGAATTTATAAGAACAATCGGCGCCGACAGTTTTAAGCAAATCGTTAAAAATGCACCGCTTCTGATTGATTTTCAACTTAACAGTATTCTGAAACACAAAAACGAAATTAAAACTCCGCTTGAAAAAACAAGATTTGTAAAAGATATCATTCCTATTTTACAGGAAATTAATAACGATATTGTAAGAACAGAGTATATAAAAATGGTTGCAACCGCACTAAGTATTGATGAAAAAGCTCTTGCCGCCGAAGTCAGACGTCGTAAAGCAGTTCCGGCAGGCAGCGTTGATGAATCCCCGCTAAGAATTACTAAAATTGTAACAAAAAATGTAACGGTTTTCGAAAAAGCGCAAAAAAATTTATTGAGTGTTTTTTTTGTAACCGACAATCAGTTTTCATTTGAACAAATCAATGAAATGATTGGTGATACTGCATTTACCGACCAAACGTTAATAAATGTAAAATCTACAATTGACAAATTAATATGTACCGTAAATAATGTAAAAGAATTGATTGAAAATTTATATACGGAATACTGCCAAAACCCTGATGTACAGGGGCTTTTGACAGAACTAATCAGTATATCCGAAACCTTCAATAATTTGACACCCAAAGACTTTCAAACAGTTATAGAGGAAAATAAAAATAAAATATACCAATGTCAGAGGGAAAAGGAAAAAGAACAATTACGGAAATTATATATTGATGCTGTGGATGATGACACACAAGCCCTGAAACTACAAATGCAGCTAAGAGATAAGATAAATAAAAGATTAAACTCGGAGAAAATAAATGACTAAAAAAAGACAACCAAACTCCTCAATTGTCAGCATTTTGGAAGATGATAATTTAAACATTCCTGACATTGACGAGGATTCTTCACTTGACAATGAAC
Organism: Candidatus Gastranaerophilales bacterium; assembly: GCA_944322785.1. Classification (GTDB taxonomy): domain Bacteria; phylum Cyanobacteriota; class Vampirovibrionia; order Gastranaerophilales; family Gastranaerophilaceae; genus Scatenecus. The sequence goes on along the minus strand of CALUPW010000001.1, from coordinate 363,494 downwards.
ATGATGATGTAAATTACATTAATATGGATATCAGCACAGACAATATTGAAGATATTGTAACTGCAAAAATTGATAACAAAATGAACCTTGATGACATCTATATGATGAATTCAACTGAGGAAGAAAATCAAAACGATTTTGAATTGCCTAAAGGAATTGCGGTTGATGATCCGGTAAGACTTTATTTAAGAGAAATCGGGCGTATCAAACTTCTTTCCGCAAACGAAGAAATCGAACTTGCAAGAAAAATTCTGGAAGGCGGAACTCCCGGTGCAATTGCAAAAAGAAAACTTGTACAGGCAAACTTGCGTCTTGTTGTTTCAATCGCAAAAAAATACGTCGGTCGCGGAATGCTCTTTTTAGACCTTATTCAGGAAGGAAACCTTGGTTTAATCCGTGCAGCAGAAAAATTTGACCATGAAAGAGGATTTAAATTCTCAACTTATGCAACATGGTGGATTAGACAAGCAATTACAAGAGCAATCGCTGATCAGGCAAGAACAATTCGTATTCCTGTTCACATGGTTGAAACTATCAACAAGTTGAAAAAAGTAACCCGCCGTCTTGCTCAGGAACTTTCAAGAAAACCGACCGAAGATGAACTTGCAATTGAAATGAATGTTTCAATTCCGAAACTTCGTGAAATAATCAAGATTGCACAGGAGCCTCTTTCTCTTGAAACCCCTATCGGGAAGGAAGAAGACAGCCGTTTGGGCGATTTTATAGAAGACAAAGAAGCAGATGCACCTATTAAAACAGTAGCATCAGAACTTTTGCGTGAAGATCTGGCAGAAGTTTTATGCACATTATCTCCGCGTGAACGTGATGTTTTAAGACTTCGTTTCGGAATGGATGACGGACGCCAGAGAACATTAGAAGAAGTAGGACAGCTTTTCGGCGTTACTCGTGAACGTATCAGACAAATTGAAGCTAAAGCTTTAAGAAAACTACGTCACCCGAACAGAAGCAAAAGATTACGTGAATATGTAGAATCATAAGTTTTAAAAAGCTCCATAAATAAAATGGAGCTTTTTAAATATCAAAACTTTAAGGGATTTATATAGCCGTTTATACTAAATTAAGTGTAACATTGTCATGCTGAACTTGTTTCAGCATCTATCAACAACACGACCCTGAAACTAGTTCAGGGTGACGACTTCAATATTGTTTGGTGTAAACTTGTATATAATTTCTATCTTTAAATTATTGACTTTTAAACTCCGCTACATTATTATTTTATAAATAAGAAGGAAAGTTTATGTTTAAAAAAATAGCTTGCATATTTTTGTTCATGAGTATTTTTTTGTGCGGCTGCGGTCAAAACGACAAAACTCCCGGAACTCTTGGCGCAGTATTAAAACGAAAAAAACTTATTGTAGGAGTAAGAACAGATGCAAAACCATTCGGCTTTATAGGACAGGACGGGTATAACTATGGATTTGATGTGGATTTAGGTTCAGAACTTGCACTCTATCTTGTAAACAGATATGCAAATGCAGTCGAATATGTTCCTGTAACCGCTCAGAACCGTATTGCATACTTAAATTCAGGAAAAGTAGACTGCCTGATTGCCACAATGTCAATAACCGAAAACCGCTCAAAACTAATGGACTTTTCCATTCCTTACTATGAATCCGGTCAGGCTATAATGGTTCCGCACTGGAGTAAAATTACAACATTAAAAGAATTAAACGGAAAACGTGTAATTATTGTTTACGGCTCCACAAGCGAACTGAATGTCCGCAACGAACTTCCGGATTCGACAATAATGGGTTACAGAAACTATGACGATGCCGTCAAAGCATTAAAAGACGGTCTTGCAGTTGCAATAATTGCCGATGATTCAATTCTTTTAGACTATGTTTATAACGACAAATATTTTAAAATTTTACCCGGAAGGTATTCGGTTGAACCTTACGCTATTGCATTCAGAAAAGGAAAAGATACCGAAAGCCTTCGTGAATATACGAACTTCTTTCTTAAAGAATACGCCCGTACGGGAAAATTATCCAGACTTCAACACAAATGGGGATTAAACTAATGACTAAAAGAACTGTTATTATCATATCAATTATTTTGCTGGCTATTGTAGCAGCAATTTTTACAGCAGAAATCTACAACCGGAATTATATTATAGTTTCATGTGATTCTGCTGCGGGAGAATGCACCTACAGCAAACAGAGCGGATTCGGAAATATTACAGATGAAACATCTTTTAAATTCAAAGACGTTATGCAATGCAACATTGAAACAATTTATAAAAAAGATGTGAAAGATCAAGATGTAATTTATGCATATGATTTTAATTTATATTTTATGACAGGTAATGACAAATTGAATTTTCAAACCAAACAGAGAGAAAATCTTGATAAAATCTGTGCAAACTTTTTTGAAAAAAAGAGTTTTGAGTATAAATTCCAGTTATTAAACAAACAAGTTGAAGAAAAATAAATTGAAAAAAATTTGTTATTCGACTTCTTTTAAAATGACAATGACCGATTCAATCTCATTTTTGAGATATTCAAGCTGCAGGTCAATATTTTCGGCATTATAAATTCTGCCGGAATTTGAATAGGCAAGATATGCTTTGTATTTTTCGGCTTCGGTACGGAGATTTGAAACGGTATTTGCTCGTAAACTCAATTCCAGAAGTCTTTGATAACTGATAAAATAACTTTCCGGTTTGTTTGCATATTTGTCACGGAAATAATCGGCATTTTTGTTGAAGAAATATACTTTTGCCGCAAATTTTTGAACATCCTCCCGATTTTCAATAGAATCGTAAATTTTTTCCAGCATCAAAATAAATTCATTTAAATCATTTACATATTCACTTGTCTTGTCGGGCTTTAAGATAATATTTACAAACGAAGGATCTTCTCTCGGTATCGGCTTTAATTCATTAACCGAATGAAACTGCTGCGTTTTGTCAAAAATCGGAGTACCTTCTGCCGGTTCTGATATTTCATACTGCTTTGTGAGATTTGGCAAAGTGCCGAGATAACCTTTACCTTCGGTATCAATTTTGTCATCTTTCCCGAAAAATGCAAAGGCATTTGTTGTTGAAAAAATTAAAGCCAGTATCAGAATTAAGGACTTTTTCATACCACAATTATAATGATTTCACAAAAAAAATCATCCTTTATTTAAACCAGCTTGAACCGGATTATAATAAATAAATAAATTATTTTTATCTGTGCCCGAACGGCAAAACTTTTAAAACTGATTTTGCTTTTTCATGGTTTTTGTCAGGCAGTTCATAACATTTTACACACCTTGCTTCATAAGTTTCATCCCCGCCAATCATAATGAGCGGAGAACTTTTATCCGCAGGTTTGCCGTCAATAAGTCTTTGAGTTCTTGTTGCATGCTCGCATCCGCATTTCATGCAAACGGCATGGAGTTTATCAACTGAAGTTGCAAGACAGAGAAGTTCAGGCATTGCTCCGAACGGTTCTGCTTTAAAATCAAGTTCAAGTCCGGTTCCGATAACTTTTTTGCCATCGTCCATGAGTTTTGAAATTACTTTTGTAATATTTGCATCAAAAAACTGCAGTTCATCAATTGCAACAACTTCATCGTCCGGTTTTACCAGACTCAAAATCTGGACGGAATGTTTAACTTTTATTGCATCAAGCCACAAGCCGTTTCTGGATTCTATATAATCACCTTTTGTGCGTGTATCGACATCAGGTGATATAACTTTAACTTTTTTCTTTGCAATTATACAACGGCGCACCCGTCTTAAAAGTTCCTCGGTTTTGCCGCAGCTCATCGGCCCTGTTATAAGTTCGAAACTGTAACCTTCCATATTGTTTTTATGTCCCCTGTTCCCAAAATATTATTGTTCTTTATATTTTTTATTATAATCCTACAATATTTTTTTGAAAGTAAAAATTTGTTAATTTTTTAGTGTATTTTATATTGAGCGTCAAAACTCAAAACTTTATCTTTCAATTTTTTCCAGCCTTTGCCGTAAAAATATCTCAACTGTTCGGGAAAATGTTCTTCTATATCAATCAAATACATATCATGCACAATAAATTCCTTTATCAAAAATACAATATCCTCATTTTTTGTCCAGATTGACGTAATATGTTCATGTTTTTTTGATTCGATTTTACCGAAAAGTCCCTCATTATTGTCTGCCGTAATAAAAATCATCCGCCCGCCAAGAGAATGTTCTATCTCCCGTGCGCCAGAATGTTTGAAAACCGTCCCGAACATGCATTCAAAATTGTCATATCCGACGATTTTGATATCAAGCCCGCGGTTATACCCGTCCAGAAGCTCGTTTTCTATATATTTAAAATCCTGTGACCAAACTTCCAGATAGATTTCTTTTTTTGCATTTTTTATAATTTCAATTACTTTTTCTCTTATTTCACTGCTTCCGCTAACCGCCAAAATAGGTTCCGTATAATCCTCTTTTACATTCGGCAGTTTCTTTTCAAGAAAATCAAGAGTTGATGTAATCTTTCGTTTGTAGCGTTTGGTAAGTTCTTTCGGACGGATTGGCGTGTAGGTTACGGGCTTTGAATTAGAACTCATGACAATCTGTGAATTTTCTAATGCTTTTAACGTATCATACGCACGTGACTGCGGAATATCTGCCAGTTTGCTGATTTCATATCCGGTTGCCGGATACTTCTTCAAAAGCGCAACATAAACTTTCGCCTCATATCCGTTTAGTCCGATTTCTTTTAAACTTTCAATAATATCGTTCATAAACGAATTGTATCAAATTTTTGGCATGCAGACAAGTTAATTCTTTTTAAAAAAGCTGCGGCATTTATTTTTAAACGAACGCTCCTTGTTTAATTGTTCCAAATATGCAGGCTGGCTTATTTTACAGCCGAATGGCCTTAAATCGGATTCTTTTCGCCCGTATTTGTCAATCTTTTTTAGTTTTTTCAAATCCTCATATCTGAGTTTTTGAATCATTTTATATTTGCTTTTTTGTTCTTTATTAAGAATTTTTTCAAACTGTTTATCGTATTTGTTTCCTATTTTTTTAACTTTGCTTTCAAGTTTGTCGGCTTCTCTCTCTGCTGCAGATATTTTGCTTTTTGAAGCGCCTTCTTCTTTTAATTGTTTAATCTCACTTTTTTTCTGCATCAAACATTCAACAACAGGCACAATTTCTTTATACCTTTCCTGCTCAATTTCCGTCATTTTACAAATCTGGTCGGGAGTTAAATTTAAAACATTATAAATCGTATTTCTGTCCTTTTTTATTCTGGACATCATGTTGTAAGCCTGACTGGGGCGTTCAACTTCCAGAACTTCATTTTCAATACTTTGAGAAGGCATAATCATTTCTGCCTGACAAATATTTATGCCTGCAAAAACAAGTATCACCGATATAAAAACTTTTTTAATCATAAATTCTTCCTTATCAATATCAGGATTTTCGCATAGAGGTGAAATTTTTTCAATATATTTGTTGTAAACTGAAGTTATGGATGAAATGAATTTACGAAATTACGCATACCTCGGCGATGCCGTATGGGAACTTTTTATAAGAAAAAAGACTATTTATTTAACGAACAATGCACAGAAACTCCACAAACTTACGACGGACAAAGTAAAAGGTAGTTTTCAGGCTTTTCTTTTAGATGAGATTGAAACATTTTTAACGGATGAGGAAAAGGATATCTTAAGACGGGGACGAAATCTTCCGATTCCTGTCGGCAGACGTTCAAATCAAGGAGAATACCGTCAGGCTACGGCTTTTGAAACATTAATCGGCTGGTGGTATCAGAACGATAAGGAAAGATTTAATTATATAATCTCAATAATTGAGGAAAAACTTAAATATTGCTTATAAATTTCCGTTTGACAGCCTCTTTTTCTGCCATTTTTTTAAATGCTTTTTCCTCCGGAGTTTTTATTCTGAATTTTTCAAGAAACCATATTTTCATCATTTTTAATCCGGTTTTTGAAAACAACGGCACGGTAACTTTCGGAACCGGCGCCAGATTTTTAAAAGCATCTTGATTGTTTAACGCAAGTTTTGAAAACTCTTTTGATGCTGCTTTATAACCTTTATAATCACCTGTCAACCAGGAAAGCATTCTTTCCGATCTCAATTGTGCCAGTCTGCCTGTAACTGCCTGAATTCCGTTCATATAAATCCTTTCATTATCCCTAACCGGACAATTATCATAACATTTTAAATCTTTTTGTCAACAGCGGTATCAACTCCGTAGCCGAACATCGCAAAATCGTATTTGGAAGGATCTTCAGCATCAAAATTTTTGAGATTTTCAGTGAGTTCAAGAACAGCTTTAAAATCATTCTGTTTACGGGAAAGCAATCCCATTTCACGTGAAACTCTTGCAACATGAACATCCAGAGGTATCAACAGCTCAGATTGCGGCATAAAATTCCATATTCCGAAATCAACAGGCGGTTTCCTTACCATCCAGCGAAGATACATACACATCCGTTTCATTGCACCTCCCTTTTTTACATCGGGAATCATAAAATAAAATCCCTGTCCGGCACCTTTTCCTGCTCTTGAATAAAAATAATCGGTTACTACAGAAAACATACGGGCACGTCTGTCTGTTTCTGCAGATTCATAACGGTTATATCCGTATTTAAAAAGTTCCTCCAGTCCGCCGTCATTTTTATAAAGTTCTTTCAAAATTTTAAAAATTTCCGCAAAATCAGATGTTTTTCCAAATCTGTAATTGAAATCTCCAAGAATTTTAGCGTCAAAATTCATAATGAAATTTAACGGTTCATTTTCTGCTATTTTAAAAAGCTCATCAAGTTTTTTTAGAAAAACTTTCCGGCTGCCGTAGGCGACAAGAGATGCGACAAATCCGGCAATTTCAATATCTTTTTTGGTTTTAAAATTGTGCGGAATACTTATCGGATCAGCCCCTATAAAGTTTGCTGTTTCATATCTTTTGACAAGTTCATCCATTTTTTCTTTTGTAATCATCTTAACCTCGAAAAAAATTCTTTTAAAATTTCATCACATTCTTTTTCCATAATTCCGCCGTAAACCTTTGGTTTTGTACCAGAGAAATTTCTTAAATCAATAACAGAACCTAAGGCCCCGTATTTTGTATCATATGAGCCAAAATAAACTGCCCTCAATCTTGACTGCAAAATTGCCCAGGCACACATAGGACAGGGTTCAAGCGTAACATACATCTCACAATCGTCAAGCCGCCATCTGCCAAGTTTTTGGGCAGCTGAACGCAACGCAATAATTTCGGCATGAGAAGTTACATCTTTTTCAAATTCTTTTCTGTTGCATGCTGAAGAAATTATATCCCCGTCTTTTACAACAATTGCCGCTACCGGAATTTCATCAGGTGAAATATTTTTTTTTAAAAATTCAATTGCCCGTTTCATTTAATGCCCCGTCAAATGCTGCTAATTTTAGCGTAACTTCCGCACAAAAACCGATATTTTTATCGGAATGAAGCTCTATTGTACCGCCCATAGCTTCCACAAGACCTTTTACGATAAATAATCCCAAACCTGTTCCTCTTGTCATTCTTGTAGTATTATCATCAAGACGAACAAACTTTTCAAATAGTTTTTTCAACTGTTTTGGCGGAATTACATCGCAATCGTTTTTCACAAAGATTTTTGCCTTATCTGCCGCAACTTCTGTGTCTACAATAATTATTGAGTCAGGTCTGGCATATTTGACCGCATTTTCAATTAAATTTACAAACACCTGCTCAAGCCTGTTTTTGTCGCCTGAAACATCTGGAAAATCTTCAGCTATATTAATTTCAATTTGTTTGTTGTCTTTATTTTTCACAAGAAATCTTGCGGTTTCCAGAACCTCCGGCATATAAACACTTTCAACAATAGTTTTTAATCTCATACCCTCAATATCCGGAATTGTCAAAAGGTCTTCAATCAGGCGTTTCAGCCGTTCGGATTGCTCCTTGATTATCCTTAGAGATTTTTGTCTTGTTTCTTCATCAATTTTGATATCGTTTCGCAAAAGCCTTGAAGTGTATCCTTGAATACTTGTTAAAGGTGTTCTCAATTCATGACTCACCGTATCAATCAGGTTTGAACGAAAATCGTTAAGCTGTTTAAGTTCTTTGTTATTCTTTTTCAACTGCTTGTAAGATTTGTGGATTTCACTCGCCATACTGTTGAATTCCGATGCCAGAAACACAATTTCATGAGGGGTAAAAGCTGTTGTCAAAAGTCTTATTTGACGCTCGTAATTTCCTTTAGATAAGGCAATAATCCCCTTAAACAGCTGACGGATATTGATATATAAATAAAATGTATAAAGCGCTGTTACAAAAAGAATAACAAGAGTCGCAGCAATGATTGAAAGTATTATTTTCAATCTGTTTTCATTAATCGCACGATTTGTAACATCCTCGGTTGTATTTACAATAATTGTAATTCTGGGATTTGTTTTTGATACGTAAACCAGCGGCTGATTTTTTACATCCCCGAAAATCACGGGTTTTCCCTGTTTTAAAGTTTTCGGCAGAAGAGAGATTGTTTTTTTAAAATCCTCATCAGTAAAGTTGTGAGATGCAATAAGCTTGCTGTCATCAGTCAAGACATAAATTTGCCTGCTGTCATCCTTTAATGAACTGAAAAGTTCATCATTAAGTTCAACAAGAGAATAGGTTGCGACAAGGACTTCGCCGGTTTCTAAAGGTACTGCAATTGTAGCTTTATTTTCGGATTTATTTTTGTCCCGTATTATATTTGCTTCATCCTGATTTTTAGCAATTACAAGGTCTTCGCAATTTTGCAGATTTTCTTTTACATCTTGAAGATACTTTGCCCGACGAGAAGGGGATTTAAAATATTTTAACGAAAACGCAAGCTGTTCCATGTTTCCGGTCACGGTATCCGTAAAAAAATCAATTTCATCCGAAACCATATTGGCAATCAGCACAGCAGATTCCCGTAGCTGATAGCGCATTGAATGCTGGTTAACGTTGTTTATAATAAAACCGCTTACCGACATCGGGATGAGCACTGCAAAAAAGAAAACTATTGCTATTTGTTCAACTATTTTAAGACGCTTAAATTTAAACAGCAGCATAGAGTTAGCCCTCGCCGAACGGAGTAAGTTTGTAACCTACATTTGTAACCGTATGGAGATATTTAGGGATTTTAGGATTTGGTTCGATTTTATTCCTGAGTCCTCCGACATGCACCCTGAGCATTCTGACATCTTCATCGCTGTCGTAGCCCCAGACTTCATCAAGGAGCGTTGCAAGTGTCACCGGATTGTTAAAATGCTGCATTAAACAATACAAAATTTCAAATTCCGTGGGTGTTAATTTTACCCTTTTATTTATCACAACTGTTTCAAGAGCTTCCGGAAAAATCTCTATATCGCCCACTTTTAAAACTTCATTAGACAAATCATTTGTATCTTCAACCTGATTACGGCGGAGCAAAACCCGGATTCTCAACAAAACTTCACGGATATCAAAGGGTTTTACAAGATAATCATCAGCCCCGCAGTCAAAACCTTCGGTCTTATCATCAATTGTACCTTTTGCCGTCAGCATCAAAATCGGTATTGCAAGTTTTGCCTGACGGATATTACGGCATACATCAAATCCGTTCATTTTCGGCATCATAACATCCAGCAGAATCAAATCATATGCATTGTTAAGAGCTTTATTAAGCCCTTCCATGCCGTCATGTGCGGTATCAACAAAATATCCGCTTTGTGAGATGTCAAATTCAAGTAAATCACGGATTTCATCGTCATCATCAACAATAAGTATTCTTTTTTGAATTTCACTCATTTGCAATACCCCTTAGTTATTTTCATATTATAAGAGATACAGCGGATTTGCAATAATTTATAAAGATTTGAAAATAATAAAATCCCGCTTGGCAAACAAGCGGGATTTCTATAATTATTTTTCAGATTACTTTTTCTTTTGAATATCAGGGATTTTTTCTTCCTGCGGTGCCTGATTTTTAGGATCAAGCTGTTTTTGAACTTCTGCCTGAATATTTTGAGGATCGTATGAAGGATCAACAAATTCGATTTTTGCATTCTTTTTCAAAGATTCAACCAGCTCATCAATCATTTCAACCTGTTTTTGATTTTTCAAAAATTCTTTAATATCTTTTTGAACTTTGTCATACGGTTCCTGTCCGGCAGCTTTTCTATCTGTTACATAGATAATGTGATATCCGAACTGTGTTTGAATTACGTCTGACAGAGTATTCGGTTTTAGATTGAATGCGGCTTTTTCAAATTCCGCAACCATTCTGCCTCTGGGGAAAAATCCTAAATCACCGCCGTTGATGGCTGAACCCGGATCTTCAGAATTTTCTTTGGCGATTTTTGCAAATTTTGACGGATCTTTCTTTACTTCTGACAAAATCTTTTCTGCTTTATCTTTCTTTTCTTTGATTTTTGCATCAACTTTTGCATTCAAATCAGCTTGAGAAAGTTCTTTGCCTTCATTTTCAGCTTTTACAAGTTCTTCTAAATCTTTTCTGTTTGCTGCAACAAGAATATGAGAAGCTCTCACCTGTTCAGGATATTTGAATCTTTGTATATGCTTGTCATAATATTTTTTTGCATCAGCGTCGGATACATCAGAATTGCCCAACTGTTCTGCCAATTTTTTAATTCTTACCTGTTCTGCGATATCATTTCTGAATTGAGAGGATGTCATGCCGTTTTGTTTTAAGATATTGTTCAATTGTTCTTTTGATCCCACTTTGTCAATAATATCCTTGATTGCATCTTCCGTATCTTTATTGGTAATTTTGATACCACGTTTTTTAATTTCTTCGTCAAGAAGTGTTTTAACAATTAATTCATTAACTACTCTTTCTTTAATCAAATTTAACAGGAAAGTATTTTTATTGTTTTTTAAATCAACACCCATTTGAGAAAACATTGATGTGCCGATTGTTTGATTCAATTTTTTATCAAATTGTCCCTGTGTAATTTTACTGTCATTAATTTTAATGATAGTGTTTCCGCCCTTTAAGCCGCAGCCGGTAAATAATATCGCCGATACTGCAAGTGTAACTAAGAGTTTTTTTCCCTTCATAATTTCTCTCTTTCTTTTAGTATGTAAATTCATGACTTATTTTATGTATATAATAAAACAAATCTGTCAAAATGTTAAATACTTCATCAAAATTCATATATTGATTATTTAAAAGCAAAATGGAATTGCCTTCCTGGCAGGATTTTGGTGCTATTGTAAATTTTATCTTTTTCAAAATATTTGAAGGAAGCCCCCGCTGAATGATTTTCCATTCGCCTTCGAGAAACGGCATATAAATTCTTATGTTGTCTGATGTTTCTCGTATCAAAGAAATTCCCACATCCGTTGCGGCAAGACGAATTCTTATAAGTTTGATTAAATTTTCAACGCTTTCGGGTGGTTTTGAAAAACGGTCTTTCCATTCCTCCGTAATATAATCAAGTTCCACATCATTTTTAACATCTGCAAGGCGCTTGTATTCAATCATTTTTTGTTCGGCTGACCCGACCCACTCGTCAGGAATAAATGCCGTTACATTTATATCTACAATTGCAGGATGATTTTTGTTTATTATTTCACCCTGAAGTTCTCTGACTGTTTCGTCCAGCAGCTGACAATAAGTATCAAAGCCCACATTTATCATGTGTCCGTGCTGTTTTGTACCCAGAATATTTCCGACACCACGTATTTCGACATCTCTCATTGCAATCTGATAGCCGCTGCCTAGTGTCGTAAATTCTTTTATTGCTTTCAATCGCTGGAATGCCTCTTTTGTAATTTCTTTACTTTTTTTATAGAAGCAATAGCAGTAAGCCTGTCTTTGTGAACGTCCTACACGGCCTCTCAACTGATAAAGCTGTGCAAGCCCGAAACGATCTGCGTCATGGATTATCATTGTATTTGCGTTTGGAATATCAATACCATTTTCGATAATCGTTGTGGCAAGAAGGATATCATATTCATGATTTGCGAAATCAACGATAACTTTTTCCAGAGCTTTTTCATCCATCTGCCCGTGGCCGACGGCAATTCTTGCGTTAGGCACAAGCTGCTGCAGCTGAAATTTGAATTCTTCAATGGTTTCAACACGGTTGTAAAGATAGAACACCTGACCTTCCCTATCAAGTTCGTGGATAATTGCGTTTTTAACCATTGTATCATTCCATACGCCGACATAAGTCTTAATCGGCATACGATTTTTGGGCGGTGTGTTAATTATTGACATATCTTTGATGCCGGATAATGACATATAAAGCGTTCTCGGAATAGGCGTTGCAGACATTGTAATTATATCAATATTTTCCCTGAATGCTTTCAATTTTTCTTTGTGTTTTACGCCGAACCTGTGTTCCTCATCAATCACCAGAAGCCCCAGATCTTTAAACACAATTCCTTCCTGTAAAAGTCTGTGGGTTCCGATAACAACATCACACTCGCCGAGCGCAAGTCTTTTTACGGTTTCTTTCTGTTCTTTGTGTGTCCGGAAACGTGAAAGAAGTTCAACATTCACCCCGAAAGGTTTAAAACGTTCACTCATTGTCTGGAAATGCTGGAGTGCAAGAATTGTTGTCGGAACAATTACGGCTGCCTGTTTGCCTGATGTAACGGCTTTAAAAATTGCTCTCATTGCAACTTCAGTTTTGCCGAATCCGACATCCCCGCATATAAGTCTGTCCATCGGCTGGCTGCTTTCCATATCAGCTTTGACTTCTGTAATCGCCTTCATCTGATCAGGAGTTTCCGTGTATTCAAAAGCCTCCTCCATTTCGACCTGCCAGTTGGTGTCAGGAAGAAACGCAATTCCCTGCTGCATTTTGCGTCGTGCGTAAAGCCTCAATAAATCATAGGCAACCTGTTCGACTTCTTTTTTAACTCTGGCTTTTGTATTTTCCCAGTCTTTTCCGCCCATTCTCGAAAGTTTAGGTTTTATTGAACCTGAGCCGCGGTATCTGACAAGAAGGTTAATCTGCTCGGCAGGTATATGAAGCCGGTCTTTTGCTGCGTATTCTATTGTCAGGTAATCCTTCAACTGCCCGTCGATTTCCTGCTGGCTTAAACCTCTGTAAATTCCGACCCCGTGAATACTGTGGACTACGTATTCGCCCTCTTTTATGTCGTTAATGTTTTCAATATATTCGGGCTTTTCTTTATAATAAGATTTGCGTGCTGCCGTAACTTCTTTTGAGCGTTTGTTAAAAAGTTCACGGTCCGTAAAAATTATTGTTTTGAAATCCTCAAGAATTCCGCCATGAGAAGTTATGCTGTCAGTAAATTCTATTATTTTAAAAACTTCCCGTTCTTTCAGAATTTCTTTTACACGTTCTTTGTAGTCCGTTGCAATTACGATATCATAGTTTGAATTTTCTTTTATAAACTGTGCAATTTCATCAAGATTTGCCTCAAAATTCTTGAGAGGAAGGGTGTTAAATTCAACAATCTCATCCATCTCATCATCAAGGAAGTTATTAAATCCTATTTTTACAAATCCTGCAAGTTTTTGAATAAATTCTTCAAAAACCACGTGATTTTTGTCCTTCAACTCATAATGAAGCCCGAGTTTAAGGTTTTCCGCAATCTGGTCTTCGTATGTATCATCAAAACTCTCAAATTTTGAATAAACTTCTGCGGCTTCATCAACTATTACAAGATAATCTTTAAAGTAATCAAGAACAGTCACCAGATTTGAATTGAAATAACTTTGATAAACATCAATCCCTTCAAAATATCCTTCCTCTCTCAATTGTTCTGCAAGTTCCGCAGAAAGCTTTTGAAAATCATCTGCAAAGGGCGAGGAAATTTCTGTTAAAAACTTGTGAACCGGAAAGATTTCTATTTCTTTAATTTTTTCAACAGATTTTTGAGTTTCGTTGTCAAAATATCTTAAATCAACAACTTCATCTCCCCAGAGTTCAATTCTGACCGGCTTTTTGTCGAGCGAAAAAATATCAATTATATCGCCTCTGATTGAAAATTCTCCGATATCACTAACCATAGTCGAACGTTTGTAACCGAATTGAACAAGAGTTTCTCCGATTTTTTTAGTATCAATATCTTCTCCCACTTTAATTTTAACGGAATTTTTATCAAAAAAATCTTCATCCGGAAACTTTTCTAGCATAACTTTAACCGGCGCAATCACAACATCAGGTCTGCTACGTAAAATTCTTATTTGTTCTGCGTATTCATAACAGTTTGGAGCAATTGTTTCATACATTGAAATGTTTTGGAAAGGCAGAATTTCCGATTTTAAATCAAACGCCCGCTGCAAATCGTTCTGATATTTAAGAGCATTTTGTTCTGTTGAAGTTATAAAAAGGATTTTTTTCTTTGAAATTTTTGCAGCCTGCTTCAACAAAAACAATCTCAATATCGTAATAAGCCCTGTCACGGCAAAAGAGTATCTTGATTTTACAAGATACTGAAACTGTGAATAATTCTCGTTGTCAAGATTTCCTATATCAAACACAAGAACAGTTTATATTAGATGTAACAAAATGTAAATAGAATTTTCACATCCTGCACCTTGCACACGGGGCGCAGTATGTTTCTTCCAAAACTATCTGCATTTATTTTTGCCGTTCCAGTCCAAATCAGAACACCTGAGATACTCCTGATTTTCTTTATACAACACCCATGCTGTACAGCCCATACCGTTTTGCATATCGCCTACACTTGCTCCCCATTCAATATCTTTGTTGCATTTTTCTTTAAAAGAATTTCGAGTATCAAATTCTGTTCCCATTGGATATATTCCGTTTTTTGTCAGGTAAAAAGTAAATATATCGTTTCCCGGCAAGTCAGGACGTCCTGTCCCGTTTATATCAACCAATATTTCCCCGCAAACATTTTTTAAATGAGGTTCGTTACCCAAATTCATACGACAATCGCCATACCATGACCGGAATATTACGGTTACTCCGTCAATCAGACGAACGCTTGAATATGACGGAGAGTAGTTATAAATCTTTGTACAATGTTTTGCAACATAAGTACTGTCTTTTCCGACACAATTTTGTATTACATTCAGATAAGGCAGAAATTTATTGGCTAAAATTTCATGACTTTCTTGTTCATACATATCTCCAAGCCCCCAGCCTGTCGCATCGGAACCGTTTTCATAAAACAAACGGTCGTAGGTTTGTGAAAGAATTGAATACACTTTTTTAAGGCGGGTTACGGTTACTTTTTCCTGTTTTCGCTGTATCAGTGCAGGCAGTGTCATTGCGGCTATTATTCCGATTATACCGAGTGTTATCAAAACTTCTGCCATGGTGAAGGCGGCTTTGCGGGACTTTTGCGGCCATAAGTGCCGGATTAAATTAACCGGCATTGACAGACTCTGACTTCCGTCAGAGTGACGGAAGGTGGTGCGTTTACGACCTTCGTCACTTCGGACTTTGCGGTGAAGAATGTTTGACTCTGCACCCGTCATTCCGGCCTCCGAGCCGGAATCTGTTGATGTATTAAGAGATTCTGAAACAAGTTCAGGGTGACGGAAAGACGAAGGTATAATTTTACCGCTTTCGTCACTCCGGCCCCCGAGCCGGAGTCTGTTGTTATCAGCATTGATAGATTCTGAGTCAAGCTCAGAATGACGCAGAAATTTTTCGCCTGAGGCTTCAAGACATGTAATTTTGAAATTATGACATAAGTCTAAACCGCAGCAGGAGCCTGTTTTACGGGTTGCCCCCCCCCCCCTGAATTTCAATCATAGTCTGCTTTTTCACCATTTATTGCTCCTGTTATATTAGTATCTTCACATAGCACAGTCCAAAAAGTCTGTCATTTTTAAGACAGACTTTATAAAAATCAATTTTCTTTATTCGGGCTTTCGTATTCAATACCCATTTCTTTTAAAGTTCTTATAAAGTTTTCCGCACAAATTTTCTGCGCCTCAGGCGGTACAATCCTTAACAATTCAACTGTTCTTGAAATAACTGGATCTTTGTCATACCAGCGGTTGTTTGCGCTTGTTTCCTTTGTCATTTGATAAAACTTTTCAACAGTTTCTTTGGAAACTTTTTCCTCAATTTTTGCCAAAAATATCTCTGCCTGAGCTCTCAGTTCCGTCTGATAATTTCTTAAAAGCTCTATAACTTCCAATAATAGCGGATCGTGATCATACCAGCGCTTATAAGTAGGACTCATTATGCGTATCCTCCGTTAGGTTTGCAGGCAAAGTATCGTCTTTTCGTTCAATCCTGCCACCTAACAATCTTAGCTTAGTTTCAAAATTTTCGTATCCTCTATCTATATGATGTAAGTTTTCAATAACGGAATTTCCCTCTGCCATTAAAGCGGCAACAACAAGAGAAGCTCCGGCACGAAGATCGCTTGCAGCAAGAGTTGTTCCGGTAAGTTTTTTAACACCTTTTATTATTGCATGGTTTCTGTCCTGATGGATATCTGCTCCCATGCGGCGGAGTTCCGGCACCTGCATAAAACGGTTTTCATACAAACTTTCGGTAATTATTCCAACTCCGTTTGCAGTTGTCAACAGAGTCATTGCCATTGATTGCAAATCTGTAGGAAATCCCGGATAGGGCTGTGTGATAAAATTGATTGAATTAAGTCTGTTTTTACAGCTCACCTCTAACGAATTAGGCTCGATTAGTTTTATGTTTGCGCCCATTTTTAAAAGTTTGTCAGTAAAGAATGTCAAATGAGCCGGAAAAACATTCCGTATAATACCTTTGCCACGGGTTGCAATAATTGCCGTCATAAAAGTTCCGGCTTCAATTCTGTCAGGAATTGTCGTATATTCAATCGGATGCAAATCAGACTGTTTTACTCCGTTAATAACGATTTCAGAAGTACCTGCGCCGTTAATATCAGCACCCATTGAATTTAAAAAGTTTGCAAGATCAACAATTTCAGGCTCCTGAGCCGCATTTTGAATACGGGTTGAACCCTCTGCTAGAACCGCCGCAAGCATAAGATTTTCGGTTGCCCCGACTGACGGAATATCCAGATAAATATCGGTGCCGGCTAATCTGTTTGCTTTTGCATGCACATAGCCGTTTTCAATCTTGATTTTGGCACCTAACGCCTCAAGACCTCTTATATGGAAATCCACACGGCGTTCGCCGATTGCACATCCGCCCGGAAGTGCTACAATAGCTTCTTTACATCTCGAAACAAGCGCACCCAGAACAATAAACGATGCTCTCATTTTGCTTACAAGTTCATATTTGGCAGTAATATCCGTAATATCTGTTGCATCTATCGTAACCGATTTTTCTGATTTGTCGTATGAAGTTTTTGCGCCCAGTTCCGCAATAACATTAAGCATGATTTCAACATCGGTCAAATCTGGTACATTATGGATTTTTGTTTTGCCTTTTGCAAGAAGAGCTGCTGCCATGAGCTTTAAAACAGAGTTTTTGGCTCCTCCTATTTTAACCTCTCCTTTTAGGGGTGTTCCGCCTTTTATGTAAAATTTATCTGTCACTTTTCCTCCGAAAAGAAAAACTACTTTTAATCAATACTACATATATGATAATACAACAATATTTCAATAAGTAAATAAGTTAAATAATGTAAAGTATATAAAAATCAATTTATTTAAGTCCAATTATTAAAAAATAATAAATTTTGACCGTCTTGTCAGCTTGATAAATTATAATTAAGTTATACTATATTGTAGAGGTAGAGATATGACACACAAACACAACAATCCGTTTAAAAATCATTCGGATGAAGAAATTAAACTTGATACCGAATTAAATAACGAAACAGAAAATTCCGAAAATACGGAAAGCAAACCGGACGAAAAAACTGAGGATGAACTTTCAAAACTGCAGGAAAAATATGATGAATTAAACAATCAGTATTTAAGACTTGCTGCGGATTTTGACAACTACAGAAAACGTCAGGCTCAGGAAAGAGAAAGTCTTTACAAGCTCGGAATAGAAAACACTATGAAAAAAATGATTGAAGTTCTGGACAACTTTGAAAGAGGCGAAAAGGCTCTTGAAAATGTAGAAGATTGTGAAAAATGCAAAGAAAGCTTTAATCTTGTTCACAAACAAGTTTGGGACAGCCTGTCCAAACTCGGGCTGGAAATAATTGAGGCGGAAGGCAAAACTTTTGACCCTAATTTTCATGAAGCCGTAATGCAGACTCCAACCGGTGAACATCCTGAACACACGATTATTGCAGAGCTTCAAAAAGGTTACAAAATGGGCGACAAAGTTCTACGTCCATCACTTGTTAATGTAGCTACAGCAGAATAAAAGTCGTCACCTCGCCTTAAAATAAATATGTGACAACCGGAAAGAACAGAAAAAAGAAAAAATGGCAAACTATTACGAAATATTGGAAGTATCGCAAACAGCGACAAAAGAAGAGATAAAATCGGCATTCCGAAAAAAAGCCCGCACGCTTCACCCCGACGTAAATAAAGCACCGGATGCTGAGGAAAAATTTAAAGAACTCGGAAAAGCCTATGAAACCTTAATGGATGATAACAAACGGGCAACTTATGACCGTTACGGCGAAGACGGGTTGAAAAATGCGGGCTTTGATACAAACGGCCCGTTTGCAGGCGGATTTGGCGATTTGAATGATATCTTTAATTCATTTTTCGGCGGATTTGGCGGCTTCGGATTCGGCGGAGCAGATCCAAATGCACCGCAGCGTGGCGATGATTTGAGATATGATATTGAAATTGATTTTAAAGAAGCTGTTTTTGGCACAACAAAAGAAATCAAATTTGAACATCTTGAAGTTTGCTCCGAATGTAACGGAACAGGCGCACAAAAAGGCACCAAACCCGTAACCTGTACAACATGCCACGGGACAGGACAGGTTCAAAGAGTAACAAGAACACCTCTCGGTGCGATTTCACAAATCACAATCTGTCCTGACTGCAACGGAACGGGACAAAAAATCGGAACACCATGTAAAGCATGCAAAGGTTACGGCAAAATCGAAAAGGAGAAGAAAATTGAGATAAAAATTCCGGCAGGTGTTGATAATTTGTCTAAAATAAGGGTTTCAGGCGAAGGAGATGCAGGTTCAAACGGCGGTCCAGCCGGAGATTTGTTTGTCGTAATTCATGTAAGAGCGTCAAAATATTACAAACGTGACGGCGTGGATATATTTTCAACCGTTGAAATTGATCCATCGCAGGCTGTTTTAGGGGACGAACTTCAAATCGGCACTCTGGACGGGGTTAAAACCGTTAAAATTCAACCGGGTGTTCAAAGCGGCAATCTGATAAAAATAAAGGGTGCAGGAGTTCCTCATCTTTCAAGACCATCTCAAAGAGGGGATCATATTATTATAGTTAATGTGGTAATCCCGTCCCAGCCGACAGATGAGGAGAAACAGTTGTACAAAAAACTTTATGAATTAAAAAAAGGGAAAAAAGTGCAGCAACAGGATTCCCTTTTAAATAAAGTTAAAGGAGTTTTTCAATAATGCGGAAAATACTTATTGTATTAGCTTTATTTTTAGCGGCGCAGGGTTGTTTTTCAGCGGAACTGCCTAAAGACGTTAAAAATATAGTGATGCAAAATTTTCCGGAAACGAATTTTCGTTTTGACGGGGTAATTATACTTCCTGACAATACAATTTATCTTCCGGTAATTCCCGCAAAAATTATTAATCCGGAAACGTTGGAAATATCCTCGACTATTCCTGAAGGTAAAACCCTTTCTCAAAAACCGGATGTCGTAATTTTTAATAATGATTATGTACTTTTAAAAGTTCTTGAAGACAAAGAAGGCAAAAAAAGTATCATAAAACTCCAAAATCCACCGCATCAGTTGAAATCAGGACTTTTGCCGCAGGATATGCTTGTTCCGCACGGACTTGCAATTCCGGAAAATATAAAAGGCATTATCGGCAACCTTGAAATCACAACAATAAATGAACCGACATTAAAAGTTATCCCTGCAAAAAATAAGGGTGAAAATTCCGTTGTAAATTCACTTTCCGAAATTCCGCAGTTAAAAAACAAAACGATTTATGCAACAACAAATTTCACAAAAAATATTCAAGTTCTAAACCCATCAAGACAAACACCGGAATATTCTTTTTCTCAAGAAAACATCCCGATTTCAATGAAAGGTTATGACGGTCAATTTCTTCTTGTAAGTTCCTTTAACAAGAAATCAGTTGATATAATTTCTCTTGCGGATGAACAAATTATCAAACAAATCAATCTTAAAACACAACCAGGTGAAATAATTATTGATAAAAACAACAAAATCGCATACATAGCAAGCCCTGAAGATGCCAGCATATATGTGTTGAGTCTTGAAAACATGACGTTAAAAAAACAGCTTAAACTTAACGGAATGTGTGAAAAACTAACCTTGAGCGAGGACGGAACAAAATTATTTTATGTAGACAAAAAAACAAACGAAATCTGGGCGGTTGAACTTGATAACGGATATCTTCTCCGTGAAATAGGAAGGTTTCCGAACACATCAAAAATTGCCTATGCAAACAAAAAAATATATATAACAAGCCGCACCAAAAATCGTCTTGCAATTATTGACTACAAAACAATCGGACTTGTCGGTGAAACGAATATTACAACAAAACCGGTTGATATGCTTGTTTTTAATGACAAACTTTATGTTCTGGGCGCAATTAACAACGAAATATGCATAATTGACACTACAACCGATCAATTAACGGATATTATAGAACTCGGCACTGACGGATTTTCGACAAAAATATTCAGAATAGACGGTACAAACCTTGCTATTATAACGGATACAAAAGCAAAAAAATATTCAATAATTGATCTGGAATTAAAAAAAGTAATCAAAACAAATGCTGTTGAAATTCCGATAAATTCAATTGTTGTTGTTGACAAAGTGAAAAAGATAAACAAATGATTGAAAATTTTGATGAAATAACAAAACAAACACTTTTAGAACTCGAAAATACTCAGAAACAATTCTGGAATATTGCACGGGTAACCGGAGAATTTTTAAATCTCTTAATCCGAACCGCAAAATCCAAAAACGTTCTTGAACTCGGCACCTCAAACGGGTATTCAGGTATATGGATTGCAAAAGCCCTAAAGGAAACTGGCGGAAAACTAACGACTGTTGAATTTTATGAAAAAAGAATTAAACCCGCACGGGAAAATTTTGAAAAATGCGGAGTGCTTGATATAATTACAACGATTGAAGGCTCTGCAATAAAAATTCTTGAATATCTTCCTGAGGATACAAAATTTGATTTCGTTTTTATTGATGCCAACAAAAGCGAAACTTTAAAATATTTTGAACTTATTAATCCGCATCTTATACAGGGAGGAATTCTTGCTGTAGACAACGTTCTTTCTCACAGGGAAAAGGTAAAACCTTTTATTGATGCTATTGCCCAAAATCCCGATTACCAGAACGTCGTATTAAATCTTCCCGCAGGACTATCACTTGCCAGAAAATTACGATAAATTACCACGGATAATTGTCAGGGAATTCCCATCCGTTAAGTTCAAGCAGTTTTGTACAATATGCCGGATAAAATGTGTATCCTTTCTTTGAACAGGAATATTGTGTTCCGGTTTTCGTTAATCCTTCAACTGTCCCGTCCCAATTCAAAGAATAAGGTCCGACAAAAATCTTATTATTTAAATTTGAATTTACTTCCTCCATGTTGTCATCAAAGGTTTCTTTACGCATTGAAAAATAATATACATATCTTGTATCGGTTAAAAAGTTCCCTTCCTCATGCCTTTTGCTCATTGCAGTAAAGTTTGTTACATAATAAATATCCACGGAAATTCCGATATCAGCACCGATAACTTGATAAATAGCAAATATTACGGCATCTCCGGATTCCATCATACATTTGACGCCCCGTTTATCATTTTCATTTTTACTGCCGACCATATAGTTTTCGCAATTTCCGGCTCTCATATATTTTGTAAAATAAGTTTCAACAAAATCACGGTTATTTTCATACGTAATATTTGCAGTATCAGCTGATGCTACAGGTTTTCCACCATAAAACCACCCGTCAATACCTCCGTTATACAAAGTAGACATAGCTACTGCCTGATTAATCATTGAATAGAATTTGTAAACCTTTACTGACGCAACTTTTTTATCAACTTTTGTCAACACCTGCATTAAGGTCAACGCAGCTATTATCCCCAAAATTCCAAGAACTATCAAAACCTCCGCCATAGTAAATGCATATTGCGGGTTTTTATTTCTCTTTGATAAAAAACATACCCGACGGAAGGCCACACTTAAGATATTATAAAATGAATGCCGAATTATAAATAATAAGTTTAAAATTCTCCTGATAAAAAGGTGTTTGAAGGTACCCCCCCCCCCTGAAACTCAATCATAGTCTGCATTTTCACGTCTCTAATTCCCCTATTTGATAACCTGTTTAAACTATACCATATTTTTATATGAAAAACAATATATTGAAAAATAAAAGAATTATATATATAATAAATTTAATAAAGCAGCCGGATAATCGCGCATTGCGCTGACGGATATTGTTACAATTTTGTAAAAAATCAGGTGGCTGTCAAAATTTGGCAGCCGGTCAACAATGTGAGGAAAGTCCGTGCATCCGAGGACAAATCGCCGGAGAAACTCCGGACGGCGTGAGCCGGTGGAATAGGACCACAGAAATGTTAGACTGCCGATGGACGAAAGTCACAGGCGATGGTGCAACGGCGAGGTAAGAGCTCACCGGCGGTGTTGAGAAGCACCGGCCAGGCAACCCCCGATAGGATGCAAGATTAAATTGAAGGTTATAAAGGCTGTCCGCCGACTTCAGAAATATCGCTAGAGATTGCGGGTAACCGCAATACCAGACAGATGATTATCTATAAACAGAACACGGCTTACGGGCTGCTTTATTTTTTATTTTGGCAGATTATTAAAATAATCTTTATCAGTCAATGCTTTGTAGGTACAGCCGGCGCCGTTCATATTATTTGTCGAAGTAGTGGAACAATATGTATTTTCATTATGCCATTGAGTTTCCGGGGCTCCCATAGGCAGAAGTTCACCATCTTTCATAAGCTGAAATGTAAATAAATCATGCCCCCATCTATTCGGTCGTTTGTTATACCCGTTTACATCTACTGAAATTAATACACCGTATCCATAACGAACATTTTCCAGCAAAATCAGGCTTCCGTCATTTAAAACAAACTGTCCGTCATCGAATACAGCCAGAGTAATCGTATTACCGTTATATGATTTGTATATATTTGATTTATTTTCTTCCGTATTTGGAATACATGCTTTCCCTGAAAGTTCTGTGCCCACTCCGCAATCATTTAACACATTAAAATATGGAAGAATAGCCGGCTTCAATTCATGAGTATCCAAATCATCCGACTTCAAACGAAATCCGTTTTGAGCCTGATACATGTCAAGTGCCTGTTGAAGCACTGAATAATTCTTTTTTAACGAAGCTTCAAGAGCTTTGTTCTGATTTTTTATATATAATGATGGCAAAGTCATTGAGGCTACTATGCCGATTATTCCAAGCGTTATCAGAACTTCTGCCATGGTGAAGGCGGCTTTGCGGGACTTTTGACGCCAAAAGTACCGGATTGAATTAACCGGCATTGACAGACTCTGACTTCCGTCAGAGTGACGGAAGGTGGTGCATGGCGTCCTGCTGCCTTCGTCACTCTGGACTTTGCGGTGAAGGATGTTTGACTCTGTACCCGTCATTCCGGCCTCCGAGCCGGAATCTTTTCCTATCTTAATAGACCCTGAATCAAGTTCAGGGTGACGGTAAGAAGAAGGTATGATTTTACCGCCTTCGTCACTCCGGCCCCCGAGCCGGAGTCTGTTTCTATCAGCATTGATAGATTCCGGATCAAGTCCGGAATGACGTTTCATTTTTTCGTAAAATTCTTCAATCTTTGGACTTAAATTGTCCTTGGCTGAAGAATGACATAAGGTTAAACCGCAACAGGAGCCTGTTTTACGGGTTGCCCCCCCCCCCCTGAATTTCAATCATAGTCTGCTTTTTTACCATTTTTTGCTCCTTATTTTTATATAAAACAACCTTTATTATATAAAAAATTCCCGCCCTTTGCAAGACGGGAATTTTAAATTTATATATTCATAGCTTTCAAAATATCGTTCATTTCAGAAGTTGTCTTTTTGACATCGGCATTTGAATATTTGATTGCATTGTCAGGGTCTTTAAGTCCGTTGCCAGTCAAAATACAAACAATCTTTGAGCCTTCTTTTATCTTATCTTTAACTTTTATCAATCCGGCAACTGATGCGGCACTTGCGGGTTCTGCCAGAACCCCCTCAGATGACGCTATAAGTTTGTAAGCTTTCACAATTTCATCATCAGTTACAAAATTAATCATACCGTTGCTTTCATCTCTTGCGGCTTCTGCCTGCTTCCAGCTTGCAGGATTTCCGATACGAATTGCCGTTGCAAGTGTTTCAGGTTTCAAAATTCGTTCACCCTTAACAATTGCTGCTGCACCTTCGGCTTCAAATCCCATCATCTTCGGTAATGCAGAAATTTTGCCTGCAGCATGCCACTCTTTATAACCTTTCCAGTATGCGGTTATGTTTCCTGCATTTCCTACCGGAATAAAATGGTAATCAGGAGCTTTACCCAGTGCATTGATAATTTCAAATGCGCCTGTTTTCTGTCCTTCAATTCTGTAAGGATTTACGGAATTTACAAGAGTAATCGGGTATTTGTCAGCAATTTTTCGGACAAGCTCAAGCGCTTCATCAAAATTTCCTTGAATTGCAATGATTTCTGCCCCGTACATCATTGCCTGCGAAAGTTTGCCGAGCGCAATATATCCGTCAGGAATTAATACAAAAGTTCTTAATCCGGCTTTTGCACCGTATGCGGCGGCTGAGGCGGATGTGTTTCCGGTTGAGGCGCAGATTATTGCACCGGAGCCGGATTCTTTGGCTTTTGAAACCGCCATTGTCATCCCTCTGTCTTTAAAACTTCCGGTCGGGTTGCATCCTTCAAACTTCAAATAAATCTCTGCGTCAAGCCCGATTTTTTTTGCCAGATTTTCAGCTTTTATCAAAGGCGTGTTACCTTCATTAAGCGTTACAACCGGAGTTTTGTCCGTTACCGGAAGATATTCTCTGAATGTGTTGATTAATCCCTGATAGTACATAGTTTCCCTCTTTTTCTTTTACACCTGAACCCGTATCATGCTGTTGACTTTGTTTATGAATTTGTCTTTTTCAAAGTCTTCAATCGCACGGCGCATATTTTTTTCAAGTGCGAGTTCGGTGATTACCGTAATATTTGCAGTATTATCCTCGTCAACCCCTCTCTGCACAATACTTTGAAGGCTTATATCGTTTTCGGCGCAAATTTTTCCGATTGTTCCGATGACGCCTTTGTTATTTTTGGCATTGATTGAAAGATAATATTTATTCACGGTATCTTTTATATTAATACAATTTGCATTTCCTTCATGCCTGCACCGCATCATAGGAAGAAGGTAATCCGTTTTACCGAATTCTGCGGCAATTGCAAGGATGTCGCCGACAACTGAGCTTGCGGTCGGGAATTCGCCTGCTCCGGGGCCTGAAAGGGTAATATCCCCTATCGGATGACCGGAAAGCCTTACGGCATTTGTTACATAGTTGATATGGGCAAGCGGCGTATTTTGTGAAATCAGCATCGGATGTACACGAACGTCAGCATTATTGTTTTCATCAATAGAAGCCGATGCGATAAGTTTAATTTTGTATCCCAGATCATTTGCTGCTTTCATATCCTGAGAACGGATTTTTGTAATGCCTTCACGATAAACATTATCCAGTTTAATCCGTTTTTTAAATGCTATTGTGGCAAGAGTTGTAATTTTGTAAGCTGCATCAAAGCCTTCAACGTCACCGGTTGGGTCGGTTTCTGCATAACCCAGTTCTTGAGCCTCTTTTAAGACATCTTGATACGATGCGCCGAGGGTATCCATTTTTGTTAAAATATAATTGGTTGTTCCGTTTAAAATTGCTTCAATTTTACTGATTTTGTTGCCTGCCATAATAGTTTTGATTGGCATTATCAAAGGAATTCCGCCTGCAATAGCGGCTTCGTAAAGTACAACTTTATTATATTTTTCCGCAAAATTAAAAAGTTCCTCTCCGTGTTTTGCGAGAAGTTCTTTGTTTGCGGTCACAATATGTTTGCCGTTTTTGATTGCGGTTTTAATCAAATCAAATGCCGGCTGAACGCCTCCGATAAGTTCACAGACAATATCAATTTCAGGGTCATTTACGACATCATAACAGTCGTCTGTCAAAATTGAGCTGTCAAAATTTTCGATATTGCGGGGTTTGTTAATATTTTTGACCCCGATTTTTGTAATTTCAATATCTTCAAAGGGCTTTAAAGTTTTATAAACACCTGTTCCAACGGTTCCAAGCCCGATTAATCCGATTTTAATTTTTTTATTTTCCATAGAAAAATTTTAGCACGAAAATAAAAAATAGTATAACTATCTGTTATCAAGCCAGTCAAAACACAAATTTAAAAATCTGTCAGGTTCTGATAAAAACAGGTCTTCGGCGTGAATACCGTTTTCAAAAAGTTCAAACTTTTTTTCA
Source organism: Candidatus Gastranaerophilales bacterium (assembly GCA_944322785.1). GTDB lineage: Bacteria > Cyanobacteriota > Vampirovibrionia > Gastranaerophilales > Gastranaerophilaceae > Scatenecus. Next base: position 336,946 of record CALUPW010000001.1, on the reverse strand, counting down.
CATTTTGCTTTTTTATACAAAAGTTCGGTATGCCAGGGGCAGACGGTCACGTCTTTTTTGCCTGCGACAAAAAGTGTCGGAACATTTATTTGCTCTACAATATCCGCCGGCTTGATTTTTTTGTGGATAATAAGAGAAGGACGAATTGAAATCCATCTTTTCGGCTCAAATTTTTTAAACGTCGGAATCCACGCATTAGGGTGCCACATTCTGTTTTCGATTTTGTAAAAGTCAGAAGGCGCCGAAACCGCAATGATTTTGTCTGCACCGCCCCGTATTGCACCATATATTAAAACCATTGCACCGCCGAGTGAAAAGCCCATTAAATATATTTTTTTGTAATTTTCTTTTGCATAATTTACAACGGCGTCAAGGTCAAAAATTTCCTTTGAGGTGAAGGTAAAAAATCCGGAACTTTTGCCGTGCCCTCGAAAGTCCATAGAAATCACATCATATTTAACGGTAATTTTTTCGGCAAGACTTAAAAAAGCACTGCTGTCTTTTGTCATATACCAGCCGGGGCAAATTATCACAACCTCATCATGCCCGCATTTGTACAAATTAAATGCAATTTTAACCCCGTCTTCAGTATCAACAAAAACCTCTTTCATACCCCTATTATTGCGCAAAGTCTGCAGGGAGTAAAGATTTTTTATTTTAACATACGTTTTATTTTTGCAATCAATTTTAACAGAACTTTTTTGAGATTGAATTTGTATTCATCCGGAATTTCAATTTCCTTGCGGCTTACAAAAACATCTTTTTCATTCTTTTTGTCAAAAATACTTTCATCTGAGAAAAATTTCTTTTCCTTTTCATCGTCCTGTTTTCCCCTTTGCATGTAACCGAGATTTCCGCCGCCGCCGTCATTGTTCATGTTTGCAGTTTCTCTGATTACAGGCTTTACGCTCAGTACGTTCGCATCGAAACTCATAACATTTTCCTTTCATATTTTTCCCTTATATATATAAAGTATTTTTCATGAAGAAATGTTACAATTTCCCTATTTTTCGTTACATTTTTTAACAAAGCGTTAAACAGGCGGCAAATCAAACTTTATGACGTTAAATAGCTTGCATTCACGTTTTGATTTAAAGTATTTGACTGTAAAATATGTAAGATTAAAAAGTTTGTATTTTTTATATTCACTAAAATGGTGGTCAAGATTAATGTTGTGCTCTTTCAGAAAATCCATCATCTTTTTATTTGTATAATCAAAATCCCGTTGTTTTTTATCTGATTTTGTTTTTACGATTGAATTGCTGTTTGTCCAGTAATTGTAATAAATTTCAGGCACGACAACAAGTTTTTTCATATTGACAAGAACCTGACAGGTAAACATTCTGTCTTCAAAATAAGTATCAGGTTCAAATCCCAGATTGTATTTTTTAATTTCGGAAGTTCTATAGATTTTGTTCCAAACATAACATTTTTCAGGAACATCACAGAGAACAAACTTTCTGTTGTTATCTTCGGTGAATTCTTCTTTTTCGATTTTCAAATGGTATTTCCATTTGTAGCTGCGTAATCTTTTTATGCCGCATGCGGCAATATCTGCATCATACTTTTTCGCTGCGGAATATAGTTTTTCATAAAAATTCAAATCTATCCAGTCATCGGAATCCACAAAACTTGTGTATTCGCCGGATGCAAGTTTTAATCCGTCATTTCTTGCACAGGAAAGTCCTTCGTTTTCTTTTGTTATAATTTTTATTCTTGAATCTTTCGCCTGATATCTTTTTAAAATTGATAATGAATTATCAGGAGAACCGTCATTAATACAAATTATTTCAATATCTTTAAATGTTTGATTTATCAGACTGTCTAGACAGCGTTCCAGATATTGTTCGGTATTATAAACAGGAACAATTGCACTTATTTTGGCCATTTTTAGACTTCCCAGAATTTTATAACAAACAACAAAGTATTCTATTACAGAAGTACTGCAAAGTCAAATAATATAATGAAAAAGGCTTAATGCTCAAATTTTAGAACAGACTGTGTTTTAAAACCGATTTCAAAAAGATCTCTTTTTCTTATTGCCGCCGTTATATCTGGGTAATAATCAGGGGTATTGGGCGACAAAATAAATGTAACGATATTGTTTTCTCGGTCATAATCTAATTTAATTTTTTTAATCAATGCAAGATGCGCTCTGTCAAGCCCGTCAGCCAGCCGCAAAATTCCTCCCAGACGCTTTACTGTTTTTCTGTCTTTTTTGTCAAATTCTTTATAAATTTCATGCTTTTCCTTATCCGGAAGCCCGCCTCTATGATACCGGCAGATACAGGATATAAATTCAATTTCTTTTAATTCAAAACCCGAAAGTCCGTGTTCCAAAACCATTTGCTGACTGTGTTTGTTGTGGCTTTTGCTGTCAATATAATAACCGATATCATGCAATATCGCAGCACTTTCAAGAATGCGTCTGTGCACCTGCGGCATCTCGAAAATTTTTGCGGAAACTTCATCAAAAATCATCATGGCAATTCTTCGCACTTCAAAAGGATGAGAGGTGTCATTTGAATACTTTTTCAACAATTCTTCCGCTGACAATTTCATACAAACAGATTAGCAAAAAAATCTTCTGATTTCAAATTTTATGGTATAATAAATTTAGTGTGAGGTAATGGTTATGGACAATATCAAGGGAAACGATTTTGATTTATCTCCGGAGCTGCTTGATCAAATCCAGACTAATATTGAAGAAATAATAAAAAGTTTTCCGATTGCGGAAAACAATAAGATTGATGTGATTAAAAAAATTAATTTTATGTATTCTCACACCAGACATCTGTCCGTTACCGACCCTTTGACAGGGCTTTATAACAGACGGCATTTTGAGACAACAATTGAAAGAGAATTTTTGCGTGCTCAAAGGTATAAAAGTGATTTGAGCATCGCTCTTATGGATGTTGATTTTTTCAAAAAAATTAATGACACCTACGGACACCTCTGCGGTGATTATGTTTTAAGAGAAATCGCATATTTAACGCTTGAAAATTTCAGGAAAACTGATTTTGTTTTCAGATACGGCGGGGAGGAAATCGTTATACTATTGACCGAAACGCCTCTTGACAAGGCAGTCATTCCTATTGAAAGACTGCGGAAAGCAATTGAGGAATACCCTTTTTGTTATGACTGCAACAGTATGAAAATTACAGTAAGCATCGGGGTTGAAGGATTTAACGAAAATATTGAAACACCGGATGATATGTTAAATAATGCCGACAAAGCACTTTATCTTGCAAAAGAACGAGGACGTAATCAGGTTATCAGCAGCCTTGCACTGTAATTGGATGTGACAGTATTTTAAAAGATTATCTGCCAATTTGTTTATAAGTTATCCATGCTGACAAAACATGCTGGACATTATCAATTCTTATAACTTTTGACTTTTCGCTTGCATTTGAAAGCCGCCAGTATGCACTTGTCGGAATTCCCCCGCGCATTTCACCTTCTTTAACCTGATATCGGCTCAAGAAATCCACCCCGTAATTCAGAGCATTCATAACACGTGCTTTTAATTTTTCATCGTCAACCGAATAATAGATTGCAACCAGACCTTCCATAATTGTTCCGATACTGCAAAGTCTGACATTTTCCACAAATCCGCCACGATAAGTATTACTTTCGTCAACAATTTGATTATCCAGAATTGAAAGAGCCATTTGTTCTGCATGTTTTTGCAAGGTACTTTTTTCTGCCGGTGTCAAGCCGTTGTCCGGCGTTTCAAAAAGTTTTCTTGTCGCAAGCATTGCCCAGTGGTCAAAGGGGACTTTTTTACCTTTATCTTTTCGGGAATTTGCAAGATATAAAAGAGCTTTTTTAGTTGTATCAATCCATTTTTTCTGCGGGTCAACTTCATTTAAGTATAAAAGTCCGAGAGCAACTTCACCCGGGTAATAAAGAGAAACGAAATCTTCATCCCGTTTGGATTCGGGAACCAGATATTTTGAATAAAAGCTTCCGTCAGATTTTTGCATATAAATTGCAAAATCTCCGAGTCCTCTCAGAATTTTTAAATCAATTTTTCCTTCGGGATAAAGGTTTGAAAGCCCGATAAGTGCAAGCCCCGTGCCGCCGAGTTTTGCCTGCGGTGAATTCAAATTTTCTTCCTTCATGTCGGAAACAACAGCATATAAATTCGGACGAACTTCTTTCACATATTTTTTTACAAAATAATCTGAGGCAAGATATCTTTTTTGTTGTAATGAAAAATTTTTCAAATATCTTTCGCAAAGATACATAGAATATAAAGTTCCTGCATGACGGAGAGCATTATAACGAATGTTGCCGTATTTTACATCAGCATCGACATTTGCTTCATATACAAATCTTCCGTTTTCACCCGTACTTTTGGAAAGATATTCAAGTGCGTATGCAATCGCTCTGTCAAGATTCGTGTCAACGTTCACTGCATGAGCTGCCGGTTTACGTAACAACAAATAGAGCATCCCCAGCAGAATTACCGATATAAATATAATTACACAAAAATTCGATTTCATATCTTTACCCTTCCGTTGCCAATTATTTGAATATTATAACATATATTTTAAATTTTTCTTTTTAATTTTAAAATTGCACCGTGACGGTTTGTTGTTGCGTTTTCCTTTCTGTATGAAAAAAACATGTCATTATCGCATACCGTACAATACGGACAAACATCAATATTTTTAACCCCGCTCTGCTCAAGCTGTCTTTTATTAATTTCTTTTAAATCCACAAAATATTCATTCTCTCTTTTTTCAAAAACACCGTTTTTATCTTTAACTGTCGAAAGCAGTTTTTCCAGAACATCTTCCCCTACATTATAGCAGCACATTGAAATTGCAGGGCCGATAGCAGCTATTATATCTACAGGTTTTGAGCCGAAATCATCAATCATTTTTTCAACCGTCAATTTCGAAATTTCACCTGCTGTCCCCCGCCAGCCTGCATGTGATACTGCCCCGATATTAAGTTTTTCGTCATAAAATATCACCGGCGTACAATCTGCAAAATTTAAAAATATTGCCTGTTCAAAATTGTCCAGTATCAGACCGTCGCATTCCGGATAATCTTTTTGTCCGACTTTTGCGGTTTTAATATTAACCGAATGTGTCTGGGAAGGATTTACAAAATTTTTGTAATCTATATTCAAAACTTCACAAAACATTTTTTTATTTTCATCAGTCGTTTTTTGAAATTCTGATTCTTTAGTTTTAATAAAACTTTCTCTTGTAGTAAAAAAATGTTCTACTCCGGATAAAATATCCGATTTCATTACTGTTTTTCCGTTAATTTTTTCAAAATAAAACATGATTTTATTTTATACCAAAAGTTTTAATCCTGCCATACAATAGCAAGTTTTCAAAAAACATGATAACTTAACACGGTAAAGATTTAAGCAAAAGGAGAATCAGATGAACATTAGAAGTTATATTGTTGAATTTATCGGAACATTTTTTCTTGTATTTACAATAGGATGTGTCCTGCTTCTGGGCGGTGACGGAGTAATCAATGCAATCGCAATAGGGTTTGCACTGATGATTATGGTTTATGCGGGCGGATTTGTAAGCGGAGGACATTACAATCCTGCGGTTACGCTTGCTGCCGTAATCCGAAAAGCACTTCCGGCATCAGAACTTATTCCCTATATTATATCACAGCTTTTAGGGGCTGCAGGTGCAGTTTTGCTTGTAAATCATTTTTCCGGACATGTTGCAAACTTTGAAGGCTGCGCATTTAACATGCTTCCAATGGTGACAGGTGAATTTTTATTCACATTTGCACTTTGTTACGTTGTTTTGATGAGCGCAACATCAAAAGAAACAAGAGGTAATTCTTACTATGGACTTGCAATCGGCGCTACAGTTACTGTCGGAATATTTGCGGTCGGAAGCGTTTTATGTTACGGAGCGTTCAATCCTGCTGTTGCAATGGCTCTGGGAATGATGAACATTGCCTGCTGGCAGAGTGTTTTTGTTACAATAGTTACAAATCTTGCGGCAGGTGCTGTTGCTGCATTTTTATACAACTATATAGCTCCGGACAAAATCGAAATTAACCTTTAGTATCGTATTTAGCCTGGATTTTCAACTTTCCGTTGGCAAGTTTCATTGTGAATCTTGCCACTTTTTCCGGATAATCATACATCGATTTTATTTTTTCTTTTTTAATTATTTCGCTTATTTTTTGAAGATGCCTTGGAAGATTTTTTCTGATTTCTGGATGCACTTTAATCCATTCTTCAAATGTCATGTTAGTTTTTTCACGGTTACAGTCCCGGCAATAACCTATTTTGTTATAATATTCATCTGCTCCGGCTTCATACCGGGATTGAATATGGTCAACGGTTATTACCGAACCTTTAAATATATTTTCAAATATTGCCTTTAGCTCACCTCCTGTTTTTTCTGCTACATGAGGAAGCGGATTTACAAGTCTGTTTAATATATAAAGATGTTGAATATCCTGTTTTGCAAGTTCTATAAATTTTTCTCGCGCAGGATTGTTTATATTTTCAAGTGTTTGTTTGAGTAATTTTTTGTAATCGTCAAATCTGAATTCCGATTCATTTTCCAAATTCTTGTATTTTTTATTAACCCTATATACATAATCATTTAAATATTCTTTATCAAGATAGTTTAATCTGCAGCGTGCCTGATATTTTAATACTTCATTTTTATTTTTTTCAATCTGCTGTTTCAAATCCCGTTTCGTAAGTTTTTGGAGCAGCTGAACCATTTCTTTTTCAGTAATTTCAGGATACTTTTCAAGAATTTTATTATATCTGTCAATTATGCCATTATATCGTCTGCTTATATATTTCTCATTTACTTTTGCAACATTCCTTAACTCAAAAAGTCCGTCACTTTTTATTATTTGTCGATAGATATCTTCTTTTTCTTCATGAGTCAGCATATTCGTTCCGCAGCAGGCACATGGAATTCCGGAATATCCACTGAAAATATACTGGCTTTTTTCTTCGTTGAATATCGTATTTTTAGCCTCACTGCATATCTGTCCTCTGTCAAGGCTGATTCTGTTTTTTGTAAAACCTCTTACTGTTCTGAAAAATTCATATAAATACAAATTGTTTCCGGCAAGTTTTCGCTGGGCAATGGCATCTGCTATATCATTTGAATATAATTCCAACTTTTCTTTTGCATCTGGCTTGGAAGTTATTGCGGAAAATGATTTATATGAAGCCGCACAATTGTCGCATAAAAGAAATTTATTAAATCTTTTTTCCTTAGCCGGATTTTGGTATACACTGGCAAGACTGCTTTTTGAATTTAAAAGAATATTATAAGTAACTGCTGCATGTTCAGGCAGTCCGGCCGTATTTATATCACGATTTTTTAATACAAAATTGTAGGTGTAAATCTTTTGGAAATTCTTCTTTATCTTATTGTAAAGTTCCCATTTTTGTTCGCTGTCAAGACTGCCGAGCGTATTTAAAAGATGTTCTTTTAAATCACTGTATTTGGGAATTTTTTCTAATGTGCGGAAATAATTAATGCATTCATTTATTTTTTCTTTATCAGAAGGGGAAAACTGTTTGCGCTCCAGCTGCTTTTGTAAATAGTCAGCATCTTTTACAAACTGCTTGTTCATTAGAACCGATGAACCTTTAGACATTACATTAAGCATATCCTGAATGGATTTTTCCGGAGTATTTTGGGCAAATCTGTTAACATAAGCTATAAAAGGCTGATACTGGGGGTGAAAATATTCTTTATTTTTTTCAAGAAATTTTGCATATTCGGGTATTGTTTTTGTATATGCAGCATTGTTGACAATCTGTTTAAGTTTCTTTTCACTTAGCATTTTATTTCCGCAGCCAGGACAATGAATATTATCAAGAGAAAGCATTTGTCGTTTAAATTCTTCATAATCACCGCAAAAACTTATAACAGGCATATAAATTCCTGAAAGTTCGGTCATATTCCGGACATCTTCTGCATTAACCGGCGACAGGCTTGGTTGAACTCCAGCTTGCAGATTATATTTTATATTATTTATCGGGTAAATTTTCATAACTTTATAATTCCTGATACTAACACAAAACCGCTGAATATAAAAATTGTCATGAAAGAATAAATCTTTACAACAGTTCATAATTTGTTAAAACTGTGATTTGTGCTAGTATTTAAGTATGAAAAAGTTTACGGTCGGGATATTTATATTTTTATCATTGCTGGTACAAAATTTTTCATATGCGGCGGATGTGAGTTTTGTTTACATAAACGGCTCAAATAACAACGACGAAAAAATGAAAAACTGGTTTGAAAAAGGGGTTCAAAAACTCCATCCGGAAATGAAAAAACAGTTTGAAACAAACGAACAAATAAAACAATTAATGTTGAGCAGCGAAGGCTTACATATCAAAAATGAACCCTCAATATTTTTCTGGGGCGATATGAGCAAAGCGGATCTGGACTTTGTAAACAAACAGCTTGATATTTCAAAAGACTTCAGCCCGACGGTTGCATTTCAGGTACGACATTTGATTACACAGTATATGCATGATGCTATATGGGTTCAAAAACCACACCATATGCTTCCGATTGTCAAAAACCTTAATGAAACCGTAAAAAATGAATTTAAAGAAGGCAATACAACCGTTCTTTACGGATATTCCGCCGGAACATTTATAACATATGAATATTTATTCAATACCCTTCCGTATATCAATCTGGAAAAACTTTTTAATTCTCTAAATGTAACAGATGAATTCAAAAATTTCATAAAAGAAAATCCGAGAAAAGATACATGTATTTCTGCTCTTGCCGATGCAAACATTGGTGTTGTATCCTCAGGGGGCAAACTTGTATTTAATACCAATGGAGAGTCTTTAAAACAGCATTATCTTGAGATTGACAAATCAACCGAAAATGTCTGCTCTCCAAAAGGTGCCGTTCGTGGTGTTGTTAATTTTGCAAGCCCGCTTGTACTGTTTTATTCTGACCTTGCAGACCCGGAGTATGAACAAACATATTACAACAAATTGATGCTTAAATATATTATGGAAAACGGGCTTTTCTGGCTGACCGTAAACTTCCGTGAAGACCCGCTTGCATTTCCGACATCACATAACCTGACATACGAAGAAATGGAAAAAATCCTTAATTCCGAATTTAAAGATCCGAAAGGATTTATTTTTGATGATTCCGGCGTGTGGAGCTGGCGTCCGTTTTTTCTGGCACACACATCCTACTGGTCGGCTAACAAAAAATTTTCAAAAGCTGTTGTAAAAAGTTTTATAAACGGTTACAGATATCAATATGATACTTTATACCGTGAAAAAATGAAAGAAAAAAGTAAAAAATACGAATTGTTATAAAAAGAAAAGAGGACAAATATGAGTGAAAAATTTGATTTTACGGATGGCGTACAGTTTGACCCCGGTTTTATAGGACACATGAATGCTTTTGTACCGAGTATTGAATATATTTATCGGGATATTTTAAGAGTTAAAAACTTTAACCAGAAAAAATTGAAATTCAAAATGTACTATAACAAAATCAAACATTTAATAGAATCCTACACGGGATTTTATCTTGGATGCATACTGTGGGCGGCATCTATAAAGGATTTGGACAAACCTGTATTAAACAATCTTTGCTACGGGGCTGAGTACAACGAACAAGAAACCACAGGCGAAGTTGATTTCGTAAGACAATATTTGAAACAATTTCAAAAAGACGTCAAATATTATCTTGGTCAGGAATACAAAGTTGATGAATTTATTCCGAGAGTTCTTGATGAATATGAGGAATTTTTGAAACTGAATAAAGGTTTTACAAACGTTCAAAACTCATCTGATTTGAAGCTTAATGAAGGAATAAACAAACTTAATGCAAAGGACAAAGAAATCGTACTGGAAAAAATTGCAGACGTCGTTGAAAGCGGTAATTTCAAAGAACTTTATCCGTTGAATGAAAAACTTTTCGGGAAACAAACAGCAAAATCTGGTGTATAAAATCGTCAGGGCAGAGTCAAATATTCGCTTCTGCCCTCTAAATATAACATGGAAAATATGGAATTAATCGACAAAGTTTATTCAATGTTCATACTTGGAACCGACGGCGGCGGATATGAAAAAGCGCTTAATTATCCGCTCGGCGGTCTGATTTTTTTTACTTATGATATTAAATCAAAAGAACAGTTTAAAAAACTTGTTGATGATATAAAACAAAAATCAACAGCACCGCTTTTTCTTTCGATTGATCAGGAGGGCGGACGGGTTGAACGAACAGAAAATATTCATAACGGTAAAAAATATTTGTCAGCAAAATTTGCCTTTCAAAAAGGCAAAGATTTTTTGAAGCGGCAGACAGATGAAATCGCAAAAGAACTTATAAGTTTCGGAATAAATCTGAATTTTGCGCCATGTATTGACGTAAATACTAATCCTCAAAATCCAATAATCGGCGAACGCTCTTTTTCCGATAATCCGGAGGATATAATAAAGGCTGAAAATATTGTTATAAAAGAATATTTAAAAAACGGAATTATTCCATGCGTAAAACATTTTCCCGGACACGGCGACGCTGACAAAGACAGCCATCTTAGCCTTCCGGTAATAGATTTGCCGCTTGAGATTATGGAAAAAATTCATATTGCACCTTTTAAATCTGCAATTGAAAACGGAATTGAAATGATTATGGCGGCTCATCTTCATTGCACCTGTTTTGACAAAAATACGCTTCCGGCCTCTTTAAGCAAAAACGCACTTTCCTATTTGAGAAATGAATTGAATTATAAAGGTATAATAATTTCCGATGATATGATTATGAAAGGGGTTGCGGCATACGGAGCTGTTGAAGCATGTGTTATTGGAATTAAAGCAGGATTAAATATGTTTATTTACAGGAATTCAATACCTGAAACTATTGAAGTGATTGAAAAAATTGCATCTATCGCCGAAAGCGACAACGAACTTAAAAATTGTATCGAATACTCTTATTCACTGATTACGGATTTTAAAAACAGAATGTTCAAACTGTAATGTTCCGGTGAATTATTTTTTATACATTTACATCTTCAAATTGTAAACAACAATCAATAATGACTGAAACTATTCTGTCATGCTGCTTTTCGGATAAAATCTCTCGCAGATTTTCGCAACATTTTTTAAGATTTTGTAAAGATTTGACAAAGTTCAAGCATGTTTCTGGTAGTATAAAACTTGGGTTGGTAATTTGCCCTTAGGACACATAGCCGAATAGTTGTGAAGATGACCCGAAAGGAACTTATTTAATGAACAAATTTTTAATTGTACTTTTGACACTTTTATTAAACATCCAGCAGGCTTCTGCATTCAGTTTTGACACGTTTATGGATAAAAACATTGCGCCTGTATCCGATGCAATTGCGGATTTTATCTTTCATCCGATACATATTTTTGGCACTGATGTCCCGATTATCATATTCTGGATACTACTCGCAGGGGTATTTTTCACATTCTATTTAAGAGGTATTGCTGTCTGGGGTTTTAAACATGCAATAGATTTGCTTGTAAAACCTAAAAAATCCGGCGACGGCTCCGGTGAAGTTTCATCATTTCAGGCTCTTATGACCGCATTATCCGGAACAATTGGTTTAGGAAGTATTGCAGGTGTTGCAATTGCGATTTCAATGGGAGGCCCCGGTGCTGCATTCTGGATTATAGTCGGCTCAATTCTCGGGATGTCATTAAAATTTGTCGAAGCTGCACTTGCAGTTAAATACAGAAGATTTAATCTTGACGGCTCAATCTCAGGCGGGCCGATGCATTATATGGCCCACGGGCTTACCCGTAAAAAACTGCGCTGGCTCGGTCAGCCTCTGTCCGTAATTTTTGCAATACTTTGCATTTGCGGCGGTATCACAGGCGGAAATATGATTCAGATTAATCAGGCCGCAAACCAGTTTGTGAACGTTGCAGGAGGCGAACAGGGCTTTATGCACAATCTTCACTGGGTTGTAGGGCTTGGCATGGCTGTTGTTGTAGGGTTGATTGTAATAGGCGGTATCAAAAATATTGTTAAAGTAACTGAAAAAATCGTTCCTTTAAAAATATTTGTATATTTATTTTCCGCAATGGTAGTTATCTTAGTAAACTTTAAACAAATTCCGCATGCGGCATGGATTATTGCAAAAGAAGCGTTCTGTCCGGAATCAATTTATGGCGGAATGTTTGTTGCAATGATTATGGGTTTGCGCCGTTCAGTTCAGTCAAATGAAGCAGGAACAGGGTCTGCACCGATTGTTTATGCAACAGTAAAAACTGAAGAACCCCTCTCTCAAGGTTTTGTTGCACTGCTTGACCCGTTTTTGACAGGTTTTATGTGCACATTGACAGCTTTTGCAATTGTAATTACAGGAGTTTACAAAACTCATGCGGGACACACCTCCGGTATTGAAATGACATCAGATGCAATTTCTTCAGTTATGCCGTTTTTCCCGACTCTGCTTGCAGGAATTGTTCTTCTTTACGCACTTTCAACAATCATAAGCTGGGCTTATTACGGTCAAAAATCTTGGAACTTCCTTTTCGGTGAAGGTAAAAAACGAACTCTGACATTCCAGTTTATTTACTGTGCATTTATCGTAATCGGTTCTGTTCTTAACGTAACATCCGTAATAAACATAACAGATGCAATGATGATTGCAATGTCCGTTCCGAATATTATTGCAATGTATATTCTGGCTCCGGAAGTTAAAAAAGATTTGAAAGATTATTGTATTGAACATAAACTCGGTAAATGGATTAACAGAGATTGGCTCAACCCTGCGCCTGTTACCGTAAGTGTCAGTGAGGAGGATGTATGTCAGATCAGCAAATAATCGTAACCGTTTCCGGAGTTGATAAAGTCGGAATTGTTGCAAAAGTAACTTCCGTTATGGCGGAATACGAAGTAAATATTGAAGATATAAAACAAACACTTATGCAGGGACATTTTGTAATGTTTATGCTCGGTAATATTGAAAAATCAAAATATTCATTTAAAGAAATTAAAGAAGCTCTTGCCGAAGCCGGCAGGGAACTAGGAATGGAAATCTGGGTTCAGAGAAAAGAGATTTTCGATAACATGCATAATTTATAAATACCAACCTTTCTTTTTATACCACATAATAAAGCACTGTTAATTTTTTTAACAGTGCTTTTATTAATACAAAATATAGAATAAACTTTCGAAGCTGTTTTCAAAAAAAGATTTCAATGATATAATAATTTTACAGTCGGAGTTAAGTCGGTCGTATGATGAGTCAAACAAAAAAATTATCTGTTGCGTTTTACTGGCATTTTCACCAGCCGGTTTATCAGCTTACGCCTGACGGGGATTATCTGATGCCATGGGTGCGGCTCCATGCGGTAAAAGATTATCTTGAAATGGTCACTATTCTGGACAAATTCAAAAAAATAAAACTAAACTTCAATCTTGTGCCTGTTTTATTGGATGCCTTTGAAGATTACGGCGAAAAAGGAATTCATGATTTGCATTCAAGAATTACCGTAAAAGATGTAAACGAACTGACTGATGACGACAAAGAATTTATTTTAAACAACTTTTTTGATGCAAACTATCAAACGATGATTTTTCCGTTTGAGGAATACAACCGTCTTTATCAAAAACGGGTATCCAATCCTGATTGTCAGCTTGATTTATTCAATAATCAGGAATATTCCGACCTTATGGCTTTGTTTAATCTTGCATGGTTTGACTCGGATTATAAAAACAAATACCCTGAATTAAAAAAACTTTTTAAAAAAGGGAAAAATTATACCCGTGAAGATCGTGAACATATAATAGAAATTCAAAGGGATATAATTCGAAAAATAATACCTGCATACAAAAAATTCTCACAAAAAAACAGAATTGAAATTACGACAAGTCCGTATTACCATCCGATTTTGCCGATTTTAATTGACATAAACGGAATCAAAAAATCATTTACTGACGACCTTCCGGTTGATTTAAAAATGGGACTTGATGCAAAGCTTCAGACAAAACTTGCACTTGACAGGATTGAAGAAATTTTTGGCAAACGACCGAAAGGAATCTGGCCTTCCGAACACTGTGTAAGCAATAAAACACTTGATATGTTGAATGACCTTGGTATTAACTGGACGATTTCGGATGAAGGGGTTCTGTCAAACAGTATTGATTTTGAATTTGTGAGGGATTTTAAAGGATATCTGGAAGATCCTTATCATCTTTTAAAATCTTATGAATATAAGAACGGAATAAAGATAATTTTCCGTGACGCAGTTATTCCAAACCTTATAAGTTTTGAATACCCGAACCATGATGCTGTTCTTGCTGCAAATGATTTGTATGACAGAATAAAAGTTATACAGGGAAAACTTCTTTCATCTCCTGATGAAAACCATCTGCTGACAATTGCAATGGATGGCGAAAACTGCTGGGAAAATTATGCACAAAACGGTTTTTTATTCTTAAAAACATTATACAAACTTATTGAAGAAGACAAATCTCTGGAAACGGTTTTGATATCCGAATATATAGAAAATGAAAAACATCACAAACCTTTAAAAAAACTTGAGGCAGGTTCATGGATTAACAGGAATTTTAAACTCTGGATTGACGAACCTTTAAAAAATCTTGCTTGGACTTATTTGAAACAGGTGAGAGATGATTTTTCCAAATTTGTAAAAGAAAATCCTCTCCATCCCAATATTAAAACCGCACGCAGGGAACTTTTCCTCTGCGAGGGCAGCGACTGGTTCTGGTGGTACGGAGAGCCTAATGACTCGGGTCGTGATAATATTTTTGATTATCTGTTCAGGGAACATTTAAAAAATATCTACTACTGCCTCGGACTTGAACCGCCAAAATACCTTGACACACCTCTAACATCAGCGATTGCAAAGCCGTCACGTTATCCCAAAGGCGAAATCACACCTGTTATGACAGGGATTGATTATAAAGATGACTCTTGGCTTAATGCGGGATGTATTGAAATTCCTGACGGACCGCTTTTAAAAGAGAACAAATTTTTCGACAGAATTTGTTTTGGTTATGACAGAAATAATTTATATTTGAGATTTTATGTAAATGAATACATTCAAAACAATCCTGAATTGAATGACAAAGCTTTTCAAATATACATTTATTTGAGAAATGCAGACAGAAAGCAGACACTTTCACCGGTCAGACTGATAAATAAAACGGAGAACATCCTTCCTGTTTCAAAGGAAAAATTTCACAACGAAATTCAGATTGCTGTTCAAGGCGGAAAAATCCAGTTTTTAAGACTTATCAAATCAATTCCGAACAACTTGTGGGTGCTTCAAAGCACAAAAGATATAAAATCCGTTTATGCAAACGTAATTGATTTAGCAATACCTTTTAATTTGATAGATATTGATTACACTGAAACGGTTGAGTTTTGTTTTGTAAATGCAAATTACGGAATAAAAGATTTCTTTATCCCGAACGATATGCTTTTGACCATACGACGGGAATAATTTATTAAAATTTGTAAAAAAATTACAAATATAGTAAAGTTTTTTATTTTTGAGCCGTTAAGGACTAAATATAAATAAAGGACAGAAAATGACAGATTTATATTCAGACTATTCAAACAACAAAGGTAATCCGCAGCTTGACAGGGATTACTGGCAAAATCAAAAGAACAAGTCAGAAAAAACAGAAACTTACAACCTTTTTGACACTTTGATTAAAACAAATTTTGATATTGAGAATTTAAAGAGCATTTCTGTTTTTAAATCAAAAGATTGATAAAAATGACCTGATAGACAGGTCTTTTTTTATTCTGAACCTAATATTATAACTGCTCCAAATATTGATAAAACTAAAAGTACAAATGCGGTTATTCCATTATACTTATCAAGCGGAAGCCCGTCTTTGTCTTTATATTTGTTTGCAAGAAGCATAATGTAATCAATTAACAGCCATATCCCGCAGCCGCCGAGGGTTAAAAGCTGTAATATCCCGATAATTGTATAACCTGTATAAAATCTATGAACACCGAACGGTCCAAGAATTGCAGCAAGTAATGTTGTGGCAAGCCAGCTTTTTTCACCCGCTTCTATTTTACTTTTCTGAAGCTTTTGTTGTTGTTCTTGCGCAGCAAGCTGATCACTGTACATTGTCATAGTAAAGTTCCTTTCATTCATTAGCTACTCTGAAATAACGCAATAATCATATCAGAATAGGGGGGGGGGGGGGGAATAAAACAAACATATGATTTTAAAAAGGAAATATACCATTTCTATGGTTTTGTACTGGTCTTACCTGCCGGTAGAGCCGAAACCGCCTGCACCTCTTACGGTATCAGTCAACTCTGTTACAACTTCAATCTTTGCCTGTTCGACACGTGCGATAATCATTTGCGCAATCCGTTCCTGCGGCTCAATTGTATAAGTTTCATTTGAAAGGTTTACGACAGGCACACAAACTTCGCCCCTGTAGTCTTCATCAATGGTTCCGACACAATTAATCAAAGAAATTCCGTGCTTTATTGAAAGTCCGGAACGGGGTCTTATCTGAGCTTCATACCCGTGTTCAAGTTCAATTTTAATTCCTGTCGGAACAAGAGTTCTTTCAAGCGGTTTTAATGTTACCGGCTCCTCAATTGCAGCACACAAATCCATTCCTGCAGCACCTTCGGTTTTGTATTCCGGCAGATTTTTGTTATGAGGCAGTCTTTTTATTTTTAATACAGTCATTTCTCATCTCCTTTTTCTTTATAATAATGCGGAAACCTGTTTTTATAAAATTATTAAATTTTGTAACAATATATATTAATTATGCAAATTATATATACTAAAACACTTTTAATATATACCGGACAAAGTTTAAGAAAAGAGAGGCAACCTGATGAGTGTATTATTTACTCCCCTTACCATTTCAGATGTAATTGAATTTTTGGAAAGGTGTTTTGCACATTCTATATCCAAAAATAATTACGACAATATTGTTTGTGACAACTTTACAAACTTTGAATTTTTAGAAATATCGATGGATATGCCCGAAATCAAGCTGGAATTTCAGGATATTGTATTTGACTTTGCAGATATAAAAATTGATGCACTTGCTGCATAAGCACGGCAATATTATTTTTATTTGAAAATTATATTTGAAAAGTTTTGAAGTGGGATTAAGTTCCCGCTTTTTATTTCCGTGTAAAAATTGATTTTATTTTTTGTAAAAGGGATGGTGCTTTGTTATTGTTGACATACGACTGGTAATTTGCAATATCTTCGGCTGCAGCCAGAAGCTTGCCGCTGTCGCCGTAAATTTCGGAAAAAGGTTTGCTGCTTTCACGAATAAGAGTTTTTAACTGCATAGCCATCAGTGGATTTTTATTTCTCATCAGCAAAATTTCCTCAACAAATTTGCCGTTCGGTTTTTCCGTCAAGATATACCCTGCGATATTCCAATTCTGCCCTTCAAATCCCACAGAGATTTCAGAACCTTTTACAAAAATATCGGAGGATTTGTTTTTAGCCTGACGTAAAATATATTGTTCTGCGGCTTTAGGATTGTCTTTAAAAACCTCATTAAAAAACTTTCTGCCGGCCTTATTGAATTTGACAGCCATTCCGAAAGCAGGTGCCGTATTTGATATCGGGGTAACATTTTTCATAAATCTTTTTCCTTAACAAGCTATTCTCCAAAACTATTTTACTGCGAATTTCCGCATACATCAAGATTTTTGACAAATCTTAACTTTAAAAACAAAGCGGGAATTAATCCCGCTTTATTTATGCCTCAACTTTTGCACCTTTTAAATCACTTTCAATTTTTGAAAGAATTTCATCAAGCTTTGAGGAATCTTTTATGCCGCCCTGAGCAAAGTTTGGACGACCTCCGCCGTTTGCACCTGTAAATCGTGCAATTTCACCGACGATTTTTCCGGCATTAATTCCTTTTTTCACAAATCCGTCGGAAACTTTTGCCATAACTGTTTTTGAATTCGCAAATACTATAATGCTTTCACCGAATTTGTTTGCCAGAAATTCAATACCGATTTTAGCACCGAGAGGTGTAATATCTTCAATTTTGGAGATAAACAGTTTTCCGCCATCAATATCTTCTGTTTTTGAGGCAAATGTTGCGAATTTCGCTCTTGCGTTTTCTTCCTCTAATCTTTCGATTTTTTTAGAAAGCTCTTTATTTTCTTCCTGCAATTTTTCAACACGTTCCACAACTTCATCATAATGAGCTTTGAACATCAAAGAAAGTTTATCCATTTCTCTTACTTTTGCATTCATAAATTCAAAAGCCGTTTTTGCAACAACAAGTTCAATACGACGTGTTCCTGCCGCAATTGCTCCTTCCGTTACGATTTTGACCAGTCTTAAATCCCGAATATTTCTTGCGTGTGTTCCAGCACAAAACTCTTTTGAAATACAGGTTTTGCCATCAGTAATTGAAACAACACGAACAATATCATCGTATTTTTCGCCGAACAGGGCAGTTGCTCCGGTAAGACGGGCTTTTTCAATATCCATAACCTCTGTTTGAACATCATAGCCTTTAGAAATCCAGTTATTCATGATTTCTTCGGTTTTAAATATTTCCTCAGGCGTCATTGCACGGTTAAATGTAAAGTCAAAACGCATTCTGTTTTCCTCAACCTGAGAACCCGCCTGATGAACTTCATCGCCCAATACCTTTATCAATGCTGCCTGAAGCAAGTGGGCTGATGTATGGTGAAGTCTGATTTCTTCACGTCTTGCAACATCAATCATAGCCTTTACTTTTTCACCGATTGCGATATCGCCGTTTATAAGTTTTGCCCGGTGTACAAAAAGTTTATTGACTTTAAATGTTGTCAGAACTTCGGCCTTCATATTGTCGTTTTCAATAACACCGCTGTCGCCGATCTGACCGCCGCATTCAGCATAAAACGGAGTTTTGTCAAGAACAATATCAACATATCCGTCGCCTTCGACAGTTGCAAGAATTTTAGCTTCAGCTCCGTTTTCGGTGTATCCGACAAATTCCGTTGAACCAACTTCATCTTCTATTTTTGCATATTTAATATCACCCGTAACTGAAATTTTTGCAGCAGCTGCTTTTGCACGTTCTTTTTGTTCCTGCATTGCAGCTTTATAGCCGTCTTCATCAACTTTTAAGCCGTTTTCCTCTGCGATTTCTTTTGTAAGTTCAAGCGGAAATCCGTATGTATCATAAAGCTTGAAGGCACTTTCGCCGTCAATGTCTTTTTTGTTAACAATAAATTCATCAAGAAGTTTGTAGCCTCTGTCGAGTGTTTTGTTAAAGCGTTCTTCTTCTTTTTTGATTGTGTCAACAATTTTTGCTTTGTTTTTGATTAAATCCGGATATGCTTCTCCGTAATTTTCAACAACAACATCAACGAGTTTGTAGAGGAAAGGCAAATCCATTCCCAAAATTTTACCATGGCGGAGAGCACGTCTTAAAATCATTCTTAAAACATAGCTTCTGCCTTCATTTCCGGGGATTACTCCATCAGAGATAAGGAAGGTTACACATCTTGCGTGGTCTGTAATTATACGCAGAGAAATGTCTGTTTTTTCAGATTTTTTGTATGGAACACCCGACATTTCACAAACTTTATCTAAAATAGGTTTTAACAAATCTGTTTCAAAGGTTGAAGCCACACCCTGACAAACCATTGTAATACGTTCAAGCCCCATGCCTGTATCAACGTTTTTGCTGTCTAAAGGTGACTGATTGCCTTCTTCATCCTGATAAAGTTCCGTAAACACAAGGTTCCAGATTTCAACCCATCTGTCACATTCGCAGGTATCAATTCCGCAGCCTCTCGGGTCATCACATTTGTACTGTTCGCCAAGATCATAATGAATTTCAGAACAGGGTCCGCAGGAACCTGATGCGCCGGGAGGTCCCCAGAAGTTGTCTTTTTTGCCTTTGCGTTTAATTCTTTCTGCCGGAACACCGACACTTCTCCAGATTTGGTAAGCTTCGTCATCAGTTTCAAAAATCGTAATCCACAGGCGGTCTTTATCCAGTTTCAAAAATTCTGTTACAAACTCCCACGCCCACGGAATAATTTCTTTTTTGTAATAATCGCCGAACGAGAAGTTACCGAGCATTTCAAAAAAAGTATGGTGTCTGGGTGTACGTCCGACATTTTCAATATCGGAATCTTTACCGCCTGCTCTTGCGCATTTCTGACATGATGTAGCACGTGGAGGATTATAAGGCGATTTTACAATACCAAGAAATATCGGCAAAAATTGAAGCATTCCCGCTGTTGTCAATAAAACAGTCGGGTTGTCCGGTACAAGGCTTGAACTTTCGACAACCGTATGCTGGTGTTTATCTTTAAAATAATCCAAATATAATTTACGAATTTGATTTCCGGTTAGCATAATTAATTCCTCTAAAAATTGTTTACATCTGCTGAAATTGTAACGTAAACATAACAAAATTGCCAGAAAAAATTTAAAATGATATTCTGATTTTAAAGGGTATAAAATCTATGAATTTTAATGAAAAGGATTTACTGATTGCACAAAAAGAAGGAGTTATTTCGCCTGAGGATTTTGCAAAATTGGTAAATTTTCTGCAAAATTTGCATAACAAAGCCGATGATACACCGAAGAAACCGAAAAATTTCTCTTCAAAATTCAGTTTTGAATACTTTCTCTATTATTTGGGCGGGTTAATTATTATATTAACGATGGGCTGGTTTTTTATAGAAATTTTTACTGATTTTTCTTATCAAGGTCTTCTCTGCATGACCGTATTGTACTTTACAATATTTACGCTTACCGGCAATTTATTATGGAAGTATGACAAAACAACTCCGGCTGGACTGCTTTATGTTTGTGCGGTATCAATGGTTCCATCAGGTGTGTATGGATTA
This sequence comes from Candidatus Gastranaerophilales bacterium, assembly GCA_944322785.1. Taxonomy (GTDB): domain Bacteria; phylum Cyanobacteriota; class Vampirovibrionia; order Gastranaerophilales; family Gastranaerophilaceae; genus Scatenecus. Next base: position 316,102 of record CALUPW010000001.1, on the reverse strand, counting down.
GAAAAAATGCTCTGTATCACAGATGACTCAATTTTTTACTACATACTAATGGAAATTGCAACAATTGTAACCGGAATTATATTTTTAAAATTCCGAAAATTTCCTTTTTTAACATTACCAATAAGTTATGCTGGGTGGTGTCTTTCTATGGATATTGTGCCGCTTTGTCTTGGAACTTCGGTCGCTCCGTCATGGGGGATGAGAAATTTTACAACTCTTATATTTGCAATACTTATGCTTGGTTTGTCCATAAAATTAGACAGAAAAACAAAAGAGGATTATTCAAGATGGTTTTATATTTTTAGTGCAATAATGTTATATGGCGGGTTATGGTCAACTTTTATGCAATTAGAATGGGATAATGAATTTGCTTACCTGATTTTTGCCATTTTCAGCATTTTTTATATAATTTTCAGCATTATAATCAGAAGAAAAGTATTTATGGTACTCGGTGCAACCGGTTTATTTATTTACATTGCACATCTTTCTTATTCGGTATTTAAGTATTCACCGTTTTTTGTTCCTGTTGTTATTATAGCAGGTCTCGGCATAATATTTGCAGGCACATATTATGCAAAAAATTCCGAAAAACTTGAAAACAGTATAAGAAGCTTTATCTTCAAAAACAAAACCGGGCTGTAATCCGGCTTTGTTACTCTTTAAACTGCTCAAGAAGCAAATCGTGCTGCTCCAGATAATTAAGCCAATTTTGTTTTTCCGGCGGAATATCCAAGCGTGTTTTGCCTTCCAGAATTGTATCATCGCCGTATGTTCCGTTTATTTTGGGCATAATTTCTTCAAAAAAAGTTTGGCTGTCAATTGTCCAGTCATTTGAGTCAAAATCCTGTCCAGTTGAACTTTCCACGATATCAATATAGTCAACAATCTGTTGAACTGTCATGTTAGAGTTTTGTTCAAACTTTTCAAGTTTCTCTTTATTTTCCGGCTTTAACAAATTTCTATAATCTGAAGCTTTCATATTCCGAACTTTTTGCCATTCAGCCTGATATACTTTATATTCCTCAGGGGTCATTTTTAAGACTTCATCCTGCGGAATCGTTTTAAAAGCAGCCCACGCAAGTCTGTTTTTAGTATCAAAAGAGCTGTTAGAACCGTCATAATCTGTCAATCCACGGAAAATAATCGCACAGCCTTCATCAGGATTCTGCGGTCCGATAGGAGGTTTTGAAACGTCACCGCCGCAGCAGGATACAGTTTGTTCAGGAGTCACAAGACGGGTGTAGGCATCAAGATTTAATCTTTCATACAAAGCGTTCTCTTTAAAAAGCCATCTGTTAGCCTGACTTTTCATCACATCATATAGAAGCCTGGTTTCTGCCTCATTCAAATCTTTACCATATTGTTTCTTCATCCATGATTTTACCCCGACCATAGGATTTTCATCTTCAATCCAGATTTTACACCATTCTTCAAAATCCCTGCCTTGATAGTTTGAAAATTTTTCCAGATTATATTTTTTAGCAAATTCCTCCGGTGATAAATCACCGTCTGTATGTCCGTCATCCGTATTATGCTTATTCCATATTGCATCTTCTATATTATCTGTCGTTCCATTACGATTTAAATCAATGCGCATCCATTTGTTAACGCTGCGTTCAGCCTTGAACATTGCCTCATTCAATGCTACTAAGTCCTCCCCCTGATAACCTGCTGATTTAAGCTCCTCTTTTGAAATTTGCCCGTCTTTGTTACTGTCAAGCTTTGTAAACAAACTCTCTTTCATACCATTTTCTTTTGTCTTTGAAACTTTTGCGCGGCTGGTATTGTGTCCGCTGGTATTTACAGGGTTTATTTCGGTCATAAATTTTTCTCCTTTTGATTTATTATACCACTATGACCGCAGTTTTTAACAAAATTTACAAATATCCTGACAATCGGGGCGGTTGACTTTAATTTTCTATAATAATAAAATTGGTTTGTTATGACAAAAGTCTCCGTTATTATACCTGTTTATAATGTTGAAAAATATATCGACAAATGTTTGGACAGTGTAATCAACCAGACATTTAAAGATATAGAAATTATTTGTGTAAATGACGGCTCTACTGATAATTCCGCAAAAATTCTCGAAACTTATCGGGTCAAAGATAATCGTATAAAAATTATTACACAGCATAATCAGGGACTTTTTGCCGCAAGACATTGCGGAATGAAACTGGCAGAAGGTGAATTTATTTTGTTCGTTGATTCAGATGACTGGATTGACAGAACACTTATAGAAAAAACTGTTAAAAATATTGAAAAAAGCAATGCCGATGTTTTGATTTTCGGTGCATATTCGGTGAAAAACAACAACTCTCCCGCAAAAGGAATGTACAGCACTGAAAAAATTCCTGATAAATACAAAAACCAAACTATAACATTGAATGATTATGAAGATAACCTTTTTTGTCTTCCTCCGACGGCATGGACAAAATTGTATCGCAAAAAATTTCTGGAAGAAAACACCATAAAATTTCAGGAAATAAGAAACGGAGAAGATCAATTATTTTATCTTCATACAATTTTAACCGCAAAAAGTATTTATGTATTGGATGAAAATTTGTACTATTATCTGAAAAAACGCTCCGGCGCAATTACCTCCAAACGCAAAAAGACATCCGATTCACCGATTGAAAACTTCTATCGAGCCGAAAAACTTTTAATGGAACTTAATTTTACTGAAAAATTTATTAATCAGGTTGTAAACAAATATTTTAGCAAAGCCTTATCATGGTATGGAAAATGTGAAGAGAATTTTAAAGAAGAATTCTTTGACAATTTGATTAAAATGAAAGATTGTATTGATACCAAATATCCTGAAGGCTGGTGGACATCGTTTAAACTAAACAAAAATGATAGCTATGAAATAATTAAATTCAAAATTTTCATTGCCCAAATGATGTTCAACTTAAAGAAAGGCGTCAATGTATAACAGACCTAAAGTTTCGGTAATTGTTCCTGTATATAATTGTGAAAAATATATTAACACGTGTTTGGAGTCATTAATTAACCAAACATTAAAAGATATTGAAATAATTTGTATTAATGACGGCTCAACTGATAATTCTTTAAAAATACTTAAAGAATACGCAGAAAAAGATTGCAGGATTAAAATTCTTACTAAAGGAAATGAAGGGCTATCAGCAGCCCGAAATGACGGTTTAAAAATTTCAACAGGCGAATATATCGGATATGTAGATTCTGACGACTGGATTGATACAGACTTTTATGAAAAACTTTACACAGCGGCAACAAAACATAACAGCGAAACGGCTTGCGCCAACATAATGCGCTTTGGCAATGATAAAGAAAGATACCGCCTTAAATATGACAAAGAAGAATTATTTACGGATAATGAAAAAAAATTGAAAACTGCAGGGATACCTTTAAATAATTATGTCTGGAACAAAATTTACAAACGGGAAAGCCTTGTAAAACTTAACATACCGTTTATTGAAGGCAAAGCATACGAGGATATACCCTGGTCAATCCGTGTAATTTACGGACTGAAAGGACTTGTGACTGTTCCTGATACTAATTATTATTACCGAAGGACTTCAAGTTCAATCAGACTCAGCAAAACTCAAAAATATAATCTTGACTGCGAATATGGCGAAAAAATAATGATTAATTTTGCAAAAGAACACGGATTAGAAAATATTTTGTATGGTTATAAAATGTCAAAACGGGAAAGAATTAAATTGTTTAATTTAACTATCCTGAAAATTTTTTATTACTATCCTGAAACCAGATTATACACATTATTCGGCCTGATTCCGGTTTTAAAAATAAAAACTAAAGCAAACCGTTAAATTTGACTTATATTTATATTTTCAGCTTCAACCGGCAGTGTTATTTGTACAATTTGCGGCTGCGAAACGACACCTGATAAGAGTTTCTACCGATTATGAAAATAGACGGACTAATAAAGCTCAGAACAAAAACGATTAATGTTTTCGTCAAAAAAAAAAAAACGAAAGCCAAATATATTTTAGATTACAAAAATTTTGATACAGGTTGCATGAAAAAATGTTTATGATAATATAATTTTTGGAGGGAATATACAGATACCCCAAGAAACCAAACGTCTGTCTAGACCCTCTGGATCCAAGCCCTGGTAGCTCAGCTGGATAGAGCAACCGCCTTCTAAGCGGTAGGTCATGCGTTCGAATCGCATCCAGGGTATTTTTTTGTAAAACAGAGGGTTGATATGCTTCAAACCCTCTTTATTATTGCTTTTTGAGAGTTCGATTAAATAATATTTGCAATATTTGCTAAATTCACATAAAAAATCGCAAATTGTACGCTATAAGTGCATTTGCAATAGTTCGACTAAAAACCGAATTATTTGTTAATATTCTGCTTTATGTAGTCTACAATTCCGCTAACATCGTCTAAATCACATTGTGCAAAGTAACAAAAGGGTTTCTTGTATGTGTAGTGTATAAGCCTATCTTTAACAGTTATGCTCTCAAAGATTACATCTAACAATCTGCGTTTTTCTTCTATTGTCTGTTGTTTATACAAATTATATGTCTGTTTGGCAACCTCAATAATATTTTTCCCTTCATCTATAAACTGCTTTTCTGATAAATCCATCGTTTCAAGCTGTTTTGTAAGTAAATTTAATTGTGTATCTATATCAGATGTTTTCTTTGTCCAAACATCTTTGTCTATATCATTATCCATATACATTTCAAGCAATTTATCCTTACGTGTCTGTGCCTTTTTAATCTCCGTTGTTAAATAATCATACTTCTGTTTTGTATTAACCTGCATTTCTTTATAGCTGTCTTCAAGTAGTACATTAATATAATCTGACAGACTATCATCTATTACAACACGCTTAATTGCTTCATCAACTTGTAAATCTAATTCTTCCTGTTTTATGTAATTTTTCTTCTGTACACATGGAACTTTAGAATTTCCTGTACAATGATAATAAATCCATTTACCTTTTTTAATCTCACTTGTAATAGCACAACCGCATTCGGCACATTTGAGCATTCCTTTATACAAAAAATTATGTCCGCATTTTGTATCAGGTTTTCCGTCTTTTTTAAATGCCTTTTGTGTTTTCATAAACAACTGTTCTGATACTATTGAAGGATGTTTGCCACTATATAATTTACCTCTGTATCTTATACATCCGATATAACTTTCATTTTTCAACATTTTTTCAAGTTGACCTGATGATATTTTTGCATGGCTTGATGTGTAAATATAACCTTCTTTGTATAACTGTTGTACTAGATTTTTTAATGAAATATTTCCTTGTGCATATAATTCAAATGCACGCTTAACAAATTTGGCTCTTTGCTCATGTAAAACAGTTGTACACTTATCAAGTTTTTTATATCCATAGGGAACTTGACCTATAAAAAAGCCTTCTTCCACTTTCTTTTTTCTACCTTTTTGTGTTTCTTCCCGCAAATTGTCTATGAAATTTTTTGCAATTAACACCTTTAAACCATGCATAAGTTTTTCATGTGATGAAGATTGTGAAGTCAGGACTACACCTTCTTTAACTAAATACACATTATAACCTGTTTTGTCCACATCTAAATCTACATAATCTTTAAAATTACGATAAAGCCGATCTGTTTTTTCCACGAGAATTGTATTAACTTCACTGTTCTTTTTTAAAAACTGCAACATCTCATTAAATTTATGTCTTCCTGCATTTTTTGCAGTTTCAGCCTCTGAAAATTCTTTTACTATTTCAATATTATGTTTTTCTGCAAACTGATTTAACAGTTCTTTTTGTGCAGATATTGAAAACCCTTTTTCCTGTTCCACACTTGATACACGACAATAAGTTACTGCTTTAATTTTTTGCTTTAACATAAGTTTCCTTCTTTCTGGGGTTGTCGCCCAGTTATTATACTCAACTTTTTAAAGTTTCATGCATTACAGAATTTCAAAAACCTATGCAGATTAGCAGTAGAAGTGTTGTATTGTCTTGCTATTATTGTTTTTGGCACTTTTAATTCAATCAGTTTTAATATTTCTTCTTTGTTTTCATCAAGTTTTGATTTGCCTCTGCCTTTTGGTCTGCCGAGTTTTACTCCGCTTGCTTTCTTTGCGTGCAAAGCTTCTATAGTTCTCATACTTATTAAATCCCGTTCTATCTGTGCCACAAGTGCAAATATTGTTGTTGTTACGGTAGATGTTATTGTTTTATCATTGTTTGAAAAATCTTCTTTTATTGAATACAAGGTTATGCCTTTACGCTTAGTTATGTCTATTACTTCAAATATCTGCGTTATTGACCTTGCTATCCTTGAAAGCTCCGGAACAATTAAAATATCTCCCTGTTTCATTTTTTCTAACAATGCTCCAAGTTGTCTGTTTTTAAAATTTGCTTTTCCGCTGATTTGTTCTTCTACAAAGTCAACGTTACCTAACTTTTTATCGTTTGCGAATTTCAACACATCAAGTTTGTTCTTCTCTGTATTTTGTTCTATTGTACTTACTCTTAAATAAGCATATGTTGCCATGTTTTGTCTCCTTTCTAAGCTAAAATGCCTGCCGTTACTTAAAAACCTATCTTTTATATTTTTATTATCAACCCTTATATACAAAAAATCACGCCTTTTCAGTTTACTAATCAGTAAAATAAAAACGTTCGTTTTTAAGTCCTACTGCAACTTTTTCTATTAAAATAAAGGAAACAACTATGGATATTGAAAAAATCAACAGAAAAATTCAGCAGATAAAAGACAGATATAAAAATAAAATCAATCAATTGGAAAAAACAAAGGTAAAAGAAACAGAGCATTATACCCGAGATTTACAGTACTGGCGAAATAAAAAAGAACAGGTTAAAAACTCAAAACAATGTGAGAAGTTTGATGTATTTATAAATAATATTGATAATCTGGTTAAACAAGCATTAGAAGATTAAAGATAAAGCATTAACAATAATGTTCTAAATTTTCTCATATTGCATTCATAGTTAAAATTTATAAGAGGTCCAATTGTGCCAAAGCCCTGTTGCGTATATACATTGTAATAATCTTCAACCTCTTTAAGCCACTGTAGTTCACTTGTAATAAGATGTTTAAAGTCCTCAGGAGGAATTTTTGCTTTTACTGCTTGATATGTTTCGTTTAATAAACCGTCAACAGCTTCATATTCTTTTGACGCAAATTCATCCATATCACGTTGTGTCGTTCCGGGATTTTGAGCATACTGTTGCTCTATTCCATAATATTTTTGCAAATAATAATTATTTTTATCAATTTTTTCTTCAACTTCCTTAAAAAGCTTATTTAAATCGTTAATATCCTGTTGATGCTCTTCACTGTCATATATTTGAAGCAAAACATCATTTCTTTTTACAATATTAAAATATCTTGCTTGTAATTCATCAATCTGCTGTAAAATCTGTGCAGGGGTTTGGGTTATTTGTTCCTGTTTTGTTTCTGGTACCGTAGTAGTAACTTTATTTGGTTTTAAAATTGCATAAGTTATTAAAGCTAATGCCCATATCACAAGCAAAATTACTACCCATGTTTGTAAAGAAGAGTTAATATTTTGGGTGCTAATTTTGCTTCCGCAGTTTGTACAAAACTTTTGATTTTCTTTTAATTCACTTCCACAGTTTGGACAATTCATTTTCATTACCTACTTGAACCTATTATATTATAATCAAACGTAAATTGTATATCTATGCTTTCTTCTGTGTATGTTTTTGGAAGTGGTTCATAAGGGGCAGATATGGCAATTGCCATTAATGCGGCTTTGTCTGCTGCCTTATCCCCAGAGGTCTTGAAGATTTCACTTGAGAGTAAACTCCCATCTTTTCCAATCTTGAACAATACAACAACTTTTTTTGTCTCGCTTCCTTTGGGTGGTTCCCAATTCCTCTTTATTCTGCGTTGTAATCTTCGCATATATGGTCTAAAATCCACATTATCTGCTTTATTGATACTTTGTGATTTTTGTTGATTTTTATTATTTATTTCTATTGCTCTTGCGTTTGCATTAAACAGCAGGGAATTTGTATTTAGAGGTTTTAATTCAGGTGCAATTTTGGGGGTTAACGCATTAATAAAATTTTGTTGATACTCATAAAGTTTGCATGTAGATACAACTCCTGCGTTGCCTTCTTTATTTTGAATTATTGCAACTACATCTGCTCTAAGGTTGTTATCGAAATATTTTACACTGTAATACAAACTATTATTATGATAATTTACGCTGTCTGTATCAATATAAATTTCTTTATTGCCATTGAATGCCTCTTCCCAGTTTTCTGCATAACAGATATTTGAACAGGCAAATAGAAGTAATAAGGTTATAAACAAATTAGAATAACGCATTTTCGGCCTCTTTATTGTACTTTTCATCTGCTGCTGGTGATTGTTGTACTGGTGGTTGTGGGGTTGAAGTTTGTACAGGTTTCGGTTTTGGCGGAACATATTTGGTTTTTGCAACTCCATACGGGTCATATACGCATATTGCACGGTCTGTTGTTACATTATAATATCTGCTACCTATAAATCTTTCTGTATATCCTTTGTTAAAAGTATCTAAAAATCCAAGTCCACGTATATAAGCAGAACTTGAAGATTCCTCTGTATCTTCCCATAGTGCATTTGGTGCAGCATAAAGATTTAATGCTTTTATAGGTACCGTATTTACTTCTGCCTGATTGGGTATATAAGAACGCTCATTAGGTACATTACTTATATTTATCCCAAATATATCTTTTGCTAATGAAGTTAAATCATATTCACTTGGCAGTTTATACCCCCAATCTCCGCACATTTTTGTAGCTCCTGCCCAATTATCATATTTATACCTGCATAATGTTATTCCATAAGAACGAGCTTCTTCTCCCGCAGGTCTTTCTACTTCATATGTTGTCCAACCGCCTGTACAATCATAATAGTCCATTGGTGTAACCTTAAATATTTGTGTTGTAAAACATACTCCGTCAGAAGTTTCATAAATGCATTTTGGTTTTGGTGTTATCGGTCTTTGCGGTTTCTGTTCTTCTTCTACTGGATATTCCGTAGTATCATCAACAGTAGTTGTATCTTCTACTACCTCAATGTTTTCTTTTGTATCCACAGGAAGATTATTGTTTTGCGTTGCAAGTATACATGTGCCAAAGACAAGAACTACAGCCACAAGTGATATTACAACCCATTTGATGTTAATAATTTCAAACATATCACTGTTGCCAATCTTTGCTCCGCATTCACTGCAAAACTTTTGATTTTCGTTTAATTCTTTTCCACACCTCGGACAGTGCATAGTCATTCCTTACTGCGTGATATTAAGTAGCAGAAAAATTATTCCTATTGCAATTGCAATAATAGCACACTTTAATAGCACTTGTAGCTCTAAACTCTCATGTTTAAATATGTTATCGAATTTAGACATTCCACAATTTGTACAAAATTTTTGACTATCAGTTATTTCATTTCCGCAATTTTTACAAATCATATTTTACCTCACAAAAACTGTAACACCTAAAAAAGATAGAATAACAAAAATTATTATTCCAACACCAAAACCGAACCAAGTCAATAACCTTTGTGTTGCTTCTGGTTCTGCTAAATTCTGCATTTCTACAATTCTTTGCTCTATTCTATTGAACTTGAATACACTCCATAGTGCAAAAATAAATAATAAACCTATGACAATTACGATTGATTGTTCTACAAAAGTGATTGAAGCATACAGTTGCTCAAAAACATTATCTGTATTACTAATCCTAGTTTGTAATACATCTACAACATGAAATACAGGAGCTACAGATGTAAAAAATACAATTGTAAAAAATGCTATAATTTCTGTTACAAAAGAAAACATTAAATTTTTTTTCGTTTGTATTTGTTGTAATGCTTTAGTTTTAATATTATCATTTACAATCTCTTTTAATTTTGCCCCACAAGATTGACAAAAATTATCTTTTCCGCTGTTTTCTAACCCACATTTCGGGCACTTAATTGTTTCATCAGACATAATGCACTCCTATTATTTTGAACTTCCATGTTTATATTAACACGAATAAAATATTTTTCTATATGTATTACGATTTATTAAGCTATTATTTATCGTCAATTTACGGTGTATAAATCTCTTACTTTTATCAAAAATTAAAAGAAAGAGGTGTTAATGTTACAGAATAATCTAGGTGAAAAAATTCGTCTTTTAAGAAAATCTCAAGGGCTTACACAAGAACAACTTGCAGAAAAAATAGGGATTGATAATAAACATCTTTCCAGAATTGAAAAAGGCAGACATATGCCGACTTATCATATACTTAAAAAGCTTGCTTTAGTTCTTAATTTTGATGTGTATGAGATTGATGATTTATCTGCAACAGATATTAAACAACCTGATAAAAATTATACAAAAGCTTTGCACATATTGAACTCTGCAAAAAATGATGCAGAAAGAAAATATTATCTTGAAGCTTTACAGATAGCACAAAAGGGATTAAAAATTGGTGCGACAGAACAAAATTAATTTTATCATTTGTTGTTCTGCACATTAAATATAGCTGTTGTTTTAAAAATATTTCCATGCCAGTCCGCTCATTTTTCTTTCTGTAATAATTTTGAATTTTGCTACTACGTTTTTGCTATGTCCGTTAGTTCATTTTTAATGTTGCTTGCGGTTATCGTTGCAGGTATACATAAATTATCAGCAGTCGTCTAAAACTCCTGTTAAATCAGCGATAAATCGCCAATGAGCAAATATTTAAAAAAGGTTAACTTCCTCGTGTATGGATTGTCAACCTTTTGCATTTTGGGGTTAATCTTTATTTTTATTAAACTTTTCTGCTTGTTCTGTTTTATCAATTGTAGCAAGATATTTATTAAAAGCATTTTTAGTATTTTTTCTTAATAATTTGCTGTCCGAAATGCCTAAATAGTCTAAATACAGTTTTAAGCAAAATGTTTTCTTTAGCAATTGCTATTTTCAGACCAGAGGCAAAGTTCTTATCTGCAACCTCTTCTATTCCTAAATTTAATGGAAGTAACTGTTTACGTATATTCCTTAATTTTATTATTTTCCTGTCTACTTTTACATCAACAAGTCTTGTCATTGCTTCTATACCTTTCTGTTTTACTTTCTACGGCTCATCTTCTTGTATTTCTACATTATTTGATAACATAAATATAAACCCATTTCGTTGTAAGGAATACAGCTTATAATCCCATTGTTTGAAATCTTTTTCTGCCTCTATAGTTTTTTCAAAATCGTAAATTTCGTCTTCATTAATATAGACCCCATAAAAATCACCTTCTAGGTGTATTAAATCTATGAAATTTAGAGCAAATAAACTATTTATTGCTTCAATCACATCAGCTTTTGTAAAGCCGATGTAATCTGCAATATATACGATGTTAATACAGAAATAACCTTTATAAATCCACTCATGCCTGTTAGCATGTTGATATTCTGTTAGCAATCGTTCTAATACTAGGGCTGATAGACAACCGAGAGCTTTTAAAAAGCTATAACCCACCATTAAATAACCCTTTTTACGTATACGCTTAAACAAATTGGTTAACATCTGAATTCCTCCTTTAATATACGAAGAATAGTATCTTTCACAGAAGATGGAGAAATGCTTCTAAATTCTCGAGCCTTCTGCCGATTTTTTATAAGTTTCATGACATATTTCACACTATCAGTTTCAGCTATATGACATTCACGTATAAGATGTGCTTGTACCATTTTTAAATTATTCTGACACTTATCAAGAAGTGCATCAATTCCTAATTCCTTTATGTAACTTAATGGTTTCATTTTATAATCTCCTCGAAATTACCTAACAAACTTTCAACTTTATCCGCAACCAAATCATAAGGATAATTAAATACATGCAATAAAGTAACCGTTTCACGCTGTGGAATGTGCAATGCTTTTCTTAATGCCTTTGCCCACTGTAAACGCCGTTCAAAACGTATAACATCTTTGTAATCTTTTTTAAAATTATCAGAGAAGCTATAATAATACCCTTTGTCATTATTACGTTTTAGCCACATTTCATATAATTTGTCATATATGCAGATAGAATCTTTAACTGTTTTAAAAGTTGATTTAATTACCAAACTATTTTCATAACCGACATCGTTATAATATGTCAGGATTTCATTTTTATAAGTACTGATACAGCACATTTCTCGAAAGCTTGATATAACATGTTTTAATGTATCTGTTTTAAAATGTATATCCCTTTTTATATCTACACGTGTTAATCTCGCATTACAGAGACAATCTGTAGTTAGGCATACACCTGTATGACTTTTAATAATCGGCACAAGTCGTTCAATATCTGTTACTGATAAGATACTACCAGCTTTATCAGGGGTTTTAAGAACTTTTGCACTTACACGCAAACACAATTCATCACTCTTACGATCTATCCACGCATGTATAGAATCAAATTTTGAAGTTGGGATTAATGATTTTGCACAATAAGTGTCTTTTTCTGCTCTTACCATAAATGTGTCGATATCGTTCGTAATCATTGTTTAAGTCTCCTTTCCTTTTTAGCTATTACTATTTGCAAACCATTCTATGAGTACAATGAAGAAACTTTTCAGATTGTTTTCAATCTCTTCCGCTGTTTCATCTGAAATTGTTCTTTCTGCAAAATCTAGAAATGTTTTTTTATTTACATCTTTTTTCATCTTATTTTCTCCTGTATTGTTCCGTAATTTGTTTTACTTAGCCGTATACGTTTTATGTCTTAGGTCGTAAAATGCAGAATTGATAAACATTTCCGGGAAAAATTAAAAAAATAACAATATTTTTTAGCCAATATGGTTGCAAAATAATAGATTTATGTTTATAATCAAATTATGAGCGATAAAAACAACCCCCAAAAAAATAATCCTCTTTGCCCACAATGTGATGGAAGAGCAATTAAATATGGTTCTCGTAATAATAAACAACGTTATAGATGTAAAAGTTGCAAGCACACTTTCTATGAGCCTGATACAATGGATTATAAATATACACGAAATACCAAACGTATACTTTCGCTTTTGTTTAATATACTTGAAAATGATTTTTTTAATGCAAATGACTTAGAAACAGCATTACATCCAACAGAAAAATATTATAAGCTAGCAAGAAAAGTACAATTTAATACTAAATGCATAGAAGAACAGTCGAACAAAAAAGATATAAGAATTAGTTGTTATAACGCAAAACTGTTAATATGTCAGGATGATAAAAATATAACTTTTATACAAATACCTGCTTATAATCGTCAAAATTCTCCTGAAAATGAACGAAAAATTACTATATATGATCAGAAAATGAATGCAGAATATAATAAAAAATGGAATAATCCATTGGTAAAAACTAAAAATAAAAAATAAAATGTAGCAACAATTAAAGTTGCTGTTTGTATTAAAACGTCGCTTTGAATTAAGCATAGCGATGTGTTTAAAAATATTTAAACAAAAAAAAATTTCCAAAAATACATTAAGTTTTATCGCATGTATAACAATTATACTTTTGTTTAAATAATAACCAACTTTAGTATTTTATTCTACTATCAACCTCACTGGGGTATTTTTTGCGACAAGAGTCAAAATTTATGAAATAAGAGAAAGGTAAGTTATAGTCATAGCTTACTTTTCTGCCTTCTAACTTGCAGTTCGATAGTAAGTAATTTAATAATTTTCTCTGTTCGGTAGGAGTTTGCTGTTTATACAGGATATAAACATTTTTCAGAGTTTCTATAATTCTAACTCCTTCTTCATAATATTTTTTCTCTGCATTATGAAGAGCTTCGAGTTTTATCATGATTTCATCTAAATCTTTATTCCATTGGGCACGTTTTTCATTATAAAGCTTAGCGTCTACTAAATCGTCATAATACTCATTAGTAATCTTATCAAGTCTATGTCTTATCCTGCTTTCTTCTGCTTTAAGATTGCTACGCATTTGTTCAGAGAATTCTTTTTTGTCTGCCAAGCTTTCTTTCAAACCTTGTTTAATGTAATCAATATGCTTTTGTGCTAGGCTTACAGCTTTAACAGCTTCGTCAAACTGTGGCATTAAATCAAGTTCATTAATGTAAATTTTCTTCTGTTCACATTTTCCCTTACCGCCGGTACAGTGGTAATAGACATACTTACCTTTCTTGATTTCAGCGGTAATAGCACAACCGCATTTTGCACAGGTCATCATGCCTGCAAGTGCAAAATTATGGTCATCTCGGTATAGAGGTTTGTTATCCTTTCTAAATGATAACTGTGCTTTATCAAATAACTCTTGGGATATGATAGGTGGATGTTGTCCTGCATAAATAACATCCCTGAACTTTAATACTCCTAAATAATTGATATTTTGAAGCATTTTGCCAAGTTGCCCCTTAGAAATCTTTTTGTGGGCAGATTGATAAATAAACCCTTCTTCATACAACTGCTCTTTCACTCTTTCTAAAGATATTCCTGTTGCATACAATGCAAAAGCACGCCTTACAAAAGGTGCTTTTTCTTCATCTATAACAGTTGTCCGAGGGTCTAATTTCTTATATCCATAAGGAACTTGACCGATAAAATAACCTTGACTTGCTTTCTTTAGTCGACCTTTTTGCGTTTCTTCCCTAAGGTTATCAATAAAGTTTTTGGCTAATAATACTTTTAACCCATGAACAAGTTTTTCGTGAGAAGTCGATGAAGGGCTTAATACAACACCTTCTTTTACCAAATAAACCGTATAACCGGTTGTATCAACATCTAAATCTACATAATCTTTAAAGTTTCTGTATAAACGGTCTGTTTTTTCACAAAGAATATTTGTTACGTCTTTATTCTTCTTTAGGAACTTTAACATTTCATTGAATTTATGCCTGCCTGCTTGTTTAGCGGTTTCAGCTTCTTCAAATTCTTTTACTATTTCAATGTTATTTTTATGTGCAAAATCGTGCAACAAATCAAGTTGAGCAGGGATTGAAAAACCTTCTTTCTTTTGTTCTTCTGAACTTACACGAGCATAGATTACAGCTTTAATTCTTTGTTCCATAGGTTAATTATAGCATCAATTTTTCAGAAATGGTCGGAACTCTGTATCATACCGTCAAAAATTACTGATAGAAAATATCTTTCTACATAAGGGCATTGATAAAATCCCCTTATATTGTCAAACACACTAAGTGCTTGACAATATATAATGTGTCTAGCCAGTTGTAGAGAGGTTAACAGGCTAAATTCTTTCATGTAATTTAGCAAGGATAAGAGCATGAAAGAAAGTACATTTATCAATCAGGGTGCAACAAATCATGCAAAAGGAGTAAGAGAAAGTAACGACTACTATGCAACAGACCCCATTGCAGGCAGGTTACTGTTAAAAGTTGAGCCGGATTTAAGTAACATCTGGGAATGTGCCTGTGGTGCAGGACACCTTGCAAAAGTGTTTGTTGAAGCAGGAAAACTATATAAAGCAACAGACCTTATAGATAGGGGGTATGGCACTGTAGAAGATTTTTTATCCAATGACGAGTCATATCACAACGGCGATATAGTCACTAATCCGCCTTACAAGTACGCACAGGAATTTGTCGAACACGCTTTGAGTAAAGTTGATAATGGAAGAAAAGTCTGTATGTTCCTTAAAGTCTTATTTCTCGAAAGTCAAAGCAGGAAGAAACTTTTTACCGTATATCCGCCTAAAACTATTTATATATCAAGTAGTCGTATAAATTGTGCTAAAAATGGGGATTTTAAAACATACAATAGCAGTGCTATTGCCTATGCGTGGTTTGTGTGGGTAAAAGGTTATAAAGGCGAAACAGTAATTAAATGGATAAATTAAGACATGTATTTTACAAAATTGCATACCTATATTTTACAAAATGACAGGTATATATTTTACATTTTAACGTTCTTATACTTTACAAAATGGTAAAAGAATGCTATAATCCAATCATGGTAAAGCAAAGATGGATTGAAGATAAAATTAAAACTTCGCTTGCAACCAGACGAGTTACAGTCCTTGTAGGTGCAAGACAATGCGGTAAAACGACTCTTGCATTTGAACTTGCCAAACCTAATGACTTTGAATACGTTACTCTTGATGATGAAGAAGATGTTGCAAACTCTGACCCTAATGGTTTTATTAAGCATAACAAGCAAACCATGATTATTGATGAAATTCAGAGGGTACCTAAACTTATTACTGCAATTAAAAAGGTTGTGGATACAGATACAAGGTACGGACAATATATAATAACCGGCTCTGCGGATATTCAAAGCCTGCCGTCTGTTAAAGAATCCTTAGCCGGCAGAGCAAAGAAAATTCGCTTAAGACCCTTTACTTATGGTGAATTTTTAGACTTACAACCTAAATTTTTTAACCGTTTAATCAACAAGGAATTTATAAATAATAACGGTTATGATAAACGTAAAATTATTGAAATAGCCTTTAAAGGCGGATTTCCAGAACCCTTATTACATCAAGATGAAATAAACGTAAAAGAGTGGTATGAGGACTATACAGACTTAATCCTTGACCATGACTTAAAATACATTGCTAACATAAAACGTCAAACAAAGTTAAGAATGCTGTTTAATATTATTAACGCATATTCTTCTAAATTTATAACCAAGTCTGATTTATCAAGGGAACTTGCTATATCAAGACCTACACTAGATGAATATTTAAGCCTCCTAGAAAAAGTTTATCTAATAGACTCTGTACCGGCTTGGTTTAGTAGAGATTATGAAACAGCTAACGATAGAGATAAGTATTTTATATGTGATACTGGTCTTATGTGTTCGATTTTAAATTGGAACGAAAAAGAGGTTTATAAAGATAGTGATAAATCCGGTAAACTTACAGAAACTTTTGTATACAATCAGTTAATACCACAGGTAGAGTTGGAACGAAATGTTGTGTTATCTCATTATAGAGATAGTAGGAAACGTGAAATAGACTTTATTATAGAAACAGATAATGCCATCTATGGTATAGAAGTAAAATCCGGCACCGATATTAAATTAGATTCCTTTAAACATTTAGAATGGTTTAGAGATAACATGGCAAAAGATAAACCTTTTACAGGGATAGTTATATATACAGGTGAGCGTACAATGCACTGGAAGAATGGCATGTATACTGTTCCGATAAATAATTTATGGGAATAAATATTTTGCCGGTAAATTGCCATATTCTTGCCGGAAAGTTAATGTTAAAGTTTTAGAGAAAATTATTAATTTTTTAGAAGCTCGTGTTAATGCTACATAAAGATTTTTAGGACAAGTAAAGTTATGTGCATCTAAAATTGCTACGGTATCAAACTCTAATCCTTTAGTAAGGGCTGTTGTGCCAAGACACTTTCCTTCAACTTTCCGTCCCACTCTTCTTATTCTATTTCTCTGGTTAATCATAGCTTTATAAATGGATTCTGTATTTTCAGCACATAAACAATCCAAGATACTTTTTAATAAGGAATAACGTTGATTTTTCAATTTTAAGTTATCTTTGAGAAATTTCAATAATAAGTAGAGGTTTTTAGCCGATGGGGTTTCTATAAAATTAGTGATTAAAATTTTTAATGTTTCAGCTTTTTGTTTTTCTTCTGGGTTACGTTTATTTATTATCGTACTGTCCTTAATCCATGTATTTATATCCGTTTTATTAAATAATTTTTCTAAAACATTTTCTTTAATCTTTTTGATAGGCAACCTTGCATTATGAATACTTGAGATTAGAGTATCAATATCTTTAGCTAAATTATAGAAATCTTTACCGTCGATTGCCTCTAATAACTCTAGTTGATGGTTAAAATCAATTATGTTCTTAATTTTCGCTCTATCAGTAATGGTGCCATGCGGTCGAGTACTAGTAGGATATTCGGGAACTAATATTAAAAGACTCTCATAAATAGGATTGTGGTTTGGATTGTTAATTAATTGTTTAATACATTTTTTATAACGATTTTCAGGATTACTTAGAAATTCCGTGTCATAAATTTCTTCATTTGTTTTTACAACAGTAATAATATCATTAGAAATACAATTTAAATCAATACTTTGTGGAATATCATCTATAAGTTTTGCTCGTACATCTTTAAGAAAATCACCTAATTGTCTATTATTTCCATCTTGATACCAGCGATGAGGAATATCAAGTTCAGGCAAAATATCAAAGTCCGTTAAGTCATTGGTAAAATCAACTAATTTTTCACCAAATTCCATAATTCCCTGTAAAGGGTCTCCTAGTATATGGGTAGGGAGAATTTCTGCAAGAGCTAAAATCATTTTATGCTGTGAAATGGTACAATCTTGATACTCATCAACAAACAGATTATTGTATGTGGAGTGTATAACCTCTCTTATATGTGATATTTTGAAAATACTTTCTGCTTTTTCCAGGATAAATTGCCAATAATTATTCGTCTGCGCATCTATAGATGGTATTTCACCCACGTAAAAGGATTTAACATACTTCTGGGCATAGCTTGTGATTGTTTCCACTTGGTATTTATCTTTTGAAACATTAGCTGAAAGCAATTTCTTTTTTATTGCTGCAATTCCTGCATGGGTATGGGTTAGAATTAAGCTCTTACCCTGAGCTTTCTTAACACATTCTACTATTGTATAAGTTTTACCATAGCCAGCTGGTGAAATTAGCAAACTTTTATGTTTCGATAAAAAATTTTCAAGTAATTCATCATAAGTCATTAACTTTCAATCCACCTCATGATTTGATTTAATTGTTTCTTTAAGCAGGCTTCATCATTAATATTATCAAAGTATTTAAAAATGAGATTGCCTAATTCTTCACCCCTATCAATTCTTTTAAACCACTCTTTATCTTTAATAGTAGAAATATCAGCCAGGGTTTTTCTAACCAATTCACAATCATTATCTTTCCAATCACTAGGAAATTCTGAATTTTTTGCCTTAGCAGAATCAAAAAAATGACTTTCATCAGAGTTGTATCTTTCTTCTATAGCATATTGAACAATTTCTTTAACAGCTTCATATGGTATGTCTTTAAAAATTTGTGTTTCAATTTTATTGCCCTCTTCGCAATCACATAATATTACACCAATATTCCTCAAATCCTCTTTAGATGGCGTGCATCCTATGTCTGAGTCACAAAGTACTAAGGTTTCAAATCCTAAGTTTTTAATTGCTTGGCTGCGTTTTGCAAAATTTGAACCCGTTCCTTCGATTGCTATGCAACCGTAATAGGACATTATATGCCTGTTGTTTGCTTTTAAATAATTGTCTATTGCTCTACAAATTCCGACTTCGGTTTTACCTTCACAAACTATTACCTTTTTGGCAAAAAATGCTTCTGCGCAAGCTCTAACAATATCGGTTAATTCTTTGGGAACTTCTTTTGCGATTACTGTACAATCACTATCGTTTCGTCTTATTATAAAGATATTTTCAGCGCCAAGTTCGGTTATAACATTATTTGAATGAGTTGTTATAAAGATTTGACTATCGCTGTCTTGAGCAGTAGTTTTAATTAAATTTACAAGTTTTTTTATCCTATCGGGTTCTAACCCTTGTTCGATTTCATCTATTAGAGTGATACCACCATCTTTAACAGTTGCTAGCTGTATTGAAGTAGATAACAAACGTTTACTACCTTTACCTTTCAATCGATAAGGTATACCATTTTCATCATGAAGTGATAATTTGTTTATACTAAAATGAACATCTCTTGCCTCCAATTTAGTTTTAGTATTAGCTATATGTATCAATTCAGAAGATATAGAATCCTCGAAACATTTATTTAAAGAGCTAAAATCATTCTCGTTTATTTTATTAACAGCATCTCTAATAGGCTTTATAAATTTACTATTATATTCACTTAAATCCATATCCCCTTTTGAAATAGCATAAAGTGGAGTTCCACTGCCCCAAGTAAAGTGTTTTTCAAGGTAATCTGAAACCATAAAACAGTTAAATCTAGCTCTATCTTTATTATTAATGTCTTTCTTATTTTCTTCCTGACATTCATTATAAACATACCAGTGAGGTTCTAAATCATCAGCTATCTCTAATCTAATAGTAATAATACGTTCATATTCTTCTTTAAGCTCGCTACGAATCTCATTATTGACGGTATCCCACCCCCTCAAGTACATACCATACTTATCTTCTGGCAAAAAATTTTCAGGTACCATAATAGAAATATCAATAGTAATAGGAGTCGAAGTATCTCCATTATAAAAATCATTATCATTAAATGGTACATTCCAGTTCGGTGATAACGCATAAGCTATTGCGTCAAGAATAGTAGATTTTCCACTATCTCCCCTACCAATAAGGCAAACTAATTTTTTGTTATAAAAAGACTGTTTAAAAGACTTAATACCCCTAAAATTCTTAATATCAACTTCTACAATCTGCATGCAATACCTTTTCTCTTATACTTTACATGAGGCTCCTAACTATATTGCTAATTATAGCATACACAGGATTGGGTTTATTTTAGCTTATATATTTATTACTCTTTGTGTAAATAATCACTATAAAAATACATAAGATAAGTCAATTATATCAATATATTACCGCCTCTATCGCAGTAAAATTATAATCGAAAGTTAAACCACGCTTAAAGAATATATGTAAATCAGCTTATAATGAAGGATATCTAACAAAAATATTGATAATGTCTCTAAACTAAAGAATAAGGTGGTTATAAATACTTTACCGTTAAAAACAGATAAATTAACACCACAAAAATCATTACGGTGCAAAGGTATCAAATGGGCTTAGTCCTCTGTATGTTACATATTTAAGGCTTTTGGGAGCTATTTGCATGACCCTCTATTGAGGTTTTAGGAACAAATTTTATTTCATAGTCGAATAATTCTGCAATGTCCATAAGTTCTGTTACTTTAAAAGACGACCTAGCAAGTTTATTTAACAAGTTTGAATCAGAAGCCGAGCGACCGTATTTCTCGTTTAGCATTCTTGCTAATCTATATATTGATGTGTGCTGTTCTTGTAAAAAGTCTTTTACAAGCCTCCTAGCCTGTTCTTTTCGTTCATCTGTCGCAATATATTTTGGTGTTTCTGGATTACTCATGTTTACCTCACTTAATCAGTATAACACCATTTTGTAAATATCTCACGTTTTCGTAAAGTTTTATGTCGAAAACATAAAAGAGCTATTGACAAATGCTAAAAGTCGATACATCATGATAACGTAAGGTATAAAACAAAAGAAAGGACGGAAACGATGACAGCACAAGTAATTACAACTAATGTTAATTTAGAGGATAACGCAAGAGTTATCAAATCAATTGAAGCAAAAATTGCTGAACTTAAGGAGCTTAGGGATGAAAAAGTTGCAGAAGTTAAAGACATTATGAACAAGGCAAATGTTATGGAGCTTCAAGCTGGTGCATTTACGTTTAAATTAACGGAAATTACAAGAAATAATGTAGATACTAAGACATTAAAGACTAAGTATGCAGAGCTTTATAAAGCGTTGTTAAAAGTATCAAGTTACATGAAATTCGATATCGTGTAGGGTTAATCCCTACACTATCAGCAAAGCAGGCAGTTAAAACGAAAGGATATAAAGCAATGGGGCAAAGAACAGCATTTTTAGTTAAGCGGACATATTGGAACGGTAAAGTAAATATAAGGTTAGTTCATCATCAATGGGGTATAGGTCGAGTTATGCACAATCATTTTATTAAAGCATTCCTTGAGATGATAACTAATAATTATTATCCGGCTAAAACACTTAAAGACTTTATGACAGTCATTGATGATGAGGATTCACTCTATGAAGAGAAGAATTTTAGAAAAGACAGTAAAAGAATACCGGATATATTTGATAAGAAGGTTATTAAAAGATACTTCTCAAAGACGGATAACAACAACGGCGGAATGATTATTAATATTAAAGAACAGCAATCGGATAAAGAGCCTTGCTCATTAAAGATTGAGGATTTAAAGATAAGCTTTATTGTAGGTGATGAAGAATGCAACTATGACTATGATTTGGACAAATACATAGGCGATAAACCTTTTGAAAAGCTATATACAGGGGAAGAGTATGTAAGAATATCATGCGATGGTGAGTATGCTTATCCGGAATTTATCAGCATGTGGAATGGATTTATTAACCAATATGGAATTGAGGAAATTTCAGACAGCAAACAGATTGGAAATGAGTTAGTAGCATAGGGGGATTCAATACCACTTTATAAAAGAAGGATTTAAAGATAATGGCAAAGATTTTTTCACTATATTACAAGTACGGAGATAAAAAAGAACTTATTATACAAGGCAATGACAGAGATACTATTTATGCAGAGTTAAGAAAACGAGCATTAAAAGCCCTAAATAACGGTCGAGAAATATTTTTCTATAACCACGGCTTCCATTTAAGTGAATATTGCACAACTGGTTATTACATAAGAGCAAAGAAAGTGAATTGATTTATGGGAAAAATATTTGCATACATTAGAGTGTCAACACGTGAGCAAAAGGAAGATAGGCAACTAGACAGCCTTAGAGGATTAAAAGTTGATGAAATTATAATTGAAAAGGCTTCGGGGAAAAATTTTGTAGGTCGTGAAAAGTATCAGCAAATGAAAGCACAATTAAGAGCCGGAGACCTTGTTATAGTGCATTCAATTGATAGATTTGGCAGGAATTATAAACAGATATGCAATGAATGGGAAGCCATTGTTAATATGGGCGTTGATATACAGGTTCTTGACATGCCTGTTTTAAATACCCGAGATAATCAAAACGGATTAACAGGCAGATTAATTACAGATATTATCCTTAAATTACTTGGCTATGTTGCAGAGCGAGAGAGAATGAATATTAAAACAAGACAGTCAGAAGGCATTGCATCCGCAAAACAAAGAGGGGTTAAATTTGGCAGACCTAAAGCAGAAATTCCGAAAGATTTTATAAGAGCGTATGAACTTTATTCACAAGGATTGATTAAAGTTAAGGACGTTATGTCCATGTGCAATATTGCAAAGAGTACGTTTTATAAGTATTCAGAGTCCATAAAAAGTTAGGTGCGTTTCATGTACCTTCTTTGCGGAAAATACCTTACGAAAAATTAATGATTTTAGCAGAATCAAAACAGTCCACGAAAAGTACACTTTTCATAGAATATATCTATTTACTTCTAAACATTACGGTATCAGTATAAGTATCAGTTTGCAGATTTGGAAGATACATCACTGTATAATTCTGCCTGTTATCGAGGAACTTTAATACAGCATTGTCAAAGGAAGTATTACCTGAACTTTCAACCAGTTCGTAGTTTCTTAACCGTCCCATTTTATCTACAGTGTATCTTACTTTTGCTTTTAAGTTTTGATTCTTTGCTGGATAGGAAAAACCGTCCATCAGGGCTGAACGCAAGTTAAACAAAAACTTTTCCTGCTCCATTCTCTTTAATTCGGATTTTTTAATAAGACGTTCGACAACCGAAACAGCCGGACCTCCGCCTATACCTTTCATAAGGTTATGAGATGGGAAAGTCGTATCAAGAATTTTGTTTTCCCATTTTACCTGACGTCTTCGCATGTAATCTGTTATATACACATTTTTGACAGAGCCGTCAGGCATAATTTCAACATCTACTCTGACAGGATAGTTTAATAAATAATCATCAGAAAATCCCAGCACCTCTATCATTTGATTGACAACTGTTTCGCAATAATCAGTGTATGGGCTTGCTGAGACTGGCAAACCTAAGCAAATAATTAAAGTTATTACTAAGAAATATTTTTTATAATTCAAAATACAATCCTTTCTTGATAGTAAGGTTTCATTTATTCATCACTGAATGCTGCAAAATACAATAATATTAGTCCGATTAATAGTTCCATTTTAAATCCTTTCTTGGTGATATTTTATTTTAGAATATTGATGCGTCAGATTTGGACTTATTCCATGTTTACGTATTCTTCTTTTTCCATTTTTGTATTCCAGCCGCCTACAACAAGTTCTTTATGCTTGCTTATGCCAGTGTATGATAAACTTGTGTCCTCATAGCGTTTGAAAGCAAATACAGCAGAGTTCATTATTTGTTCGTTAAAAATACCGATACTTACAAGAAGTTCAAAATCAGGAATAGTTAAGCCTGTAACTTTTTTAAACAACTCGGGTTCAAGTTGTTTGATAACATCCATAAGTGTTTGCTCTCTGTAGTCTGTAAGGTACATAAATACAGGGATTCTGGTTGCAAATTTAAGAAGTTTTTCCTGAATTTCCCTACGCTTTGATTTAATCTCTTTTTCCTGCTCAGTAAGTTCTTTCTTTTCATGTTTAGAAAGTGATTCTTTTTTCTCTTGCTTGGCTTTTTTAAGAGCTTCTGATTTGTTTACAAGCGTTGCCAATTCTTTGTTCAGATTTCTAAATCCTTCAATACGTGATAAGGCTTCCATTGCTTTTTCATTTTCCAATAACTTTGTTAAAGTCGGATTATCAACATTAACTAGCAATGCACTTTCCCATCTTCGTGCAAGCATTGAAGAACCTGTTCCTGCAACAACGAGGTCAAGAAGCTCATTAGCGTTTATTATATCCATGTGTGAACCGTCATAGCAGAGTACGGGCAAGAAACTTATAAATTCTTCTACCTTTTGTTCAGGTGTTTCTTTCGTGTTAAAGTTCAATCTGGCACTATAATCTGCAATCTGCTTCAATGCTCTGTCAGGTGCAAAATCAAATACATAACAGGTTTCTTTTATTATTGCTTTTTCGTTAGGGTTTAGTCCATCAGGATTTTTGACTGTCCAAGGTGATTGAACTCTGAAGGCTGATTGGAAGTATGTTTCAGGGCTTGATGTATCCCTTAGCATAAATATTCCGCCCCATTCCGGCACTGTTACACCTGTTGTAAGTTTTCCGCAGGATAATGTTATTGTTTTTGTCGAAAAACCATCCTTAATTGCTTCTCTTACAGGTTTTAATGCATCAACTCCCATGCCGGCTTCAGCTCCGGCACAAACAATAATTTTGTATTCCTTATAAAATGGATGATTTTTGAGAAGGTTACCCATAGCTTTGCAGCTTGCCACAGAGGGCAAAAACCAGAATGTATGGTTTAAGGCATTTAAAAGTCTTATATCCGAATATGGCATTGGAGGTTTTTTACCAACCTTAAGTTCATCTATTGCTGTTGGTTTATACTGCCCTCTGATTAAATTCAACCAGTTTACAACTTCCCTTTCATATTTGAATTTGCAATCTCCGTTTGCGTCAGAGGCAGAGAAAAACTCATTCAAACTAAACTCGTCAAATTCTCCATTCAGCGCAATCTGCTTAATCTCATCAGGCATTTTATATGTCATCATAACCATTTTAGGAAGCTCAGCATAAGGATTGATTTCGTCTTGTTCATTCCAGAGTTTTTTTTCACGTTGTTCATCTGTATATGTCCAGTTGAAAATCTGGTCTTCTAAAAATTCTCCGTTATTTAAGGCTCTGAACGGTGTCCCTGAAAGATATAAATACGCATCTGTTGTCAAAGGCATTTGTTCTTCACTGTAATAGTCTAAACCTTCGCCGTCTTGTTTTGCCTGTTCTTTTTTGTCTTCAGCGTCATATAAATCTTTTGCCGACTCTCTCCAAGCACCAAAATGATATTCATCTAAAATTATACAATCCCAAGGAATTTGGTGAATAACTTCATTTCTCGGTTTAATACCGCCAGCTTCGGTTTTGCCTAGTACATCTTGAAAACTTGCAAACCATACAAAAGGTTTATGTCGATTAATATCCTTATATTGTAAGCCGTCTCTTGAAATAAACTGCCAGTCTTTAAAATCAACATGAGATTTCAAATCATCTTCCCAAGAGTTTTGAACAGCGGGTTTAAAAGTAAGAACTAAAACTCTTTTCCAGCCCATTTCTTTAGCTAACTGGTATGAAGTAAAAGTTTTACCAAAACGCATTTTAGCATTCCACAAAAAGTGCGGAGTTTTGCCTTCTTTTTCGTAAGGGTATTTTCGGAAATATTCGCTTGTAATCTTAACTGCACGTTCCTGCTCAGGACGCATTTTAAAAGTGGCAATACGTTTGGTTATATCTGTTTTATGGTTCTTAACTGCAAAGATAGCTTCTTTAACTTCATCTAAGGTGCATTCAAACCATTCAGAGCTAGGGAATCTGTAATATCCCGCTTTTTCGAGAACTTTATGGACATCAAAATCAGTAAAATATGTTCCGTCATTTCTTATAGCAACTTCATCCAGTAGTATTTCATAAGGGTTGTCAATGGGTTTGTTTGTTCCGAACTGTTCAGATATTCTTTCATGAGCGGATTTTGTTGTGAACCCGACTTTAATTAAGCCGCTGCCTCTGCGTTTGTTTTTCCACGGAGTATTTTTAAACTGCGGTTCGGTGTATGCGTATATTCGAGGAATTTTGTTGCTGTTAAGAATGTCTGCCATAAATTTTCCTTATATTTTGTTGTCATTCTGAACTTGTTTCAGAATCTTTGTAAATAATAGCCCCTGAACTAAATTCAGGGTGACGTATTTTATTACTCCATTGGTCTAATCATAGACTCAATAAAATCAATTTCTTCCTGAGTTAGCCCGTATTTTTTATAAAGTTTTTCATCCGTCCATTCTTCGTTGAAATCTTGCATGGGAACTAACTCATATACTTTTTTAAGCGCATTTTGAGTGTTTTTCATTAGACTTACTAAAAATCGACAAAATTTTGTACATATGTACTTTTGAACATTTTCGGCTTCAATATTATTTTCAAATGGTCCAATCATTAAATAAGTCATGTTACAAATGGTATTAGGTTTACCGATAAAAGGCTTTGATAAAACGCTATATGGAATTTTATTACTTGCAGCTCCATTTGCCTTAGATATAAAAACTTTATATAAATCAATTGCATCTAATCGAGTAGTTACTTTACTTCTATTTGCAAAACAGATACCC
Organism: Candidatus Gastranaerophilales bacterium; assembly: GCA_944322785.1. Lineage (GTDB taxonomy): Bacteria > Cyanobacteriota > Vampirovibrionia > Gastranaerophilales > Gastranaerophilaceae > Scatenecus. The sequence continues at coordinate 289,194 of CALUPW010000001.1, read as the reverse complement.
TCACGTTGCCAACCATTGTAATAAATTTCACAGTCCCCCTCTTGTCTTTCTTTATGAAATAGCTTAAACATTCTTTCACTACCATTTTCATAATAATTGAGTCCAAAGGGGTCTCTTGGACTTACAATATCTGAAAAAGAAGGCTCTTGATATTTTTTTACTTTTTTTAAAATACTTAATGCTTCACTAAATCTTATAAAAGATGTTAGCCCTTCTTCTAATAAATATCTATTAGAAACAACTATTTCTTTATTATCTTTATGTGTGTGAATTTCGCATATGCCTTGATTATCTCTATCCCATAAGAAGTAACATACACCTCCAGGCAATGATATTCCTTGAAAACATTCATTTGCGTCAAAAAAATCATGAAGTTTTCTAATTCTTTTATCATTCAGCATGTCATTTCTAAAATTGTCTAATCCAAAACCTCCATTCATCCATCTTGACGGTATAATCATAGTAATATATCTTGGGTTTAATTTCTTTGCCTGTTCTACAAATTTTTGGTATAACGGTAGGGATTGAGCCTCAACACTCCCTCCCGTACTCAACTGATACGGCGGATTGCCGATTATGACATCAAATTTCATCTCCTTTAACCTCTTAAACAAGGCGGAGTTTCTCTGCTCGTCGGTATGAATAAAGGAGTAGGCGTGTGTTTCGAGCTCCTCCCCTCTGTCATACTCGGATTTTGAAGCTCCGCACATCATACACTTATCTTTGAACCATATATGATAGGTTCTGTTATATTCAATATTCCCTTCCGGATTGTCAAAATGTACAACGGAATATTCTCCGCTTGCATCTTTTGAACAGTAAACCGACCGTCTTGAAAGTAATGCTGTCAATTCTGTTATAGCCAATCCGAAAAGCTGATTTTTAAATATGTGGTCTAATCTCTTTTCTAAATCAGGGATTTTATCAGCAAGACCATCAATTAACCTTTTTGCAATTTCTCTTAAAAAAACACCCGATTTACTGCAAGGGTCCAAAAACTTTGTATCAGGGCTTTTGAATAACTCCTGCGGAAGAGTATCAAGCATTTCATTAACCACTCTAGGTGGTGTAAAAACTTCGTCAGAAGATAAATGAGAAATACAATCCAAAATATCAGGCTTATGTAACTCTTGCAGAAAACTCATCAGCAGCCCTCCAGTAAATTTCTATAGAACACCGCCGGATACGTTTTTACAGGCTGTGGAATAAATACATCCTCTCCCTTTTCATTTTGCAAAGCCGCAAAAAGCGGAGTATTCATAATCTCTGCCTGTTGATTCATTTGGGCAAAAGAATACTCTTCACGTTTAATCTGGTACCCTATAAGCGTCCACTGGGTGAAAATAATTTTATCAATCCCATTAAGGCTGTCTCCCTGCAAAATATTTTTAGAGAGAACAAATTTCATTATGTTTTGAAAAGTTTCATCGGGAAGTTTTTTCAGAGATTTTTTATAACAATCACAGGCAATCTCAAACATCCGCTCCTGTGATTCTTTGATATTATCCTCTAACAGGTCAATTCCATAAATACTCCCGAGTGCGGAAAGCATCTGGATTTCAAAGTCAGCTTCTTTTGTCCTGTATCTGTCTGCAACAGTTTTAAGTTTCCTTTCCAGTATTGCTGTAAGAAAGTTGCCTGTTCCGCAGGCAGGCTCTAAAAACCGACTGTCGATTCTTTCAGATTCGTTCTTGACAAGGTCAAGCATTGCTTCAACTTCTCGCCTTGCAGTTAAAACTTCCCCGTGATTTCTAACCCTTTCCGCACTTTTGACCTGAACTTCTTTTTCCAATACCGGTGCCATAAAATTCCTTAATTTTATGCACCCAAATATTTATCTCGGACTATACCTTTGGAAAATATTTAAAAATTATTAATTTAATTTAACAGTCATATTATTTAACATTAATTTTATGCACCATTGACATAATTGTCTTTTCAAACTACTATTAAACTGTGGTAGTATATGCACTCGTTTAAATATTAGGGTGCATATATTTTTGGTGCATTAGAGTTCAAAGTTATAGTATGAGTTATCTATTTCATCCTGAGCGATACCGATGTACCTCAAAGTAATTGCCGGTGATGAATGGTTTAGAATTTTTTGTAACAGAGCAACGTCATTGAACTTTTTATAAAAATGGTAGCCAAAACTCTTCCTCATTGAATGAGTCCCTATATTAGCGGAAATCCCCAGTTGTTCGCACGCTTCATTTAAAAATCTGTACACCTGCGACCTGTGCAGCCTGTGATGTTTCTTTCCGACAAACAAAGGAGTTTCATCTCCAATAACATACAAATTTTCCCGTTCTTTCAGGTAATCTTTAATCAGAGCCTTTAATTTTGAATTTAACGGAAATCTCTTATACTTACCAGTTTTCTTTTCTCGTATTTCAACATAATTTTTGTCCTTCACATCCTCAACGTTCAAACCTAATATATCCGATACTCTTAACCCTGTATTAATTCCAAAAGCAAAGATAAGCCGATTACGTTTGCTGTGTAACTCCAGAAACTTTTCTACTGCCTCAATATCCTTTTTGTTTTTAATTGGTTCTACTAAATTTTTCATTCCAACTCTTCCTTTCTGCACCATACTCCAACTGCCGGTGCAAAAAAGAATGTAAAGAATTAAAATTCTTTATACAAGCGACCTCTATTATTGAGGTCTGAGTATCAACTGTCGTCCCAGATTGGTACAGGGTATATCAGCAGAATCTGCTTTAAACTGTTACAGTATGCCCTGCAGAGACTTATAACATCGTTAAGCATTGTGCAGAAATTCGACCATTTTTCCTTTCTCATGCCGGTGATGTTATTATACTGTAACTCGTTACCATGTACCGGTTCTGTATTGAGTGCTTCTGATAATGAGCGATTGAACTCCAGACTGGATTCTATTGCCTCTCTCAACTCATTAAACAAAGCATTTTGACTTACGTATTGTTTGCTTTTAGTTACAAGGTTACTAAAATTTCTCTCCAGATTCTTGTCTATATGTAAAAATTCTTTGAAAGTATTTTTGTACTTATATATATTGCCTGAGTTTGTCAGAAATTCAGCAGCAAATTTTGTATAAGAATCAGAAGTATTCTCTGTTACATTTTCAGTAAACTGACTAAATATGTACTTATTCAAGTGCTCAATAAGATAATTCTCAATAATATTTTTAAATGTGTTTCTATCAAGTGTCTGTATTATTCTATTGTATGTCAGCCTGTTATTAAACCTGTTTCCCTCGAAATGGTTTGCAAGAGATTCTAAAAATTTTGCTCCTTTTAATTCAACCTCAATCCGTAAAAGGTTTATTCTGCTGAGGTCAACAGTATGTTCATTTCTGTTATAGGCTTCACCCAGTATATTAATTTCATCCTCACTCAGTGACTCATTTAGATGAACAATAGATGTGTTATGTTTGTCAATATACTCCTGGCTTTTATCATAGAACTTTATTAGGTGTCTTTCTGTGTAATTCTTTGCACTTTTCTTGATTTTTGCAGGTGCAAGGTATAAACTTTTATTATTAAGGCTTGTTGAATGCGTATTGGGTACTAGGAACCTGTATTTTAAACCGCCTAAAAAATGTATATAATTCTGAATCGGTCTTGGCACAACAACATCAATTGCGATATGAATATTGCTGCACCAGAAACGATTTTGAACATCTGTTTCTAATAAGAATGTATTATTCAGTGCTTCACTAAACAGTAATTGACATGGTCTTTGAAGATTATGTTGCTGTTCATTTTCCCTTTTCAGTCTTGTAGGTGTTATTTCGATGAATGAAAACTTACCTTTGGTAAACTTTAAAGCTCCATAAAATTGTTCCTTTGCCGAGGCTTCAATATCTTCAAGAGTGGTAAGGTCTATGTTTAACCTATCACAACAAAAGCGTAATTTATCCACCTTGGTACAGAGCAGAGATTTTGCAGTAACAACAGGTTTATTAGTCATAATACTTTACCTTCTGATACTCTCACTGAATCTGCCCAATCCCAGTATTTATACAAGGTTAATAATCTCGATTTTGCAGGATGTTCCTTTACATAATTTCTTGTATCAGTGATTAATGCCCGAATTTCAGCCTTTTGTTTAGTTGCATTTCTATTAAAATTATTATTAAGTATTTCAGATATTTCAGTATCATCAAGGTTGTATAACTCGCTTATAATAATACTTTTCTGTATACTATTAGTTTTACCCATAAGGAAAGCAATCACTCTTGTTGTATAGTCAGGCTCTATCGACCTAAACTCCGTCTTGAATTCTTCTGTATGTCTGATTATTTTAAAAAAGCCTTTTGCAGCAATGGTAAATAATTTATGTTCAGCATATAGCAGAGCATGAGCATATTCCGAAAAGCCTTCAGGTATAAGGTTCATTAAGTTACCAACCCCATACACAGACAGATATATTGTCATACTCCGACCACTGCCATATATTTTTAGAGAAATGGGATGTTTACCATTGTTGTCAGTTCTCTTCTGATACTCTCTTTGCGTAGGTGTTACAGCTTCATCATAATAAAAATCAGGAATATTAAAGTTTACACTGTCATTTCTGTAGGTGAATGTTATACTCGGAGTATTTACATCAGTTGTAATCAACAGGTTCTTTTTGTCTGTTGTTAGTTGTAATAATTCAGCATATAACTCACTAAAATAAAATCCATTTAACGTGTAATTACATTCAATACCCAGCTCTGTCATTGGTAATCCTACACTCAAGAAAAAATTCTGTATAAATTCAATTACATCATTTTTTCTTAATACTGGTTCTACACTGCTGAATACGATATTTAGCAAGATAAAGTGAGCAATAGCATAACAATAAGAAATGGCTTCAACAAATGTTTCTTCAAGATTATGTCTCAGATAAGCATCCGTATTAAAGTTAAATAGTATATTACTAGGTGCATCTACAGACTTATCATCATCAACTTCATATTTACCCTCTACATGTTTATAGGGTCTAACCTTAAGCAGTTTCCAGACTGTTTCTTTTAGTTGATGGTGTTTAAACCTCCCTACTTCTCTTAATATATGTTGTAGTAAAAACCAGTAAAAGTTCTCCTGCTGTTCTTCATCTGTTACCTTATACTTTAATCCTTTAGCAATCTCATTCAGATTGTTTTCAAGTATATTTAATAGTCTCTCATTGACTATAAGAGTGTTCGGGTACTTATCACTATACATGTTCTCAATACTGTTATGTAATGCTTCAACTAAAGGTTCACTGTCAATAGTATTCTCATTACAGTAATCTGTTATAAGTGTCTCCAAGCGTTTAATACTTACACAGTATGATAATTGCTTTACATTACTCTTATCTTCTTTTATTAGCGGTCGCATCTTCTGTTGTCCTTTCTTACTTAAGAATATAATCCATTGTGTTTTTATGGGTGTATTGGTTGAAACTGTATGTGAATGTAGTAGAGTGCATCTATTATATAGACTAGTGTGGTCTCTCATCGAATTTATTTACTATGTACTCCATTTAAGCAGAAGCTCCACAACACCAAAGAGATTATTTTGAATTTCAATAGCCTGTGTATCTGTAATCGGTTCAGGCTGATATTGCTGAAATTCTTTCTTTGTAATCTCTATGAAGTTGTGGGTTTTTACTACTTTCACTGTTTTACCTTTATTGTGATTTTTTCATTACAAAATAACCATCTAAAAAGCTAATGGATAGCATTGTTTAGCGGTTGCTTCTTTCTCGAGAGCCTGTGTAAAAGCACTTTTCACTCAATAAACTAACGTATTGCATGTGTTTTGAAACTTTTACGTTTTTTGTATGTCGAATCAGAATAGTAGCAAAAGGATACCCGTTATTTGCTATTTTGTTTTCTGATTATGAAACAAATATAGCATACCGTATTCCTTAGATTTCCTCAATTTCCTCATTATAATTATAAGCAATGAAATAACCTTGAGAATCCTTGCCTTGAATTAGCTTATGCCCCATATTATGCAGATATTTTTTATTTAATCTCGATACAAGATTACTTACATATTTTTTATAATTTTTGTATATTTTTGTATTTTCATCCCAGTCTGGATTTATTTTTTCTAGTATATCTTCAAGAGGTATTTTACAGCCATCTTCTCTCATATATTCATGTACTAAATTAATTATTATTTGTTCTTTTAGGGAATATCTTTGGGGAGTTACTTGTTCTATGGTTAATGATTTTGAATTGTTATAATTGAAATATTTAAAAAACATTTTTAAAGAAAGTGTTATTTTTATATTCCATGAAACATCTTCCAAGAAGTTACTATTATTATGGGGGTTGGGGGCTATTTCAATTTTTTTAACTTTTAAAGCATTATTAACCATATAGTAAGCTATTGCCTGTATATGTTCAAACCCAAATATTTTATAATCTTTTGGATTGCAACTTTTATCAATAGAATTTATAAAATTAGTTGATAATGTTTCCCAAGATGGCATGTTTCTTATTTCATCATGAAGGTCATCTGTTTTTAATAAACTTAGATATTTTTTAAAATAAAGTGAAAACTGTTGTATATAACTTATTTTTTCATAGTTTAAGTCATGGTACTTATTCTTATCAATATATAAAGTAATACTAATATCATTTTCTTTTTTTGATATTATATGCAAATATTCTTTATCTCCAGAATAACTAAAGTATTTGTTTACTTTTACTGAATTAATAAGTTTATCAATAAAATCCGTAAATTCAGCCTCTGAATTTTCTAAATGTTTCTTATAAAAAATTATCTCTGCTGATTTATATAAGATAAGAAATATGGCAATTACAATATTAGGCTGATAGCATTTTGAATTAATTGAATTTATAACAATCTCATTCATGTCGTTAGCATACCATAAAATAAACAAAAATATGAATATTTCTTTTATATTAGCTGCTTAATAAGAAACATTATGCCTCATTCTCAAGTAGCCAGGTTCTAAACTCGTCAATTTAGTAGGAATCCCACTTTATGCTAATTAATCAAATACTCAAATATTTTATTGTCAACGTTAGAAAAAAGTTGATTAAAATTGTTTACTTTTTCATGCCGTGCAAATTCTTCAAAAGCTTTATATAAGATTTCTCTCACCAAAGGTTCTATATAATCCTTTATAAACACAAAAAGAGCTTTAGTATCAGAACAATCTTTATCCTTTAGAAATTTCTTTAACGTATCAAAACAATCTTTTTTAATATATCCATTATGAACAATGCAACTTCTCAACTGATAAAGAATATCTAACATTTTTCTGCAATCGTGTTTCAGGAAGGCTGAAGCTCTTAATTTTAATCTATAGTTTAACTCCTGTTCAAGACCTGCAAGCACAGAACTTTCAAGCACAATGGCTAATTTTACAATTCTGTCGTAAGTGCTTGTAGTATTGTAGTACTGCATAAAATAACCAATAGGAACAATAGCTTCAGTAGAATAAGGACGAACTATAAGGCAAGTTTCTTTTAATTTTTTGATGGTTTCAGAGGTAAATTCATAAATATCCTCATATAGTGCTTCATCTGTGGATAACCAACCATACATACATTCAAGATTCGTTGAAAAATCAATGGCGATAGTCCCTTGGGTATTTGCTGTAAATTGATAACAACGATTAACTTGACATCTTCCCTTTTGAGTTAATCTTAATGCTAATAACAAATGATTCAATAATCCTCTTTCTAAATTCTGAAAATTGGTGAAGACCGTATTGTCATAATCATGTTCTATTTCATATTCTTTGATAATCAGATATTGAGCCAATGGACGTGTTACCATCATACCTGCCTTAGGAATTTCAATATCTTCTTCAAGCCAACGAACAAAAGCAGTATGTTCATTAGTTATTACTTTAGACTTGTACTCTTCAAAAAATATTTTGTTAGAAATTATTTTATAACCATCAAGAAGTTCGGTATTAAGGACATCGCTATCAACTGAAACATTATAAATAGGCAAAACAATATATGCTTTCATTAATGGTACTCCATAATTACTAATTCATTATAGTTCAAAAGTATTCAAATTTATGCCACATTTTCTAATAACCAAGTTCTGAACTCGTAAATTCTGTGGTAAATAAGACAGGATGGTAATAACCTATCCTGTCTTATTTGTTATGGATAGCGATGAGGACGCACATTGCGTTCGAGCGGATTTGCAGACGAACGATATTAGCGCAAGCGAGTTAGTCAGAAAGCGAGAATATGAGCCGGCTTAACCGTCAGGCTTAAAGGCGAAACTATTCAAGCGTGGAGAAAATCCAAGATGCGGATTGCAAGCCTGTTCGACCGCCTGCTTAATTTTATACTGATTGTGCAGAGCGCCAGTAACCCCGGACTTCTGTGCCGTCGCTACGTGTATAAGGTCTTACGTAAACAAGCCCGCCTCGCATACTTGCAAGTTCCAGGTCTGATTCATAAGGTATTCCGATACTCTTTAACTGCGCCATTATTGCTGATTCATTGTTGGTGTATTCATCGCCCGTCATTTGAGAAATTGCTTCTCGTGAAAAGATTTTGCCGTCGCCCGTTGCGGGATTTAGGTAGCCGGAATAGTCTACTTCTTGTTTTTGAGGTTTTATTAAACCATCTTTTAATTGCTGTTCTATAATCGGAAGGTTCTTGTAAAATTCATCAGGTGTCATTTCGCCTATTTCCTGAGGGGTGAAGATGTGGTTGCCGTTTTGGTCTACATTCATCTCAATTCCAACTTTAAATAACTGTGAAGGCTGAGTAGGAGTTACAGGTTTGGCTGTTTGTGGCTGTACATGAACGGTGCTGTCACTTTTTAGCCCTGTTATTTCAGATACATCATACCCGCCAAATTTCTTTAAATATTCTTCTATACTTGTTCCATAACCATCCTTAGGAATATACTTCCCGTTACTTTGAAGATATTTTTTCAAGTTTTCCTGTCCAAGTAAATGAGCTGCAGCTAACATGCCTGATTGAGTGATTTGAATGCCATTTATTATTTTTCCATCATATGTTAATGCATAAGGTTTTATATATCCCCATTGACGTTGTTTATATATGCGTTGTGCATGTTCCTGAGCTTGAGGGCTACTTAAAAAATCTTCGACACTATAAACACCATCTTTTCCTGTAAATTGTCCATCCCATTTGTTATTATAATTACCATTTGGTTTCGGTTTATAATAACCTGCATCAACCATGGCTGCTTCACCCATCTGGTATTTTCCAATAAATCCAACCGAATTCACAGCTTTATAGTTTCCGCTTGATTCTCTTTGTCCAAGTGCTTCAAAAAAATCGTCTAGTGTTTTTCCCATAAAATGTTCCCTTTCTTGTTTTCATTGCAAAATTCAGGTACTGTCCGCGATACCCGTTTGCTTATGCTATCTATATTTCTACTCAATGACAATGTTTATTATTTAAACTTATTGTTTGTATGACCACTGGTACATACCATCTTTATACTTTGCCACATATTGTACACAATTGTGGTTTGAGCCTGAAAGCTTTATATAATGATATCCGTTTGTTTTGTTTTTCAAAATATAGACCTTTTTCTGCGGCTCAAACACTAAAATGGATATATCTTTATACCCGCTCTGTTGTTTTTGTAAAATAAACAAGGAATATCCGGCAGTTCCAAGGTAAAATGTTGAATACACAATACCTACAATCTCTTTTTCTCCGTCATCATTCAGGTCAACTTCAAAGGCTTTTACTGTTTCAGGTTCTATTCGTGCAAAATCTTTTGCTTCTTCCGGCGTTTTATTTAATTCTTTCAATACATATTCATATAGAATTTTGCCTGCCTGTTTCTCTGATTCTCCGTTTGAAAAATCAAGCGTACGGTATGTGCCGAATGCTAATGCCGTTTGCGCTAAAATCATTATTGTTATAACCAAGATCAGGAGTCTTTTCATCTGACGCATTTCCCTATTTTAACCACCTGTCTATTTTACCATTTACTTCTTAATGCCGTCAATATTCAAGTTTAAAAATATCTCCAAAAACAAAGGTTTTTATTATATTTTTATTATTTTTCCATAAATCTCACCGCCTTTCCGGATTATTGTTATAAAAAAAGAGTAAGACAGAATTTTAAATTTTAATTAATTTAAAATATCTTACCTTACTCTAATTTATTGATGACATTTTTATTTTTTGAAGTGCTATTATAATAAAATGGAGAAAATTATGTTTATCACAAAATATAAAACACAGTTAGGCCAAACAACACTTGCAAGCGATGGTGAAAATATTACGGGAGTATGGCTTGAAGGACAAAAATATTTCGGATCAACGATTTCAAAATCACCGGCAATTCAAGATAATCTTCCTGTTTTTAAAAATACAAAAGACTGGCTTGACAGGTATTTTGCAAAAGAGAAACCACTTATTTCAGAACTTCCCCTAAAACCCGAAGGCAGTGATTTTAGAAAATCCGTATGGGAAATTTTATGCCATATACCATACGGTGAAGTAACTACCTATGGTGAGATTGCGAACATTCTCGCCCGAAAAAGAAATATACAAAAAATTTCACCGCAGGCTGTCGGAGGCGCTGTCGGACACAATCCGATTTCAATTATAATTCCCTGTCACAGAGTAATAGGTGCCAACGGCAATTTGACCGGATACGCAGGCGGTATTGATACCAAAATCAAACTTCTTGAACTTGAAGGAGTCGATACCGCCTCATTTTTTATTCCCGCAAAAAGCTCTGCTGTATAATTTTCAATAAATCAGGGGTTGACGAATTACCCGTACCCAGTGTTATAATAATAAATATTTTTTACACAATCATTATCTCGCCAAATTTAATAATGAGAATTTAACAAAAACTAACGAGGTTGGAAAATGAAAAAATTTAATAAACTGTTTTTTATTATCCCTGCTGTTATAATTCTGGCAGCGGCAGGATGGTTGACTTACACATTTGCACAATCTTCACAAAAGGAAGGAGCTGTTATGAGTGATAAAAACATTTTAATTGCCTATTTTTCACATTCAGGCAATACCGAATTTATTGCAAAGAAAATTCAGGCGAAAACGGGCGGAGATTTATTTAAAATTGAACCTTCAACACCATACCCGCAAAATTACAATACGGTAGTTGAACAGGCAAAAAAAGAAAAACAGGCTGACTTTTATCCGGAGCTTAAGGAAAAAGTTTCCGGTATTGAAAAGTATGATGTTATAATTCTTGGAACACCTGTCTGGTGGTACACAATGGCATCTCCGGTCAAGACTTTTCTTAAAGAAAACAATACCGGCGGCAAAACTATAATTCCGTTCTGTACACACGGAGGCGGCGGTGCATCATCAACATTCACCGATATGGCAAAACTGGCTCCTGAGGCAAAAGTTCTTGAGGGTTTTGAAGTTTATGAAAGAGGCGACAATAAAACAGATGAACAAATAACAGAGTGGCTCTCTAAAACTCTTAAATAGGTTCCGCCTGCATTTTAAACAGAATTTCAATGCAAAACCAGATATATAAAAAACGGTCTTTATAAAGACCGTTTTTTGTTTATCCATCCTTCGAAACTGATTTGATTTTTAATCGGCAGATGATTTTTTAATTTATCTTTTTCAATAGAATTTTTCAACATTTTATTTAAAAAATGGGGCAGGGTAAACCCTAAAATAGCCATGTTGCTTATTAATGAAACCCAGTATAAAAATGCACCGATATTTTTTGTTTTTTTTATCACATCCGTCGAAACATTTTTCATGCCGTCAATTTTGCGGAAATTTCTGATTGGATAGGTGAATTTTTTGAAAAATCCTGCATTTTTATCCCCATCAGTTTTCATAATTTTTGTCCCGAGATATCTGTCGGACAAACGCCCTAAAGTATTGTTGATTAAAAAATCACCGCCGAAAAACATAATAAAAGTTCCGCCCTCTCGTGCTGCTCTGTCCCGAAGTTCATATTTGTCACGTGATGACGGCAATTTGGCAAGGAACCCTGTAAATGCCCACTTTAATGCATTAACGGTTTTGGACATACTGACGCCCGATGTATAGTTAAAATTTTCTGCATTTTTCTTGATAAAATTTAAACTTTTACCGTTCAAACCAGAAGTCACCACTTTTGAAATTATAACTCCCGGAATTAAGGCAAATAAAAGTGTCCCGATAATCCTGTTAAGTTTATCTTTATGATTTCCCTGTTTTGGAACGTTTTTTTCTTCCAACATATCAAAAGTTGCGGAAAAACCTTTACGACCGGTTTTCAATTCTGTAATTTCTGTCGCAATCCACGGAATACTTCCCATAAGAAGTCCGGTCGACATAAAATCCGAACGCAAAATTCCTTCATGGGCTTTTAAAAGTTTTTTACGAAGTTCTTCTTCCCGCCCTTTAAAACGTGATAAAATATTTTCAAAATCCTTTTCCGCATTAAACTGTTTTGCGGACTTTTTTATTCCGTCAATCATTTTAACAGCATCTCCTGTTAAATATTCTTTTGATACCTGAATAATTTTCTTTTCATTATTTTGAAAATTTTTAACTATTCCGTTTTTTGAAAGGAAATACCTGTTATATTTCGGTAGCAGAAATAAAGGCATAATAAAAGCAAAAGAAACTGTCAATGCTGACATTCCTATACGTTCGAGAGCTTCCTCTTTTGTATTGGACATAATTGCATGCGGGATTGCACAGCCGCCGATATTGGTCAATCCCCGATTCAACAAAGTATGGGATTGGATAAATGCGGTTGCGTTATAAAAACTTCCTCTGAAAGTTTGAGGTTTATATGTAATGTTTAAACGGGACTGATAATCCATAACATCATATCCTTTTAAATTTTATCCTCAAAATGAAACAACCTGTCAAGATTAAATTAAAATAAAAACTTGACTTAAAAGGGACTATAAGTATTATTATAAAATTAAGAGAGGGGAAATTGTAAAAATAACGGCGAAGACATGAACAGACGTGAATTTATCAAGAATTCTTTATTATTTACGGGCGGTGCGGTATTGTTGAGCGGATGCACCTTTAAAACAGTAACACCCGAAGTTATAAACGGTATTTCCACAACAAAATTCAAAGATTTAGAAATTTCAAAACTCGGATTCGGCTGCATGCGGCTTCCGACTTTAGAAAACGGTGCAATTGATGAGGCATTGAACCAAAAAATGGTTGAACGGGCATTGACTGCCGGCATAAATTATTTTGACACTGCATACATGTACATGGGTGGCGGCAGTGAGGCCGCAATGGGCAGAGCATTAAAGAAATATGAAAGAAGTTCATATAATTTGACAACAAAAATGCCGGTTATGATGCTTGAAAAAGAAGACGAGGTAGAGAAAATTTTTAACGAGCAATTAAAAAGATGCAAAACAGGATACTTTGACTTCTATCTTGTCCACTGTTTAAACAAAATGAACTGGGAAAGTACAAAAAAATATAATGTAATCCCATTTCTTGAAAAGATGAGAGCGGAAGGCAAAATCAGATATTTAGGATTTTCACACCATGACACCCCGGAACTTTTGCAGGAAATAATTGATTTTCATAAAGGCTGGGATTTTGTACAGCTTCAATTGAACAGACTTGACTGGAAAGCTTGCCGTGGGGAGGAACAATATAACGTCGCACGAAAAGCAAACCTTCCGATTGTAATAATGGAACCGCTTCGAGGAAGCGCTCTTGCAAATCTTAATGATGAAGCAACAAAAATTTTGAAAACATATAACCCGAATGCAAGCACAGCATCCTGGGCTTTCAGATGGCTCGCCGGTAAAGAAGGCATTTTGACAATGCTTAGCGGAATGACAGAACCCGAACATCTTGAAGATAATATTAAAACATTTACAAACTTAACCCCGCTTTCAAAAGAAGAAGATGAAGTTTATACAAATGCGATTGCGGCACATTTGAAAAAACTTGCAATCGGCTGTACATCATGCCGTTATTGTGAATGCCCTGTAGGCGTCAATATTGCCGGAATATTTTCAATATACAACCAATATATGTATGACAACAGAGAAAATAAAAAAACAAGCTTTATTAGTCATTACGAAGCATTAAAAGAGTCCGAACGTGCAGACAAATGTATAAAATGCGGTCTGTGTAAATCAAAATGTCCTCAACAGCTTGACATTCCGACTCTTCTGGAAAAAGTTCACAATGAATACAAAAAAGTTAAGCAGGCATAATGTTTAAAAAATTCCGTGGTAATAAAAAAGCATACATTATCAGAATATTTTTTGCCGCTCTTATTTTTATACTTTCAATTCTTGCATTTTTGCCGGATTACAAACCCTTTACGGCGATTATGGAACTTAATCCCGGCCCTGCCGTTGCCAAATGGATTTCGGATTTTTCAATCATAACACTTATTGTTGTATTGCTGCATTTTGCAATAGCATTTTTATTCGGACGTTTTTATTGTTCCACCGTCTGCCCTTTTGGAATTCTGCAGGATATTATCGGCGGAATTTTTAACAGAAAAAGCGGGAAAACCAAAAACTTTTATTATATAAGATATACAATTTTTACAATTGTAATTGCGTTTTTAATTTTGAAAATTCCGGCCGTCTTAAGGTTTCTTGAACCGTATTCAAACTTCGGAAACATTTTGAGCGGATTTCTTAATATAAAAAATGTTTCGGTAACTGTTTTTATTCCGTTTATAATTTTGCTCGCTCTTGTTTTGTGGAAAAACAGAATTTTTTGTACAACAATCTGCCCTGTCGGAACAGCTCTAGGGCTTTGTGCAAAATTCGGATATAAAAAGCTTTACATATCCGATGAAGTCTGTGTAAGCTGCGGACAGTGCGAAAAAGAATGCCCGACGGGTGCTGTAAATTCTAAAGAAAAGACTCTTGACAACGAAAGATGTATCCGCTGTATGAGATGCGTTGCAAAATGTCCCGCAAACGGAATTATTTACGGACATAAAAAAGAAAATATAGAATTCAAACCTTCAAGAAGAACGTTTATAACAACAGGTATAATTGCGGCTGCAGCAATCGGAATTTTTGCAAAAGGCAAAGATATTGCAAAAATCATAATAGAAAATATTAAAAACAGATACATCCTCCCGCCAGGGGCATCCTCTCAGGAAGAATTTTTACAAAAATGCACAAACTGCGGGCTATGTGTAGAACATTGCAAAGGCAAAGTTCTTAAAAAATCTGACAAAGAACACGAAACCGTATATATTGATTATACCTCCGGCAAATGTCAGTATGACTGCAAAAACTGTTCGGACGTCTGCCCGACAGGTGCAATAAAAAAGATGACACTTGAGGAAAAACAAAATACCAGAATCGGACTTGTTAAATTTGATTATGATATTTGCAGCAAATGCGGACTCTGTGCACACATATGTCCAAAAGGTGCAATCTCTCATAAATTTGGAGAAAAGCCTGTTTACAACCCGCAAAATTGTATCGGCTGCGGCGCCTGCAAAATTATCTGTCCTGTTAATGCAATTGAAATAGTTGCAATAAACAAACAAACTCGGATATAATAAAATTGCAGAATCCAACATAACTTTAATAAAAAAGATAGGAGAATTTATGTCAATCGGATTTACTGAAATATTTTTAATTATTGTTGTAATATTACTTCTTTTCGGTTCAAAAAGAATTCCTGAACTTGCAAAAGCTCTCGGTCGTGCCGCTTATGAATTTAAAAATGCAAAAGAAACATTGAAAAAAGAAGCGCAGGAGTTGAGTGAAAACGCTCAAAAAGCTGCAGAAGCAGAAGTCAAAAAAAATGGAACCGACGGACAATAACCAGCAGGAACAATCTTTTATTGAACATCTGGAAGCCTTAAGAAGCATGCTGATTAAATCAATTGCCTCGGTTGCTCTTTTGTCGCCTGCCGGATTTTATCTTGCACCGAAGTTTATTAATTTTTTAATAAAAACGTCAATACCTGAAGGCATTTCAAAACTTCACTATTTTTCGCCGATGGAGGTTTTTATAATCCAGCTTAAGGCAGGAATAATTCTTTCATTTGTGATTGCATTTCCCTATATAATTTCACAGGTCAAAATATTTGTATTCCCTGCACTTTACGAACATGAAAGAAAATTTTTTAACAGAACTATTTTTCTTGCAACAATTCTTTTTCTTTCAGGCAATTTGTTCTGCATATTTTTAATATTGCCGTTAATAATGAATTTTTCACTGGCATTTGCAACCACAAATCTTGAGCCGACACTGGGACTTGCAAACTTTATAAATCTTGCCGGTGCTATGATGCTTGCTTTCGGACTTATGTTTCAATTTCCTCTGATTGTTCTTGCGGGTGTAAAATTCGGACTGATAAAAGTTGCAACATTAGAAAAAGCACGGCCTTATATTATTGTCGGAATTTTGATACTTGCCGCAATTTTTACACCGCCCGATGTTGTAAGCCAGCTTATGCTCGGGGTTCCGACATGGCTTTTATTTGAGGCAGGACTTTACTGTGCGAAATTTCTTGAAAAAAAATCTGACGAAAGTTAATTTTTGATATTATGTTTAAAAGGAGAGTTTATTATGAATAAGGTTAAAATAACCGTTTTGAAAACAACACTTGATGAGGAACTTGCAAAAGAATACGGTATTGACGGTTTAACTGTATGCCCGATGATGAAAGCCGGACAAATTTTTTATGCTGATTATGCAAAACCGGAAGGATTTTGCGATGAAGCCTGGAAAGCGATTTATCAATATGTTTTTGCACTTGCGCATGGTTCAGGGAAAGAACTTTTCTACTTTGGCGACTGGATAAAAGTCCCCGGGGTTGCAATTTGCAGCTGTAACGACGGACTTCGGCCGGTAATTTTTAAACTTGAGGCAACTGATGAAAAATCCGAAATAAATTATGATAATGCGTCATTCTGACTGTTAGCAGAAAACCTCTCACAAGTTATTTTAATTTGAGCACTGTTTCTCAAGCGCAAGATTTTCACACAAGACAATTATCAAACTTTCACCCTCTTTTGCATGATACTTAAGCCCCGGAGTAAAAAGTCCTGCAAGCAAACCAACGCCGGTTCCGACAGGAATCCCGATTGCATAAGCGGTTCCGAACCTGTGCGGATTTGGTATAAACGCAAAACCTGTTGCAGCACCGGCTCCGATTATCCCGAGTCCGAGTGTGCTGCCGACAAGTTTGCCTGCAGTATGCCATCCGTTCTCTTTTAATTCTCCGTTTTTTGTCGCAGGTCTTGCACTCATTGCTACAGATGTGCCGTCAGGAAAAATCAGACAATCAAAATTAAAATATACCCGTGCATTTTTATTTGGCGGTCTTTGCTTTTCAATTCTGATAATTGTTCCTGTAACTTTTGAACAGGCAGGTATCAAAAGAGTCCCTTCCTGAGTATAAATACTTTCAGGAACGGTAAAATTTATTTTATCGCCGGCTTTTGCACATTCGGATTGAAATTTGCAGTCATAAACAACTTTAAAAGCATTCCCTTTACAGAGAATATTACGCATATTTGTAATCACAACTTTAGATTCTTGTGTTCCTTTTTCACAGAACATATGTTCATATCCCAGCACCTGTTCCTGAGTGCTGCAGGGTTCTGCATAAGCCGTCAAGCCCAATAACATTATTAAAAATATTGATAAAATTTTTTTCATACTTTTACTATGAAATTTTTCCCTTGAAATTTCCTTGCACAAAATAGCTATCAGAATAGTCAATATTTTTTCTTTAAAAATATTTTCTTAAATTCTAACCGTCCGGGGGATGAAAATGTTTTGTCCGGAATTTTTAATTTAAAAGGATAGAAAATAAGGAGAATTTTATGTTTTACAATGTTTTAAAAGCAAAAGACATAGCAAATCTTGATGATGAAAAATTTGACAAAAAAGTTTTGATGGAACAGGGGGACGGAAGTTTAAGCGTAATTGCAATTAAAAAAGGAGAAATTATTGACACTCATACATCAATTTGTGATGCAGCTGTTTACGTTCTGGAAGGCGAAATTGAACTTCATTTTGACGCAGAAAAATTTAAAGTTGAAAAAGGTGAAATTTTGCTCTTTAAAAAAGATGAACAGCACAAAGTTCTTGCAAACAAAGACAGCAAATTTCTTTTGATAAAAATTTAACAGAAAAACGGTCTTTAAAAGACCGTTTTTTCTGTCATGCAACTGCTTCTATTCTATGGCGTCCGAGAATTATCTAAAATTTCTGCCTTGGTCGTCTTTCAAAAAATATTAAAATTTTTACGGTGTTATTGCAATCTTTAAACAACCCTGCGGCTTGTCGTTAAAATATCGGTAGGCCTCAATAATATTTTCAAGTTTAAACTTTTGCGTAATCAAAAAATCGGTTGAAATTTTCTTTTCTTCAATCAATTTCACAAGTTTTTGACAGTGTATCGCATCAACACCGCCGGTTTTAAATGTAAGATTTTTACCGTACATATCCGGAAGCGGCAAGCTAAGCGGTTCTTCATACATTGCAACCACCCCGACAATTGCATTTGGTCGTGCGATTTTCCAGCTCATTTCAAAAGTTTCTTTGACACCGGCGCACTCAATTACCCCGTCCGCACCACGGTTTTCAGTCAGTTTTTTAACTTCATTTTCAATATCACAATTTTGGGGATTGAATACAAAATCCGCAAGCCCTTTATCTGATGCAATCTTTAGTCTTGTTTCATCAATATCAATTGCAATAACTTTGCCGGCTTTCATATATTTTGCACACATCATGGCGCACAACCCGACAGGGCCTGCTCCTATTACGGCAATTGTATCACCATCTTTTATTTCGCACATTTCAGTGCCAAAATATCCGCTTGACAAAATATCCCCCACAAACAATGCCGATTCATAACTTACACCCTCCGGCAGTTTTGTTAACCCGTTTTCCGCATACGGAACTCTAACATACTCAGCCTGACATCCGTCAATCCTGCAGCCAAGCTCCCAGCCGCCGTTAACACAGTTGTTTATAAAACCTCTTTTACAAAAATAACACTCTCCGCAGAAAGTTTCACAATTTGCGCATACTCTGTCCCCGATTGAAAGATTTTTTACATCATCGCCGACAGCTACAATTTCTCCGACAAATTCATGCCCCAGAACAGTATCGTTTTTTGCTACCGGCACAAAACCTTTTATGATATGCAAATCACTCGTGCATATCGTTGAAAGCGTAACTTTTACTATTGCATCTTTTGAATTGATTATTTGAGGTTCTTTTCTTTCGCAAAGTTTTATATTCCCTTCAAAATCTCTGTTATATACAAGCGCTTTCATATAAATCTCCTTTTTAAACTCAAAAATACTTCAATAATATATTATCAAAACGTCTTACAATTCAAATGATACATTAAACATTTGAGTAATTAAAAGTTTTTTAAAATAATTTATAATCAATTTGTCGATTGTGTATCAGATAATTTTTAGGAGAAAAAATAATGAAAGACGAAAAAATGAATGATAAAAACAAAGAAACTTTAAAAGAAAAAGCGGAACACGCCGCAGAAGATATAAAAGATAAAGCGCATGATATCAAAGAAAACGTCAAAAAAGGTGCCGAACATGTAAAAGACAAAGTAGAGGCAAAAGTTGATGAAATGAAGGAAAAACATGCGGAGAAAAAGGCCGAAGAAGCTGAAAAGAAAGCGATGAAAGAGGCTGATAAAAAAGCTCATAAATAAAAATTCCGGCGGACTGATAAATCAGTCCGCCTTTTTCAATTTTTTTTATCCGCCGCAGGTTTTGCAGGGTTTTCCACCCTGAACGTAGGCATCTTTTCTCTCAATTTTTATACAATTTTTGGTGCATTTTTTAGCGTGCGGACAGGTTATTTTATGAACCTTCTGTGTCTGTACATTAAACATAACGGGTTCTGCCGGAACTGCCTGCGGAAATGTCAAACACTCAAAAATAAGTATTATAAAAACAATTAAAAATTTTTTCATAAATTATCCGACTAAATTCAATTTTTGTCCGACCTGCGGGTGCTCTTTTTTATAATTTTCTGCTTGAAATTTAATCATTCTTGCCTGATTTGCAACACGGTAATCCTGATCGGAAGGATCAGACGGTGCCATCGCAGAACTAATTACAGTATTTGCATCTTTTATAGTTTTGTCGGGATTATTTTTATCGAGCGCAGGCATTTTTATAGGCACATGCCCGCCGATTGGAATCCCGTTGGCATCACGTTCAATAACAATACCGCCGGCAAGACTTCCTCCTGCTCTTTGATGCGCAAGTTCATGAGAATAAATTTCGTTATACCTTTGATTAATCATATCCTGCCGCTGTTGATTTTGTGCGGAGGAATAGTTGTTTGTGTACAATCTTACCGGACTTATCATTACCTAACCTTCTTTCTGCTAATATTGTAGCAGACTTTTAGCAGCTTTGCAATAATTCTTTAGAATTATTAATCTTGCCTGCAAAAAAATTTTTGTTATAATGTTATTAATAATTATTCGGGCAAAGCCCTCAAATAACCTGACGGAGGACTGGAAATTGAAAAAAGTTTTAACATTGATTTTATGTATTACACTTGCGGCGTCCGCAGCGATTGCAGAAACGGAACATCGGGGAAACGCCAATAACTATGTGCCTCCGGAAGGTTACGGACAGGATTTGAACGGTTTTATGTATTCAAATTACAAACATGATGAAGCTTCGGAAAACGCTGATGATTATGCAATGCCGCTTCCGAAATTTTTACAGAGAAATAAAGAGGAAAAAGCTGCCCAGCGTGAACCTCATGAAATCAAGAAAAATTCTGACGGGAAAATGAAAACAGCACCTATGAGTTTTGAACAATTCCCGCAAAACTACGACAGCAGCCAGCAGATGTTTATGATGCAGAACGGATTGCAAAACATGTACGGAATGCCGTTTTAATTAACTACGGCGCAAGCTGTTTTTCCACAATAGGAGGAATAGGCGAAGATATCAGCATTGTCATATATTTGTCGTTTTCGGCTCGAACCGTATTTGCAATCGTTACGATTTCTTCGTTTGTTTTAAAGAAATATTTTACTGAATATTTAAATTCTGTAATTCCTTTAATCGGATTTTTTTCGTATTTGTAAACGTTATAGGTAAAAAAGTTTTTACCGTTTTCATTTCCGTTTTCCAGATAACTTATTACAGCCTGATCTGTTTTTTTGTTTTTTACAAATTTCAACAAAACGCATGTCTCATTATTTTCGATTTCTTTATCAAATTTTTCCGCATATTTTATCGGGTCTTTTTCCTGCGGAAGGTGATAAATCCCGAGCATTTCCGTCCAACTCTCATGATTTTCATTTTTCGGGAAATATTCATTCAAGGCATCCGGAACATTGAGAGATTGAGCAGTTGCTTTTAAAATAAAGCTTCTGTTATCAAATTTTATTTCATCAGCCTGAGCGCAGCAGGCAAAAACAAGTGAAATAAGCAATGTAAGAGATAAAATGTTTAATACGTTTTTATACATAAATCTTTCCTTATTACATTTTTATTAAAGCACACAGGTCTGAGGAAAAAATTACACAAAATACTAATCGGACAAGATATTCATATAACCGTACCGATTAGTTTTCATATTTAACTAATTCACAGAATAAATTTGAATTATTAATGTATAAATCCATCAGGGTGATTTTTATGCCAGTTCCAGGCAGAGTCGATTATTTCATCCAACTCTGTATACGATGGTTTCCAGCCCAGAATTTGTTTTGCTTTTTCACATGAAGCCACCAGCCTTGCAGGATCACCCGCACGACGGGGAGATATTACTGCGGGAATGGGATGTCCCGTAACTTTGCGTGCGGTTTCAACGACTTCTTTTACACTGAAGCCTACACCGTTTCCGAGATTGAAAATATTATTTTCACCGCCTTTTTGAAGGTATTCTACAGCCAAAATATGCGCTTGAGCCAAATCCGTTACATGGATATAATCTCTAATACATGTTCCATCCGGCGTATCATAATCATCGCCGAAAATATTTATATGCCCCCGGCGTCCGTTTGGAACCTGCAAAATTAAAGGAATTAAATGTGTTTCAGGTTTGTGCGCCTCACCTATTTTCGCTGATTTGTGCGCTCCACAGGCATTGAAATAGCGAAGAGAAACAAATCTTAAATCATGCGCCATGGAAACCCATTTAATCATTTTTTCCATAGCAAGTTTTGTTTCGCCGTATGTATTTGTCGGCTCTTTTAAATCACTTTCAAGTATCGGAATATTTTCCGGCTCGCCGTAAGTTGCGGCAGTAGAAGAAAAAACTATTTTGTTAATCCCGTTTTTAACCATGGATTTTAAAAGCACCATTGTACCGTAAAGGTTGTTATCATAGTATTTTAAAGGATCTGTCATGCTTTCGCCCACAAGCGAGTTTGCCGCAAAATGGATGACGGAATCTATTTTTTCTTCATTAAACAAAGCATTTAAAAAGTTTTCGTCCCTAATATCGCCTTCATAAAAACGTGCGTTTGGGTGAACTGCATCCATATATCCTGTCTGAAGATTGTCTGCAATTACAACATCCTCATCTCTATCTACAAGTTCATAAACCGTATGAGAACCTATATAACCCGCTCCGCCTAAAACTAATACCGACATTTTCACCTCTTTGCTGCTGCAAAATACGTTATTAATAGCAGTCCGTTATTTTAAATTTATCGCATAAAATAAGGCTCAAAGCAAGCTTTAAATATTAATTTTTGTTATTATATTCCCCGCACACCGGCTCTAACGTAAAATAATTTTCCATAGTATCCATTATTATGTTGTCTATGGCAGCTGCGCCCTTTTTTACAAACTTCGGGTCATGAGCATCTAGAATTACCTTTTCAAAATCTTTACCGCAAATTTTCTGCATATCTTGTCCTATGATAAGTCCTTCATTAAGGTCATCGCTTGCTAAATAATCCGAATTTACAACAAATTCTTTTTTCGGTTTTAAGCTTATTTCACGAACCAGTTTTGCGAGATATGAAAATATCGGAAGCGTTTTATCAGTAACCTCTAACGGTTTACCATTCAGAGTAAAATCCGAGTAACTTTCTTCAAATTCACCTTCATCGTAGGTATCTTCAGTTGCAAGAATATTTAAAAAATTTTTATTTACGGGATGTTTGTATTCATAAAACGATAGTCCTGATTTCTCAAGCGCTTTTTTAAAATTAGTTAAATGTTTGCCGTTATAATCATCCGTAAGCTGAATATTCATCAAATATCCGTCCCGTTGTAGCGGATATTCTTCCTGCGTTATAACCGTATTTGTTCCGTTTGAATGTTCAGCCGGTTTATATATACAACAAGATTGTATAAAACCTATATTTTTTATTCCCGTAAAATTTACCTGCATTAAATGCCTCCGTTTGAAAATTATAAAACACCCCAAAAATTTTTTTGCTATATATTTTGTAAATTTATTTTAACAAATTTATTTTCTTTTGCAAATAGCTGATATGTCAAGTTATTAAAAAACTTTTGTGCTAATTTATTGTTATGTACGATGATATTTTTAAAAAGTTGTCAAAATCTGAATTTCGCAGCAGATTTAAGTTAAAGGAAAAAGACCGTAAATATTTTGATGAAAAAGGTTTTGACGTTATAAAATCACATGCAGAAGATTTTATAAAAAAACGGATTGCGCCGGCATACATTCCAAACGACGGAAAGCAAACTCCTACAAAAGGACATCCTGTTTTTACCGCACAGCATGCAACAGCTACATGCTGCCGCAGCTGTATTAATAAATGGCACAAATTTCCGAAAGATGTCGAACTTTCGGAAAAACAGCAGGAATATCTGGTTGATTTGATAATGGAATGGTTAAAAAGGCAGGTAAATAATGGAATTTAAAACAAATGTAATGCGAATGCTTGATGCACACAAAATAAAATATAAGTCATCTTCCTACACAGAAACCGATGCAATAAGCGGAGTTGAAGTTGCAAATGTTCTGGGTCAAAATCCTAAACAGGTTTTTAAAACTCTTGTAACCGTTTCAAAATCAAAAAAATACTATGTTTTTATGGTTCCTGTTGAAGGGGAGCTGGATTTAAAAAAAGCAGCTCATGCTGTCGGGGAAAAATCCGTTGAAATGATTAAATCCAAAGAACTTTTGCCGCTCACCGGATACATTCACGGCGGCTGCTCGCCCATTGGCATGAAAAAGTTTTTTGACACAACAATCGACATATCCGCAAAAAATTTTGACACAATAATTTTCAGCGCAGGCAAAATAGGCTATCAGGTTGAAATGAGTCTTAATGATTTAGGTAAAATAATCAGATTTAAGCTTGCCGGTATCACAAATTTATAAATAACATTTGCGTTCCTGACCTTCAACGCCCGCATAAAGTTCGACATATTGTTTTGCAGGGCTTGAATCAATTTTCGTCAAAAGGACTTCCTCAATCTGGAAAAATCCCACATCACCTGACATTTCAATATCTATCTTTATAGGTTTCCGCTCGCCGTGATGAATACCGATACGGTTTATGGCATTTGCGGAATATTTGTGAATATCCCCGACTTTTGGCGTTGTATTAATTGAAAGCGGAATTCTGGCACGGCCTTTTGTCATATCACAGCCGTCGGCAATCAATATAATTCCAGCTTCAATAGAATGAATTTTTTTAGAAGACATATGACCGATTATCGCTTCAATTGCAAGTGATTTGATAACAACACGCCTGTGCAAATCTTCAGGAAGAATATGCAATAAAGCTCGTTCGATTATGGGTTTTGCAAGAATTACAGACATATCTTCATGTCCCTGGCGTCCAATCATCATACCCAAATCATGCATTAGTCCGGCAAGAATAACCGCACACATGCTGTCCTCAAATGTTCCGATTTCCTCAGCCTCTAACGAAGTTTTTATGCCGGAATCCTGCAAAATATTCAGCATTTTTATTGCATTCCCGACAACCTGACGCATGTGAACGGGACCATGATCATTATATCCGAGTCTTTTTATTGAAACGTTGTTGGCATATTCCTGCATCTCCTGAAGTTCTTCGTCTGCAAAAAGATAATTGACAAGTTCAAGACAAACCGGATTTTTTTCAAGCCGTTTTATAATTTTAGTTTCCAGAGCTACTTCTTTAACTGATTTCATAATTTATAAATCCTTTATCAAAATGTCTTTAATTACATGATAACTCATAATTTAAAAAACTTACAGTCTTTTTAAACATCTTTCGCATTCAGGCTCCGCATGAATTGAAATGTTGCATATACCCATCTCATCTCTGATTTTATCCTCAATTTTGTCGCAAATATTGTGACATGTTTCAATTGTCATTTGTTTCGGGAACAGAAGCGTCATCTCAATAAGTTTTTCCGGACCGGAACTTCTTGCTTTAAGGGATTTATAGCCTAAAATACCTTCGTTTTTCATATTTGTAATAATATTTTCGATTTTATCCAGATCCGCCTGCGGTAATGAGCCGTCAAGAAGATTGTTTAAGGTAGTTTTTGAAATAATAAAACCTGTTTTCAGAATAAAACATGCAACAACGATTGCAATTATCGGGTCTAAGACCATTAAACCTGTTATTTTTATCAAAATTAAACCGAGAAGAACTCCAAGAGAAGACCAGATATCCGTTCTCAAGTGTTCGCCGTCTGCATACAATGAAATGGAGTTTGTTTTTTGGGCGACTTTGAAAAGATACGAACTTACCAGAAAATTTGACAGAACCGCAATTGCCATAACAGAAATTCCCCAGAAAGATTCGTTTTCCATAGTTACGCCGAAGATTAATTTTTTACCGGCTTCATAAATAATAAAAATTGCGGCAAAAATAATCAAACCGCCTTCAATAAACCCTGACATATCCTCATATCTTCCATGCCCGAAAGGATGTTCTTTGTCGGCAGGCTCAGAAGATTTCATAACAGCAAAGAAAGTAAGAACAGATGCTAAAAAATCACTCAATGAGTGAATGGCCTCGGAAATTATACTGATACTTCCGGAAACAATTCCTGCGATAAGTTTTAAAATTATAATCACAGCATTGGAACCGATTGAAAGTCCTGCCGCAAGTTTTTTTTCAAAAACGTTTTGCATAAAGGAATTATGGCACTTTTCATGAAAAAAGTAAAGTTGATTTTTTAAATAAAAAAGATATAATTAATTTATGGAAGAAGGATACAAAGAGAGCTGGAAAAACTGGCTTAAACCAATATATGATGAATACAAAACTTATCTTGACAAACTTGCGGACAGAATTATCTTTCTGGGAAGAATCAAAGATAATTTAACTGTTGTGGATGCGGGTACAGGGCTGGGACTTATAGGTTTCCGGGTTTTTAAGAAGTTTAAAAATTTAAATGTTATCGCAATTGACAAGGATAAAGAGTGCCTTAATTACTGCAGGGAAATCATTGAAAAAAATAATATCAGAGAAAATTATAAACTGATTGATGCAGCTATAGATGAAAAAATACCTCTTGAAGACTGTTCTGCGGATAGAATTCTTGAACGTGCTGTCACGATGTATTGTGTAAATAAACAAAATGTTTTAAACGAATATTACAGAATTCTAAAAAAAGACAGTCAAATTTCGCTTTTTGATGTAATATTTTGTGATAAAACTTTTAGAATTTATGATTATTTAAACCCCAAAACTACAAAAAATTTTGAATTTTATAAAGCTGTTGAAGATAAAGTCCGGAATGAATTTTATGATCCTTTGACAAATTTTGACGAAAAGACTTTGAAAAATGATTTGAAATCTGCCGGATTTAAAAATATCTGTATTTTTAAAATTAAAAATTATGAATTCTGGCGTTGTTCTGAAAAACTTGAAGATACTAATTTGTTTTATTATGGACTTCCACACGTATTTTCTTTAAATGAAAAATTCCTTAAATACATGACAGATGAACAGTTTAAAATTTATTATAATGAAGTTGAAAAACAGTTGAAAAATAAAAAAATCAAATATTACGGATTTCGTCTTTTTATAACAGCTTTAAAAACACCTTCTTTTATCAGTATTATAAAATTATTTTTTACAAGATTAAGATTTTGGTTTTCGTATGTTTTAGTAAAAAGATTACGAAATAGTATCGTTTGTCTATTTCAATCCGGATATGATAATTTTTAAAAATTCATCATATTTGTTATATACTAATTCTATAAAGAACGGGGGGGTATATTATGAAAAAATTTTTAAAAGTTGCTGTTCTGGGTATAATGGCATTTATGTTTATGATTCTGCCTGCTTACAGCAAAACAGAAAAACTTTCAAAAGAAACAAAATCAATGCTTATTGAAAAATTGAAAACATCGACTCTTGTTGTCTACAACAAAGACGGAGAAACTGAAACTTTTGAAGAACGGGGACTTTTGCCGCCTTTAAATTATCTTGACAAAGACAATTTTAAAGGCAAATACATTTTTGACAGAACTGTCGGGCGTGCAGCTGCGTATTTGTATGTTTACGGAGATGCGGAATATGTTTATGCCAACAAAATGTCAAAACCCGCAAAAGAAATTTTAAAGAAAAACAACATCAAATTTGAAGCTGCAAAGACGGTTGACGAAATTCAAAACAAATCAAACACAGGTTTATGCCCGTTTGAAGAATTGACAAAAAATGCGGAAAATGCAACTCAGGCTTATGGAATGATTTATAAAAAAATGCATCCGGATACAGCGGTTGTATATTTTACACCGGATATTACATCCGACAATCTTGTTGAAATGTACAAAACTATAGGGAAAAAATTAACCGGAAAAACTGCAGTAAAATTACATTCCGGTGAACCCGGCGGTCATAACTTTTTACAGCCTGAATTTGTTGAACCGATTGTAAAACATCTAAAGGGAACCATTGTTGAATGCAACACAGCTTATGAAGGGAAAAGAGACACAACAGAAGAACATAAACAAGCAATTAAGGAACACGGATTTGATAAAATCGCAAAAGTCGACATAATGGATGAAGATGGCGAAATGGAACTTCCTGTTCCCGACGGAAAACAAATAAAAGTTAATTATGTAGGTTCTCACCTAAAGAATTATGATTCAATGCTCATGCTCTCACACTTTAAAGGGCATCAAATGGGCGGTTTTGGCGGCGCATTAAAAAACATGTCAATCGGCGTTGCTTCTTCTCACGGCAAAGCCTACATTCACGGTGCAGGAAAACCGGATGAAATGTGGACATGTGAGCAGGACAAATTTTTGGAAGCAATGGCTGATGCAGACAAATCAGTTATGGATTATATGAAAGGGAATATCACATTTATAAATGTAATGACAAGAATGTCAATTGACTGTGATTGCAACAACAATCCGGCAAAACCTGAAATTGCAGACATCGGAATTTTAGGTTCAGACGATCCGGTTGCAATTGATCAGGCTTGTGTTGATTTGATTTATCAATCAAATGATGCAGGTAAAAAATCTCTGATTGAGAGAATTGAGGCAAAACACGGAATCCACACGGTTGAAGCCGCAGCGGATTTAGGAATCGGAGTAAGAAAATATAAATTAATCACGATAAAGTAAGATTTAAAATTTCATTATAAAATGCGCCGGTCAATTGACCGGCGCATTTGCCTTATTAAATAATTTCCATTATGCATTTACAAGAGATTTTTCTCTTTCAAGTTGTAAAGTGCAGGTGGTTGTATCACAAACACATGAAGGTCCGAAGTATTGAATTGCTCCGGGGAATAAATATCGGTCATTCATAGCCCAATCTTCTCTGTTTTCTTCCAATTGTTTGAAAACAGGCCCATCAAGTTCAACAAGAGCTTTTTGAATAACAGGTTTCATTTCACCGTGGCGTTTTTCCATATTCATCATCATTGTTAAAGGAACACCGCCGGCAACCCATTCATCAGCAGGTTTTGTCAGATTTCTTACAGATGAAAGATATCCTGTCAAACCGAAGTTGATTAGGGCAAATGCATTAAAACCAAGTGAATAGCAGTAATCTGCATCAAAGTTTGACGGGAATGCACATCTTCCTTCATATCCGAAGAAGTGTGACTGTGCTGAAAATTTACCGATATATTCGCCTTGAGATTTTAATTCGTCCAGTCTTGTTTCAATCATTTCAATTAATAATTTTTCAGTTTCGATTTTTGAAACCTGAACATTTCCGTGAGGGTCACGGTCTGCAAGAAGTTGACCTTTAATCAAAACAGGAAGTGAATTGTAAACTTTTGCGTTTGCTTCATCAAGTCTGTTTTCAACAATATCGAATTTTTCTCTGATTGTTGTTGCATTTACAAAATTAGGATCAGATTCAAGTGTTGCCATGATATCATTTAAGTTTGCAATCATAGATTTCATTTCCGGAATAAATTCAATTAAACCTTCGGGAATAATTGCGATACCGAAATTTTTACCTTTGTTTGCACGTTTTACAATTATATCTGTCATGTAGTTAATTATTTGTTCTAATGACATTTTTTTTGCTTCAACTTCCTCGGAAATCATTGTGATATTCGGCTGTGTTTGAAGAGCGGCTTCCAGAGCAACGTGAGATGCGCTTCTTCCCATAATTTTTATAAAGTGCCAGTATTTTTTAGCTGAATTGGCATCACGTTGAATATTTCCGATTAATTCGGCGTAAGTTTTTGTTGCAGTGTCAAATCCGAATGATATTTCAATCTGGTCATTTTTTAAATCGCCGTCGATTGTTTTCGGGCATCCGATAACCTGAATTCCGGTATTATTTTTTACAAACCATTCCGCTAAAAGAGCTGCGTTTGTATTTGAATCGTCACCGCCGATAATTACAACAGCTTTGATATTTAATTTTCTGCAAACTTCCAGTGATTTTTGGAATTGTTCTTCGGTTTCGAGTTTTGTACGACCGGAACCGATGATATCAAATCCGCCGGTGTTTCTGTACTGATCAATAAATTCATCGGTAAATTCGACATATTTTCCATCAATAATTCCTGAGGGACCGCCCAAAAATCCGTAAAGTTTGTTAGATGAATTTGCCTGTTTTAATGCATCATACAAACCCGCAATAACATTGTGTCCGCCCGGAGCCTGTCCGCCTGAAAGAATTACGCCGACATTTTTCGGTTCTGAAACTGACATTGATATTGAATTTTTGAAAGTTACAACCGGTTTTCCGTAAGTGTTTTTAAAGAGATTTTTAATTTGCTCCTGATCTCTTACTGATTGAGTTGCTTCTCCTTCAACCATTTCCAGACTGTTTATACCTAATGCAAGACAGGCCGGAAGTTTCGGTTGATACTTTAATCTTTCGATTTGTAACGGTGAAAGTGTTTTCATATTCTCTTCCTTTTTGTTTAAAATTGTACTTTTACACACTGATATTCTACTACAAAAATCTGCCTGCGCAAATTTTAAATAATGCAGAGCAGATTTTCAATACGGATTAGTTTCACTTAATTTTATTCATCTTTTTAGCGATTTCAGAGTGGATTCTGTTTGCACGGTACAAATATGCCGTAAGTTTTTCATAATTTGCTTTTGTTTCGCCGTAGGGAACTTTCATTGCGATAAGTTCATCCACATTTTCGTTGATACTTTCAAGCGTGTCGAGCGACTCGCTTAAATCCGCAATTGATTTGAATTTTTTTGAAATTTTTGCGAAAAGTTTTCGTGAAATAAACCTTTGAATACGGATTATCAGCGGAAGTTTCTTTTTTATTTTCGGCTTTTGCGTTTTCAAACGCATTTTAAAATTATTTTTGGTAAATTCTTCTTTTAATTCTTTAATTTCATTTTCCAGCTGCTTTGCCTGAAGCTTTAATTCCATTACATCAAGAAGTTTGCCGATTAATTCTCTCCCTTTAATTTTTTCGTTAAGTTTTTCAAGTGCTTCTTCTTTTTCGTTTATCAAAAGCTCAAGACGCAGAGATTCATCATCAACATCCTTTAAAGTTTTGTCATTCAGAATGTTCAAGTCATAATCGTTTAATCTTTTAAAGTTGGATGAAAAGAAATTTTCGTTCATGTTGCTTATCCTAAAAAACGGGAAAATATTTTTTTGCGTTTTTATTCTATTGTATAAACTTTTTTGTAATAAAGCGCAAGACCTGCAATTGTCAAAACTATATTTGGCATCCATGCTGCCAGAAACGGCGCAATGGAACCGGCTTCACCGAATGAGATTGAAAGTGCTCGGATTAGATAATATGCAAATATTATCAGAATACTAAACAAAAAACCACGGTTATACCGTACTCTCGGCGGGGTTATAGCAAGCGGAACACCTATTAAAACAAGAGCAATGGTTGTCAGAGGCAGCGCAAGTTTGTCATACAGCTCAATTACAAGAATATTCCGTTGTTTTTCATCAAGTTCGCCTGTTCCGCTTGAAAGGAATTTGACAAGCTGAGAAAAATTCATTTCTTTTGCCATGTTTTTATTCATTTCTTTGGAAAGATCCATTCCGAATCTTAGAATAGAATCTTCAAACAGTGCTGTATTCAAGACCTTTCCGTTGTCGCCGACTGTATATACAGCTCCTTTTTGAAAATTCCAGCCTTCAGGGCTTGTTTTGCCTTCATCAGCCTGCAGAATTTGAATTGTACCGTCTTTTGATGTATCAAGAAGCGTTATGTTGTGCAGGATTTTGTCTTCGCAGTAACCTACATAAAACAATCGTTTTAATGTTCCTTCTTTGCTCAATTCTTTAAAAACAAAGTTCTGTTTGCCGTCAGGAATATTTTTCTGCCCCAGTGCCCACAATGCCAAATCTTTTGACTGTTTTGTCATTATTGGAACAATTGTTTCGTTTATAAAAAAGCTGAATAATGACATCACGACCGCAAATATAAAAATCGGTTTGGCAATTCTGTTAAGTCCGATTCCGCATGCTCTCATAACAGTAATCTCTGATTTCAAACTCAACCCGTTCAATGTCATAACCGTTGCAAGAAGAACACCCATCGGAATTGTCATAACAATTACCTGCGGAAGGTTTAAAATAATCATCATCAATGCAACTTTAAACGGAATTCCGAAATGCGAAATCTGCTTTATTAATGTGATGAATGTGTCTGAGGCAAAAATTATTGACGTAAATACGCAAACACCCATCAAAAACATTTCAATGACTTGTCTTAAGATGTATTTATCCAGCAGTTTTACTGTTTTTTTACCTTCGTAAGCCATGATTTAATATTATCCCAAAATCTTTTAAAATTCCAATAAAACTTTTAAAGTTTCTTTTTCTTTATTTTTTTCAAAAGCTTCAATTGCGTCATCTGCTTTATATCTTGCAGAAATAAGCGGCGAAAAATCTATTTTCCCTGATTTTAACAATCTTAACGCAGGGGCGAATTGGCCGCAGCGGGAGCCGAGAACAGTAATTTCATCAATAACGATAGGTGCAAGGTTGAATTCTTTTGATGCGGCAACAGTACTTTTTAAAACAAGGGTTCCACGGGGTTTGGTGAGAGCAAGAGCGGTTTCAAAACCGGAAATTGAACCGGTTGCCTCTACAACGACATCATATATTTTTTCGATTTTCAAATCATTCAAAAGTTTTGTTTCAACTCCTTGAGCCTTTGCAATATCGAGTTTGTTCTGATGTTTGCCGACTAAAATGACGTCGATATTCTGCGCATTCAAAGTTAAGGCTGTAATAAGCCCCAATTTTCCGTCACCCAATACAATTACTTTTTCAAAAGGTTTGATATGCAACTGTTCTGTAATTTCGCATGCAGCAGCAAGAGGTTCGACAAAAACCGCCTGTTCATCAGGAACATTGTCTGGGACTTCAAAAAGAACTTCCGTCGGCATTGTAAAGTATTCTGCAAAACAGCCGTCTTTTCTCCAGATTCCGAGAGTATGACGACTCGGGCAGTGACGGTAAAGCTTTTCGGCACAATATTTGCAGTCAGGTTCTTTGCAGCCGTAGCTGATTTCAGATACAACTCGTTTGCCGATTAATGATTTGTCCTCCCCGTTTACGTCTACCACAACCCCGACAGCTTCATGCCCGAGAATTCCTTTATAGCCCATATAGCCTTTTGTGATTTCGTAATCCGTGTTACAAATTCCGGCGAGCGTCACTTTTATCAAAGCTTCGCCTTTTTCAGGCACGGGTTTTTCATAATCGTTTACAAGTTTCAATCCTTCGTCAAATACTACAGCTTTCATCCTCTAATCTCTCCTATCTCTGTGATATTTTACCATAAACAATTATTACATATTGTAAATATGTCCTTTTTATTTAGCAAATAACGATTTTATTCTGTTTTAATATTGTTGTGAAGGCAAAAGTATAGTAGGTGTTAAATATTCAAATTATTGCAGACCGAATTTTCAAGGAGCGTTGAATCATTCTAATCAGTCTGATAAAAAGCCGGAACATGAAAAAGAAGGGCTGCAGAAATATTTGACATCTCAAAATATAATGCTTGGTTTGGGCGCAATCGGACTTGCAACCATCGGAATAATCGGGCATAGAAACGGCTGGTTTAGCAGAGCTGTGAAGAATGCTTCTGACATGGCAGACTCTTCAAAAAATCCTAAAGCACAGCCCAACTCACATGGCGGCGGAAAACCGTTAAGCAGAGATATATCTTATCAGCAAGATGGCACTACTCCCAAAGTAGTTTTCGATTATGACCCGAAGACTGGAAAAGAAATTAAATAAAATAAGCGGCAGACAAATTGTCTGCCGCTAAAACTATGATTTTGCAACAACTTCTGCGACAAGTTCGCCGTAGCTGTTGAAGTGTCCGTCTGTTTCCTCAACGATGTAATTAAGCTCCGGATGTTCTTCAATCGCTTTTTCGGCAGCGTCCATTGCTTCATCGTAATCTTTGAAATCTCCGATTAATGTTTTGGTTAAATCTGAACGATTTTTTTCTGTGTAAACGTGATACATAATTGCACCCCTTTCTTTTAACTTAATTTTTCAATTTTATCTAATTTTTCCCTCAATTCCTGAACCTCATATTTCAATCGGTTAAGTTCACACTTGACAGGATCCGGAATTCTGTTGTGCATCAAAACACCGTTTTTGTCCTTAATTTTTCGCCGGACTATTCTGCCCGGAACGCCGACAACCGTCGAATATTCCGGTACGTCTTCCACAACAACAGAACCTGCGCCTACTCGAACGTAATCCCCAAGGGTAATGTTACCTAAAACTTTTGCACCCGCACCGACTATTACGCCATGTCCTAAAGTCGGGTGGCGTTTGCCCTGCTCTTTTCCTGTTCCGCCGAGCGTTACCTGCTGGTAAATCAAAACGTCATCCCCGATTACCGTTGTGGCTCCGATTACAACACCTTCTCCATGGTCAATAAAAAATCTTCTGCCGATTTTTGCCGCAGGGTGGATTTCAATCCCTGTAATTATTCTTGTAATATATGAAATTACACGTGGGATAAGCGGGATATGCCATTTGTAAAGTCTGTGTGCAAAACGATATGCAATAAGCGCATGAAGTCCCGGATAACACAAAATTACCTCTAATAAATTATTTGCGGCAGGATCTTTGTCGTAAATAACTTTTATATCTTCTTTTACTTTTGTGATTCCTCGTTTTAGGATTTTGAACATAAAACATTCCTCTGGTTGAATGGTTGAAAAGTTAAACGGTTGAACGGCTATTTATTAGTTCTGTCCATTTGTGATTTTCTCAGTGCATTCAGTTGTCTTGAAATAATTTCTATTTTATTTCTGCAATCAATATAATTTTCTTCTGATATATAAGATAATTCATATGCCAAAATTATTTGATTTAAAACTTCAAGCAAACTTCCAAATGCAATTTCTGAAAATCTGGCTTGATCCTTTAGAGAATTTTTACTTGAGCCTTCTGCAATATTTGAAGAAACTGAAATCATTGCCCGCCTTATTTGCGAAGTAAGCCCGTAGATTTCTTCTTTAGGAAATGACAAAGTGAGGTAATAAATTAGTTTTGATAACTGTATTGAATTTTGCCAGACTTCTAATTTTTCAAATCCAAATTTATAAGACTCATTTAAATTAACCATTCAACTGTTCAACCTTTCAACTCTTCAACTTCATAAATTTTCTTTTTCCTGCCTGCAATATTACACTGTCAGTGAAGTTTAGAGTATAAGTCATATCGGCAATCTTTTCGCCGTCTATTTTAACTCCGCCGCCCTGTATAAGACGTTTTGCTTCGCCCTTACTCTGGACAAACTTTAATTCTACCAGAAGGTCAAGAATGTTTTTGCCCGGCTCGACTTTTACTTCTTCAATATCTGAGGGAAGTCCCTTGTTTGATACTACATTAATAAATTCCGCCTGAGCTTTTTCGGCCTCCTCTTTTCCGTGGTATTCTTCCGTAATTGTATATGCAAGTTTGAGTTTTAAATCACGCGGGTTGACGGACGGATTTTTAAGAGAACTTTCAATCTCTTTTAATTCATCATCCGATACGTCGGTCAAAAGAGTAAAATATTTTACAATCAACGTGTCGGGAATGCTCATCAATTTGCCGAACATATCATTTGCGCTGTCAGTGAGTGAAATGCAGTGTTCAGGGTAAGTTTTGGACATTTTGACAAGTCCGTCTGTGCCTTCAATCAACGGAAGCAGCATAACCATCTGCGGATATTTTTTGCCGTAAGCTTCTTGAATTTGACGCCCCAGAAGGGTATTAAATCTCTGATCCGTTCCGCCGAGTTCAATATCTGCATCAATTTCAACAGAATCATAAGCCTGCATCAAAGGATAGAAAAATTCATGAACCGAAATAGGACGACCTTCAGAGTATCTTTTTGCAAAATCATCTCTTGTCATCATCTGTGCAACCGTAATTTTGGCCGCCAGCGTCAACAGTTCCGTAAAACTCATTTTGTGAAGCCAGTCAGCATTGTTTGTAACTTCAGCTTTTTCAACATCCACAACTTTTGACATCTGTTCAAAATATGATTTTGCATTTTCCTCAACCTGCTCTTTGGTTAAAGACGGACGAGTTTCGGACTTTCCGGAAGGATCGCCGACCATTGCGGTCGCCCCGCCGACTATCAAAACGACCTTATGGCCGAGTTTTTGAAATTCTCTTAATTTTCTCATTACAACAGTGTGCCCTAGGTGTAAATCAGGTCGTGTCGGATCCATTCCGAGTTTTACACGTAAAGGTGTGTTTGTATCTTTTGCGTGCTGCAATTTTACCGCAAGTTCTTCAATTCCGCCCGGCAAAACCTCGGCGCCTCTTGCAAGTTTCTTTGCCTGTTCTATAAATTCTTCTCTTATATCAACCATTTATTCTCTCCTTGTTGATTTAATTGTATCAAAAACAAAAATCAATAAGGAGTTGAAGTTAAGATATTTAAACAAAAAAAGCGCCGGTATTACCGGCGCATAAATATAAACTTACTTTTTAGATAGATGTCAGGCAGGTATGCCCGACCTGCTAATTTGGTTGAACGGGTGAAGGTTGATAGGTTGAACGGCTCGCTAATAAACCTTTCAACTGTTCAACCTTTCCACCTTTCAACTAATCAACCATTCAACTTTTCAACTACCTACACCAGCTTAGTATAATCATTGGTTTCAAAGAATTCATCCAACTGCTCGGACGTAAAGCCTAAAAGTGTGCCAACCGCATTTATGTAGGGGTTTCCACGGTAAAAGTTGTTGGCTTTGAGTTCTATTTTCAAGGCCTTGATGTCAATACTGGTTGAAGGGTTTGTGTCACTATTTAACTCTTCAACTTTCTTGATTACATCCTCAAAGTCCATCCCCTTTGCTTTGTATATCGCACGTTCAACGTCTGCTGCCGTCAAATTCAGCTTATCCAGACGTGCTCGTTTTTTCTGTGCCAGTTCCGCTTCATAATTCGGATTGATTACAGGAACCCCGTCTTCTCCCAGCATTTCGTTAGGTTCCAGTGCGTAGGCTGCATCTTCGGTTATTTCAATATTACGACCGTTTTGGTGGTTATGCTCTACTACAAAATCCGCATATTGAACATCCGTGTATGGTTTTTCCAGTTTATAACTCATTTTACAAATCTCCTTGTGTTTATTTTTTTTTGTCCAAAGTATCTATGTTCTTAAAAATTAATATCCGGCCGCATACCAGTGATAAGTCCCGCCTACACTGTTATCTATATTTACACCCGTATAACCGTATGATAATATCCCGAGGTTTGAGGTTGCATTCATTGCACCTAGAACACCGACTATTATATAGTTGTTACGTGCATCATCTGTCGATGAAAACGGTACCAGAAATTTCAGAACTTCTCCGTATGTATCGCCCATCGTCGTTCTGCCGCCCTGCTCGATAAATCCGTCTGACCATTTCCTATACCATGAACTCCCGTTTCGGTAATTTTCTACTACTACTGCAGGACGTGCTGCAGAGGCAGTGCTTGTTGTTGTTGCTTTTGTTGTTGTCCAGTGATCCGCAAGATAATTTGTTGTAACAATTTTATTAGATTTGTCTGCATAGTTGTCGGTATATGTAGGACAGGTTGCATAACATTTTCCGTTAATATTCACAACCTGCAAGGAATTATCCATATTACCGTCTTCGCCGGCTGCAACTAGTCTTGCAGAATTCTGTCCGTCCTCATTTATAAAACGAACCGATCCGCAGCAAATACCATCGGTAGTCATAGCTATTAACGCATCTATGGTATCTCCGTCATCTACATTCTGCACAACTAAATTTCCGCTTGTATCACTATTATTAACCGTTGAATAAATCGGCTTGGTGAATGTTTTTTTGCCTGTAAGGGTTGATTCCGTATCGGCATGAACCGCAGTTGAATTATTTTCGTCTATTTTATCCGCAAGCGCATTAAAGTTTGCATTTACTTCCTCGGCTTTTGCTTTTGTACCTGGTGTAAATGAATATGGAATTAAAGAATTTGTCATATATGCCTTTCCGGCAACATTTGAGAACTGTTTAATAAGGCTTTAAAACCATTTTATCACAGGGTATTGAGGTTTTGTCAATCATGAAATCTATTTGGAATATGAGCCGAAAAATCTGAAAAACGTAGTTTTTTCTTTCAACTGTTCAACAGCCTCTTTTATTTTTGGATTTTTGATATGTCCGTCAAAATTAACTATAAAATTGTAATCTCCGAAATTTATTTTAGAAGGACGGGACACAATATATGAAAGGTTAATTTTATTTTGATAAAAAATATTTAAGATATCCATTAAAGCACCGGGCTTATTTTCTGTTGCAAAAACAAGGGAAGTCTTATCGTTTCCGGTGATTTCGGTATCAAAGTTTCCTATAAGAACAAATCTTGTCTGATTAGTCTGATCATCATTTATATTTTCACGAAGGATATTCAGATTGTAAACTTCGGCAGTTTTACGGCTTCCGATTGCAGCGTATGTCAAATTGTAATTAGCAAGACTTCTGGCCGCTTCCGCCGTACTTGTCGCCTCAATAATATTCAAATTCCTTGGCAATTCGTCATGTATAAAATTCTGACATTGTGCAAGAGCCTGCGGATGAGAAATTATACCCGTAATACTGTAAAATTCCGTTGTTCTTGCAAGCAGGCAGTGTTTAATCGGCATAATTACCTGTGAAAGCATCCGGATATCGGGATTTTTAGTAAGCATAAGATTGTCAAGAGATTCTCTCACCGATCCTTCAAGTGAATTTTCAAGCGGAAGCACTCCTAAAACATTGGGGGTTTCATCGACAAATTCAATAACCTGTCTGATTGTCATCATTTTTTCGGGTCTTGCCTTGATGTCATATTTTTGGCGGAAAATATCCGCTGCCATTTCGGAAAATGAAGCTTCCGGTCCTAAATACGCAATTTTTTCAACATTTGAAAAATCCATTGTTTACTAAACTCCCTGTTTCAAATATAATTGTAACAGAAAGCGGATAAAAGGGCAATTCAAATGAACAAAATAAAATTCGGAACAGACGGCTGGCGTGCTGTAGTTGGAGAAGATTTTACGGAAGATAATGTTGTAAGAGTTGTAAAAGCTGCCGGCAAGTATATTTATGATAATTTCGGCGGTGAGAAACTTGTAATAATCGGTTATGACCCGAGAAGTAAAGCGGATGAATTTTCAAATATCGCTGCGGAAGTATTAAAAAAACTTGGATTTAGAGTTTTGTACAGCGACAAAATAATTCCGACACCTGTACTTGCATATAATGCAAAACTTTTAAACGCCTGTGCCTTAATGTTTACGGCATCACACAATCCGCCGGAATATCTCGGAATAAAATTCATCCCTGATTACGCAGGCCCTGCGACCTCTGACATTACGGATGAAATTGTTTCAAATCTTGATAAAGAATTTACATCTTTTGCAGAGGGCAAAATTGAAAAGTACGATTTTTCAAAAGATTATTTTAAACATATTGAAGCCCTTGTTGATATTAACAAAATCAAAAATCTAAAAACAAATATAATTTTTGACGGACTATATTCGGCAAGTATCGGATATTTTGACAAAATTTTGACAAATCACGGGATAAAGTTTAAAAGCCTTCACATGTTTCATGACACAAATTTTGGCGGCGGGATGCCGGAGCCGAAACCGAAGTTTTTAAAAGATTTAATTTATGAGGTAAAAGCAAATCCTAATTCAGCAGGATTTGCAAATGATGGTGATGCGGACAGATTCGGGGTTATAAATGAAAACGGGGAATATGTTTCTCCGAATGAAATTATTGCGATTTTGTTAATGCATTTGAAAAATCATAAAAAACTTGAAGGTGCGATTGTAAAGACAGTCGGGGCAAGTCTTCTTCTGGACAAAACAGCCGAAAAACTCGGGGTAAAAGTTATTGAAACTGCAGTCGGGTTTAAACATGTGGGTGATGCCATGCGGAAATACAATCCGGTAATCGGAGGCGAGGAAAGCGGCGGACTGAGTATTCAAGGGCATATTCCGGAAAAAGACGGCATTCTTGCAAACCTTCTTATTCTGGAGGCTATGGCATATTCAGGTAAACCTCTTGTTGAGCTTCAAAAGGAACTTTGCGATTTTGTGGGATGCAGATTTTATAATGACAGAATTGACAAAAAACTTGAAAAACAATCAGATGTCAAACCTCTTATTGAAAAATTTAAAAATTTAAATGCAATCGGCAATTTTAAAATTCTTAAAAAGGATTTTAAAGACGGCGTAAAGCTTTATCTGGACGACAATACAAGCTGGATACTCATAAGACCTAGCGGAACAGAGCCGCTCTTAAGGATTTATTTTGAAAGTGATACCCTTGAAAAAATTGATTATTTAAAATCGGAAGTTACAAAATAACAAAAGACTTTGGTAAAATCCAAAGTCTTTTGTTAAATTAATCCGTATTATTAACAGAATTTTTTACAAATGAGAGCTTCCGCCGTAAATCAGAGAATTAAAAAGACGATTTAGAGGTGAAAGGTTTGCTCTTGCTTCCGCTCTCTGTTCGTCCAGCTCTTTCAGCTTTCCGCCGACAGTGTTATAAAGTTCCTGCATTGTAGCTTGAGAGCGTTCTTCTTCTGTATCAAATTCTGCTCTTATTTTTTGCAGTTCTCCGTTATCCAAAAATTTGCCGCCGCAGCTGTAACATTCTTCTATCTGAATTGTTTTGTTTGCACTTGAATAATTTTTTACCATTTTTGAACCGCAGACAGGACAGGTTCTCGGCAGACTTTCGTCAACAAGTGCAAAAGTTTTTCCTTCAATTGCCTTTAAAATTTCATCGATGCTTTCCGCTTTTTCATCAAACTTTTTAAACTCTCTGTTGTCAAAATATATTCCGCCGCATCCGTTCAGACAAATATCAATGTTTATCCCTTCTTCGGGTACAAATACCTTTACCATTTCCTTGTTGCATGCCGGGCAGTTTATTGGTTGCAATGTGTCAGACATTCTTAAATCCTCCTAAATTTTAACAGTCTATATCTTAATATATTTTAACAATTCTGTCAATAAAAAGATTATCAAAAATTAGGCGCTGCGGATAAAACCCGCAGCGCCCTTTAAAACACACTTTTAAACTTCTACTTTTCTGATGAATTTGCAAAGTTTTCAAGAAGAATATATGTTGCATCCCATCCGGTAAGTCCGCCGGTTGCTTTGTATTGAGCAATTTGTTTGGTACGTTCTGCTTTCTTTTTAGCCTGTTCTTTATTAAATTTTTCAAGTTTTCTTTCACTTGAATTTCTTTTTTCGACAATCGGATCCGCATAAGTTAAAAAGAATCTGTATTCGTTGCATGCATAACCTGCTTTAACTTTTGAAGGATAATTGTATGTCAAATAGTCATAAATATTCATTGCACGTTTCGAATTTGACGGATTGCCTCTGAATGCTTCCCAGAAACTTCCGGGCATTTTGGTAACAAGCACAACCATTGCAAGCGGATTGTAGCCAGCCGTAATCATTAAATCAACACCTGTGATATCTGCATCCATGTTATCTTTTTCAGAGAATTTGTTATCTGCAAATTCGCTGTTTGCTGCGGTATTAAGGATATTGTCGCTGCTTAATGTGCCGGCTAAAGCGGCTTTTGCAAGATTGCGGAACTTTTCTTTAGACACCTGAGCATTCATAACCCGACCTAACTCCTGTGAAATAACAGCAGCAACTTCATTGTCATTACCTGCATATATCAAATTCTGTCTGCTTACTTCAATAACTTTTGAAGTTGTAGAGTTGGAATTGTCCGCAGCCGTATCTACAACTTTAAAAGTTATGGTTGAAGGCAATCCGTTTTTGGTTACGATTTGTTTGCCTACAACTGGAACCCTTGCGTTTGTATCATATGCAGCTTGCGCAGGCAATACAAATACAAGCGCCGAAAATACTGTTAACAAAATTTTTTTCATCACATTCCCTCCTTAATTTATACTAAACTTACAATGACATTAATTGATAATTTTTTTCATACAACCAAAATACTCTTTTTGTACCTGTTAATTAATTGAATTCTATCACAAAATATTATATAATTAAAATATAGATTTTTAGGTGTGGTTATGGAAAAGTTGGAAAATAAGAAAAGTCGAAAAAATAATGAAGGCATTGAACTGATTAAACATGCCATATTATCGCTTCATCAGGAAAACCCGATTCAGGCAAAAGAAGATTTTACAAATGCATTAAATATTTTTAAAAATCAAAAATCAGTTTCATATATGTCTGTTTGTCTGAGTTTTCTGGGGCTTACGGATTACATAATTGATAAAAACAACTATCGTAACGCACTTGCTTTAATGCATGACGGAGCTTATATGGCGGATTATTCTAATTCCACAACCGCAAAACTTGTTAATGAATTTGTATCGGGAAGCATTTGTTTTTCGGAAAAAAACGACAAGGTAGCCCTCCTTCATTACGAAAATGCAAAAAATTATGCGCAGGAAATTGATGAATTTGAACTTATGCCCTATATCAAATCGAATAAAGAACAAATTAAATCAAACAGCTCATACACGGTTCCTGTTCAAAATGACCCGCTTGTGTCACTTGTCAAAATCGGCCGCTC
This sequence comes from Candidatus Gastranaerophilales bacterium, assembly GCA_944322785.1. Lineage (GTDB taxonomy): Bacteria > Cyanobacteriota > Vampirovibrionia > Gastranaerophilales > Gastranaerophilaceae > Scatenecus. The sequence continues at coordinate 246,851 of CALUPW010000001.1, read as the reverse complement.
TATTACAGCGCTTACCGATATCAACGTACTGTTAAAGGTTATTGCAGAAGAAACAAAAAATGCTATGCAAGCTGACAGATGTACGGTTTTTATTTACGATAAAGAAAAAAATGAACTCTGGTCAAAAGTTGCACTTGGCATGGACAGTCAGGAAATAAGATTTCCTGCAGATAAAGGGCTTGCCGGATACGTTGTAAAAACAGGCGAAACTCTAAATATAGCCGATGCCTACACAGACAGACGATTTAATAAAGATGTCGATTCAAAAACCGGCTACCACACAAAAACAATTCTTTGTATGCCGATAAAAAATAACAATCAGGAAATAATCGGAGCATTTCAGGTGCTTAACAAAGTAGAAGGAACTTTTACAAAAAACGATGAAGATTTGCTGGTTGCAATCGGAGGAAGTGCAAGTATTGCACTGGAAAATGCCCAGCTTTTTGAGCAGCAGAAACAGCTCTATAAAGAACAAAAAGAATTGTTTGAAAGTTTTATAAATACGCTAGCCTCATCAATAGATGCCCGTGACAAAATCACGGCAGGTCATTCCAGCAGAGTAAAATTATATTCAATGCTTCTTGCTGATCAGCTTAATCTTGACGATAAAACAAAAGAATTGATTGAAAAAGCCGCAATTCTTCATGATATCGGCAAAATCGGTATCCGTGACAGCGTTCTGCAAAAAGAAGGGAAATTAACTCCTGAGGAATACAGTCATATACAGGAACACGTACAAATTACGCATAATATTCTGGACAACATCAGCATGTCAAAGGATTTTAGAGTAATAACCGAAATTGCCTGCTCTCACCATGAAAAATATGACGGTACGGGTTATTACCGGCATCTGAAAGGCGAAGAAATTCCTTACGGCGGACGAATTTTAGCGGTTGCGGATGTCTTTGATGCAATAACTTCACGCCGCCACTACCGTGACAAAATGCCGATACGAAATGTTATTGATATATTAATCAAAGATTCAGGCACACATTTTGACAAAAGTCTTGTGGATGAATTTTTGAAAATACCGGTGGATAAAATTATAAAAGTATTTTTGACGGAAAATCACAACCGCCTGAAATCAGAAGATGCCAAAACTCTTAACAAATATAATCTTCTTGATATTTATAATTTTATCATTAACGAGAATGTAAATTCTGAACAAAAAGGTATTGTCGATTTGTTCAATTACTATTATTCTGGTATTATACAGAAGTAGAGGAAAAAGTTTGAACGGCAAAAAATATAAATTATTGTTGATGATATTGTGTATGTTTAGTCCGGCTGCGGCATTGGCTGACAATCCTTATGCACATATTCAGCCGGCAAACCCGGTTTCAAATTCGCCGGCATTTGAGTTTTCTTTTCTTGAACCTAAAAAAGCAACCCTGACCAAAAACGATATCTACAATCAGTATGCAATCGGGCTTAATCGTTTTATGCAAAGCAACGTTCGTGCTGCATATACAGATTTTACTGTTTTAATTGAAAGCATTCAGCCAAGCGACTATGCATATCTGCAGCTTGCGACAAAAATGGCTGATATAGGATTTTTTAACCTCGCAGAACTTGCGCTTGACAAAGTTAAAGATAAAGATATCGGTTTTTTGCTTAATGATGAAATAAAAAGATTTTATTTTCCGTCCTCAAAACTTTCACGAAATGACGAGATTTATTTAGGCGAAGTTTTTTCAAACATAATTTACAACGACCAGAGCCGTGAAGCTACATCAGAACTTGTTAAAAACTCAATTCTTATGGCAGGCTCGGATTATGCAAATTATCTTGCCGCACTCGGGTCTTTAAAATCTGGAAATATTGAAAATGCATTAAAATATATAGATGCGGCAATTGCAAAAAATACACAGAATATAAATTACAGCAAACTTAAAGCCGAAATAATTTCTCAAGGCAAAAAACCGCAAAATGCATTGAAAATTGTCAAATCAATCAAAGAACAACCGTTAATTACGGATGAATATACAAATAAAGTTAATTCACTTGAACAATATATTTTGTATAAAACCCAAAAAGCGGATTACAAAAAAAATTATCATCTGGGATACTACTATTATTACGAAAAAGAATTGAATAAATCCCTGCGCACACTTCAAGGTGCAGTTACAGCAAAAAAGAAAAACAACAAAGATATCTATGCGCTTCTTTCCCGTGTTTATTTTGATATGAAAGAGTATGAAAAAGCAGAAGATATTGCACAAAAAGCTTACAAACTCAATAAAAGCAATCCCATAACACTTCTTGTTCTTGGAGATTTGGCATACAGAAACAAAGACTTTAAAACGGCACTCAAATATTACGAATCTGCGGAAAATAAAGATAAAAATTCCACACTGCCTTCTGTAAAAGCTGCCCAAACATATCTTATGCTCGACAAAGATAAAAAAGCAAAAGAAATTATCGCAAAAATTTTGAAAAATCATTCAGACTGTCCGCAGGCATATTATTATATGGCCCTTTTTGAAAAAGAACGAGAAATACCTTATCTTAAAAAATCAATCGCAATAAATCTCTGCTATAAAGACGCATGGATTGACCTCGCCCGTGTTGAACTCGAAAAAAATAACATAAACCGAGCAAAGATGTATTTGTCAATCGCAGGATATATTGACGAAAATGATTTTAGATATTATTATTATCAAGGATTGATTGCAAAAGCTCAGGGACTAAGTCAGGACGCAAACGCAAATTTTCAAAAAAGTTTAAAACTCAATCCTGATTACACCCCCGCAAAAGAGGAATTAAATATATGAAAATAAATATCCTTATTGTTGAAGATCATGAACTTACACGCTTCGGACTCAAAACGACTTTTGAAGGCGTTGATTATGTCGGAAACATCTACGAAGCAGAATCTGCCGAAAAAGCTCTGGAAATTTTCAAAAACAATCCCGTTGACGTTGTAATTATGGATCTGGGCTTACCCAATATGAACGGGATTGACGCAACTAAACAAATCCGTTCTTCAAACAAAGACGTTAAAGTAATCATTCTTACATCCCATAACGATGAAAAAGAAGTTATGAACAGCTTAAAAGCAGGCGCAAATGCATACTGCTCAAAAGAAATTAACCCTAAAAGACTTGTTGATGTTGTTCAATCAGTAGCCGACGGAGCTGCATGGTTTGACCCGAGTATTGCACACATTGTTTTAAAAGCAACAACATCCTCCAGCAATTTTGATTCTGAAACAAGCGGAAAAGATTACGAACTCACATCTCGTGAAAAACAGATATTAAAACTTATGACCGAAGGTTATTCAAACATGGAAATCGCACAGCTTCTTGTGATAAGTATAAATACAACAAAAGCACACGTTGCAAGTATTCTTCAAAAACTTGAAGTTGACGACAGGTTACAGGCTGCATTAAAAGCACTCAAAAATAATATCGTGTAAAGGAATTAAGATGTCCGCACCGGCAAACGTACTTTTAGTCGATGACAACCCTAAATATTTAAAAGATGCCCTGCCATATTACGGGTATAATGTGCGTGTTGCAATTGACGGCATTCAGGCGCTTGAAATACTGGCAACCGAAAAAACTGATTTTGATATTATTCTGCTTGACATAATGATGCCGAACCTCGACGGCTGGCAGACTTTAAAGGCTATAAGAAAACTTGAAAAGACAAAATACATCCCGATAATTATGATTACAGCACTTTCCGATGAACAAAAAATTGTTGCGGGACTAAAAAACGGTGCTGATGATTATATAACAAAACCTTTTGTACTGCCCAACCTTCTGGCTAGACTGGAAGCTGTTTTGCGGCGCAGTGAATGGACAAAACAGGCAAAAGACGGTTCTAAGGAACTTTCCTTTAAATCAAATGCCCCGTTAAAAACTTTAACAAACAGAGAATTAGAGGTCTTGACATTGGCAGCAAAAGGTGCAAATAATAAAAACATAGCCGAAAAATTGGTCTTACGAGAGGTAACAGTCAAAAGCCACCTTAACAGTATCTTTAAGAAACTGAATGTAACAAGCCGGACGCAGGCAGTATTACTGGCAATACAGATGGATTTGATAAAAAATTAACATTAAAATATACATAAAGGAGAATAGAATGATTGATTATACTAAAGAAGAATTAGTCGAATTATTACAGAAATATCCCGAAAAATTTAATGAATGGAAACATGAACAGGAAGAAGTAGACTTAAGCGAGGTGGATTTTTCCGGCATCAACCTTGCGGAAATAGATTTTAGCGATGTTGATTTAAATTCAAGTTCTTTTGCGGACTGTGCCTTATCTTTTGTAAAATTCAACAATGCTGACTTAACATCAGTTGATTTTACAAGAGCAAGAGTTCTGGAATGTGATTTTTCAGATGCTCTCTTAAACGGTGCCGATTGCAGTTATGCGGAAATGACTTATTGTAATTTTACGGACGCTGATATGGCAGGATGTATTTTTTCAGAAAGTGATTTGAGCAATTCAGATTTATCAGCCTCCGTAAACTTAAATGCCTGCCGTTTTGATGAAGATACGGTTTGGCCTGACAGCGAAATGATGCCTGAAGATTTTGATGCAAAATACAGTGATGATTTGTCCTCCTTAAAGGATGATGAAGACTCCGTAATGAGCGATTATTAATGTTAATTAAATTCATAAATATTTTACAACCCCGCTTTATAAAATTAGCGGGGTTGTTTTTTGCTGTAAACACGGTATTCTGCGCCTGACAATCCCGTCCATAACAAATTGCGAAAGGGATCTTGCAGTTGTCTTGATTATTTTACATCAGCACTCAAATATTTCTTCTCGTAATGAAGCCTGTCATTAAATTGATTTATTCTTTTCATTACATCTTTAAACATCGGTATCGGAAGACTTTGTTTTCCGTCAGACAGAGCATTTTCAGGGTCATGATGAACTTCTATCATAATACCGTCAGCACCCACAACCAGACCTGCTTTTGCCATCGGCTCAATCAAATATCTCTGCCCTGTTCCATGGCTCGGGTCAACAATTATCGGAAGATGAGAATATTTTTTGATAACAGGAATAGATGCAATATCCATAACGTTTCGTGTAAATGCACTGTCAAAACTTCTGATACCACGTTCACAGAGGATTACATTGTGATTCCCCTGATACATTATATGTTCTGCTGCAAGCAAAAACTCTCTGATTGTACTTGCAAGTCCCCGTTTTAAAATCACCGGCTTGTTGCATCTTCCAACTGCCTGAAGAAGTTTGAAATTTTGAACGTTGCGTGCACCGATTTGCAAAACATCAATATATTCACACATCATATCCAGATCTGATGCATCCATAATTTCAGAAACAGTCAAAAGTCCTGTTGCTTCACTTGCACGTTTTAGATATTTAAGCGCCTTTTCACCATGACCTTGAAAATCATAGGGTGATGTTCTGGGTTTAAAAGCCCCGCCCCGCAAAAATTGACAACCTAATTCTTTTGCAGCAAACGCTACCTGTAAAAGTCCGTCATAATCGTCTTCAACGGAACAAGGTCCCACCATGGCTACTGGTTTATTTTTCCCGCCGATTTTAACCCCGTTTGCAAACTCAATAACCGTATCTTCCTCATGACTGTCACGGGAAGCAAGTCTAAAAGGTTCTCTTATTACCTTAACTTCTTTTACACCTTCGTATGCGGCAAGCCTGCCGGGGGTAACGGTTGTTTTGTCACCTAACGCATCTATTACAGTATGCACTTCGCCTTCGTTGCATCGAACTTTAAAACCGTTTTCCTTTAGCAAATCAAGAACTTTTTCAACATTTGCCTTTGTTGCGGTCCGCTCCATTATAATAATCATTTTTCTTTCTCCTCGGGGTTTGTAAAAATCCAGCGTTACCAATGTAGCATAAAGTTTATTTTCAATCAATTATTCATTAATTTTTTTTTCAAATCAATCGCCGGAAAATATTCAGGCAAAATGCAAAGACATGTATTAACTGAATTTAAAGCTCTGTCAATCCGGCCTTCTTGTATGTAAACATTCGCAAGAAGAATATGAAGTTCAGGATCATTATACATATAATTTTTCGCCTGCTCTAAAAAAAATTTTCCGTATGAGAAAATCTCATTTGCCCAGAAAACACGACCCAGATATTTGTAAGTTTCAGAATTGACAGAGGAAAATACATCTGCATATCTTATAAGTTCTTCAACAAACTCCCCTCTTTGATAATTGATTAAAAGATTTATGTCAATTTCAAAAAAATTTCTCAGTTCAAAATATGTCGGATAGGGGGTGAGTTTGTTAAGTAAAATCCCGCATAAAATACTTCCCCAGTGCGCTCTCGGATCTGCGCCGAGCAGATGTTTAAACAAATTTTCCGCACCCTCAAGCTCCCCCTTTAAAAGATTACAATATGCAAGTTCTAAAATACAATTATTCTTTTCAAAAAAACTTTGACATTCGTCATCCAGGGCGAATGTCAAAAGTTTATTTTTAGCTTTTTCATAATCGTATGACATATTAATCATTATCTGATGTATTAAAGTCAAAACTGCTCATCATTGAATTCATCATCATTGCCTGAATAACTTGAGGATCAAGATTTTGAGCACCTTCTTTTGTTCCTGCCTGCATCATGTACGGAAGCATCTGTGCCATTGAATCATTATTCCTGTTCTGATTTCCGCCAAGCATCATGCTCATCTCTGCCATTTGCGGATTTTGATATTGCGTTGCGGCTGAAGGCTGGATTGAAACAGTCATACCGGCTTTTCTTAAAGTATTCAATGCAGATACAATATCATCATTTGAAACTTCACCGTCTGCCATTGCAATTTTGTTATCTGTAAGGGCTTCACCCGAATGCTTTTCATCAAAATCCTTGATTTCCTGAACATCTTCTTCATCAAGTTCAGGTTTTCTGTTAATATTTTCCTGAATATTTTCAAGGTCTTTAAACTTCATCTGTTCTTTCAACTCGGGAGAAAATCCGTCGCCGTAAGGAGCATTAATAAATTCATCGAGCGGATCCGGCTCTGTCGGCTGCATTATTGCAGACTCTGTGCACAAAGGCCCGCCAGTAAGGCAATCCCGGCCTTTTGCTGCTGATGATACAAATGCCTCACCGGGATTTAGCATTATCACTCTTTCATAAAGTTGAATAGCAGTATCCGAATCTCCGAGATTTGCGAGTGTCATTGCCATATAATAAAGAGCTTTAGGATCCTCAGGATACTTTTTCAGGTATGAAAAAAGTTCCTGAGCAGCACCTGTATAGTTTGCTTTTTTGTAGCTGCTTACCGCATGGTTCAAATTCGGATTGGGGTATAATTTCGGGTTGTATTCTATCGCACCGGTCGCAACAGGAGGTTCCTCCTCAACGGTTTTAGGAATTGTTGACTGGTTAATAACGGCATGCGGTTTTTGTTTTGAAGCTGCAAATGAAGGTGATGTTACTCCCAAAAACATTACCGCCGATAATAACAAAGCTAATTTTTTATTCATCTTAATCATCCTTTTTCTTAATTTTAATGATTTTTCATACCAAATCAAATACTGATTTATTTTATTATATATCTTTTTTGCAAAATATACACTAATATAAATATATGAAATTAATTACTGTCATTTTTAAACATATGTCGTTTTTTGTATAAAACAACAAAGAAAAGAATGATAAGGAGCGTAACAGCTAAAATTACCCATTCAATATAGTGCTTGATTGTTTCACCGAACAGCATAAGAACAATACTCACAAGATAAAATCTCATGCCTCTGCCCAGAAAACTTGCAATCATAAATTTCCAGAAATTCATATTCAAAATACCGCTTGCGATTGTAAAAATTTTATAAGGAATGGGCGTAAATGCAGAAAAGAAAACGGCAAATGAACCGTATTTTGCATAAAGTTTTTCGACATTTTCAAATTGTTCATGCTTGTTTCTGAACAAAAAGTTGAACACAGGACGCCCGCCTACATACCCGATTAAATACCCGAAAGCTCCGCCAAAGGCTGATGCAATAGTACATATTGTCGCATAATAAAGTGATTTTTCAGGTTTTGCAAGATCCATGGAAATCAAAAGAATATCCGGAGGCGGAACAAGAAAAAAACTTTCGATAAATGAATTGAGTGCAAGCCCCATAACACCCCATGACTGAAATAAATCGTTAATTTTTACAAGAATTTCATGCACTTTTTAAACTCTCCCTAATCTTTACTGCAAAAACATTTTAGCATGAAAATTTATTTTTATTGAAATTCCGTATTAAATTTGTTATAATTTAGTTGATACATAACATAGGAGTATTTAGTGGACATATCATTATCACCAAGCAATGAAAAATTTATTAAAGAACAAATTGCTGCAGGGATTTATAACTCTATAAATGAAGCAATAAATGAAACTATAAGTATTGCTATTTCCAGTATTTCAGTAACTCCCGATGAAATCAAAAATCTTAAAAATGATATTGCCGATGGTGTTGAAGACATTAAAACCGGACGTATTCATGACGGACTTGGGTTTATGGACAAAATGATTGAAACAGATGAATAAACTTGAAATTATAATAACAGAAAAGGCTCAGAACGATATAATACAAATTAAAAAATTTATTGCAGAGAACAATAAAAATGCATCAAAGGATTTTGTTAAAAAATTACGAAAAGCTTTTGTTAATTTATCATTTTATCCCGGAATAGGAAAAAGAAGACCAGAACTTTCAGGAAATTATGAGATATTATTTCTACCGTTCATGACAAATTATTTAATTGTATATTCGGTATCCGGCGGGAAATTATACATTGTAAGATTTCTATCAAACTATCGTAATATCTGCTCAATACTTTAGACAATTATCGCATACTGAATTTGCAGCCGCAGTAATTCTGACGGTATAAAGATAATGAATTTGCTATTTTATTAGTTTTTAAAAATCCGTCTTTCTTTTTAAAATCAACCGCCAGAAAATTTAAGTTTTCTTTTTCGGCAATTTCGGTACCTATTTTGGCGAGTTTTTGGAAATTTTTGTGCGGACTGATTACAATTGATGTGGTAAAATCCGTTATGGCTAATTCTTTAGCTTTTTCTGCAGTTTTTTGAAGGCGCAGTTCAAAACATTTGTCACACCTCAATCCCTTTTCAGGTTCATTCTCAAAGCCTTTTACATAATCAAAAAATTCCTCAGGATTATAATTTTCCTCAATCAGCCAAACCCCAAAATGAGAACATAAAGTTCTTTCTGCCTCAAGGCGCTTTTTGTATTCCGTATCAGGATAGATATTCGGATTGTAAAAATATACAACAACATCAAATCCCGCATCTTGTAAATAAGATACGGGATATGATGAACATATTCCACAACAGGCGTGAAGCAAAATAGTTGAATTATTTTTCTTCTGCTCCTGCTTCAATAAGTATTTTTTTGAATTCGTCATAAGGTTTGATTCCAACATAAAGTTTTCCGTTAATTTCAGTTGTGGGGGTTCCGTTGATACCTTTTGAAGCTGCTTCCTCAATTTCGGATTCGATTTGTTTTCTGACCGCAAAACTGTTTGCATCAGCCTGAAGTTTTTCAATATCAAGTCTCAGTCTTTTCGCAATTTCAAGAATTTCTTCTTCGTTATCCGGCTGTTTTTCAAAAAATACGGAATTGATGTCCCAGAATTTGCCCTGTTTTTCTGCAGCAAGCGCATATCTTGCCATTGTACATGACCCGACATGGAACGGTTGTCCCAAATATTTGTTGCATTCCATATCAAGCGGAAGATTTTTGTGAACAACTTTAACATTTTTAAATTCTCTTATTAATTTGTGAATCATAATGTTATAAGCACAGCAGATACCGCATCTGTAATCCGTAAATGAATATATAATAACCGTTCCGTCTTCATTACCGAGAACATTACCTTTTACTGCATATTTGTTGTGTTTTGTTCTTACGAATTCAGCAAAAACACTCTGATTTTTCAACTGCGGAGTAAAAATAAATGATTTTGTCGTATATGTTAAAAATCCTGCCGCCGCAGCTGCAACAATAATAAATGCAATTAAATATTTTTTAATCTTTAATGCATCAAAAAAGTCAACAAAACTGTTTTTGAAAGCTTTGATAAATCCGCCGTTTTTATAGTCTGCCGCAACAAGTGCAATTAACAAATCAATTACATAAGTACATGCGCATAAAACACAAAGTTTATTGATTTCAAACAAACTTATGCACAAAAGCACCATACTGATTGCAAATGAAATAGTGCCCAGTGCCGTTATGTAATCAAGCGGATTTTTAAAGACTTCAAGAAATCTTAAGAGTTTAAAGTTTTTAAGTTTTGGTGCAAATACAAGCATTGTAATAAAAGAATACAAAAACAATCCCCAGTATGCAAGAGGGATTCCGAAAAATTGAGATTCGGGAGTTTTTGCAACACCATCGCAGTCTATGAATTCATCAACTGAACAAAAACTTGGAAGCGCATACGGATTAAAATTTGCATTATAATATATGATTGCCAGTTTAATTGTTGTGATAAATCCGATTAATGTAAGAACAAGAACGATTATTTTTTTAACCAGTTCTGATTTGTTTTCATTTTCCATAACTATGTCTCCTATCCAATACTGTTATTTTACAATTATTTAAAAACTAAATCAATAGGAAGAAAAGGGGATTTTTTTGCGGCCAAATAAGTTGAATTACGGTATTTTACGGAGTTTAAATATCTTAACACCATAGCAAAACAGGAATTTATGTGATATTATTTTAAAGTTCAAATCCAAACTTGATGAGAGGCAAACACACTTTGAAAAAGAATATTTTTGAATTATATCTTGCAAAACTTACCGAACTTCCCCTCTGGGTAAAGCAGGTTCTTTATATTAAATTAAAAGAAGACATGGAAAAGAACTGTTGTGCGGAATTTTTAGACACTTCATCAAGTGATATGTTTTCTCTGCACGTTCCGATTTTGACGTTTAATGGGAAAAACGAGTTGCTTGAACGAAAAAACGGATTGGATACAAACATATACAATTTTTTAAATCTTTGTGAAAAAGGATATTCAATTATTGAGATTTCTCTAAACATGTTTTTAACAATGGAGGAAGCGGCAAAATATTTCATGTTCTGTATTGAACAGAAATATCTTGAAATGCCTGAGTCTGCAGAAGCTTATGCAATGGCGGGATTTATCTCCGGCAAATTAAAAACAGGCGAATATTTAAGGAAAAATAAAACCTTAACTATTCAGCAGGTTCAGGAAGCACTGGATGAACAGAAAAAAATCGACGATTGCAACGGAAAACATCTTAAATTTGTAGAAGTTCTTGACACGATGGATATGGTAAAAAAAGATGATTTTAAAGTAATATTTCTTTTAAAAGAAGAAGCAAAAAAAAGATTTATTCTTGATTACAATATGGTTCCGGATACGGCAAGAACTTTTCAAAACGCCGGAGAAAAGACCTCCGCAGAGATTGAGGAATTAAAAAAAGAAAATAAAAAATTAAAAGAAAAACTTATACAGTTATTAAAATTGGTGAAAAGAAATGTTTAACCCCAGACCTGAAATTTTAGTAAAATATTTACGTGGAACATTAGTAGAGGAAGAACACGTCGGTTTTCGGATGCTGGCTGACAGAGAACGAATAATTGAATATACCGGTGAAACCGGTCATTATCCGTTTTATCTCCGCTCATGCGCAAAACCTTTACAGGCAGCGCTTTTGATAGATTACGGAATGGATATCAAATATAATATGACCGAGCAAGAAATCGCAATATGTTGTGCATCCCATGCCGGTGAAGATGTTCATATTGAAGTCGAAAAAAGTCTGTTAAACAAAATCGGACTTGATGAAAGTTATTTGAAATGCGGGATTCACAAACCTCTATCACGAACAAAACAACAAGAAATGCTTTTAAATGATGAAAAAGAAACAGTTTTGCATAACAATTGTGCTGGCAAACACATTATGATGCTTGGACTTTGCAAAATGAACGGATGGAATATGGCAAGCTATGACAGTTTTGAACACCCGCTTCAAATAAAAATAAAAGAAAAAATAACAGAACTCTGCCGGCTTAATCATAGATTTCCTTTAACTAAAGACGGCTGTGGTGTTCCTATCATGTCAATGCCGCTTGAAAACATGCTTTTCGGATATCTGAATATTTTTACGAATCCGAGATATCAAAAAATTACAAATGCTTTTTTAAATCAACCTTATCTTATCGGCGGCGAAAACAGACTTGATACAAAAATTATTCAAAACTCAAATAATATAATTGCAAAAGTCGGGGCAGGCGGGCTTTGTATTGCCGTAAATATAGAAAAACAGGAAGCTTTTGTTGTAAAAATAAGTGATTGTGATATGAAAGCACGTGAAGCCGTTGTTATAAAATCTTTAAAAAATCTTCACTGGGCAGATATACCCTTTGACAATCTTATAAAAACTCTTCACGGCGAAATCGTCGGCGAAATTGTTGTTGTTTAAGAACTCTTTACGATTACGTCTGTTGTTCTGTTACGATTGTTTGCAACTAAAAATGTCGGTTTTTGTATTGCGGCTGTTTCAATTCTGCCATGTTTATTTTTTATCAGTTTACAATCCATAAGTTCATTTGCCGTTCTGAAAAATTCAGTCTTGTTTTCAGCGGCATAAAGCCCTTTGGCATAGTTTTCATAAAGTTTTTCAAGAACTTTCCGCGGCATTTGCGAGGGTTTTTGTCCCGTAAAAATCATCATGTCGTTAATTCTTCTTTTGCAGAGTCCCGGAAGAACTTTTCCGCCTCCGACTCTGTGATCAAATTCCATTGCAGCATTATAAAAACATGCTGCTGCTTTTTTAGGATTTTTGTGAAGATGTTTACAGCCCTCTTTTATATTTTTTATAAGTTTTTTGCTTTTTGCAAGCGCACTTGGCCCTATATTAAAAGTTAAATCAATTAAAGCTTCTTTCTGCTTTTTACTAAGCATATCATATTCTTCTTTAAATACCTTTTTTATACCCGCCTGTGCTTCAAAAATATCCTTTGCAAGAAGCTGATACATCTCTTTATCGGAAAGTTCATAACCTCTGGCTTTCAACTTTCTGTACTTTTCAAGTTCATCTTTTGAACGACAGGCAAGATCATGCCCGATTCCGACAATCGGCCGTGAAATTGGATCCTCATCAAGCTGTCTTTTTACACCTTCAAAAGCTATAAGTTTATCTATAAAATCCATACTTATTCCGGTTACCTTACAAACATCCGATTTTGTCGAAACGGATTTGACTTTTGCATTAATCTCTTGAGGCGTCAATTCCGGTGCCCTTAACGGCGGTATTGTTTCCTCTGTCTTAGCCGGAGCAACTGATTTTGATGCCGTTCTGATTTCATCCGGAGGTGCAAGAGGCGGTTTTATATCAAGTGCGGCTCTTTGCATATCTTCCATGCGTGCACAGTTTTTCTTAAATGCTTGGGAAGGTTGAGAAAATACATAGTATATCCTGTCTTGCAAAACTTTTGATGTTTTATTGTCCATATTATTGAGTTGCAAAAATTCTTTTACGGTCATTCCGTATTTTGCGGCAATAGTTTCGGCAGTATCACCTTTTTGTGCCTTGTGACCGGGGACATTAAACTTTGTTCCTACAGGAATTGAAAGTGTTTCATTCTCAAAATACTTTTTCAGTTGCGGATTGTTTTTTATAAAATCCTTTTTGGAAATAATAAATTTTGAGGCAATACTTCGCCAGCCTTTACCCTGTTTGAGAGGATATTCCGCAAGATATTCGGCCTTATAAGTTTTCTTACGTGCTTGAAATATAAGATCCTGTAAATTTATAGGAAATATATTGTTGTAATCGAAATCAGACATAAAAATATTCCTACACTTTATACACAAATAAATTACGGCACTTTTCATTTAAACTTTAAAAAGTGCCGTTTTGTTTTGTAACATTTATTTACAAATCAACTATGTATTAAAAATTCTATCGCCGGCATCACCCATTCCAGGAACAATATAACCTTTTTCATTAAGCGTTTCATCAACTGCAGCTGTTATAATTTCGATATCCGGAAAATGTTTCTGAATATTTTCAATCCCCTGCGGAGCTGCAATTATACATATACATTTGATGTTTTTAATGGGAATTCCCTTGTCTGCATAAAGTTTTATGGCTTCAAGCAGAGAATTTCCGGTTGCCAGCATGGGATCTGTTATATAAATATAAAATTTTTCCGGATTTGGCGCAGCCATAGGAACCTTATTATAATACCAGACCGGCTTAAGAGTTTTTTCATCTCTGTACATTCCTATATGCCGGATGCAGGCTTGCGGTAAAATATCAATCGCTTCATCAGTAAAAATAAGCCCCGCTCTCAAAATCGGTGAAATTATGATATTGATGCCGGGGTCTATTGTTTTTGCCTTAAAAGTTGTTATCGGGGTTGTGATTTCCTTTTCCACAAGAGGAAGGTTCTTTGAAGCTTCATATAAAAGACTTCTCGTAATTTTTCTTGTTGCAATCCGCACCCCCTGACTGTCCGTGTTTTTGTCACGCATTGTGCACAAATTTAAGAGAACAACAGGGTTTGAAATAATGCGTACATTTTCTAAATTCATCTTTTCCACTCCTTTATTCTGTTTTTAAAATCTTTGTTATTTTTTTCCATTCTATCAAGAACATCATCAACTTTGTTAATTTCTCTTGTAATTATTGCTGGATTTATATTTTTCATATCTTTTGTTTCAGTTTCAAACTGATTAAGGAAATAAGCACTTCTTGTTCCTATTGCGCCGATTTTGTCAAACATATCATTTAAAAGCGTAATTGAATCATGAAGCCGTTTGGGCTGATTTATAACAATATACTGGTCTGAGGCGAGAGTTTCCTCTGTAGGCTGGGTTATTTCAAGGGATTTTGAGCCGCCGAGTCCGTTAAATTCAACTGTTGCAACCGAGCCCTGCGGAATTGAAACATCCTTTTCAGTTATCACAAATTTTACGTAAACCGTATTGTTTACGATATTTATTTTTTGAATATAGCCGACTTGAACTCCCATAAATTTAACGGGGGAGCCTACTATCATACCGTCAACATCAGGCATAAAAATTTGATATGTTTTTAACTCTTTTGTTTTATGGTAATGATAAATTTTAATTCCCGCAATAACAAAACAAAGGATTAAAAGCCATATAAAAAATTCAATCCATGCGTAAAAATGCAGTTTAAAATCCTTTACCATGTCTTTAATTATACATAAACACATGATTTTTGCCACTTGCGAAAATTTTTTTTGTATTATAGTATTAATATTATTGAAATTGTGAGGTTTACATATGGAACAGATAATAAAAGTAGCATGGGATTTAAACGAAAACACCGATAACAGATATCAGCTTGTTTATGAGATTGCGGAACTGGCAAAAAAACTTGTTGATGAAAATCAGGCAAAAAAAGCTCATGATGATTTCGGGTTTGAAGAAAACTACGATACCGGCTATACAAGAGAAAATCCGGTAGAGCATGCTATTATGGTAAAAGCCTCTGAAGCTGATGATAACAGACTTGTAGGCTAATGTAAGTTTATTTATGCACAAAAGTTTTTGTAAAAAACTTTTGTGCATATTTGTGTATAAAGTTTTCTATCCGGGGAGTTTTTATGGAAGATACGTTAAAATATATAAACGAAAAAACAAACAATTTTAAACCTGAAATCGGTATTATTCTTGGTTCTGGATTAGGTGAATTTGCTGATGAAAACTGTGATTATGCACTGTTTTATACAGAAATCCCGAATTTTATAAAATCAACCGTTCATGGTCACAAAGGACGTCTGGTTTTTGCAAATATTAACGGGAAACGGGTTGTTATGATGCAGGGACGAAACCACTTTTACGAAGGTCATTCAATGGCGGAAATCACGTATCCCGTAAAAGTTATGAAAAAACTTGGGGTAAAAAATCTTATACTGACTAATGCAGCAGGCGCTGTCAATGAAAGTTTTAAACCTTCGGATCTGATGATAATTACCGACCATATCAATTTTATGGGTACAAATCCGCTTATCGGCCCGAATGATGCGGACTTTGGCGAAAGATTTCCTGATATGAGCGAAATTTATAAAAAAGATTTGATAAAAGTTGCTGATGAATGTGCAGAAAAACTCGGAATTAAGCCACAGCACGGAGTTTACTTTGCATCATCAGGCCCCAGTTATGAAACACCTGCAGAAATTAAAATGGCACGAATTATGGGGGCAGATGCGGTTGGAATGTCAACAGTACCGGAGGCAATTGTCGCAAATTACTGCGGAATTAATGTTCTTGGAATTAGTTGTATTTCAAATGCCGCAGCGGGCGTAAAAGGCGGACAGAGCCTTTCGCATGAAGAAGTTATTGAAACAACGAATTCCGCAAAAGCAAGTTTTAAGGCTCTTTTACAAGCAATAATTTACGCTTTTTAAAATTGTAAACGAACGTAAATTTTTTATATAATCCCTCTTGCTAAAATAATTAGTTCAGTTAAAAATACATGTCGGGAAGGATTAAAAATGTTAGTAGGAAAAATTCAACAAACGATACGGCCAAAACGAAAGAACAATGGCGAGGTATCCAGAAATCAGGTGCCGCTGCCGCAATCGTTATCTTCCGAACACATGTCCCAAAATTCAAGTTTAAATAAGAGTCCTTTAAAAACAAATTCAAACGAGTTAGCTTTTAAAGGCTCTTTTTTTAGTCTTTATAAACCGGCAGCAAAAACCGACATCAACAAATTCTTAAATGAAATGGAAGAGCCGCTTGACGGCATGGTTCACAACCTCTATAACGCTGTTATCCAGTCAAATCTCGTTAAAACAGAAGGTAACAACGTAATAGTTTCAAAAAAGACCATTCCTACACTTGTCGGGGATGGTTTTTCAGATCCGTTCCTTAAATTTCCCGGTGATATTTTGAACGGAATTGTTGAAGGCCTCGGACACTTCAAACCGCTCGAAAGATGGTCTGAAAAAACTCTTGAAAAACCGCTCTTCAAAAAAATCAGACAACGTTCAAAAATTGATTACGAAGTTAACGCATTTCAAGGTCTTGTAGAATTTAAAAAAATGACCATTGAAGATGGCTACAAAAATGAAGCCGCAAAACTCGGCATAAAAGTTAATGAGCTATCTGAGGAAGCAAAAACCCGGGTTGAACAAGAAGTTGAAAGAAATATGGAATGGTATATTTTCCAGCGTTCCATGAAATCCTTTGATTCAAAAGTCGGGAATTATGATACAAAACATGAAAGAGCACTTAACAGACTTGTATCAGGCTTACCGCCGGCAATCTTTCTTGCAAATGATGCCTACAACCTTTCACGGATGATGGATGACAATCCGGCAGAAGCAAAAAAAGAAAAACGTGCAAGATTCAGACAGGAAACCTCAAGAATTTTGACAAGCGGCTATTTAACACTTATCACGATGGGTGCGCTTAACAAATTGATTAACAATTCCAAAACAGGAATAATGTTAAATACAGGACTTACAGTGTTAGTAACCGAAATGTACTCCCGTCTTAGAAACGGAAAACATATTACAAGACTCACGCCTGAGCAGGCAAGACAAATTAATGAAAAGAATCATGCACCCGAAGCTCAAATAAAACCCAAAAATTTAAGTTTTCAGGCAAACAGCGAAAACAAAGCAAATTCAAAAGAAAAATTACAAAAACCGCTTCTTTCATTTAACACGTTGATGAAAGCATGCGCAGCGTCAATTGCAATCGGATTTTCAGTTAAGGGACTGAGAAAAATACCGAGAATTGATGCGGCGTTTGAGGCGGTATTTAAGCCTTTTAAAAATATTTACAAAAACCTTGCGGAAATTTCAGATTACAAAGTTTCACAAAAAGAAATTGATAAAGTTGCCGACACCCTGATTGAAAACGGGCTGAATACACGTGGCAGACAATATAAAACCGTTGCAATTCGTTCAAGAGAACTGGTTGTTGAAAAAGTTATGAGAGAACTTTCTAAAACCTCCGATATAAAAGTGATTGACGGATTTTTGACAAACATTGAAAAACAAGATATTCACCCTGAAGTTTTAAGAAAAAATCAAAAATCATTGATTGAAATTCTTGATAAAAACGGATATAAAGATATTGCAAAAAAATACCGATTTAAAACAATTAATAGTCTGAAATCTGACGAAACTTTAAAAACAGACCTTGCAAAAATTAAAACCGAATTGAATAAAAAAGGTAACGATAATGCAGAATTGATAGCGAGAATCCAGACAAACGGCTTGAATAAAATA
The DNA here is from genome assembly GCA_944322785.1 of Candidatus Gastranaerophilales bacterium. Lineage (GTDB taxonomy): Bacteria > Cyanobacteriota > Vampirovibrionia > Gastranaerophilales > Gastranaerophilaceae > Scatenecus. Next base: position 228,606 of record CALUPW010000001.1, on the reverse strand, counting down.
ACAGATACACAATTTTCCGACGAAATCAAATCAGCACTTGACAAATCCGGCGATAAAAGCGGCAAAATATTTAACAATTATATGGATGCTCTTAACGGACTTGTAAACTTCGGTGTACGTGACAAAAAAATAAAACCGCTCATAAACTTCATAATCACCCCATTCTCATTTATGTGGAGCATAGTTAAATTCCCCTATAAAATTGCAAACGGTATTGTTGAAATGTTTATGAAAAAAGCTCCAAAATCCGGAAAATCAATGGATGAATTAAATATGGAAGCTGTTTCAAAAAGTTTCGACAAAATTTACGAGCAGGTTGACAAATACAAAAAAGCAATAGCAAATACGAATGATGAAAAACTCAAGGCAAAATATCAGAAAAAATTCTACGATTTTGTAATGGATAATACATTAAAAGCCTTTAACGTAAATACAATGTCAAATCTTTCAAACAGCGACCTGTCAAACCTCGCAAAAACAGCAGCATCTGCCGCCACAATCTGGTTCCTGATGACAGACAACTACAACATGGTTATGCTGAAATCAAACGGAAACGATGTTGAAGGCGCCGAAACCAAATTCAAAGAAAGATTTGTTCAGGAAGGTTCAAGATTGTTCTATCAAACCCTGCTGATTGACCTGTTCAACAAAACCTTCCAAAAACAATACAACGGATCTTTGATGGGAATGAGCTGGATTACATTGACCAATACAACAATCGGAGAATGGCTGACAAGAAAATCAGTAGGGGTTCCTGTCGGAATGCACACCCGTGATGAATTGTTAAAACTTGAAGAAGAACAAAATAAAGCCACCGGATTTAAGAAAAATTACTATCAATTTATGAAACGTCTGACCGGAAAGCGTTCAATCCAATCATATAATGTGAACAAAAACAAAAAATCTCCGGCATATATTGAACCCAGTTCCACAACAGAACAAACACAGTCAAGCTTAAACTTTACCAACAGCCAGACTTTCGGGCAAATGATTAAAGGGTAATTTGATTAAGTTCAACTGTATATCCGGCTTTATTATTAGAAAATACTTTAAAAATATTATCTTTCTGCCAGAGAAAAATTCCTAATGCAATTGCAAGAATTAAAATTATAGTAAAAATAATTTTTGCAACGATTTTCAAAACTTTTCCGATTATAATTACAGCGATAATTACGCCCAATCCTATTAATAAAATTGTAAAATCCATTTTTATCTTACCTTGTTTTCTTCACCCTTAATCAGTCTTTGAATATTTGAACGGTGAAGATATATTATATAAATTGCACCAAGTGCACAATAAACAATATATGCAACAGGCTGATTAAAGAAATACATCAAAAAAGGAGAAATTGCCAGTGCGATTATTGAACCTAAAGAAACATATTTTGATGTGTATGTAATTATTCCCCAGATTGCGGCAATAATAAGTCCGACAATCCAGTTTAGTGCAAGAATTGTTCCGACACCTGATGCTACGGATTTACCGCCGGTAAATTTAAGAAAAACAGATTTGCTGTGTCCCAAAATAACTGCAACAGCTGCAAGCACAGGCAAAAGTCCGATATCCGTAAAATTTGATGCAAAGAGGGCTGCAAGAACAACAGGTAATGCACCTTTAAATGCATCAAGAAGAAGCGTTATAAAGAACCATTTTTTCCCCATAACTCTTTTAACGTTTGTTGCACCGGTTGAGCCGGATCCTATTGTTCTGATATCCTGCCCTGTAGCAAGCTTTACAATAATATATCCTGTCGGAATGGAACCGATTAAATACGCCCCTAAAATAACCGCAAATATTTCCAAATATTTTTCCATAAAAAGTTCTCCTTACAGGATGATTTTAACATAAGATAATAATTTTGGCATAATGTTAAAATTACACTAAAAGATTGATTTAAAGGCAGCTATATGATAATATTATATTAAAAGATTTATTATTAATAGAATGAGAGAGTTATGAATAATAAAAGATTAATTATATTAGGAATTTTGATAGTTGCCCTCTCTATTGTGGGCAAATTATTATGGTCGGCTATGTCAAGAGTAAAAGTTGATGATTTCAAACCTGCAGCTGTAATGTTTTTGATAGATTCATCCGCATCAAACCAGAAGGCTCTGGATGATCAGAAAAAAACTTTACGTCAAATATGCAACCTTCTTGATCCGGAAGATCAGATTAAAATTTTGAGAGTATCTGAGGATGCCTATTTAATCTATGAAGGAACTCCCTTTAACAATTCCGGTATAACAAAAGCTCTGGATGCATTTACTGCCTATGACAGCAATGATTACGGCACAGCCTACGGTGTTGGATTGAAAAAAGGCTTTAACCACGCTCTTGCAATGCAAAAAGAAGGTTATCGTCCCGCAATCGTTGTTCTGGGAGATTTGGAAAACGAAGGTGCTATTGAAAAACAAATTAACTGGGAACTTCTTCCTAAAAATGTCGAAAATGCTAAACAATATATGCCCGGTCTTGCAATGATGTTTTTGTACGCACATCCGGAAAAACTGGATATGGTTAAAGAAAAACTTAATCCGGTTCTGGGTGAAAAACAGCTTATTGTTTCACCGGAACAAAATTCTGACAAAGCAATCAGACAATTTATCCATGCCCTCGGCAGATAACAAATATTTTATTACTTTAATATGAGGAAATTTTTATGACAATTGTTGTATCATCTTCAAAACATGAAAAAATCTTTGATGAAAAAGATGTAATTAATATCGGCACGAACCCGAATTGTGACTTTCAGCTGGATTTAGATTTTGACGTTCTTCTTACTCTCCAGTACGACAAAGACGAAAACAAATGTGTTTTAATGAACACATTCCATAATGAAAGAGTGCTTTTTAAAGGACAGCCGATTAAAAAAGTCGAAATCGGGAATATTTGTAAAATAATGTTTGCCGACTGCAGCGAATTTATAAACATAAAAATTCTTGAGAATGCACCTGTTAAAAAAACTGTTACAACAATTGCAAAAGAAGATTTGACCGAAGAAGATATGAAAAAACTTTACGGCAATGACCCCAATGCCGTAACAAGATTAAAACTCGAAAAACAAAGAGCTGATATTGAAGGAATGAGAGTCGCAATCATTAAACAGGTCGCCTTTCAGATAAACGATTTGAAAAACAAAATCGGCTCCAATACAAGAACAAATATATTTTTACATGTTGCAATGGCAATCAGTTCAATACTTTGCGCATTCGGTCTTGCCAACTACCTTATGGGATTGTCAATAAAAGAATCGGCAAATTATCTTCATATGCCGACAAATATCAAAGTATGGGTTGCATATTCAATCCTTGTATTCGGCGCAGCATTGCTTTTAAAACAGGGGGTTTATCTGTTCTTACAAAGCTCAAATGACAAAAACGTTTCCCCGACTGCACGCTTTGCACAAGGATTTATGGTAGTTCTTGCCCTTATATTTATGCTGGGGATTTATGTTGTAAACCTTGTTTATTATATGAACTTAAACGATTTTGTCACATTTGCGGTATTTATTTCGCTTTTCTTCTCCGGACTTTTGACTGCTCTTTCACTCGGCTGCGGATACTTTAAACATACCTCAGGCGAATGGGCAATGACACTTAACAAATATGAATATCGTGAAGACTTTGAATCTGTTCTTAAATCTTACAGACAATGGATTGAAAGATATATAAACAGCTTTTCCAAAACAAAAATCCAAAATATTAAAGACAGAATTTTTAACCTGCAATTGAAATCCACCGGTGAAATCGTAATCGGTATTTTAACCGCACCGTTTCTTGCATACGGTGTTTCCAATACACTTGCGATGTGCTTCCCCGAAGCTGCAGGCTGGATAAGAATTTCAGGTTTAAGATTTTCACCGGTATTTCTGGTTCTTGCAACATTTTTGATTATCTTTGCATTCTTTTCATTTGTTGCCGCATTCACTGCAACAAAAAAAATTCAGGCTTCTCAGGTTATAAAGCAAGACGGTTTCAGTGACTACAGACAGCACGGTGTCAGCATCTTCGGGCTTGAAGGTACCAGAAAGCTTGAATCTGACAGACGCCGCTCTCTTTTCATCGGTTGTTCAATTATCTTTATTGAATTTACAATGAACATTTCCTACTTTGCAACCGAAATCGGCGGAGATTTGCAAGGTCTGTTTTTAAGCTTTGTTGCCGCTCTTGTTCCGACAGCCTTGTTGATTGCAGAAACCTTTATGCTTTCACAAACAATGTTTGATATCTATGCAAGCGATGAATTAATCGCAAAACTAGATAAAGACTAGAAATGATGAAAAATGAAGCGTATAAAAAAATTCGTAATATTTTTATATATATTTATGACAGTACTGGTTTTGATAATTCATCCTGTAATGCACAAACCGGTTACGCTTGAAAATATGAACTTCAAAATAAAAGACCAGCTTATGAACCCGCAGACAAGAATAGTTTCGGATTTTGAAGTTAAAGTTAAATTTATGCGGGTGCAAAAAAATATTGCAAAAACACCCGAAAAAACAATACATATAAAACCTGATGATGATAAACAGCTTTCCTTTGATGTTCAAACAGGCGGCGATATAAGAGAAAGTCATATTGAAACCGGATTTGAAACAACAGAGTCAACTACCGGATTGGATATGACTTTAGAAGAAAATCAACAATCATATCAGGAACAGGATATTAATTTTTCCGATCAGGAAATGCTGTTTACCGAACAGGATTTGGAAGTAGCAGAACTCCAGCGGCCGACAGCAGAACATGAAATGACCATGGAAATTCCTGAGGATAACGTTGAATTAAATGCAAGTGATGAAGTAGGAAACCGTAAATTTAAGGCTTCAAAAGAAGAAATTGTTGCCTGGAACGTATGGAGAAGCACTCTCCAAAACAGGATAATGGATGAATCGGCAATAGAAGCACCGGTCGGGACATTAATTCTTTTCAGCTTTGACGTATCCGAAACAGGCCATATAACAAATCTCAACTATAATTGTACAAACAAAAAATATGCAGATAATGCAAAAGCTGACATGATAAGTGTGTTAAAAAGATTGGAAGGGGATGAAGTCCTTAATTTTCCGGAAAATACCAAGAGAACAAAAGTCCGTTTTAAAGGCGGATTTATCCTTGACTATCAAACACATTACTCATCACCGTCAGATTATTCGGATTATGAAAGGGTAAGGTTATGAACAAAAAAACTTTTTTAATTACAGCAATACTTGCGCTTGTTGTTGCTATGTTCGGTACAACCTTTATTATTGCCGGACTAAAACCGCAGCTTCATAAATCTTTTTTGCTGGAAATCATAAACGTGAAAATTAAAAGATAATATGGTATAATAAATACAGAAATGTTTAGATGTAAAGAATGTAAAACTTTATATAAAGAAAAGGTTGATTATTGCGAATGCGGAAATAATATATTTGAAGAAGTTCCGGATGCACCTGTCAATCCGATAAAATCATATTCAGAGGAAGAAATTGAGGTAGTAAAAAAACGTCCTCTTCTGCCTGTCAGCTGGCTTTCAATAACAATATTTTCATTATGCTGCATATTTTCAATTTGTTTTGTATTATTTCTGGGACCGGAGCCTAAAAAACGGGAAAAAGTTCCTAATACCAGTGAAAAAACTGTTGTAAAAGATATTCCGGATATTGACCAAATCTGGGATGATACCCCGTCTTATCAGGTAAAAACAGATCCGTTTGCCGATTTAAATATCTATAAAAACGGATTAAAAAATGCACTTATGTCCGAATTTGATATGACCGGACTTGAAGGTGCCGGAAGCTGCGATATTCAATTCATAATAAATGAGCACGGCAAATTGAAACAAAAAAAACTTTATCAAAATACAGCAAACAAACCCCTGTTAAATGCCGCAAAAAGAATGCTTTCTGCGGTAAAGGAATACAATCCGCCGCCCAAAAGCTACAACGGAGTACCTTTAACATTAGAGGTTTACGGCAGCGGTGAAAATTACCAGCTTCGTTACAAAAATTAATTGTAATTACGTGTTTTTAAATTAATGTAACATTTTGTAAACAATAAATTTAAAAGTTAAAGAATAATTCCCAAAATTCCGTCTTTTTCTGTATGAAAAGCAGTATAGAGACAAAATTACCGTTGCTGCAATTGGTCGTTAAACAACAGATAAAAACTTTACATAGCGGGGATGACCAGAGTATTCAGCAGGGAAATATTGATAGGGAAGGAACTTCAAGTATCGTTGATGAAATGCTTGAAGCAAATAAAAATGCGACTCTTTATTCAATCGCAGATAAAGCCGCAAAGAACAATGTAACATCCTCAGCAGCAGATGACATTGAAGCAAGCAATTGTACGGGGATTTTAAAAAAAATACCACCAGCTGTATCAAACATCAAGGCGAACAGTCAATTTGCAATAACAATAGACGGGATACCACCCTCTCAAGTCGACAACATAAAACAAATAATTTATGACCTTCATCACAAAAAACCGGAAGGCTCAACCGAGCCGGAAACTCCTGACGATACACCAAAACCATCGTTTTTAGATGAATTTTACGATGTCGAAAGCATGTTTGACTGGCTTCATGAACAGGATTCTCAAATCACTGAATCAGGCGGAATTAAACGCAGCCAGTTGATTGAATTGACACAGAATGACGACTGGGAAGACAGCCATCATGACTTTTTCGGCACAATAAACCGTATATTTAATATGCTTGATGAAAATTCGGATTCCACACTGACTGCGGACGAAATAAAAGCCTTAATCGGAGAAGAACTCGGCGAGTCTTTTGAAGATTACAAAGCCAAAGTTGATGCCTACGCCAATGAACTTCAATCATATTACGAATCACTGGATGATCAAGGAAAATTAGAGTTTGCAATTGCAAGAACCGAGGAATATCTGAAAGCGGCCGGATTGGAAGAACAAAAAGAAGCTCTGGACAGATTCACTAAAATGCCTGACTTACACGGCAACCAAATAGCAGTTGGACAAATAGGCGCAGACGATTTAAATCCTGATTTTAAACAGGGTGACTCCTATACAAAAGGTGGATATTTACCGAAATACAAAACAGAAAACTATAACGGACAGAATATAAGAACAATATTTTATGATAATGATACAGATACGTTTGATGCCGGCATAACAATGGATATTAGAATGTTACGTGGCAACTGGTATATGGTTGTTGAAACACTGGTGCATGAACTTACGCATGCAACTGCTTATCTTTATTCATCATTTGTTGAATACAATGGGTCGTACTACTGGCAGCCCACACAAGAATTACTGGACAGATTATATGCAAAAGGCGGACTTAGCACAAGCGAATACAGTTATTATTCTGAAAACTTGTCCTCATTAATTTCAGCAGGTCCTTATACAGATGATGCAATGAAACTTCGTTATATAGCAAGCTGCATGTGGGGTGAATACTACGCCTACACACAAAGTGCTGACTATAATGACAGTATCGCAGGTGATGAATTTGAGGTGATAACCCCTATTACTGAGAATTTAGGTATGCCAAATAGTTTTCGTGAAGACGGACCGGATGAAAAAAATGCTATTATTGAACACATTGAAAAGCTTTATCCCGGGGAAGCAGTCCCTGACTGGAAATGGTGGAGTTACGCATAACAGGTCAGAATTATTATTTTTGCATCTTACATATTAAGTAATATGAAAAAACACTTGACAAATTGTTAGCCTTGCCTTACATTTGTATTATAAATTTGATTTACTATTAATTACCACCATTTGTAAGGGTATTATCGACTCTCTCCGTGAGGAGAGATTTTTTTACTTCAGGAAATCAACTTTCCACAAGCCGAGTTTTTCAAGCCTCGCAACATGAGATTTTACAGAATGTATACTTATATTCAATTGCTCAGCCACCTCTTTTTCTGAAAAATTACATTTCAACAATTTAAGAATAAACCTCTCTTGCTTTAAGAGCTTCCATGTGTCCCGTTTATTCATTTTGTCTCCGCTTTTATAGCTTTATAATTCCAAAATTGCATGATATCACATGCAAATATAAAAGTATATTGGCTGAACGGCTAATATCGTCACTGCTCATATACAAATCAGATTTGAAGCTTGACGGATTTTGAAAACGGATGATACAATTAATAAAATACACTGACCGAACACAAATTCTGTGATAAACCAACAATCACAGAAGAATTTTATTTAACCGGAAGGAGAGGGAAATGGAAAAAGAATGTTACATCTTAACACTTAGCGGCGGCAAAGATTCAACGGCACTTGCTCTGTTTATCAGGGACAACATGCCGGAATTACATGAAAAAATCGAATACGTTTTTTATGACACAGGGCTTGATTTACCTGAAACTTATGATTATTTGAATAAAATTGAAGTTTTTCTGGATAAAAAAATAACTTATGTAAAACCTGAAAAAAGTTTTGACCATATTTTTTCAACAACCGGAATGCTCCCGAATATGTTTGCCAGATGGTGCACCGTTGAATTAAAAGTTAAACCTTCCGTCAAATTTTTTAAGAGAAAAATACTTGAGGAGGGTTATGAAAAAATTCATCTTTATGCGGGCATCAGGGCGGACGAAAGCTATCGTGACGGGGTTGTTTTGAACAGCGAATTTGAAAAAAAGCATGTAATTGTTCATTACCCGCTGATTGAAAACAACTTTAATTTATCGGACGTTGAAGATATTTTAATTGAAAGCGGGCTTAATTATCCAGATTATTACAACTGGCGCAAAAGAAACGGCTGTTACCTGTGTTTTTTTCAGTCACCTATTGACTGGATTCATCTTTACGAAAACCATCCGGATTATTTTATGAAGGCAGTAAAGTATGAAAAAGAGGCAAAACAGGGCAAAAAACACAGGTTTGGTTTCAATCTTAAAATGCCTTTAGAGGAAATGATAAAACCTGAAAACATGAAAAAAATTAAAGAAAAATACGAAAAAAAGGAGAACAGAAGCAGAGCAAAAAAATCCTGTAAATTAATTGATATGGCAGAACCGGATTAAACCCGCAAAACCTCCGGTAGGGCGATATTTTTTTTATTCTGTTTACATAAAATTAAACTGAAAAATCCCCATATTCCGGCAGGAGAATTATGAAGTCAGGAAAAATTTTATTATTTATCTTTATCGCAGCAAGCATAATCAGCTTTGCAAAAAGTTATACTTACGCAGACGAGGCAATAAAATATCCATCAAAATACCCTGATTATGTTTACGAATATTTGGGAAATGACAAATATGAAAAATTCAACAGAAAAATGTTTAATTTCAATTGCGGACTGAACAAATATGCAATTCGACCGGTGCATATAATCTGGGCATCAATAATGCCTAAATACGGAATGGACAGAATAAAAGGAATTGCAACAAACATTGAATATCCGGCACGTCTTGTGAGCAGTTTAATACAAAAAGATTTTGAAACTTCAAAAAATGAAACCGTAAGATTTTTGACAAACACAACTCTGGGACTCGGAGGAATGTATGATCCTGCCAAAAGATTTTTTAAAATAGAACCGACAAATGAAAATATGGAACAGGCTTTTGCAAAATGCAAAGTAAAACCCGGCCCTTATCTGGTTTGTCCAGTAATAAACGGGACAAGCCCCAGAGGTCTTGCAGGACGTGCACTGGATGCAGCTTTAAACCCGTCATGTTACATAGCCACGCCGGTTCTTGCAATTGTTAAGGCAGGGCTTCTTGTCAACAGAAGCTCCTACATGCAGCCCTTAATAAAAATGATTGAATCAAATTATGCAGATCCTTATGACATAACCAGAAAACTTTACGGTGTCGAAAACTATATTAAATGCAGAAATCTGGACAGAAAAGATGTGCTTGATACGGCAATTGATTTGATTAAAGAAAACAAAACCATTGATAATCCTGAAGAACCCGAACTTGTAAAAAATGACGTTGAAAACGAGATTGAAACTCAAAAATTGACGGATGCCGAAATTGATGAAAAGAAAGTTGCAGATAAAATTGAAGTTCAAGACGGTGAAAGATTATCGATTGCAGAAATCATAAAAGCAGGTGATGATGCGGATTCTGCTGTATTAAATGCTTATAACGAAAAAAATTCCAGACTTATGGCGGACAAACTTCTTTTTGACTACAACCCGCAAACACCTGTAACAGACAGTATGAGAACTGCACTGTTTGACCTTCCGGGAGTTGACGAATCCATCTGGGCTGAAATTTCTATATGGAACAGATGTTTTGCCAAAAGAATTAAAACTTCCTCGGTCAATATGTCACCGGACAGAGATGATTATAAATTTCGTTTTATATTACAAAAAGGCAGAAAGATTTCACCCCTTGCAATAATCTTTCCTTCTATCGGCGAAGGTATAATGTCAAGCCACTCTGTGCTTCTTGCAAAAATGTTTTATGACGAAGGATATTCGGTAATAATTCTGGGCAGTGCTTTCCAGTGGGAATTTGCCAGAAGTATGCCCGAAGGTTATTTCCCGGGAATTCCCTCCCGAGATGCTGATTATTTAAAAAGCGTTACAAACAAAATAATTACAAAACTTGAAAACAAATATAACTATCAATTTGATAAAAGAGTGGTAATCGGAACTTCATTCGGCGCATTAACCGCACTTTTTCTTGCGGACAAAGAATTTAAAAACAATACTCTTAATATAACAAAATATATTTCTATATGCCCGCCTGTTGAACTGATTTATGCAATGGAACAGGTTGATAAAACTGCCGGCGACTGGGAAAGAAATCCTGACAATTTAAAAGAAAGAGTTGCAATTACGGCTTCAAAGATTATACAGATTTCACAGCTGGAGGATGATAAACGAAAAGTAATTCAAGAACTGCCTTTTTCAGATTATGAAGCAAAACTTATTACGGGTTTTATCATGCACCAAAAGCTGTCGGATCTTGTTTATACTATAGAAAATGAATCTTTTAAAAATAAAAACGAACTGTACCGGCAAATTAATAACATGAGCTATCATGATTATGCGGAAAAATATCTTTTAAATGAAGAAAACGAAACTATAGATGATTTACGTTATGAAGCAAGCCTTCATTCACTATCAGATTATTTAAAAAACGGAGAAAATTACGTAATTTTCCACTCAATAAATGACTATTTGACAACCCACGAACAGTTAAAGAAACTGAAACTTTACACAAAAAACAAATCCGTATATTATGACAACGGTGCACATTTAGGATTTTTATACAGAGCAGAATTTCTTGAAGATTTGCGAAATGAAATAAAAGATAAAATTAATGAAAAGGGAAATGAAATAATTAGTGTAAATTAATTTTTATTTTTGTTTAGCAGAACTTTTGCGCCTGTAAATATTCCGGCTCCTGAACCTATTATTCCGTTCAAAATAATTGAATTTGTAAGAGGAGATTTTGTAAAGTTTCCCCATTTTCTTGACACAAAATCCAGTCCGAATCCGAAACTAAACCATGCAGCAGCGGTTGTCAAACCTTCATGAACCGGCGTTTGGTGTTTTTTAATATTGAGATTTGAATTGTATCTTTTTTGAGAGGTAAAATTAACAGGATAAACTTTCATATAATCAATATCGCTATTTCATCTTGCCTGTAAGGCTGTTAGTGCTTTTATTAACTCTGAGATAAAAACTCAACACTTTGAATTCTAACATGGAAAAAATGAATGTAAAGGGTTAGAATATATTAATACTTTACCTGCATAATAAATTATACATTATGAGTATTTGTTAATATCCGGCCAAAATAGTATAATATATTTTGAACAAATGGAGGTATTTATATGTCAAAAAAGGTTTTGATAATATCAACGAGTCTAAGAAACGGAAGCAACTCGGAAATTCTCGCAAAAGAAGTTGAAAAAGGTGCAAAAGAAGCAGGTCATGATGTTGAATTTATTTCATTAAAAGACAAAGAAATCAAATTCTGCAAAGGCTGTCTTGCATGCCAGAAACTCGGTCATTGTGTAATTGATGATGATGCAAATGCAATAACAGAAAAAATTAAAATATCTGATGTAATTGTATGGGCAACGCCTGTATATTATTATGAAATGAGCGGGCAGATGAAGACAATGATTGACCGTGCAAATTCATTATTTTCAGCGGATTACAAATTTAGAGAAGTTTATCTTTTAACAACCTCCGCTGATGGTGAAGACTCAATAAAACCTGTAATAAACGGATTAAACGGCTGGATTGCATGTTTTAACAATGTGAAATTCTGCGGTTATGTTTCTGGCGGTAATGCAGATGCCCCGAATTGTATAAACAGCAGAACAAAAGAATTAGAAATGGCATTCAATCTCGGCAAAAACATTTAAAAAACTAATAATTAAACAAAAGTCTGCGGATTTAAAATACCATATCCGCAGACTTTTTGTTGCCTGTTATCAGTTTATTACAAATCAACATTTGATTCTTTAATAGGTGCACCGATTACCCTTTCAACTTCCGCCGCATTAATATTGTAATTCAAAAGGTTTGAATAATAATCCAATTGTGCGTTCAAGTAAGAGTTTTCAGCATCTTTAAACTCGATTGCATCACCAAGACCGACCTGATATCTTCTGAATGCCTGATATTGACGTTCTTTTGCCTGTTGAAGCGCCAGTTTTGAAACGCCTAAACTGTCATGAGAATTTAAAAGACTTATATATGCGCTTTTGACCTCCAGATAAACGTTTTGTTTTTGCTGTTCATAATCCGCAACCGCTTTTTTGTAAGTTGCAGTGGCTTCATCAACCTGCTTTTTTAACAGCATAAGGTTCAAACCTGTATAACTTAATTGAACTCCGAATTGATACCCGTAATCAGAATCAATCTGACGTCCGCCCTGATTGTAGGAGCCAAACGCAGTTAAATCAGGAGTAAACGCACGTTTTGCACTTCTTACATTCATTTCCGCAGCATCCATAAGTTTTTTGGAAGCAAGAAGCGCAGGACGGGAAGCTTCTGCCGTTGCAAGCAAATCTTTAAAATTGACATCATAAGCCTTTGTATTAAGCTTGTCTTTTAACACAACATTCTCAAGCTCCGGAATACCGACAGCATTCGCAAGTTCTGCCGCTGCAAGTTCAAGAGTATTTTTTGCCTTAATCAAATTCACTTTTGCATTCCCGAGGTTGTATTCTGCAGTTGTTACATCAATCTTTGCCTTTTTACCTATTTCATAATGCGCTTTTGCCTGTTTTAACTGAAGTTCAAAATCCTTTACAGTGTCTTCATAAACAGTTTGCTGAATTTTGGCAAACACAAGATTGTAATATGCAACTTTTACATTATATATTACAAGCTCAATACTGGTTTCAGCATCATATCTTGATGCTTCAAAAGTTCTTTTTGCAGAATCTGCCATTGATTTTGTTTTGCCGAAATCAAAAAGCAACATATCCGCCGATAACTGCGGCATATAATACATATTGTACTTTTGCGACATTGAACGCATATAGGCATTAGACATTGTCATAAACATGTCATTTCGTGAATAATTTACACCGGCAGATAATGTCGGAAAATAGTTTGACCATGCCTGTCCCACACGGGATTTATAAATCTCTGCATTGTTGATAGCAGACATTATCGTCGGGTGATGTGTAATTGCAAGTTTGATACAATCACTCAACGTAACTTCACCGTTCATATCAGTATATTCAATTTTGCTGTTTATGGCAGGAAACTTTGTTTCATACATGCCCTCGGCTTCTTTTGAAGATTCTTGATGAGATTTTGCGTTTTCAATATTTTTTTTGCGCTCCCGTTTCTTGTTAACCTTCTTTTTCTTTTCAGGTTCAACAATTTGAATTTCCTCGGGCTTTTTGGCAATATTGGCAGACTTTGATGAGGATGCCGTATTTTTTGCCAGTACAGGCGTTGTTGAAAGCGCTAATATTGAACATATTAAAAACAGATTTAAAACCTTTTTCATTTTACTGCAATCTCCAAATCTTTTTCGGTAATTTCTTTTTTCGGAAACAGGTCAACAAATTCCTGAACAATTACGTAGAATGCCGGTGTTAAAACAGCCCCCAGTGTCGCTGCCGCAATCATACCGCCAAATACGGTTGAACCGACTGAAATTCTTGAGTTTGCACCGGCTCCTTGAGCAAATATCATCGGCAAAACCCCGATAATAAATGCGAGTTCCGTCATCATAATCGCTCTGAATCTCAATTTTGCGGCTTTTATTGCGGCTTCTTTAACAGGCAGACCGTGTTTTTCATGTTCTTCTTTTGCAAACTCGACAATCAAAATAGATTGCTTTGCCGCAAGACCGATTAATGTAATCATACCAACCTGTGAATAAATATCAAATGACTGGTTAATCATCATCTGGAATATCAAAGCGCCCAGAGCTGCAATCGGCGAAATCAACAATACCGCAATCGGAATTGTATAACTTTCATAAAGTGCAACAAGGAACAGATATACAAATATCAAAGCCATAGTGATAATCATTACCGTTTGTCCAGATGCTTCACGTTCCTGAGCGGAAGTTCCCGACCAGTCAAACGACATATCAGACGGCAAAACTTCATTTGCGACATCTTCCATTGCACTCATTGCGTCACCGGAACTTTTGCCTGATGCCGGGTTTCCTTGAATTTGAACGGATGTGTACTGATTGTAACGTGAAATTGCGGCTGTTCCGACTGTTTGCTTAAGTTTTACGATTGACAGTATCGGAACCATAACTCCGTTATTATTTTTTACATAAATACCGGACAAATCGGTTGCTTTATCACGGAAACGGCTTTCAGCCTGCATTTGTACTTTGAATATACGATCATATTTATTAAAGTCGTTTACATAATATGTACCTATCATAGAAGATAATGTTGAATAAAGTTCCTGCAAATCAACATTTTGTGCAAGCGCTTTTTCATAATCAATTTCAACTATATATTGAGGCACATTTGCCTGAAATGAAGTATTTACGTTTGAAAGTGACGGGTTTTGATTGGCTGCTGCAATAAGTTTGTTAGCCCATGATTCCATTTCCTGAGGGGTGTGTTCACCCTGAGAAAGCATCTGGAATTCAAAACCGCCCATCATACTCATACCCATAATTGCCGGCGGTGAAAATGCCATGATTTGCGCTTCTTTTGTATTTGCGGCAACAACACGGACTTTTGCAAGAATAGCTTCATGTGACAAATCCGTTTCTTGCCCTTTTATCTTTCTTTTAACCCATTCGACAGGACCGATTTTTCTATGGGCATAGTCATCCAGCTGAATAATTGCGGTTGATTGGTTGACTGCACCGTCCCCGCCGAATACGGTAAGTTTTTCTTCATTTACACCGTCAATATCACGGATTTCGTCAATGAATTTTCTTGAAACTTCCTCTGTTCTCTGCAAAGACGCACCGTCGGGAAGTGTAATAGTTGCAAGTAATACCCCTTGATCTTCATCAGGAATAAAACCTGTTGAAATTGTTTTAAAACAGACAAGAGTAAGTGCAAGAAGTATTGAATAGAAAATTATAACAAGTTTTTTATTATAAACGAATTTTGTTACATATTCCATATAAAAGTCTTCAACTTTTGCGAAGAATTCGTTAAATTTGACAACAAGAACAGATGTTCTTTTTCCGACTCTTTCTTTTATATGTTCAAGCGTAACAAACAGCGGATGGTCAGACAGTTTGTGCGGTTTCTTTTCCTGTCCCAGAAAATGTGAACACATTGCAGGCGAAAGGGTCAACGCACAGATTGCGGAAATTGCAATCGAAACAGCAATACATACCGCAAATTGTTTGTACATAACACCTGTCATACCGCCCATAAATACAATAGGAACAAATACCGCCATTAATACCATTGCCATTGCAACAAGAGCAAAACCTACTTCCTCCATTGTAATTTGTGTTGCCATAATTGCGGATTTGCCTTCATCAATGTGACGTTTTACGTTTTCAATAACAACGATAGCATCGTCAACAACAACACCGACTGCAAGTACAAGAGCAAAGAGCGAGAGAAGGTTTATGGACATATCCATAACTTTTAGTGCAAAAAACGTTCCCACAAGAGAAACCGGAATTGTTACACAGGGAACAAGGGTTGCCATACCGTCGCCGAGGAATAAAAATATTATAATTACAACGATTAACGCAGTTAAAAGAATTGTAAATTCAACTTCTTTCATAGATTCATGAATAAAGTCGGCGTCATCTTTTACATACAAAATTTTAATTCCGTTATCCAATCTTGCATTAAGTTCGTTGACTTTTGCCTTAACAGCTTTGGAAAGGTTGATAATGTTTGCATCCGGAAGCTGTGAAATAACAACAACCGCCGAAGGTTTACCGTTTACCAGACCTAAATTTGAATATGATTCAGCACCCAGTTCAACACGTGCGATATCTTTAAGTTTGATATTTGAACCGTCCATATTTGAACGAATAATTATATTTTCAAATTCTTTTACGTCATCCAGACGCCCCGGAGTTTTTAATGTGATTTGTAAGGCTGTTTTTTTGTCGGTAGGCAATGCACCCAGGGCACCTGTTGCGACCTGAGTATTCTGGTTTGTAATTGCAGATTTAACTTCGCTTGTAGAAACCTTTAAACCAGCCATTTTCTGCGGGTCAAGCCAGATTCTCATTGAATAGTTGCCGCCGCCGAAAACCATTACATCCGCAACGCCTTCAACACGTTTTAATTCGTCTTTAATATATATAGAGCCGTAATTGGTCAAATCCAATTGTGACCAGTTGCCGGATTCGGGATAAAGTGTCAATATTACCGCACCCGCACCTGATGAGCGGCTTATTGCAGTAACACCTGTTCTTTGAACGTCTTCCGGTAGCTGGGATTGAACACGCTGAATAAGGTTCTGGACATTCATAAGGTTGATATTTTTATCAGTTCCGACTTTAAAATAAATTGTCAAACTGTAACTTCCGTCATACGAAGTTGATGTCATATAAGTCATATCTTCAACACCGTTAAGTTTGTTTTCCAGAACGGTTGCAACGGTTGACTCAATTACCTCGGCACTTGCGCCCTGATAGTTTGCCGAAACTCTTACCTGAGGCGGGGTTACATCAGGGTAACTCTCCTGCTTAAGCCCCAGAATAGAAATAAGCCCGAGTAAAACTATACAAATTGATATTACAAGTGCAAATCTGGGTTTTGTTATAAAAAAATACAGTTTTTCTTTATCAAATATTATCTTTTTCATCGGATTTTACCTGCTTTTTATCTTCATTTTCTGTTTTTCTGAGCGGTTTTAATTTTTGACCTTCTGCGGCTATATTTTGGATACCGGAAACAACAACTACATCAGAATTTTTCAAACCGCTTTTAATAACCCAGTTGTTATTTATTTCATCAGAAACTTCAATATTTTTGCGGACAGCTTTATCATCTTCAACCGCCCATACATAATATCCGCTCATTGCATCGCCTTTTGTGCAGGATTGAGGGATAGTCATAAAATCAACCACTTTAGGCGCAGTCAACTCAACTTTCATATAATCCCCCGGAACAAGCCAGCTTTTCGGATTTTCAAATGTTGCACGGAGTGTGATTGAACCGGAGTTTTCATCAATTCTGTTATCTACAAAGTTTATCGTACCGATTTTTTCATACCAGCTTCCGTCGCTGAATTGAACTTTAACTTCAACATCTTTAAACTGGTTGCTTGCTCTCAAGAGTTTGCCAAAATCATCGCTTTTCAGGCTGAATGTGACATAAACGGGGTTTGTACTTGCAACGTTTACAAGAGCACCTGAAGTTGCAGTTACATAGTTGCCTTCGGTTATATTTACTTTACCGATTCTGCCGTCAATCGGAGATTTTATTGAAGTGTACCCTAAATTAAGCTTTGCAATTTCGAGCTGTTGTCTGGCAGCATCAAGAAGCGCTCTGTTCTGGTTTCTTGTTGCAAGGCTTGAGTCTACATCGGAACGGCTTATCAAATCTTCTTTTATAAGTGCGTTTGCTCTGTTCAATTCCTGTTGTGCATTTTTTAAAAGAGCACTGTATTGATTTACGTTGGCTGCAGAGTTTTTCACTTCATATTCATATTCTCTGGGGTCAATCTGGAAAAGAAGCTGACCTTTTTTCACAAAATCACCTTCTTTAAAATATTTTTTTATCAAAAATCCCGGAACACGAGCAACAACATCAATTGAATATTTTGCCTCAACACGTCCTGTTGCTTCAGCCGAAACATTTACGCTTTCAATATGAGGATTGTCAACAACGACTTCTTTTGGCATCATCATTGCTTTACGCTGCACATAGGCCGCAATCTGAGCGGTCACTTTGTTATAAATAATCGGAAGAATAATTATCAATATAATTGCAATTGCTGCACGTTTTCGTGTTATTTTTATTTTCATAAATCTCTCCAACTTTAAACAGTAGAATCTCCTAATTTTACATTTAAACTATTTGAAAATGATTGTCAATAAAACTCTAGAATTATCCACCGTTTAGAGTAAATTTCATGAAATTCTGTAAATTATATTCAAAATTTATAAAAATTCAAAAAGGATCGCATAACTTCTTTTGTTCTTATAATTTGAAACGACATACAATCCGGTATCATATTTTGATGAATCTAAAACTATTGATTTCATTATAATTCCGTTATTTTCGTAAAATTCATTTGAAAGATTTTTCATAACCGCACGTTTTTGTATGCAGGAATTTTGACTGTTAAATAAAAACAATTCATAGGTAAAATCTCCGGTTTCAAAATAATCTGTCAGATGAGTAATTCTTAAAATTGTTGACTTTTCGGGTATCTGAAATTTTATTGTATCAAATTCTTTTTTATCAATAGTTTTGTCATAAATAAAAATATATTTATGGCTTGCAAGAGCGGGAAACCCGTTTTTCTTTAAAGCACGGTATAAATAAGGATAACGTTGACAAACTCTTTTTAAAAATTCATCTTTTGTATTCCAATTAACAGAATACGGAACAAGTTTGTATTTATCTCCCTTAAAACATCCGGACGACAGATTGTGATGAATTTTCAAGGCTGCAAGATTCGTTGAAAAATTATCGTTTGCAAAGCTTTGACTTTGAAAAAACGAATTTGAAAATATTAAAAGTGCAAGCAGCCTTTTCATCATAAAAAAATTTTAGAATTAAAACAATATGACAAAAATCCGCCTGTTGTCTAATTAATCGAAAAACAAGTCGTAAAAATGATAAAACTGCAATGGACTTAAAAGAGTAATCCTTTCAATAAATTTTACATAAGACTCCTGCAGATTTGAAAGGTCTGTAAAATGATGTTTTTCAAGGTGGATTGTATAGGTGTCGTTTTTAGTTTTTAATGCGCTTATAAAGTAGATTGGAACTTCCATTAGTTGAGCAAGTTTAAAACTGCCGACCGGAAATTTTACTTTATGATTAAATAGTTCAGCTTCAAAAACTGCCCCATTTGAATTTTCTGCAACTCTGTCACCTGCAATAAATGCAATGTTTCCTTCATCAAGACTGTCTTTCAATCTGATTGCCGTATCAACACCGATATCTTCTACAAGATATGGTATCAATGGAATTTCCGTTGAAATTTTTTTTATAAATCCGTTAAAAATTTGACTTTGTGTACGGCTGAAAAAAACATTCACTTTAAGCTCCGGATTACGCACATTGTTTATAAAAAATGTCCGCATAACATCAGTATTACCCACGTGGGTACATATAAAAAACACCCCTTTCTTTTTATCCAAATCCGAATACAAAAGTTCACGCTCGCCTGATGATGCAAAAAGCACTTTTTCTTTATCAAAGTTGTTTGAAAAAATTTCCACTTTGTCCGTCAAAACATGTGAATATGATAAAAAATGTCTGAATTGATTGAATATAGAAGGTTTTATTCCGGTTAAACCGGAAATTACCGTGAGATATTTTTTTGAATATTTTCTTATGTCTTTTGCAAAAATAAATGTGAAAAAAGTAACAAAAAAAGCGATGAAATTTATTGCACGTTTCCCGAAAATTTTATAAATATGCCACAAAAGCCACAAACGTTTTTCTCCTGCGGCCTGCTCTTTAATCTCATACCACTGTTTCATACAACGCTGCACTCCAGAAGTGTATAACAGTGAAGTCCGACATTTGTATGGATTTTGTCAATTCTAAGCCCCGAATTCTTAACCATTGACGTAAGTTCATTCAGGGTGTACATTTTGCTGTTGCCGTTTGCCATGCAGGTAAAATAAAGCGAAATATGAGAAATTGCAAACGATGCACCTTCAAACTCCTGATTATCCATTATCGGTTCAAGAATATATATTTTCGTACCTTTTTTTGAAAATTTTTTAACTTTTTCAAGGATACTTTTAACCTGAACTTCCGAAAAACAATCAATAAACTGGCTCATTAAAACAGCACCTGAAATCTCTGGCAATTTGTCATCCGAGAGCAAATCAACCCCGTAAAATTTCAAATTGGGGGAATTTACATTATTTTTCGCAATTTTTTCATTAACCGGAAGGTCAATAATATTTACATGACAATCCGGATATTTATTTAGGCAGACTTTTTCAAATTTTCCGGCATTACCTCCGATATCAAAAATATCTGTTACTCCGTCTTTGAAAATTATTTTTAAAACTTCTTCAAAACAGTTATCCGAATAAAAATAATCAAAATCATACCAGGATTTTTTTGCTTTTTCAGGTAAATTCGGCACATGAGGATAAATCGTCAGAGAATTTACAAAATATTTTTGTAAGCCTGCCGGAACACTTTTTTGAAAAGACTCTGTAAGCTCGTTTGCCCCCAGATAACAAACATCCCGCATAAAATTAAAATTATTTACTGTCATTTCATCATGCAAAAAACATTCGCCGAGCAGGGAAAGAGAATAAATTTCATCATTTTTTTCAACAATTCCGGAATAATATCCGGCCTGCAAAAGTGTTAGGGCAGTATATTTTGAAATGCTGCAGGCTTTAATTATTGTATCTAAATCAGCTGAATTTTTATCAAGAAAGTTTAAAATTCCGAAATCAAGCATGGATGCAACAGCCTGAAATGTAAACGGCGCAAATGCAATTTTTTGAGCATTTGAAAGCGCCTCGACTTTTGAACCTTTTTTATTATGCTTTCTTCTGTATTTAATTTTTGCAGTTTTTTCCGTTCCCATGGTATTATTTTAGCATGGATATATTTTTTATTAACCATAAAAATTTCACAAGACAGGAAATTAAATTTATTATAGACAACTTCGGCAAAAACCATGCACTCGCCAAAAGGCGTAGGGAATACGCATTCGGCAGATTGCTTGTAAAAATGGTGTGTCTTAATTTTTACAACAGAACAGACGCCGAAATTGAGATAGACAATCAAAAACCTTATTTTGTAAACAACAAAGATTTACATTTCAGTATTTCACATAGCAGAAATCTGGTTATTGCGGCATTTGATAACAAAAGTACCGGCGCCGATGTTGAATTTATGCGTCCGAGAAATTTTGAAAGAATTTTTAACTATTACAAACTAACTCCTGAAAAAATAGATAAAGAAACTTTCTATGCATTTTGGACTGCCTATGAGGCCGGACTAAAACTTCAGGATACAAAAAAATCCGCAGTCACATTCAAATTACTTCCTGACTATATGGTTTCTCTTGCCTCATCAAAGTCTTTTGATATCAAGGCAAGGCTCAAAATATATGAACTTAGCAGCCCCAATGCAAGCACAAATCCCAGTGAACTTATCAATTGGAAACTGGTTAATGACAACAGTGAAAACGAAAATACGGTCGTAATACAGGAGATGAACACGGCATCGCTGGAATTTTTTGAACCGTTGTATCTGAAAACCGAATAATCAAGCCCGAAACCGGTTATCAAAAATATCGCAAGGATATGAAAAAGATTCAACGGTTCAAAAAGACTTACCGCAGAAATCGCAAACAAACTCGCAAGAACTGAGGGAAAAATAATTTTGTGTGCATTTTTAAATGAAAAAATAAATCCAAGAATCAGATATAAAATAATATAAATCGGTGAAAGAATTTTCAAAACCGCAATTCTCACATTTTTTATTCCGCCTGAAATTTCTTTTGTTAAATTTATATATCTGACATCGGGTATTCCTTTAATAATTTCAGGATTTTGCAAATCGTAAACAATCATAATAGAATTGTTTTTGTCAATAACAAACTCCTTAAGCTGATTTACATTTTGAAATACATCTTGTGGAATAACTGATTGATTAAACATTTTTAAATTTTTGATATCAGTTTGTGTTAAAAATTCTGAAAAAACAGAAAGTTTTTTATCATAAAGTTCTTTAACAAGCTGTTGATTTTCTTTCTGGCGTTTAATGGATGGAACAAAACGACTGAGAGAATAATACGCAATATTATTATCTGACAATTTTTCACCGATTTGCTCTTCTTTTTCAAGAATTGTCTGTAAATCT
The DNA here is from genome assembly GCA_944322785.1 of Candidatus Gastranaerophilales bacterium. Taxonomy (GTDB): domain Bacteria; phylum Cyanobacteriota; class Vampirovibrionia; order Gastranaerophilales; family Gastranaerophilaceae; genus Scatenecus. The sequence goes on along the minus strand of CALUPW010000001.1, from coordinate 206,205 downwards.
CCGCCATTTACTATAATAAACGATGTATTTGAATTTTTGCCGGTTACGGTTTGATAAAGTTTTTCTGCATTCAGCATTTCTTTTGAAGGCTTGTACATTGTTCTTATATCATCATTGAATTGTATTTTATAAAGCCCTGCCGCAATTACAAGAAAAAATATAACTAAAATTCTTTTGTCAAATTTAAAATTAAAAATATGTTTTGAACTTTGGCGGGGCAGCAATCCGTAAAAAAGGATTACGAAAAGATAGACCGTCACAAGTCCGGTTGACGTAAAAACAGAAATTTGTTTTAAAAGTTCAATACCCGAAAACGACAGAATTAAAAGCGCCAGAACAGTTGAAACCATACTGACTGTCAAACTTTTTATTATTTTTTTGATATCACATTCCATAAGATAGTGGAATGAATAATCCACACAAATTCCGATTAAAGTTGTTGAAAAAACGAATGTTAAAATATGGATAGACGAAAATATCAAAGATGTAACACAAAATCCGGTTCCCATACCGAGTGCTAGGCTGAGCAGGACAGGAATAAGAATTTTTAAAGAGCGGAAATACCAGAAAATCAAACCGCCTACAAAAATTGTTGAAATTATACAAATAAGATTAATTTCATTCATTGAACTTTCGCTCGCATAATAAGCATGCACAGGTGCACCTGTTAAATATGTATTAAGCTCTTTGTTGTTGTACAATTTTTGAAGCTTTATGAGTTTTGCAACTTCCTTATTCATCAAAGAAGGCGAAAGTGACAGATTGTCATCAACTTTTAAATTTATAACTTCATAATATTTTCCGTTGATAGTTCCTGCAATTCCCGCCTGTCCTAACTCTGTCAAAAAATCAGTAAACAGGTAGAAAGGATCTTCTTCAACAGGAAGAATGGAAAATCCGAACGGATTGTAAATATTGTCAAGTGCATTTTGCGAAACTCTCTCAAAATCCCCGGACTTTAAAAGTTTGTAATCGTTATCGGACAAAAGATTGTTTTTATATTTTTTGTAAAAGTCAAGCGTTTTTTGAACATCTTTTTTTTCTACAACAAAACTTTTTTTATCAATCTGTTTTTCAAAATGTTCTCTGGCTTTTTCAAGAAGTTCAAGATTTTCGCTTTCAAAAAGAACGTTTATATTTGAGGAGTATTTTCCGCTCAAATCTACAAGGACTTCGTCTTTTGCACCGTTTGAAAAGAACGCTTTTAACAGATTTGTTTCAACTTTTTTGGGATTAGACAACGCAAAAAAAGCGATAATGCCCAAAATTATAACAAATAAAATTCTTAAAATATTTATCTTTTTCATATCCCGCACGAAAAGTTTATTGATGTATTGTTCCCGTTAAGTGTTTTTATATCAATTTTTTTGATATCTGTTTTACCGGAAATTATTATACTTTCAAGCTGCGAAGCAGCAGGTGATTTTTCTTTTGGTTTTAATGCAACCGTCCAGCTGCCGCCCTGCTCAAAATAAAACAGATTGAAATTTTTGTTTATAAATGAGTAGTCCTTGTTTGCAATACCTTTTATAACCTCATTTATTTGTTTATTCTGATTTGATGTGTATGAAGATGTTGACCGGACGGGGTAAAGCGTTTCAAAAATAACGCCTTTATCTTTTATAAATTGAAAATTTCCGCCCGATTTGAGAGTTTTGTTTTTGAAGGTTTTTTCCTGATTAAAAGTACATTCAACACTGTTTAGAGGCGGTAATTTTTCCGCAACATCCTTTGCTTTTGCAGGGTATTCAAAAATATCTGCCGCAAATACAGTTGATGAAAAAAATATTAATGAAAATAAAATTGTTACATATTTAAACATTCAATTCCTTTTTTAAATTTTTCAGGCGCTTCGTAAAGACTTGTACCGGATTTAAAATCAACACAAATTTGCATTGTTTTTGCTTTAAAGATAATTTCCTCCGTCTTTGCGTCTTTAATCACGTACCGCATATTAAGCGACGGTTCTATTTCATCTATAATAGCCGTTGCGATTATTTTCTGGGCAAAAACCGCAGGTTTTATAAATTTCATCTCCATCTTAGCCACAGGATACATAACTCCGTCAGCTTTCATCTCCTCATAACTGTATCCGATTTTATCAAGAAGATTGCAGCGGGCAATTTCCGTGTATTTGATGTAGTTTCCGTGCCATACGACATTCATCGGATCCAGATCATAAAACGGAATTTCAATTATTGTATCTCTTTCAATTCTCTTCATAAAACCCTCTTTAAAAAAATTATAACCTAAAAGATTATTTTATAAAAGTTCCGGATGAAAACTGATTTTCAGAATCCTTAAAAATAAAATCAACCGACAATTCACTATTTTTAAGTTTTAAGATAACTTCTCTTTCCGGTTTTATAACACGGGAAAATTTAATTTTCTTTATTTTTTTCATTGAAATTTTTTCATCAAACACATCTTCTGCTAAAAAATGTGCGAAAAATAACTGGACAACTCCCGGCAAAATCGCAACGTCAGGGAAATGCCCTTTAAAAAAGTTTGAGTTCTTTAAAAATATCAGTTTTATTTCAGCACCATTTTCCGTTATCTTTTTATCAATAACAAAAGGCATTGACAAATTCAGCCCGAAAATATTTTCAATTTTCGTTTTGTCTGTTTTGCCGGCAGAATTTTTTGGTATTTCATACAAAAAACGCCACTTTTGCGGAACTATTTCAGAAGATTTTTTTACATACGCCTTTATTAATTTTATCAATTCTGCAGAGCCTGTTTCCAGAAGTTTTTCCCGCCCTTTTCCGGTTAAAACAATTGCGGCACCGACTTTTTCTCCGGTTTTAAGACAGTATGAATTTTCAATAAATTCATGTTTATTTAAAATATTTTCCAGCTCAACTGCAGAAATTCTTTTTTCCTGAACTTTTAAAATCCTGTCTGAACGCCCGAGAATTCGGAATTTATTACCTGATTTTTCAATAATATCATTTAATGTTAAAAGATTTTCCAAAAAATAATGGGATTCAACAACAATTTGATTATTTATATCCGCCCTGACTTTAACATTCTTTAAAGGTGTCAAAAAACTATCTTTTGATGATGTGCGGAAGGCAACCGTGCCGCTTTCGGTACTTCCGTAAATTTCAACAACATTTGAATCTTTTTCAAAATACTCAAAAGCAGAATTGTTAAGTTTGTCGCCTGCCGTGAAAATATATTTCGGCTTTCTTGGATTGTTGTCGTATTTTGCCATTTTATCAAGAAATGAAGGTGTTGTAATGAAAACAAAATTATCCGATTTAATTTGTTCCGGAAATTTTATCATATTTGTATCAATAAGATTTCCGTTTGCAAGCGGGAAAATTAGAGCAAAAACAATTCCAAACATATGTGACATTTTGGCGGTAGTCAGAAAAACACAATCTTTTGGTATCGGAAATTGTTTAATCAAATCTTCAGCCTCATTAAGGAGATTTTGAAGTGTTTTTCGAATTAGTTTCGGTTCACCTGTAGACCCTGATGTGAACAAATTAATAAAAACATTCTTTGCATCCGGTGTTCTCAATTCCAAATTTTTACAGTCCGCAAGATCTATATTTTTTATGAAGTCATCACCGAAAGTTTCAATTTTTGTTTTGTCGGCAACAAGAAAAATCTCTTTTTCCGCAAAAATTCCGGCAAAAAAATTTAAAACGAATTCAAAATTATCCTCACCAGTTAAAATCAAATTATTGCATTTTTGCATATTTAGCCAGGCAATACGCGGCAAAATCAGTTTTTTAACTTCTTGTGCACTGTAATCATACCCGTTATGTTTTATTAATGCTTTTTCATCACCAAAATTAAACATTATGCTTTCTCTTAAAACGGAGTCGTATAATATATTCGACCGCAAATAAAAGCCCCGTCAAAAAATATGAAACAAATCCGTTATAAATTGTCCAGACTTTTGAACTCATGAATATTGTAGCAGAAGAAAGAATAAAATTAAACATTAAAAAAACGCACCATATATATGTGAGTTTTCGGGTATAATCTTTAACAATTTCCGGCAGCTCTTTTCCTTCCATCATTCTGGCAAATTTCTGGATAATTGTTTCTTTTGTAAATGTTGATGAAAAAAATATTGAAAATATTAACAAATTTATAAGCGCCGGATAAAATTTAAGCGCATTAAGGTGTGTAAAATGAAAAACACCAATTACCACAAATGTAAAAATCAGAGGGAAAATTACTTTCATAACAGTTCTTCAATCGCATTTACAACATCTTCAATTGTTTTAATCTGTTTAAAATTTTCCGGCGGAATTTTTTTCCCAGTAAACTGCTGAACACGCACGGCAAGGTCGACTGCATCAATACTGTCCAAATCCAAATCTTCAAACAAATGAGCCTCCGGCGTAATCTGTTTTTCATCAATTTCAAAGTCTTCAACAAGTATTGAAGTAAGTTGTTTCAATATGTTTTCTTTTGTAAATTTTTCACTCATACTTTAACCCTGTTTAGTTTGAGAATCGACAAAATCCGCAAGAGTTTTTACAGAATAAAAATATTCTTTATTTTCATCGTTATTTGAACCCATTTTGAGATTGTATTTTTTCTTTAATGCCATTCCCAATTCGAGAGCGTCTATTGAATCCAATCCAAGACCGTCAATAAAGAGCGGCGCATTTTCATCAATATCCTGAGGTGTGATATCCTCCAAATCCAGTGTATCTATAATAAGTTGTTTTATTTCATCAACAATCATCTTCCAGCCTGCTTTTTGGCGGTTCAATTTATTAAAATCCGCCTGCCTTTCTCTTTTATGATAATCTAACTTGTTAACAAAGTCAAATAATATCGGCTTTAATTTGTGCGCAAATAAAATTACGAGCCTTGATCCGTGGCATATCCGAATATTTGTTTACATCAATTTGAGGCTTTATTTCAAGATAATAGCTCACGTATTTTTCACCTATGTCATAAACAGGCCGGCCTTTTTGCAAAAAAGGATAGTCTGTTGTAATTTTTACGGGAATAATTCCGGAATTTGAATTGAGGGCAATAGCTGCAGAACCTTTGTGTATTTTAAAATCTTCCCCCGGTTTGGTTCTGGTGCCTGAAGGAAAAATTATAATATTAAACCCTTCCTTTAAAAATCTGTCCGTATCGGCCTTTAACTTTTCAAAATCTATATCGTTAATAATATAAATAGACTTTACAATATTTCGAAATAACGGATTTTTAAGAGTTTCTTTTTTGGCAAGACAGGTTGATTTAGGAATTAATCCGATTAAAATTACAACATCAATGAACGTCGGATGGCTTGCAACAATAACCTTTCCCGATAAATTTTTAAGTCTTTCCATATCCGAAACATTGATTTTTATAATCCCGATTCTCTGTAAATCTCTTATAAACCAATTCCAGGCTTTATGAATAACTTCTGCATATAAATATTTTCGTTTTTCCTCCGGTCTTGTTAGAGCTATACACGGGAAAATAACAAAACTTATTATCGCAGCTCCAATCCCGAACAAAATAAAACAAAGGATTATCAGACAAGAACGGAAAAATCTGATCATTTCATTCTCCTTAATGTATAAATCGGTGCCTCAAACTCATCGGTTTCTTTGTTCAAAAATCTTGCAAACCTTTCAAATTCCTGCCCGTTTGGCAAATTTTCAGTCATTATAATTTGAATTTCATCAGAATTTTCAGCCTCCTCATGCCCGACAAAACACGAAAGACTTTTTGAATAAGGAAGTGTATCAGCATAACAAAAAAGAGTTTTTTCAGATTCCGTAAAAGCTTCAAGCAAACCGTTTGAAATGCTGTTTTCACCGGCAGAAACGGCATTATATTTGTTTTTTATATTATTAAGAAGTGAATAATTACCGATTGCTGCATTATGAACTGAAGAGCTGAACAGTATCGGCGAAACCTCATTTTCTGAACTGTACTGCTCAATCAAATTTTCAAGAATATCAAACTCACCGTAATGAGATGCAAAGACAAGATTTACCCCCTCCGATAAATCAGGATGACAGCCGTAAAGCGTTGAATAAGCAATTTTTGCAAGTCTGCTGAGCTTTCGTCTTGTCATCATCGGAATAAAAGATACATCAGGTTTTTCATCAATTGAAACAGAACTTTTGTATATGAAAAATTTTTGATTCATGCTAACATACTAATATAGTTGGAGTGAAAATGCAAAACAGAATTTGTATTACGGGTTATGACGCAATTTGCAATCTCGGCAATAATATTGATGAGATTTTTGAACATGCCTTGTGCGGAAAAAATTCTTTTTTAACACCTGATGAAAGCATTATTAAAGGTGAAACTTTCTATTTCGGAAAAATCAACTGCAAATTGCCGGATATTTTAAATATAAATTACAATCTCCGTTCAAACAGGCTTTTACTCTATTTGATAAACAGAATGGATAAGAAAATTAACGAAATTTTAAATAAATACCCGCAAAATAAAATCGGAGTTGTAGCAGCAACAACAAATTCGGGAATTGAAGAATATGAAAAATCAAAAATTAAAAAACATTTTGAAATCGGAAATCCCGCAGAATTTATACATAATCATTTACGCTTAAAAGGGTTCTATGAAAGTGTTTCAACAGCATGTTCCTCTGGCGTAAAAGCTTTTTCCACGGCAAGAAAACTTATAAACAACGAAATCTGTGATGCTGTAATCGTTGCAGGCGTTGATAGTCTTGCAAAACTTCCTATTTTCGGTTTTCATTCGCTTGAAGTTCTGTCGCATCAAAAATCAAACCCATTTTCAAAAAACAGAAACGGAATTAACATCGGGGAAGCAGCTGCACTGTTTGTAGTTGAAAAAAACGATTCCGGTATCCTGATTAAAGGAATAGGAGAAACATCAGACGCCTACCATGCTGCAACACCGGATCCGAAAGGTTATGAAGCAGCAAGGGCAATTAAAATGGCTCTTGATGAAGCAAATCTTGAACCTGATGCTGTTGATTACATAAATCTTCACGGAACAGGCACAAAATCAAATGATTTGATGGAAGCAAACGCCGTTTACAATATTTTCGGCTCATGCGTTGAAGCAAGTTCGACAAAACCTTTGACAGGTCATTGTCTCGGTGCTGCTGCCTCTCTGGAAACAGCCCTTTGCTGTCATACTATCAAATTTAACAAAATTTTACCGCATGTTTATGACGGAGAGTATGATTTTGAATTGCCGAAAATTAATCTTATTACAAAATCCGCCGACAAAAAAATTGATAATGTTTTATCCAATGCATTCGGTTTTGGCGGAACCAATGCAGTAATAATTTTAGGGAGAAACTAATGCCGGAATATGATTTGGAAAAAGTTTTGCCGCACAAACATCCGATAATCCTGATTGATGATATTATTGATTACAATCTGGATGAACATACGGTAAAAACCGTTGTAAAAATTTATCCGGAAAAAATGTTTTTTGACAAATCTCTAAACGGAATTTCGGCAATCACCGGCATTGAATTTATGGCGCAGACAATCGGCTGTTATTCATACTTCAAAAACAACATGAAACGTCCCAGAATAGGATTTTTACTTGGTACAAGGATTTTTAACTCAAATATTGAATTCTTTGAAAACGGAAAAATTTACGAAATAACAGCAAAAGAAGTTTTTTCGGATAATGAACTTGTTTCGTTTGAGTGTTTAATTTATAATGAGGGAGAAGTTTGTGCGCAAGCAACAATAAATGCTTATATGCCTGCAAACGAGATAAATTTGATAGGAATGCTCAATGTCTGAAAATATTTTAATAACCGGCTCAAGCCGCGGGATAGGAAGAGAAATCGCATTGTATCTTGCAAAAAACGGATATGATATTGTTCTTCATTGCAACAGTAATCTTCAAAAGGCCGAAATTGTCCGAGAACAAATCAATCAACTCGGACAAAACGCAAGAATTTTGCAGTTTGACATAACAAACAGAAAAGAATGTGAAGAAATAATTTCAAAAGATATTGAACAAAACGGTGTTTATTACGGTATTGTATTAAATGCAGGGATTTCAAAAGACAATGTTTTTCCGGCAATGGCTGATGATGAGTGGGACGAGGTTTTAAATACGAATCTCGGGGGATTTTACAACATTTTAAAACCTGTTGTAATGCCTATGATTTCCGCAAGAATAAGAGGACGGATTATAACAATGTCATCCGTTTCTGGACTTGCCGGAAACCGTGGACAGGTAAATTACAGTGCCTCAAAAGCCGGAATAATCGGTGCAACAAAATCACTTGCACTTGAACTTGCAAAAAGAGGAATTACGGTAAACTGTATTGCCCCCGGAGTAATTGATACTGATATGACAAAGGATTTACCGGTTGATGAACTTAAAAAGATAATCCCGATGAGAAGAACTGGAACTGCTAAAGAAGTTGCAAGTCTTGCGAATTATTTGATGAGTGAGGATGCCGCATATATTACCGGACAGGTAATTTCCGTAAACGGAGGTCTTTATTTGTGAAAAGAGTTGTTGTAACAGGAATGGCGCTTGCCAGCAGTTTAGGCTGTGAAGTTGATGAGGCTTTTGAAAGACTTAAAACGTACAAAAACTGTATTTGTTATACACCGGAACTTGAACAGTACAAAAAATTGAATACAAGACTGTCATCCCCTGTCAAGGATTTTGTTCCGCCTGAGCATTTTACGAGGAAAATTACCCGAACAATGGGTGAAGTCGCAATTATGAGCGTTGCAACCGCAGAAAAAGCCCTTATTGACGCAGGACTTTTGAACGATGAAATAATTGTAAACGGTCAAACGGGGGTTGCCTACGGTTCATCATCGGGATCATTAACAACACTTATTGATTTTTATTCAATGCAGATTGACAAAGAAGTCAAAAATCTTAACTCAGGTTCATACGTTAAAATGATGGCGCAGACGGCAGCCGTAAATATTTCACTCTATTTCAAAACAAAAGGACGTCTAATCCCGACGTCCACCGCCTGCACATCAGGATCAATGGGTATCGGAGCTGCTTATGAAGCAATAAAAGACGGTTATCAAACAGTTATGATTGCAGGCGGCGCTGAGGAACTTAACCCTACTCATATTGCAATCTTTGACACTCTTTATGCAACAAGTTTGAAAAATGAAACGCCGGAACTTACACCTTCACCTTTTGATAAAAACCGTGACGGTCTTGTAATTGGAGCAGGTGCTGGAACTTTAATTCTTGAAGAATATGAACATGCCAAAAAACGCGGCGCAAAAATTTATGCAGAAATTATCGGCTACGGAAACACTACAGACGGTACCCATATTACGAATCCTAATGCTGAAACAATGGGAAATGCAATGGTTGAGGCATTAAAATATGCAAAAATTTCACCGGATGAAATCGGATATATCAATGCCCACGGAACAGCAACCATGCAGGGAGATGTTGCAGAATCCGCTGCAACATACAATGTTTTCAAAAGAAAAGTTCCTATAAGTTCATTAAAAAGTTATACCGGACACACTTTAGGTGCCTGCGGCGCAATTGAAGCAATTTTGACAGTAAAAATGATGAACAGCAACTGGTATCATCCGACATTAAATCTTAATGAAATTGATGAAAACTGCGCACCGCTGGGTTATATAAAACATGAAGGTCTTGAAATGAATAACAAAATCGTTATGTCAAACAATTTTGCATTCGGCGGAATAAACACCTCTCTTATTTTCAAAAAAATCTGAACCGGTGCAGTTTCTTAAGCCATATTTGTCCTGAAGATTTTATTTCATCAAAAGATAATGTTTCCGCATATCTTCATCAAATCGTTCTATTGCATATCTCAAAGTTGTTCTGGACATTTTAAGCGTAAATTTTTCTAGAAATTCTTCAAGAACATTTATATCCTGTTTACCGACTTCACGAAGCATCCAGCCGACAGCTTTGTGGATTAAATCATGATTGTGCGGCAAAAAGTATTCGCATACTTTTAACGGGTAATCAAAACTCTGTTTTTTAATAAAATAAAGAGATGCAACAACGGATATCCGTTCTGCCCAGAGATGACCGCTCTTTGCAAGCCGCTGTAAAACATCCAATCCTCCGTAATTAAATACGTAATCACCCGCAATATACGGGGCTGAATTGTCAACAAGATCCCAGTTATTTATATATGCATAATTATTTATATAAATTTCAAAAATCTCTTTTTTAAGTTCAAAATCGGCATGTTTGTATTTTAAAACAAGCATAAAAAGCGTTGTCATACGGATTTCATGATATTTGTTGTGCAAAAGCTCCTCAAGTTCCGCCGGAGCCAAGGACTTATAATATTTTTTTGCAATAGCTCTGTTTTGAGCGGAAACAAGCCCTAAAAATATATCATGCTCTGAATATTCACCTTTTCCTGTTTTGTAAAAGCGTGTATTAAGTTTTGCCTGTGTAGGATTTTTAAGATTCAAAATTTCCTTAAGAAACTCTTTTTTCATATAACTATTCTATCATTAATTTCTGTAATTAACATTATTGCACAAAGTTTGTTTCGTAATCTTCAAATCCTGTTGCAAAAAAAAATTTGAAAAAATTTATTGATTTGCAAAGTATTGGCAAATCCTTGCATAGATATAAAAAACTGAATGAAAATAATTATGTTCAGGATGCTCATGAAGAAAAAGAAAATATTGAAAATATCCTCTTGAAGGGCGGTATTAGTTATAACAAATATATTTGGCACTCTGAAAATAGCGAGAATACATGTGATGTATGCAAATCTTTAGATGGTGAAGAATTTGATTTTTATGAAGAAGTTCCAGAAAAACCTCACCCAAATTGCAGATGTACTGTTGAAATTGTAGAGGAAATCAGTTCAAACGAGGATTCAGGAACAATGACAAAAGGAAATTATAATACTAATAAAATTCCTCCTCAAAATTTATATGCAAGCGTGATAAAATTCTCTAAAAATTATATCAAATAAATTCTCTTAAATTAGCGAAAACCCGCACTGTGCTGGGAAAATGCTATTGAAAATGCGGCTATAAAAAGTTTATGAATTTTAATGGTGGAGACGGCGGGAGTGTCTTGGTCGCTCGCATTTAACGGGTCTGCGGTTGACGCCGGCAATGGCGCTGCCATTTTGTCGTCAAGCCTTCTATAAAAGAGCACATTGTTTGATTTCTTGGCGCAGATGGTTTGAGTATTTTGGACAACTGAAGTAATGTTAGGTGCTAAGAATTTGAATATTTTAAAATGTAACAATTTGAAGTAAATGTCTTAATATTTTGTCAATATTTAAGAAGCTTCTAACTTTATATACGTGTATAAGTGTAAGGTTAGAAATACAAAATGCAAAACATAACAGTAGAACAAATTGGTAATAATAGTCAAAACGGTGTATATAAAGCCTTTTATTCAGCAGGGAAACCTGCATATTCAACAAAGAATAGTTATTTAGCACCTTTACAGAAAGACACCTTTACTTTTAAAGGAAATTCTAATACAGAAAATACCCCAAAACAACAATTATCAACTATGGCAAAAGTAGGTATCGGTTTTGGTGCATTAGCATTAGTTGGTACATGCATTGCCCTAGCTTCAAAAGGTAAAGTATCAGAAGCTAAGAAACTTGCAGAACACATTGAATTTACTCCAGCAAAAACTATTGAAGAGGCTATAGAGTTTGGTAAAACTCATTTAGGAATTAAGGAATATGGTGGATTTAGTGCCAAAGATATTGATATTGTGAACTGGATTAATGAAGGAATTGTCAACATCTGTAACAAATTAAAAGGAAAAACTAAAATCCCGAAAAGCATTCATTATGAGTCCATAGATGATCAAACAATATTGCAAATCGATGGAGGCAGCCAACGTCTAGACATTAACAAATTAGTCTTTGAAGATATTGACAAGACGATTAACAACTATCTAAAAGGAGGTTCTCTTATTACGATACAAAATGGTAAATTCAGTTCCCCTGATATATATTCAACAAATATTATAAAAGAATTGCTGCCAAAATTGCGCAAATTTAGTAAAAATCAATGTAGTTTTAATGAGAAAATTGAACTCTTTGAAAACTTGCTAACGGCAACTGCGGAAACAAACAGTTTCTTATCAAATCCGATAAAAAAAATCAAGGCTATATTAAATAACAGTTCTGCTAAAGAAAGATTAATATCACTTGGTTTAGAAGTCGATATTAATAAAATTGCAAAAATGACAACTGATGAACAAGAAACGCTTCTGATGAAGTATATCAGAGAAGCAAATATTAAAAAACCATTTGTATTATCAAGCTGTTTTAAATCTATTTATCATGAATTTGGGCATTTGAACGACCCTTACATATCTAAAAGATCTTATGTAAAAGCATTTTATGATGAAAACAAAAGTTCATATCCAAAAGAATTAAGAGAATGGCTCGGAAATACTCAAAAAATCAAAGTAGCTGGTGAAGTATCTTCATATGCAACAGAAAATCCTGCAGAATTTCTTGCTGAAACTTTTTCTTACTTGGTTGAAGGTCGCAACTTATCTAATGAAGTAATAGCTTTATATAAAGAGTATGGTGGAGTTTTACTCTAAAAGGCTGTAAATATTTCTCTTGATCATTAATTAGCAAGTAGGATGTGGTAAATCTATGATTTACCACATCAAAACTCATCAAATTATTTATAGCAGGTAGTGAGTGGTAAATTCCAATTTATTGCGTCTTTTTTGTTTCGGTAATCAAAGATTACCAAAACCTACTGTTCTGTTTCGTATCCATTGAAATAGAAAGATGATGAAAATTTCAAAAACCTCAAAAGCCTCACTTTGCCCAAAATAATCAAATCATTTGCACTAAGCCACAAAGCCCCTAAAAGACAAGTATAGAGGGAGCTAAAATCCTTTTGCCCGAACAAATCACACCGTCTGCCCCGACCAGAAAAAGAGTAAAAAGAGTATTTATGGTACACATGGTTTGATTATTTCCTACCCCTAAAACCCGCTACAAAAGCCGATTGCCCGAAATAATCGCACCATCTGTCATACGCAAAGCACTCTGTAAAAGAACACCTTCGCCCTCAGCTCGCTCCCGTTCGAACCCGATGACAAGGCTCCGCCTTGTGCGGGTTTCTCATATTCACCTGCGCACACATAATAAAAAAGCCCTTTATTAAGGCTTTTTTGTCATAATCTGGAGACGGCGGGAGTCGAACCCGCGTCCAAAATGGATTGTAACCGACGTCTACGAGTGTAGATTTTCATTTTTTGGCCGATTCGGGGGAAAATCAAAACCTTATAAATCAGCCTCTGGTTTTATTTTAGGGAAACTCTAAACCCCTGACGGAAGTCTTGATGCAGTTACCGCCAATCACTGCACTGCGTCTTGCATGATGGCCTCATAACACCGGCAAGCTGGGCGTTACAAGGAGCTATAATCGCAAACTAGGCAGCTTTTGCATAAGCTCTGCTGAAGTCTGCTTCAACTACGTTGTTAGCATTTAATTTGTTTTGCTCGTTGATAACCGTGAACAGCGCACGGACCCGCAGCCTGTTCCAACCGAAACATCCTGTCAAATCCAAAACGTCCCCATATATTCAATTTTTAATGTACATGACCGCAGGTTTGCGTATTGCAGCTTGCAGCCCGTTCTATCATTATAACCGCATTTTTTATTTTTTCAAGAGTATATTTATATTAAATATATTTTTGCATACATTCTATAATATCTAAATATGCATTAATTTGCTCTTCTGATGATGTATTTATGATTCTTTGTAATTTTAACTTCTGTACAGGTAATTCCTCTGTCGCTTCAAGTCCGAAATCTTTAAATGATAGATCCAACACTTCAATAATTTTAAAAAAATTATCTAATGCAGGATAATTTTTACCGGTTTCAATTTTACTCAAATGCTTCTCGCTAATACCTACTTTTTCTGCTAACTGAGCCTGTTTTAGTCCTTTTTGCTTTCGTGCCTGCTTAATTATTCTGGCTATATACTCTTTTTCACAAAAAATCATTACTATTAATCAGCGCAGATACCGGCACCATGCATCTTGGGAATGCGCTAAACATTCCGGTAATTACTGTATTTTACAGAGCAGCAGACATTTGGTCGCCCGATACAAAATTATATAAAACGGTTACAATTGATAAAAATCAAACTGCAGAAAATATATTTGATGCAACAATTAAAATGATAAATAAATTATATTAAAATACTGTTATCTTTTTATGTACAAAACTCTTTTTTAACCGAATTAATTTCTTCTTCTAAAGTCATCAGAGGATTTTCCAATTTTTTTTGCAGGAGAAAATCAAAAATTTCCCTGTACTTTGGCGAGGGGGTAAACCCCGCCGCTTCTAAATCTTTGCCTGTTGTCTGAATTTTTATTTTCTTTAAATCATCCAGATAATGCAGAGCGGTTTTTTCGTCTTTCAAAACCGCATAAAGTATCACGCTTTCAATTTCTTTTCCCTCAAAAGCCCTGTAAATTTCAAAATTATTTTTTAATTCTAACGCTTCCAGTTCTTTGAAATCGTCAAAGATTTTCTGTTCTTTCCGTGTAAGTTCAAGACGTGATAACTCACGCAGGACACCTGCGTAAATCAGCCATATATTTTCGGATTTTGGCGCATATTTTTTTATCAAAGGTTCAACCGGCACATCAGGCAATTCAACATCTGTTTCTGTCACGAGTTTGTAAATCCCGTTTTTTATAAATTCTGCAAAAAGTTTGTCACTGTTCAGCCCGAGGGTTTCAATGAGTTCTTTTTTTACACGCTTATAACACATGTCATAATTTATATTTTTCAAATATTCATCACGCAATTTTCGGGTTTCAGCTTCCAATTCAAACCCGAAACGATGAGAAAATTTGAGCGCACGGATTATTCTTGTCGGATCGTCAATGAAACTTTTGTCGTGAAGGATACGGATTTTCTTGTTTTTCAAATCCTCAAGCCCGCCCGTAAAGTCAAGAATTTCGCCATTCTTAACGGATTTGTAGAGAGAATTTATCGTAAAATCACGGCGCATAACATCTTCTTTTAAAGGAACTCCGATTTTATCAACAACCGGCAAATGCCCTTTGTGCGGGTAATTTTCTGTGCGGGTTGAGGCTATGTCAACAACAGTAACCCCTCTCACTGTGGGAGATGGCAGAATTTCGCCGTTTTCACCCCAAAAATGGCTGGAATTCCGATGAGAGTTTAATTTCAAGCGGATTGTACCAAAATCAGGATTTACCTGTATGAGTTCGCCTAAATCCGCACAATCCTCAATCGCATTTCCTTCGTAAACCATATCGACATCAAGGGATTTAATCCCGAGAAGTTCATCACGCACAACACCGCCGACAAGGTAGAGATTTGAAGTATCGTTTAAACTGATGATGTCCATATCACTGATTTTATCGTAAAATAAGAAAAAATGGAAGATTTTAACCCCGCATGCGGATTAATAAACAAACGAAATGGGGCAGACAGGAGTAAAAACAATGTTACAGGAAGCAACAAAAGCACTAAATTCGGCATTTAATAACAGTTTTATAAAAAAATTAAGCCAGTATCTTCACGACTGCGTGAGAGAAGAAGTTAAAAGTTCAACTTTCCGAAACCTGAAAGGCGACAAAGACAACAAATGGATTTTTCTGAAAGGGGAAGAAGAACTTTTTACACAGAATAAAGATTACATTTCCCTTGACGGCAAGGACAGCAAACTCACGGAACTTATGCTTCAGAGTGAACTCGGCTCAAAAGACAAATATCTGATTTACGGATATCTTTTTCTTGTCGGAAAAAGCAACAAATCAAAGCGCCAGAATGAATTTTTGACCCCGCTTCTTTATATGCCGTGCAAACTTGAAAGAAACGGCGTAAACATCAACTGTCTTCCGCTTGATGAAGTTCTTTCACTGAATACCGGTGCTCTTGCGGCTTTGATGAAAAAATCCGACGACGAAGATGAAACCGATATTATGCTTGAAGGGCTTCTTGACGTTGTGCCTGAACTTCCGATAACCGAGGAAAAACTCAATATATTTTTAACCACATTAAAATCTCTTGTTCCTGACGTTGAAATCTCCTGCAACAAATCGGACTATGAAACAGAGGACAACATTACAAAAACCGAGGAAAAAGATTTTTACAAAGAAAAAATCGACGGTGAAAATATAGAAGATGTAATTGAACACGAAGAACAGCAGCAAAAAGAACGTGTTAAGCTGGAAAAAATTTCTGTTACATATCAAAGCGCCATCATTTTGACAAAACGCCCCTCGATGACAGCGGGAGTTTTGCACGAATTGACCAGAATTGCCGAACAGCCGAGCGGAATTTACAGAGAAACGGCATTAAGTATAATTAACGAAGAATTTGCACAGAGCAAGGAAAAATCCGTTCCAATAAAAGATATTAATGCAATAAAAGAATTTTATCCGATAACCCCTTTGTCGCTTTCAGACACCCAGCAGCAGGTAATCAAAAACATAGACAACACAAAATTCGTAGCTGTTCAGGGACCTCCGGGGACAGGAAAATCCCAGACAATAGTAAACCTTGTCGCACACCTTGTCGCAAACGGTAAAACAGTTCTTGTCGCCTCCAGAATGGACAAGGCGGTCGATGTTGTGGCGGAAAGACTTAATGCTCTCGGCGCAAGTCACATGGCGCTCCGTGCCGGAAGGCTCACTTACCAGCGGTCATTAAGCAACGAACTTAACGCCCTGATTGCGGAACACTCATCTCTTGACAACGATTTTGAAGATGCTTTATTTGCAGATACGGACGATATGAAAAACCATCTCAATATCCTCCGTGACACGGAAAACAAGTGCGAACAGATTATAAAACTTGAAAAACTCTGGCACGACAAATCCGTTGACGTTGAAGAAGAACGCCCGCTTCATCCGGCGCCGTTTTTTATCAGAAAAAATCTCAAAAAGAACGAAGTCGAAACAATCAGAAATACAATTAAAACACTCCGTGAAAACATCCAAAAATCAGGGATTTTCAGCAAATTCACCAACTTTACAACGCTGTCGCAGCTGAAAAAAATTCTTGAAGTTAAAGATTTTGACGCAACACCGCAAAACCTTTCAAAACTTGCGGAAGAACTTCAAATGGCCGCCAAAATTGCGGATATGAACGGAGTTGAAGAACAAATCCAGACTCTCGGCAACCTTCATATAATGTCAGAACAAATCCGCCAGATGAAAAAGAAACAGCCCAAACTTGCGGTGAATATTCTGAAAAACAAACGCCGTGAAGCTTTGAAAGCACTTTTGCGTGACGAAAACAAATGCCGCAGGCTGAAAATCCACGCAAAATCACTCATCTCAAATCGCAAACGCCAGCAGACAAACATTCTTGAAGAAGAAGATTTTAAACCGCTTCTTGAAGCCTTTCCCTGCTGGTGTGTAACGACTTACGCAGTATCAGACTCGCTTCCGCTGAAACCAGGAATGTTTGATGTCGCAATTATTGACGAAGCTTCCCAGTGCGACATCGCAAGCTGTTTCCCGATACTTTTCCGTGCAAAACGTGCGGTAATCGTTGGCGACGACAAACAGCTTCCGCACCTTTCATTCCTTGAAAAAGCTAAAGAACAGTCTTTCTTAAGCCAGTACGGAATTCCGGACAAATATCAGTTAATCTGGCGTTTCAGGACAAATTCCATGTTCGATCTTGCCGACTATTATTCGATTAATTCGGTTATGCTTGACGAACATTTCAGAAGCCTTCCGCCGGTTATCAACTTCTCAAACCACGAATTCTACAACGACAGAATAAGAGTTATGAGAAAAGACAAATCCGATGACCTTGTACTGGAACTTGAGGAAGTCAAAGACGGCAAGGTCGATGCAGACGCAACCCGAAACCTTCCGGAAATCGAGGCGGTTGTAAAACGTGTTCACGAAATCGTCATCGAGGACGAGCGCAAAAACCCTGACAATCCTGTTTCTATCGGAATTATTTCTCCATTCCGTGCGCAGGTCGAACAGTTGAAGGTTTCTTTATCAAAAGTTCTGTCAGATCACATGATAAAAAAACACCAGATTGAAATCGGTACAGCGCACACGTTTCAGGGTGACGAAAGAGATATTATGCTGATAAGCTGGGCAATTGCAAACAACAGTTTTCCGCAAAGCCTTATCTTCCTTCAAAAGCCAAACCTCTTTAACGTCGCTGTCACACGTGCCAGAAACAAAGTAATCAATTTCATATCAAAAGACCCGACAGAACTTCCGGAAGGCCACTTCAGAAATTACATAAACTTTTTGAAACATTATCAAAATATGCGTCAGGCAATGCTCTCGGGCGACATTGCCGAAAACACCTACAAAAACGAACTTGAACAGGAAATTGCCGCACAAATACGGGAACGGGGTCATAAAGTTCAAGCTGGTGCAGAAATTGCAGGTTTGAGCGCAGACCTTCTTGTTGACGATAAAATCGTTATTGAAGTTGACGGTATGGAAGATAAATTCTCAACCGCAATGCCTTCAATGAAAAAACAGGCAATCTTAGAACGCTGCGGGTTCAAAGTAAACCGTATAACTTTCCGTGAATGGCAGTACTCCTCAATCGCATGCCTTGACAGGGTTTTGAGAGATTTAAATGGCTGAAAACCCATGACAATTTAATAAAAAGAGTCCGAAATGCATTAGGACTCTTTTTACAAATTATATTGTTATTCATTTAAGGCTGTAACGGGGCTTTGCTGAGCACCCACCATATATTTATTATAACTTACGTCATACAAATTTCACGTTTTACCACGGATAATCGTCTTTGATTTCCCAGCCGTCCATCATTATCTTTGCCGTACAGCAGTTGTTATTCCCCGAACTGTTTTTGGTGCAGCCGTTGTTTATTTGCTCCTGCGTTCTGTCATAACAATAGGGTATAAAACCTTTTTTATTATCTATTTTAAATAGAAAAACATCTTTACCTAAAACATTAGGGGAAAGCGGACCGTTAATATCAATATAAATAGTTGATACATAAATAAGTTCTCCGTTTTAATCGTTACTATTTCTGGGCAGAAAAACAAAAGACCCGTCATTTAATAAAAAACATACTCTTGAAGAACCTGAAAGCAGATACCACCCGATGGTGTTGCCCTTCAAATTTTTCCATGGCTTATTTGCGTCTGAGCCTGCCCCTACTGCTTTATAACCGCAGGCTGCAGCGCTTATGCAAAATTGTGAGCCGTTAAAATACGGTTTGTAATATCTGTTAAAATACTCTATCGGAACTATATTTTCACGAACAGGCCATGTGCTGAATTCGCCGTTGACAAGCTGTGATTGGATTAATGCCTGACTAAAAATTGAATATGTTTTTTTAAGTTTGGTTACGAGGACTTTCTTTTGATGTTTTTGGATTAACGACGGCAAAGTCATGGCGGCGACTATCCCGATTATACCGAGGGTTATTAAAACTTCTGCCATGGTGAAGGCGGCTTTTTGACACTTTTGCCGCAATAGGTGCAAAATTAAATTAACCGGCATTAATAGACTCTGACTTCCGTCAGAGTGACGGGACGGAGTGCGTGGCATCCGGTTTCCTTAGTCACTCCGGACTTTGCGGTGAATGATATTTGACTCTGTACCCGTCATTCCGGCCTCCGAGCCGGAATCTGTTGATGTATTAAGAGATTCTGAAACAAGTTCTGAATGACATAATGATTTTGCCGCAATAGCGGAGTGAACAATAATTGCTGGCGAAACATAGGGCAGAAGCCGGCTTTGTCTGAGCGTTAGCGAGTTTGCCGGCTTTCGGGTTGAGCCGTGCAGATTATTAGTGAACGTAGCGTGGCGGATGGTTTTGAGGCACTTTTGCCACCAAAAGTGCCAAATATTTTTTATCAAAATTGATAGATTCTGAATCAAGTTCAGAATGACCGTCGGGGACAAAAGTGTGAATTGCTCATTATTAGATTCTGAGTCACAAGGTAGGGGCATAAAATCTCGTTTCGACTCTGTCTCAACGGATTTTGCAGCCAGTCCGGAATGACGTTTCATTTTTTTATAAAATTCTTCAATCTTTGGACTTGAATTGTCCTTATCCTCAGAATGACATAAGGTTAAATCGCAGCAGGAGCCAGTTTTACGGGTTGCCCCCCCCCCCCTGTAATCCAGTCATATCAATAGTTTCCATGCTTTTCAAGCTCCTTTGTATTTTAATATTTTTACGTTTTTATTATAACAAGTTTTTCACAATTGCACAAGAATTTACAGAACCATATTAAGACTTAATGTTTCAAAAACGGTTTGCGGATTCATGTTGACTGCAAATTCTTTTTTTGCGGTTTCAATAACTTTCATATATTTTATAAATTCATACTGTTTTGCACGGCTCAAACTTCCGCCTTTAATAACTTCTGCAAGATAGTTTTGCATTTGGGTTAAAATCGTTAAAGGTTCATGCTCCTGTGACAACGCAGATAGTTTTTCGTTGAATTCCAGAACCTGAGAACGTTCAATTTCCAAAAAGTCATCCATGATATCTTTCACAATCGAAAAATCTCTGTCTTCAGGCAGTTTTGACGGTACAAAAAAGCTCTGCGCACGTGAAAGAACTGTTGTTATAACATCAGTTTTATCTTTTGTCAAAAAGAAAAATGTTGTGCCTGACGGCGGCTCCTCAAAAGTTTTCAACAGTGCATTTGCAGCAGCTTCCGGAAAATTAATTTCATTAAGCGGGCAAATATTTCCGTCTTTATCTTTGTCGCAAAAAATCAATACTCTGTGATACTCCGAAGTTACCAGCAAATCGTTTTTAATCATTCTTGCCTGTGCAATTGAAATTACGGTCTTGGCATCGTCATCAGAGGGTTTGTTGTCAATTTTTGAAATCGTTCTTACCTCAGGATGATTATTTTCCCTTATCCAGCGGCAATTTAAACATTCGCAATCCGTTGTATGTGTGCCTTTACAATTAAGCATTCGTGCAACTTCCAGTGCAATTTGATACTGTGCATTCAAATCGTTTCCGTAAAGAAGAATACAATGCGCAATGCTTTTTTCAGGATTGTTAATCCCGCTTTCAAAATATTCAATTAATTTTGGATAATCGCTCCGTATTTTATCTGAGGAAAGCATTTTCCACCTCATCTTCCACATTAAAAGATTGTCCGGATTTAATTTTGTATTCGGCTTCCGTCAAATTTTTTTTCATTTTTACAAGATCTTTCAAATTTGTTTTTTTAAGTTTTTGAATCGTAAGTTTTACAACATACTCATGTTGTCCTGTAAGTTTTCCGAGTTCAAAAGGTGTAAGTGCTGACGCTTTTGCCTTTATCACAATCCAGCGGCGAAGCATGGTTTGCAAAGTTGACAGAATTTCCAGCGGATATTTTTTTTCAAGCAGTTTCCGATATTCTAAAAGCGCCTTGTCTTTTTCACCCATCATTAAAAAGTCCGAAAATGCAAATAAATCCTCATTTGAAATACAGATTTCTTTTACCAGCTCTTTTGTTGCAATTTTGTCAGGAAAACACATGAGTTTGAGTTTTTCAAGTTCACCGTCAAGCTGGCGGAGGTTGTTTCCGACCTGTAAAATCAAAGCTGACACAGCATCCGGATTGATTTTTAAAGATTTTGCCTTTGCTGATTTTTTAACCCAGTCTTCAAGCTCTGCTGTTTTGTAACTCGGAATAGATGCGCATTCTTTTATGTTATGTTTTGCAAGAATTTTAAAAAGTTTTTTGCGGCTGTCTAACTTTTTCCCACCTTCTCGAGGAAGTGACGCAACAAAAACTACATCCAGATTTTCGTTATTATTTTCAATTGCGGATTCAATTTCTTTAATCTGTTTGTCGTCAAAAGTTTTTGTAAAATAATCAAGGCAGTTTATTACAACAAGCATTTTGCCAAACATCATAGGCTGCGAGCGCAAAATCGAAATTAAATCCGGAAACTTCGGATTGTCATAAGTTTTAAAACTCATTTCAATGAAATTTTTATCAAGATTTTTTTTGAGTTTGTAGATTTCTTTTTCAATATTAAAATCTTCGTCGCCGTAGAAAAAATATACTGCCATAATTAACTTTTATCACAAACGGGATTACGAAACAAATTTCATTTGTATAAAAAATATTATGGGAATAATTATTAAGTTATTTATGTATATTCTTTTCTTTTGTTGCGATGCAAAAGAAAAGAATATACGAAGTTCACTATCAAATGGATAAAGTGAAGCCATTTTCTACGGCTCGTGCCTCGCCTCGAAAAGAAGGCAAGAAAACACGCTGACCGTTTAATCACTACTAAACTCAACTCGAGCGGATTAACTCGCTACGCTAAAACAAAATCCGCTTTGCTATTGTTTCGTTAAGTAGTGATTGACATTTTATTAAACGGCTAATTACCTTCAGGTGTACATTTTATATAATTTAAAATTCCCATAATATTTTTTATGAACCCCGTGTCAGATAAAATTAAAATGACACAGGGTTCAATCAATATTATAAATTCTTAACTCTCAATCAAAAGACTTGAACCGATAACACCGGCTGTGTTGCCCAGCTGCGCCGGAACAACTTCAACTGCAGAACCCGCAATCTTCATAGCACGTTTTTTAAGAGTTTCAGTTAACGGCGCCAATAACAAATCGCCGGCATCCGCAACTCCGCCGCCAATAATTATTCTTTCCGGATTTAAAAGGTTTACTACACTTGCAAGACCGATTCCGATATACTCACCCGTAATCGTAAATATTCTCTGAGCTACCGGATCCCCTGCTTTTGCGGCTTCACAGACAATATACGGAGTAATCTGTCCGCCGCTTGCCATTTCCCGAAATTTGGTTGATTTTCCGCCTTTAATGTATTCCTCTGCCATCGCAACAATCGAAGGCCCTGATGCAAAAGCTTCCAAACATCCGGTGTCGCCGCATCCGCATATCGGTCCGTCATTCATCTGAAGTTTAATATGACCGATTTCACCTGCCGCATTTGATGCACCTCTTACCAGTTTGCCGTTCAAAATTAAACCTGATCCGATACCTGTTCCGACCGTTATACAAATTAAATTTTCACAGCCTTTTCCGGCGCCGTATTTTAATTCACCTAAAGCTGCACACCTTACATCATTATCAACACGTGTCGGAACCTTAAATTCATCTTCAATAAGCTTTGCAATCGGAACTTCAACCCAGCCCGGAATATTCGGGGCATTCCGTACAATCCCTGCTTTATAATCAACCTGTCCCGGGAATCCGAATCCGATTCCTTCAATATCTTTTGTCGTTAATTTTGTTTCCTTTAACAGATCATAAATTGCCTGTTTAATATTGTTTACAGTGTATTCATAACCCATTTCCGCACGTGTCGGAACCGAATTTGAATAAACAATTTTGCCTTTTGTATCAACAAGCGCAATTTTTACATTCGTTCCGCCAACATCAATTCCAATTCTGTTTTTAGCCATTTCTTATCTCCCCTTAAATAAAGCTATATTTTCATTCTATGACAAACATAAAATTTTTAAAACAAAATTTTGTCTTGATTATGTATTGACAAAATCAAAAACCGGAGTTATCATGATTATATAAGGAGGGTAAAAAATGCACGAACATTGTAATCATGAACACGGAAACTGTCACCACGGCGAAGGCTGCCACAGAGAAGGGCACACTTGCGAAAATCATAACGGTGAACACCACTGCGGACACGGTGAAGGACACTGCCATGGCGGCGGTGAAGGCAAAGGCTGCGGATGGGGCGGCAAACGTGACGGAGCAGGGAGAAAATGCGAAAATAAACGTATCCCTTTTAACAGAAGATTGAGTGAAGATGCCATTCAGAGAATCAAAGATTATGCAGCTGAACACAATGTCAGCGAAACCGAGGCTCTTGAAATTGCGATTAAAAATTTAATTTTTGAAGCAAGAAATCGAGAAAATTAATTTATTCCAATTACATAATTAAAAAAGCAGGTAAATAAATTTACCTGCTTTTTATTTTAATTTATAATTCCAACCGCACTTATTTCAATGCGCCTGCAACGGCAACAGCAACAGCAACGGTTGCTCCAACCATCGGGTTGTTGCCCATTCCGATAATACCCATCATTTCTACGTGAGCCGGAACAGATGATGAACCTGCAAACTGAGCATCTCCGTGCATTCTGCCCATAGTATCGGTCATACCGTATGATGCAGGGCCTGCTGCAACGTTATCAGGGTGAAGTGTTCTTCCAGTACCGCCGCCAGATGCTACTGAGAAGTATTTACGTCCGTTTTCATAGCACCATTTTTTGTAAGTACCTGCAACAGGGTGCTGGAATCTTGTCGGGTTAGTTGAGTTACCTGTGATAGAAACGTCTACACCTTCATGAATCATGATTGCAACACCTTCTGAAACATCATCGGCGCCGTAGCATTTAACTTTTGCTCTTTCGCCGTCTGAGAAAGGCTGTTCTTTAACGATTTTCAATTCGCCTGTTTTGTAATCGTATTTTGTTTCAACAGATGTGAAACCGTTGATTCTTGAAATGATGTAAGCTGCATCTTTGCCAAGCCCGTTCAAGATTACTCTTAAAGGTTCTTTTCTAACTTTGTTAGCGTTTCTTGCAATACCGATAGCACCTTCTGCTGCTGCGAAAGATTCGTGGCCTGCAAGGAAGCAGAAACATTTAGTTTCTTCTCTCAACAGCATAGCAGCCAGATTTCCGTGGCCTAAACCTACTTTTCTTGTGTCACCAACAGATCCGGGTACACAAAATGCCTGCAAACCTTCACCGATTAAACTTGCAGCATCAGCTGCTGATTTAGCTTCTTTTTTCAAAGCGATTGCAGCACCTAATGTATATGCCCAAACAGCATTTTCAAATGCAATAGGCTGAATTCCTTTAACAATTTTGTCAACGTCAATGCCTTTGGACAAACAAAGTTCGCGGGCGTCTTCAAGTGATTTGAAGCCGTATTCCGGTAAAATTTTGTTCAGTTTTGCCTGACGTCTGTCCTGTCCTTCAAATTTTACTGTCATTTTTTATTTCCTCTTAATTTTTAAATACTTTTTAAATATTAATCCGCCTGTGCAATCAAAGATTGCTTCGCTCCATCCGCTTGCGCTCCTGTCGCAACGGCGGTATCGTAATGTTCACGCCAGCCCGTCTTGCTCAACCGCAAGCCGGCACTGCGCTCACACCGGCTAACGCTCATGCCACTCTCGGGTCGATTTTCTTAACGGCTTCGTCAAATCTTCCGTAAGTGCTTGTGAATTTTTCAAGAGCTTCTTTCGGGTCAACGCCTTTTTTAACGGCATCCATGAATTTGCCCAGATGTACGAACTTATATCCGATGATTTCGTCATTTTTGTCTAAGCCGAGTTCAAGAACATAACCTTCTGCAACTTCGAGGTATCTGGGGCCTTTTTGTTTGGTTGAGAAGATTGTACCAACCTGAGAGCGGAGGCCTTTTCCTAAATCTTCAAGACCTGCGCCGACCGGAAGTCCGCCTTCTGAGAAAGCTGTTTGTGTACGGCCGTAAACGATTTGGAGGAACAATTCTCTCATTGCAACGTTGATTGCGTCGCAAACAAGGTCAGTATTCAAAGCTTCAAGAAGAGTTTTGCCCGGAAGAATTTCAGCAGCCATAGCAGCTGAGTGAGTCATACCTGAGCAGCCGAGAGTTTCGACCAGAGCTTCCTGAATAATACCGTCTTTAACATTAAGAGTTAATTTGCAGGTTCCCTGCTGGGGTGCGCAGCATCCGCAGCCGTGAGTCAAACCTGAAATTTCTTCGATTTTTTTAACCTTTGTCCATTCACCTTCCTGAGGGATAGGAGCAGGTTCACCTTTAACGCCGCGTTTTACGCAGCACATTTCTTCTACTTCGTGTGTAAGTTGTATTCGATCCAACATTTTCTATACTCCCTTCGGTTATATACAAGTATATTGTACGTGCTGAAAAGAAGCAGTCAAGAATTTGTGATTTTGTTATTTTTTATATAATGTTCGTTTTTTTCTTTTGTAGCAGTGCAAAGCGGAGAAAAGAAAACATGCGCCCCAGAAAACTCGAGGCTTGCAAACTCACTTCGCTCAGACAATGCTCGCCTTGATATTGTTTCGCTAAGAGATGCTAATTAGAGTTTGTCGGCTTTTTAATCCGACCATTGCGGAATGAGCAAACAATGTTCCGTTTCAGAACTTCAAAGCAAGTGTTGTTTGAGTGCGAAGCACGAGTTCACTTGCTTCGATTGAAACGGTTACAATTGATTAGCGAATGAAGCACCGGTCGGGAGCTTCTTTGCGGTACTTTCTTGTCGGTACAAGAAAGTACCAACTAGCAACCCCAAAAAAGAATGAACATTATATATTAATCAATCTCCAGCTTAATCGCACCCTGACGGAAGATTTTGATTTCATTATCAAAAATTCCGGCAACCGTTGACTCCAGACCTTTAGCAAAACATCCGTAATCCGGAATTACAATATCCGCCAGATCTTTCATATTTTCATAAGCCTGTTCATAAGTTTTAGCGCTCGGCTGGTGCGAAAGGTTTGCGCTCGTTGTTGCAAGAACGTGATCCGGGGCAATTTCACAGATTTCTTTGAAAACTTCATTGTCCGGAACCCTTATGCCCACAGTGTTCATGCCGGATGTCACAAAGTCAGGCGTCTTTTCGCTTTTTTCAAGCACAAGAGTCAGAGCGCCAGGAAAGTATTTTTTAATAAGCTTTGATGCTGTTTTGGAAAGCGGCTGTTTTACGTATTCAAGAAGATTATACGCCTCATTCGACATTAGAATCAAAGGTTTTTGCGCCTCTCGGTGTTTTATTTCGTAAATTTTTTTGACAGCATTTTCGTTCTCCGGCAGGCACCCCAAACCCCAGACAGTATCGGTTACATAAGCGATTACCCCTCCGCCTTCAAGGATTTTTTTTATTTCTTCTCTGTTTTCCAGCATGGTTTTTCCTCTTTTACACTTGAATTTTTAATAATATACGTTATAATAAAAATATAAGGGAGTTGGCTAAACTCCGCGAAAGTTTAACCAACCTGTCACCCCTTATAAGAACAAATAGACTATTTTTATGAAAATCTCTAGTACGGCTAGAGATTTTTTTAATAGTTCTCTGTTCATATTAACCTCCTTTCTGCCCTGTTTGTCACTATATCAGTTTGTATGCACATTGGAGGTTTAGGGCTACCCTTATTTAATTTTCAATGTTCCTTTCTACCTTCCGAGCCGGCTTTTAATCCTTCCGGCAAGTTCGGAGGCATAATCCATTTTCATCATCAGGTTGAGCGGAATATAAACCGCCATACATACAATGAATATGAATGAAATTTTGATTAATTCAAGCAGGACAGGCGGCAATTGAATATACCCGTCAAATCCGCGAGCTGCAAGCAAACAAACAACAAAAGTGACAACGCCTGCCGCAATCATTTTGAAAAGATTTAAAAAGAGAGATTTGTAATCCATTTTCATTTTTTTACTCATCAAAAGTCCGAGAACACAGGCGTTGAAAAGTGTGACAAGCGACGTCGACAATGTAATTCCGCCGATACCCATCTGCCACTTTGTGATGAATAAAATATTCAGAAAAAATTTCAGAACAATTGATGAAAACGCAACGACAAACGGGGTTGCGCTATCGTTAAACGAATAATAAACTCTCGTGATTGAATCTCTGAAAACATACGGCAAGATTGACGCTGACAAAAACCACAGGGCTTCTGTCACCATAAACGTTGCTTCTTTATCAAATGCGCCGCGCTCAAAAACAAGTCTTACCCCGTCAAGCCCGACAACAAGAATTCCGATGATTATCGGAATTGCCGCAAAAAACAGGACTCCGACGCCTTTGTTAAAGTATTTTCTTATCCCGTCATAATCTTTGTCCGCCACAAGCCTTGCAAATATCGGAAAAAGCGGAACGAGAAACGCTGTTGTCAAAATTCCGACAGGAAACTGGAAAACCCTGTTTGCATAACCGATTGCCGTCCATGCACCCTCGGAAATTGAGGAGGTAAAAAACATATCAACGTAAATATGAATTTGTCCTACTGTCGAACTTAAAACAGCCGGAAAAAGGAGTTCACAAATTTCTTTAAAGTGCGGATTGTTTGTGAATTCAAAGTTCGGACGGAGTTTAAAACCTAGTTTGCGGATATTCGGATACTGGATTACAAGCTGCAAAATCGCACCGATAGTCGTCGCCCACGCAAGCGCAAGCCCTTTTTTGTCATCCGGTGCCGCCGCAACAGACATAACGATTATTGCAACACTCATAATTATCGGCGACAAGTTCGGAAGCATAAACTGTTTATAAATAATCAAAATTCCGTAATAAATCCCGACAATTCCGCCGATGATTAGCAGCGGTGTCATGATTTTCAGATGAAGCGCCGAAAGATTAATCATCTCCGCCGACCCGTTTGAGATTATCAATCCCATAATTTCTTTCGGGAAAATGAAAATCAAAACCGACAGAACTAGAAAAAACAAAATCGTTGCCGTCATAAATGTCGAATAAAGTTTGTTGACTTTTTCCGACGGTTTTTCGTTTAATGACGGGATAAGTTTTGAAAAAATTGCAACGGTCGCACTATGAAAAGGCCCGCCGACTCCGCCGAGTAAAATTAATGACAATGACGGAATTTGATAGGCATAATAATATGCGTCCGACACAAGATTTGCTCCATAATAGTTTGCGATTACCACATCCCTTACAAATCCGATTAATTTACTCACAATCGTCACGACAGCAATTAGCCACGCGGCTTTTAATACGCTTGTTGTTTTTGAATCTTTATTTAATTCTGTCTGATTTTCCATAATTCTTATTTACTTTTGTCCGGCGCCGGCTGCCCCCGCAGCCGGCGTCATATTTACAAATTACCAATCGTAAGCCGCATCATCACGTTTTACGAGTTCTATAAACAGCCGCAATGCTTTTTTATTTCCTTCCTCAAGCGGATATGAAAAAGTTATTGTATTAATCCCTTTTTTCAAATATTTTGAAATATCAATTCTACATATCCTGTTTGCGGGAAGCAGCCCTTTACAAAGTTCAAATGTATATTCTTTTCCGTTGATATCCGCTATCAGCTTTCCGACAAGAAACTTGTTATCTACAACAATTTCCGCATGCTTTTCCGGAAGATAAAATGTTTGTGTAATTGTTTTTTGCGACTCATCTGCAGAAAGAATAACCGGCTTTGTACCGAGAGTAATTCCTGTATAATAATGCTGCAAAATTTTTTCATAAGGGAGCTTCAACTCACTTCCCATAAAACCTGCGCCAAACTGGCTCATCCCGACACCATGCCCGTAGCCGCCGCCGTAAGCCTTTATTGATAAAAGTTGTCCCTCATCATCAAACTGCGGCTCAAAAACAACATTAGCACTCGGCAGTGCCTTGCCGTCTTTTGTAAACAAACGCCTTATCACAAGTTCTTTAAAAACCTTGTAAGTCCCGCCGGTTGTTACAATATCAACTTCAACGATTTTTCCTGACTTGCCCCGTTTTTTAACGTTGATTGCAAGAATATCACCTAATTTGTCACCTTTATTAAATACGGGTTTTACAAATCCGGTAGAGGATTGCACCGCAAGGGTGCCTTCAAAAGCCGTACGGAGTTCCTCAGGCGTCCATTCCCGTGTCCATCTGAAATACGGAGATCTGATATCATACGCATCAGGTGTTGATTTGTAAAAAGCAGCGGCTGCATCTTCATTATCAAGAGGCGGCTGGCTTAATATATCGGGTTTTGCAACAAGATAAGGTTTTTCATCAGACGGAAATTCTTTTGTTTTCGGGTCTGAAAAGGCATAAGAATAACTTTCCGTATAACCGCCCGAAGTTGAGGAATACTGCGCAAGAATTAAATCCCAGCCGTATAAGGCAACAACACCAGTGGTTTCAAGAACAGCTTTATCGGAAATTGAGGTTTCCGTATTTGCGCCGTAATAAACCTGACTTGCAACTGAATCCACGACATCATAATTTGTAGAAGATTTTGTCCGTGGTGTCAGAACATAATTGCGTGCCGCAACACTCTGCGCTTTCAAAGCTTCAAGTCCAAATCTTACCGGCATTTCATTCGGAACAACACCTTTCAGATACTCCTCAACTTCAACAAGGTTTACGAGATTAAATTTGTTATTGTCTTTTTTTACAAGCTGCAAAGCGCCGTGATAAAGCGCCTGTTTGCCCGCTCTTTTCAAGCCTGTAACACCCAAAAGTCCGCCATCGCATGTAAACGTAACAGGCCCTGTAACTTCATCAAGAATACTGCCGTCAAAGTCGTAAATTGTGTATGTTCCGTCTTTATATGAAACTTTTATATCGTTGTTTGCGGAAAATTTTGCAACAGGCATTCCGTTATTAAAAATTTCTATGTTATCTGTTCCGAATACAGAAATTTCGCTGTACTCGTATGTGCCGAAACCTGTTGTTGCAATTCCGACACGAACGACATCTGAAGATGGTTTTGCTTTTGACGCTCTTATTTCGGCTTCATGTGCAATTTTCATTGTTTCAACCGGCACAAACGGCTGAAAAGCAGCGGCTTGAACAGATAAAGTAACACCTGCAAGTATAAATGATGTTAAAAGCAGTTTAAAACATTTCATAAAAATATTATATGACAAAAATCTTAATCACCCGCACAAACTTTTAGGACATTTTATATAATTTGACATGAATTTTTAAAATATGATAATATTGAATTATAAAAAAGGAGATGAATATGGCAAAACGCAATAATAGCTTAAAAATCACCCAGGGGGGGGGGGGCTTATAATTCTCTCCTGACCGGATTTACAATGGCTGAGGTGCTGATAACCCTCGGGATTATAGGAATTGTCGCTGCATTAACAATCCCGAATCTAATGGGTGCGTATAAAAAACGAGTTGTTTCAACAGAACTTCAAAGAGCATTCTCAATTATTTCAAATACAATCAAAATGTCAGAAGTTTATAATGAAAGTGCTGCCTACTGGTCATATCCGACAGAAGGAGCAGGCTCATCCTCGGCCGGCCGGCAGCAGGCTCTGGAATTTGTTAATATTTATATAAAGCCTTACCTTAAATATACATGGACCGGACGTGATTTGATTGGTGTCAAATATGCAGACGGAACAGACTCATATCTCAGGAATCGCTTGGATAAAACACCTCAATTTATTCTTGCCGACGGATTGTTTTTGGAATTCAATCCAAGAGTAAATGAAAACAGTAATGGTTATGTAATGACAGTATATGTAGGAACAACAAACAGAAGAAAAAAAGATGAATTTATTGAAGGAAGAAATCTCTTTGCATTTACGGTTAATGCAAGTAATTCCTCCAGCAAAGTGGGTTTGGAACCGCAATGGTATCTTAATTGGTCATGCCAAAAGCTTGAAACAAATCGTGAAAATTATATAAAAAACTGTTATAAAAATGAGAGAGAAACAAGCGGTGTTCCATCCTCCGTATATTGTACATATATGATTTACTGCAACGGCTGGGAAATTCCAGACGATTATCCCATAAAATTCTAAAAAGCAAAAGCGGCGGATTTTGATAATATCAAAATCCGCCGCTTTTTAATAAATTCCGATTATTTCAATTCCCACGTCGTACCTTCTTTTGTATCTTTAAGAACTATCCCTTCCTCATCGAATGCAATACGAATTTTGTCGGCTACCGGCCAGTTTTTATCTTCACGTGCTTTTTTGCGGAAAGCAAGAAGTTCCTCCATTGACCCGAAATTTTCACCCAGTTTGCCGCTTACACGTTTTACAACTTCTGCAAGTTCATCATCGGACAGAGTTGCTTTTTCAAAACTGAATCCTAAAGCACTGCCGAGTTTGTAAAGCGTTGTGAATGCCCCGTTTTCACCTTTGTTTGCCTTGTTTGCGAGTTCAAAAAGCACGGCAAGTGCACGGGAGGTGTTTAAATCATCATCCATAGCCTCCACAAATTCTTTGTATTCATCTGTTTGTGCAATATCAAAACTTTCATCTACCGGAGTTTGTTTTGCATTGAGCATTCTTTTTACACCGGCAGAAGCTGATAAAAGAGCCTCGTCGCTGAATTCAACCGGCATTCTGTAATGATTGGTCAAAATAAAGAAACGGATTGTATTTGCGTCGTATTTTTTAAGCAAATCATCAATCGTCAGAAAATTTCCGAGAGATTTTGACATTTTTTCTTTATTTATTGTTACAAAACCGTTGTGAAGCCAGTAGTTTACGAATTTGCATCCGTTTGCACACTCTGACTGTGCAATCTCGTTTTCATGGTGCGGAAAAATCAAATCGGCACCGCCTGCATGAATATCAATGGTTTTGCCAAGATATTTACGGCTCATTGCGGAACACTCAATGTGCCATCCCGGACGTCCGATTCCCCACGGACTTTTGTATCCGAATTTTTCATCCTTTTTCCAGAGCGCAAAATCCAGAGGATCTTCTTTCTTTTCCCCGACTTCAATTCTTGCGCCGCTTTCCAGTTTGTCTATCGGCTGTTTTGAAAGATATCCGTAATTCGGAAATTTTTTAACTCTGAAATAGACATCTCCGTCAACTTCATAGGCAAAACCTTTGTTTATCAAATCTTTTACCATTCCTATCATTTCACCGAGAGTTTTTGTTGCAAAAGGTTCAATATCAGGTTTTAAAGTGTTCAAAGCTTTCATGGAATTTTCAAACTGCTTGTACCAGTATTGAGAAACCTCCTCGGGTGTTTTATTTTCTTTTTCCGCTTTTTTAAGAATTTTATCGTCAACATCAGTTACGTTGCGGCAGTAGGTGACGTCGTAACCTTTGAATTTCAGATATCTGTATAAAACATCCCATGTAATATAACATCTTGCATGCCCCAGGTGTGCATAATCATAAACTGTCGGGCCGCAGACATACATTTTTACTTTATTTTCTTCAATCGGTTTAAACTCCTCGATTTGGTTTGTAAAAGAATTGTGTAATTTCATTAAAAAATCCCTCTGTTTATTCTGTTAATCCAATTTTACAACAAAAATTTTTCATTGTTAATAATTGTAAATTAATTATGAAATTCAAGCAATTCGAATACCGAAAAAATATTTATAAAATATATAAAGGAAACGAGGTATTATTATGACAATTAATGAAGTGAACGGTGCTGGACAACCGAAAAACGGCTACACAAAGGTCAAGGTAAAAGACAAAGACACGGGAAAGAGTTTTGTTATTGACTTTAAGAATGCAACCGTAAAAGGCAACGAAGCCCAATGGACAATTAAAGATGGCAAGGTTCTGGACAAAAACGGAAATGAAGTAAAAGACAATGAACTTGAAGTCACCAGATATCAGGCGGCATTAATTAAGGCGGCAGCAGAAGGCGACGGCAACGGCAAAGTTCTGGACAGCAACGATTTAATCGGAGCATCTTACGGAAAAACAGCTGAGGAAGCTCTTCAAAATGCCAAATCAGAATATCACGTAAGAAAAGATACCATGAATGACCCGTCGGCTCTTTATGGTGAAGCTGATGCTTATGAACACGGCGTAATTTATGCAGATGTTGAAAATGCAAAAGGTGAACGTGGTCATCTTGAAATCGAATTTGAAGATGCGGACAAGCAGCATGCATCAGCGCCCAAAGAAAAAGCTTGGTATGAATTCTGGAAATAATTATCTTTCTTTAGTAGGACTCAAGCATATCAAATATTTTGTGAACGGGTGAAATCAGCTCCTCAACAGGGCAGGTTTCATCCAGTTCCAGTGTAATTGCGGGAATTTTATTTTCAATTCCTGCATAAGTTCCGAAACTTCCGGGGGTCGGATATCCGATATTTTCCTCAACCGGATATTTTATGATTGCGGAAATCTTTTTTGAAATCTCTTTCGCATCACCATCGTAATTCACTACCTTGAAAGGTGCATGAAGCGTTAAAATTATTTTTGGTTTTAATTCTTTTATAACCTCAATTAAAAACTTCGTTTCAATTTCTGACGCCGGTCTTTCGCCCCCGAAAAATTCATCATATGAGGTATATTCCCAGTTGCCGGTCGGGAAATTTCGGTTCAAATCAACGCCTGAGGCATTTGTCCTTTTTTTCATTTGCATTCCGTCCGGATTAAGGCATGGGATAAAATAAAGTCCGCTTTCCGGATTTTTGTTAATGTAATCTTCAATCAAAAATTTGCCCTGCGGCTCGTCCCCGTGAAATACTCCGATTACAAGGACTTTACATTTTTTACCAGAGCCGAACAACAAAATTTCGTTTTCTTTTTGAGTTTTTACGGATTTAATCTTTTTCATAATTTAACCGAAAAGAGCATCTATAAATTCATCACTGTTAAAGCTCTTTAAATCTTCCATTTTTTCACCGACACCGATTAGTTTTACCGGAAGTTTCATCTCTTTTGCAACAGCAAGAACGATTGCGCCTTTTGCAGAACCGTCAAGTTTTGTTAGAGCAACAGAGGTCAAATTTACGGCTTCAAGAAAAACTTTTGCCTGCTGAAGTCCGTTTTGTCCCGTGTTTGCATCAAGAACCAGCATTGTTTCACGCAAATTTTCCGGAGCATTTTTGTCAATGACGGATTTAATTTTAGTGAGTTCTTCCATCAAATTGTATTTATTTTGAAGCC
The DNA here is from genome assembly GCA_944322785.1 of Candidatus Gastranaerophilales bacterium. Lineage (GTDB taxonomy): Bacteria > Cyanobacteriota > Vampirovibrionia > Gastranaerophilales > Gastranaerophilaceae > Scatenecus. The sequence continues at coordinate 171,694 of CALUPW010000001.1, read as the reverse complement.
TTCCTGCCGTATCAACAAGAACAACGTCATAATTTTCATTCTTTGCTTTTTGAATTGCTTCATAAACAACCGATGCAGGATCAGCTTTGTCACGGCGGACGATATCTGCCCCTGCCCGTTTTGACCAGATATCAAGCTGTTCTTCGGCTGCTGCACGAAATGTATCACCGGCAGCTATCAAAACTTTTTTACCTTCGTTTTTAAATTTGTAAGCAAGTTTGCCGATTAAAGTTGTTTTACCGACACCGTTTACACCTGCGATAAAATATATGTTCAATTCATTGTCTTTATAATACAAGTTGTTGTCGCCGGCTTCCTTAAGAGTCTTTAAAAACTCGTTTTTCAGATAATCTTTAACCTCGGAAGGCCTGATTTTGTCCTGTGAGCGAAGATTGTCAACAAGCTCGGAGGCATAATTTACACCTAAATCCGCACTTATCAGCATGTCTTCCATATCATCAAGGACAAAATCCGAGAATTCTTCTTCGTTTTCAACCGCATCAACAACATTTCCGACCAGATTTTCCGCTGTTTTTGAAATTGCCTGTTTAAGGTTATTAAATTTATCCGAAAAGAATTTGAACATTATTTAAGTCCGTTTTCAACAATTACCTTCGCCAGAATTCCGTTGATAAATGATGCGCTGTCGTCTGTTGAATATTTTTTCGCAAGTTCAAGCGCCTCATCAACCACAACCTTCATCGGTGCATCTTTGATATAAAGAAGTTCGACAATTGCAATTCTTAAAATGTCTTTGTCCATTTTTACAAGGCGCTGTATATCCCAGTTTCTTGCATGTTTTTGAATAATATCGTCAACTTCTTTGTGATTTTTCTGAAAACTTTCCGCAATTTGAATTGCATAATCTTTTACCTCATTTTGCGAATCCAGTGTTGTAAATTCCGCAATTTCAAGTGCAAGAAGTGCTTTTTCCGCAATATCAATCATTTCATTTATTCTTGCAGACATTTCAGAAGTCATTACAATCGGAACAGGAACATTTGCAACACCCAGCGGTCTGTTCAAATTGGTTTCATGTTCGGCTTCATAGTTGTCAATTTCATCTCGCATTGCAATTAATGAGCCAACTGCCGTCTTAAGTTCATCTCCCGCATTACCTGTCAAAATTCTGACCGATTTTAAAATAATATCCTCAAGATCTGATTTTGAGTAGTTTGCAATCTTTTTATCAAATTGTGAAAATAATATAAATGCCAGTTCTCTGGCTGCTCGTCGAGCTTGCATATATTTACCTCTTTGCTGTATTTTCAAGTTGTTCTACACGAAAAAATGCTATCATGAAAAAAAATCCCCGACAAGAGAAATTTAAATTCAACACTTGAAATTTAGGAAATATAAGTTATAATAAAAGAAAGGGCGAGGATGCGCTAACATCCTCATTAAAGCCCCTTAATGGATTAATTTAAGCACTAAAAGTATTAGAAATAATATGATTAGTGCTTTTTCGCTTGTTGCGAATACCATTTTACCACCCCCTTTCTTAAACTTTTACGATTTACAGTCGTTTTTAAAGAAACGGGAGGAAATGAGCTTTGCCCTTTCAAATCAAATCTTATCAGAGATTTACCCGTAAAAAATCCTATAAAATACGGATTTATTATTAATTTATAAAGATTACATTAACATCCGGTCATAATTGTAACAGTTCTTTAACATGTTTTAATTAGTTTTTACGGATTTAGATATAAGCAGAAAATATATAAAAGATTATTTTTTATAATAGAACAAAAATTTCTGAAATTCAAATATAACAGCTATTTTAACAGGTTCTATACTTTTTTAAACAATAAAGTCCCGAACAATTATACATATAAACTTTATATAAATTTCTTTATTTAAAAAATTCAAAAGCCTGTTGTATATAATATTCAGGCAATCTTTTTACCGGCACCCCCTTACTTTTTTTGAAATTATATTATATAATAATAAAACAAGGAGGTAACTCAATGAAAAAATTACTCTTAATTTTATGTCTTCTTGCATTTACAGGAAGCGCTTATGCTGCAGCCGATTATAACAGAACATCCAGCCCTCTTTCTGTCGGGCAGACTGATAAATATTTTAAAGATTTAAACTCATGGGATTCAACAAATTTGTATGTTCCCGGCCAGCCTTACAATTATAATCCGCAGGTTTACGGAACTACCGGGCCGTACACAAATACCCAGCCTAACGGGCACTATATCTATAATACGACTGGAACAACAACCGGCGGACAGACTGCAGGCACAACAACCCCTCAAGGATACAGCAATCAAGGAATGAATATTAATTCACCCAACTATCAGGGAACAACCGCAAATGTTCAAACTTCTGGCAAAACAAGAGGTGCTGCTACGGTTCAACAGGCTCCTAAAAGACGCTGGAACAAAAACGCAAGCGAAAATCATTACAACTTCGGCGGAACAGGATTTAAAAGCAGCGGCTTCGGACAGGGCTACGGTCAATAAAAATATTAAGCAAATTTATAAAAAACAAGCGCAAAGAAATTTTTGCGCTTGTTTTTTGTAACTAAATATTTAAAATCATACCGGAGTCCGGCTGCCAAAATATCATCTCGTATAAACTCTTGGCAAACGCACTTTTAAACGGCAGGTTAACTCATAGTTGATTGTTCCTAAAATTTTTGCCCATTCATCTATTGAATTGTTTTCATCAAGAAGTATAATTACATCTCCTACATTTGCATCGATTCCGGTAATGTCAAACATCATTTGATCCATTGTAATATTTCCGATTTGCGGAACTTTTCGGCCGTTTAAAACACCATAAATCTTATTTGACAAAGCTCTCGGAACGCCGTCTGCATAACCTAACGGAACCGTTGCAATTTTGCGTGTGCCGTGTGCGACATAGGTGTGACCGTAGCTTACACCTTCATTATCCTTTGCATTATGAATATGAACAATGCGCCCTTTTAGAGAAAGAATTTGTTTTAATGCAGGAATATGTTTTTCGCCGCTCTCCGGAAAATCCGGATAAAGTCCGTAAAGTGCAATTCCTGCCCGCCGCATATTTGAATTCGGCACATCATAACACATTTGTCCGGCAGTATTCAAAATATGAAGCAAAAGCCCATCCTTCTTTATCTTTGAAATCACGCTGTTCCATTTTTCAATCTGAAGCTTTGTTTTATCACGGTTTTCAGCATTCGCAAGGTGGGTAAAAACACCTTTAAAATCTATAAAATCAGAATTTCTGACCTCATTTATAAAATCAACGGCATCATCAACCGCAACGCCTATACGATTCATTCCGGTGTCAATTTTCACGTGGACTTTCGGTCTTTTTCCGGTTCTTTCAAACGCCTGACGACAGGCTGTTATATGGTCTTTGGAAAAAATTGAGATTGCAAGGTCAAGCTTTACCGCACTTTCCACTGCCCAGACAGGAACTGCACCCAGAACAAGGATATCGGCGGTTATTTTAGCATTACGCAAATCTGCCCCCTCATCAATTGAGGCAACCCCGAGCATATCAGCACCGCTTGCAAGAAGCGTCGGTGCCAGCATAACTGCACCATGACCGTAGGCATCAGCTTTTACAACCGCAAGAAGTTTTACACCCTCAGGTGTTTGTTTTTTTATAGCTTTGATATTTTGGGCGAGATAATCAAGATTAATCTCAACCCAGCTGTCCCTGTGAATATTTACGTTTGATTGTTTTACATTTTTCATAACTCCAATTATAGAACGAAATTTTTCAAGTGCAATTTATTAAACAAATATAAAAATCTTGTCACAATCTTATATTTTATTTATAATTCTTTTGACAGGAAAGTTGTGAGGTGATTAGGATATGAATATTGAACATATAAGAAAAACAGACCCGATTGTGGCAGAACAAATTGAAAAGGAACTTGAAAGACAGCAAAATACTATTGAACTTATTGCAAGCGAAAACTGTACATCTTTAGCGGTTATGGAAGCTGCGGGAAGCGTTTTGACAAACAAATACGCAGAAGGCAAACCTCACAAAAGATTTTACAACGGATGCGAACATATTGATATTATTGAGGAAATTGCACAAAAACGTGCATGTGAACTTTTCGGAATGGATCATGCAAACGTTCAGCCCCACAGCGGAGCACAGGCAAATATGGCAGTATTTATGTACGCATTAAAGCCGGGTGACAATGTGCTTGGAATGGATTTGTCAAATGGCGGGCACCTTTCACATGGCTCTCCCGTAAACTTTTCAGGACTTTATTTTAACGTAAAAAGCTACGGCGTTGATGAAAACGGAAACATAGATTACGACAACGTACGCAAAATGGCTCACGAACACAAACCGAAACTAATTATATGCGGAGCTTCAAACTACTCAAAAATTATAGACTTTAAAAAATTCAAAGAAATCGCAGATGAAGTCGGCGCCTATCTGTTAGCAGACATTGCTCATATTGCGGGGCTTGTTGTTGCGGGGCTTCACCCGTCACCGGCGCCTTATGCTGATTTTGTGACAACAACAACCCACAAATCTTTAAGAGGACCCAGAGGCGGAATTATTATGTGCAAAGAAGAACACGCCGCAGGAATTGATAAAGCTGTTTTCCCCGGAATGCAGGGCGGGCCTCTTGAACATATAATTGCAGCAAAAGCAGTTGCTCTTTTAGAGGCTTCAAAACCTGAATTTAAGGAATATGCAAAACAGATTGTAAAAAATGCAAAAGCGCTTGCACAGGGTTTGATGGATGAAGGAATGGATATTGTCGGCGGCATGACAGAAAACCATCTTATGACGCTTGATTTGAGAAGAACCGGCAAAACAGGAAAAGATATGGCAAATGTTCTTGAAAAAGTCGGAATCACCGCAAACAAAAACACAGTTCCAAATGACCATCAAAGTCCTTTTGTAACAAGCGGAATTCGTCTTGGTACACCTGCTGTTACAACAAGAGGTTTCAAAGAAGATGATATGGTTGAAGTTGCAAAAATTATTGCATCCGCAATATTTGCATCAGACAACGAAACGGGATTAAACAATCTACGTGAACGTTCTTTAAAGCTATGCAGAAAATATCCGCTTTATCCGGAAATTTAAAAAGTTTATAACGACGCATACACCGGTTAAAACCTTTACAGGATACGGGCAGCGCAAATGATAAATAATAAAGAAAGAATAAAAAATGATTATTAAACTTACACACGCTCATATAATCGGAACTATAATAGCATATATTTTCGGGGTATTTCTGGTACCTCTTGTAATCGCATTTTCCAAAAAAGAAGGTCTGGTGGATCTTCCGAATGAAAGAAAAATCCATAAAATCCCCGTTTCACGACTCGGCGGGGTTGCAATCTGGGCAAGTACAATGCTTACCTTTCTTTCACTTATTTTCCTGAGCTACTACCCGTACGGGAGTCTTTTATCAGGAATTCTTCTGGGAAGTTCATTGATGTTTCTCTTAGGGCTTGTGGATGACGTTTATAATCTGGATGCAAAATTCAAATTATTTATTCAGCTTTCAATCGCAACTATCGTTTATCTTCTTGGAGTCAAAATAAGTTCGGTTCCGTTTTTCGGCGGACTTGATTTGGGCTTCTGGTCATACCCGATTACCCTGTTGTGGATTGTCGGAATATCTAATGCGGTAAACTTTATCGACGGTGTGGACGGGCTTGCGGGTTCGGTTATTACAGTAAACTCAATCACACTTGCAATTATTGCAATTGCAATGACACCCTCAAACCCGATTGTCGCTTTAATAGGATTTATCCTTGCAGGCTCCATGCTCGCATTTTTAACTTACAACTTCAATCCCGCAAAAATATTTATGGGCGACAGCGGCGCTCTATTTTCAGGATTTCTTCTTGCTACAATCTCAATTGTCGGAGTTATGAAAGCAGCAACCCTAACCCTTCTTCTGCCGTTTGTTGTGCTTGCGGTTCCTATTATGGATATTGTTTTCAGCAGCACCAGAAGAATTTGCAAAGGCAAATCCCCGTTTGTAGCTGATGCCGAACATATCCACCACAAGCTTCTGCATGCAGGTTTTTCTCAAAAGAAAACCGTGCTTATTTTAACATCAGTAGCAATTGTCGCTGGCGCAATCGCATCGCTTTTAATGGGTGAAAATACCATAAAACACTATGCCGTCTACATTTTAGTAATCGTATTTATTATGTTGTTACTAAATTTCATAAAAGTATTGACAAAAAAATAACTTTGTGGTATTATCCCATGTGGATTTAATTACTCAGTTTTGGTCAATTGTTTTTTAGTGGCAATGGCATAAAATATTTAAGTGTAAATCTGCTATATATTTTCAAAGCAAGGATGAAAAATTCCCTGCAGGTAGAGTATAGAAATTACGTGGTTAGTTAAGTAAGGGTTTATTAACTATGAGTGTAGAAGCAGTAAATTATGGAACACAAAATCCGCTGGCACGAGTGATTAATTCAACATTGATAGGCGGAGTTATTGGTTACGGCGCCAAGTATGCAATCAAGCTGCAAAAGTCCGAAAAAAAAGATATCAACTATGCGGCTCTTGTAAATTCAAGCAGAAAAGATGTCAACCTTAAAAAGGTTAATTCCTTCAAGATTTTGAAGTCCCGCACACCTGCGCAGGATGAATTTATCAATATGATAGAGCACAAAGAAAACTTTAAAAATCCGACACTTGCGGATCTTGCTGAACGTGTCGGGGGTAAAGCAACTGAACTCGGCAAAAAAGTTCTTCAAATTCTTGCTGATGAAAAGAACAAAAACATTGATGTAAATGGTATAGTTGAAGCTTTAGGCAAAGATACCAAAGAAGCCAAAGAATTCAAATACGCATCAAGTCTGACCAACTGTTTTGCTGATTACAACCTTGCCCGTATAGTGAAAAAACTGGGCGGAGAGAAAAGCAACGCAGGACAAGAATTCATGCGGATAATTGAAGAAGTTGATAAACAAGCATCATTTGTTACCCGCAAGTTATTAAAAGCAACACACTATGTAATCAAAAGTAAACGCTACACGGCACCGCTTGTGGCTGCCGGCGCAACAGCAGGTTTTGCAGTGGCGTTTATACAAAACATGTTAGCACACAAGACCGAAGCATAAAATATAAATAGCAATTGAGTAAAGTCAAAAGAAGGCAGGACGACTCCACCAAACGTCCTGTTTTTGGCTTTTTAAATACCTGAATTTTGTGTAGCGATTGAAGTTGACTGAACTTAAACTTTTTTACGCACACAAAATCATTTAAACATTTTTGAACGCAATTCTTTTATATCCGTAATTTTTTTCATATAATCTTCACCAATCAAATCACCAACAGATTTATACAATTTTAAAATTGCATGCTCAATATTTCTGCTGTTCATAAAGACCATATCCCGTGCCATTTCGGTATTTGACATTGCAAGCCTTGTCATATCACGGAACCCGCTTGAGGCAAGCTCAAGAGCAAGCTGATTATCGACTGCGGTCATAAACAAAGCTTGAGAAATCACCATCGGCATATGAGAAATAACGGCAACAGCTTCATCATGTTTTTGCGGGGTTGTTATATACGGTTTTGCACCGAGAGCTTTAATTATTTCAAGAAGTTTTGTTATATCTTTGCTTCCGAAATGAGGTGTAATCGCCCATACAGCACCTTTAAAAAGCTCCGGAAAAGAATTTTCAAACCCCTGATGTTCGGTTCCCGCCATAGGGTGAGAGGGTATAAAATTATACGGTCGATTTTTTTGACAGACAAATTCTTTTAAACTGCAAACATCAGTTACAAGAGTTTCCGCCGGCAGAATTTTTTCAAGTTCATCAAGCACTGCAAGTGTTTTATTCATTGCCGAACATACAAAAACGACCTCACAATCTTTTAAAACGTCATAAGTTTTAAAAATACCGGTTCCTTCCTGCGACTGCGAAACTCCGATTACATCATAACCTTGAAATTTCAAACCCTTAAAAATTGACCCGCCGATAAGCCCCAATCCGACTACACCGATTTTCATAAAAATTTCTCCTTTTGTTTTTACAAATATAACAATTTGATTATAGTATGATTCTCTAATTTTTCAATATTACTTGAAAACTAAAATGAAAATCTTGTTATATAATACAAATAAAAAACAACCGCCCCAACACAAGCTGGAGCGGTTATTATCTGAATTATGTAATTAGTTAATTGCTTTTAAAACAATTGATGCATTTTGTCCGCCAAATCCGAAGGAATTTGACAGAGCAGCCTTGATATCAGCTTTTCTTGCCTTGAGAGGTACATAATCAAGGTTGCCTACATTTTCATCCTGATGTTCCAGATTGATTGTGGGCGGTACAAGATGTTCATTAATAGCTTTTACACAAGCTATACATTCAATGGCGCCTGTTGCACCGAGAAGGTGACCATGCATTGACTTTGTAGATGAAACAAGCAAATTCGGATTTTTAACTTTGTCGCCGAACAAACCTTCAATTGCTTTGCTTTCTGCAATATCACCAAGTCCTGTACTTGTTCCGTGAGCATTTATGTATTGAATGTCTGAAGGTGTCAAACCGGCATCTTCAAGCGCAAATTTCATTGAATGAGTAGCTCCTTGACCTTCAGGATCCGGCGCAACAACATCATATGCATCAGCAGTTTGTCCGTAACCGGCAACTTCTGCATAAATTTTTGCACCGCGTTTTTTGGCATGTTCATATTCTTCCAATACCAGAACGCCTGCACCTTCGCCCATTACAAAACCGTCACGGTCAACATCCCACGGACGTGAAGCTCTGGTAGGCTCATCATTTCGTCTTGATAAAGTTCTTGCTGATGAAAACGCACCAACTCCAACATCACATATTGTCGCCTCTGCGCCGCCTGCAAGCATAATGTCAGCATCGCCGTATTGGATTGCCCGGAAGGCATCACCTATTGAATGTGTGCCTGTTGCACATGCCGAAACCACAACTTTATTAATACCTTTAAAACCGTATTTCATTGAGATTCTGCCTGATGCCATATTGACAATCATCATTGGAATTGTGAAAGGTGAACATTTGTTTGGACCTTTTTCAAGAATTCTAACATGGTTATCTTCAAAGGTTCTAAAACCGCCTGCGGCTGAACTTACGATAACACCTATTTTGTATGGGTCTACATCATGCACTTCTTCCAATTTTGCATCCTTGACGGCTTCATCAGCCGCTACCAGCGCAAATTGAATAAATCTGTCCATTTTTTTGGCTTCTTTCGGATCTATATATTCCTCAGGATTAAAGTTCTTTACCTCACCGGAAATTTTACAAACATGCTTTGATATGTCGATAGATTCCGATGTGGATATTCCGCTTTTACCTTCTACAAGACTTTGCCAAAATTTGTCCGTTCCGACACCGAATGGTGTTACTGCTCCAAGTCCTGTGATTACAACTCTTCTTTTAGCCATCTCTTTACCTTTTTAAAATTACTCTACTGAATGCCGGCTTTAAAAAATCTTTTTAAGGCTTACTTCTTAATTTTATAAATTACTGCCGCTTAAAACTTTTTTTAAAATATACGAGGGGAAAATCATTATTCAATTTTCACCCCCGCAAATTTCTTAATACTCCCACTTTTGAGAATATCGCTTATTTTACGATTATTTGTGAGAATCAATATAATTTACTGCATCTTGAACAGTTTGAATTTTTTCAGCTTCTTCATCAGGAATTTCGCATCCGAATTCTTCTTCAAAAGCCATAACCAATTCAACTGTATCTAATGAATCTGCACCGAGATCAGCTGTAAAGCTTGCTTCCGGAGTGATTAATGATTCATCAACACTTAATTGATCTGCTACAACTTTTTTTACTTTTTCAAATGTACTCATCTTTTTTTCCTCATTAATTATTGTATTACTACACTTTTCTTATTCGCTCTCGCGTCTATAACATTATAGACAACACAAGATTTTTTTGCAAGAAATTTACATTCCCGTTAAGAGATTGTTAAAAATCTTTACCTTTTAAAGAGTTATATAATCAACCCCCCGTCGACTTCTAAGACCTGACCGGTTACATAATCCGCATCTACTGCCAGAAATTTAACGGCTTTTGCTATATCTTCCGGTTCCCCAAGACGTTTTAGAGGGATAAAATCCGTGAATTTGGAGGTATCCAAATCCTTTGTCATATCCGTGTTAATAAATCCGGGTGCGATTGCATTAACTCTTATGCCACGGGAGCCTAATTCTTTTGCAAGAGTTTTGGTTAAACCGATAAGCCCTGCTTTGGCGGCTGAATAATTTGCCTGACCTGCGTTTCCTGAAACTCCGACAACACTTGACATATTTACAATTGAACCACTTCTTTGTTTCATCATAATTTTTACTACAGGCTGTGATACATAAAATGCACTGGACAAATTGGTATTGATTACAGCATTCCAATTTTCATCGCTCATTCTCATAAACAGCCCGTCACGGGTAATTCCTGCATTATTTACAAGAACATCTATACGACCGAATTTTTCCAGAACGGCTTCAACACCTTTTTGAGCTTCTTCATGATTTGAAACATCAAATTTGAATGCTTCTGCTTGAACGCCTAATGCTTTTAATTCTTCAACTGTTTTGTTTGCGGCATCAACGTTGCCTGCGTAATTTACGGCGATATCATAACCCGCTTTTGCAAGTTCTATTGCGCATGCTTTGCCGATTCCTCTTGATGCGCCGGTTATTAATGCTAATTTTTCTGACATACTTTTCTCCTTAACGTGAAAAACTACAATATTTAGGATTGTTTATAACATCATCCACAAATTTATTGGTTCCGCTTTTACCAAGTCCTTTCATGCTTTCGGCAGCAAATTTTTGCACGACACTCATAGGTACTTTACAGCGAAAAGGCCCGTCTTTAAATTCACACATTGTGCCTGATTTGCCTATAACTTCCATGCCGCTTGCTTTTGCAGGAGTACAGGTTTTCATTTTTGTATAGTAATCCTGCAATGCCTGATTTGAATTAACAACACGCATTTGCGGTGCTGCAATAACACCTGTTCCTGTTAAAACTGCCAGAAGAGTTATTAAAAATATCTTTTTCATATATTTACTCCTTATTTAATTAAACAAGCACAACGTCTTCTTTTAATGCAGCAACAACAGCATCAAGTGAAGCTTTGTCATAAACATTGAAAACTTTTGCTTCAGGTACAATTTTTTTGTTAAGCCCTGCAAGAACTTTTCCCGGCCCGATTTCAATAAAAATCTCAACTCCGTCTGCTGCCATTTTCTGAATTGTTTGAGTCCAGTACACTGATGAATAAATTTGTTTTGGCATTTTGGCTCTAAAGTCTTCTGCATTTGTTGTTGCTGATGCGTCAACATTTGTAAATACAGGAATTGATGCATTGTTCAAATCCAGAGTCGAAACAAAGGTTTCAAATTCTTTTCCTGCATTTTCCATAAATTTTGAGTGGAATGCACCTGAAACAGGCAGCGGAACAACTCTCCTTGCACCTTTTTCTAAAAGAAGTTCACCAGCCTTTTGAACAGCTTTTTCATCACCGGTAAGAACAATCTGAGCAGGTGAATTGTAGTTTGCAACATCAACATAACCGACTTTTGAAGCTTCATTTAATGATTCTTTAATTGCTTCTTCACTTGCATTTAAAACAGCGGACATTGCACCGCCTTTTGCAGATGCATTCATTAAATCCGCACGTTTTTGTATTGCCTTGAGCGCAGTTTCCAAAGACATTACGCCTGAGGCATACATTGCACAGTATTCGCCCAGTGAATGCCCCGCAACATAATCAGGTTTTACATCAAATTCTGATTTCAATGCTTCAAATGCCGCAATTGAAGTTGTTACAATACATGGCTGCGTATTTACGGTTTGTTTCAATGCGTCCTCAGGCCCTTCAAAACACAAATTCGTAATTTTTTTACCTAATGTTTGGTCAGCTGTTGTAAAAACTTCTTTTGCACATTCAAAATTTTCATACAAATCTTTTCCCATGCCAACAGTTTGTGATCCTTGACCGGGAAATAAGAATGCCATCTTTTTCGTCATTTTATACTCCTTATTTGATTTTTTCACTTTGAAATTTTACTTTCTTTTGTAAAAACATCGCTTTTCAATTGCGGAATCTTTTCTTTACCGGTTTTAACCGCTGATGTTACAGCGTTGACAGTCTTTTCACAACAAACTTTATTTTCTTTTTGAAGTAATGCATTAAGCCCCGGTGTGTCAAATATTTGTTGAAAACCTGAATAGTTAAAACCGCTTATACCGAAACCGCCTATTTTTCCAAATCTGAAACTCATCAGCAGATTCCTTCTCGAAGTCTTACAATTGCTCCGCCCCAGGTCATACCTGCGCCAAATCCGCAAAGAATTGCGGTTGTTCCTAATTTTACTTTGCCTTTTTCAACACTTTCTGCAAGTGCAATCGGAATAGAGGCAGCAGAGGTATTTCCGTAGTATTTAATATTTGTTACGACTTTATCGTCGCTATAGCCAAGACGTTCTTGAACTGCCTGAATTATTCTTATATTTGCCTGATGCGGAATCAAATAGTCTATATCTTCAGCTTTCATCCCGGCATTTGCAACCAATTCTTCAACATAATGCGGAAGAACTTTTGCAACAAATGTATATACGCCTCGTCCGTTCATTCTTATGCCTTTCGGTTTTTCCTCATAAGGCTCCACAAGCGGACAATTTTTACCGTCAAATGAAAGTTCAATTAAATTACCGTAATTTCCGTCAGCTTTAATATCAATTGCAATTATATCATCAATTCCGTCTTCTGCCTGAGTAACTACCATTGCACCTGCACCGTCGCCAAAAAGAATTGATGTGCTTCTGTCAGTCCAGTTTACAAGACGGGAATTGTTATCGGTGGCAACAAGAAGAATATTTTTATACATTCCTGAGGCAATATAGGCTTTTGCAATACTTAGTGCATAAACAAGCCCCGTACATGCCGCAGTGATATCAAATGCCGGTATTGGTTTTTGAATTCCGAGTCTTTGATGAATATGACATGCAATTGCGGGATACAAATCCGGCGGTGCTGATGATGCGGCAAGAATTAAGTCTATATCATCAGGCTTGATTCCTGATTTTTCAATTGCTTTTTTTGCGGCATCAAAACCTAAATCAATTGCGTTTTCCTCGCCTGAAACAACCCTTCTTTCTTTAATACCTGTTCTTGTATAAATCCATTCATCAGATGTTTCATATAATTTGGTTAAATCATCATTTGTAATAACCGTTTCGGGTAAACTGTATCCTACACCCGCAATTCTAAGCGGAATTCCATTGTTTGTCATTAACTAGTCCTCATAAAACTTTGCTATTTTTTCGTTGACGCCTGTTTCAACAGCGTGTTTTGCGACTCTTACGGCATTTTTAATTGCATAGGCTTTGCTTCTCCCGTGAGAAATTACTGTTATCCCTTTAACACCTAAAAGCAAAGCGCCGCCGAATTCTTCATAATTTATTTTTGTATAAATTCTTTTCATAAACGGTTTTGCCAGAAGTCCGATAATTTTTCCCATCAAATCAGCTTTAAATTCCTGTTTTAGCATTCTGAAAAGCATCTGAGATGTACCTTCGGTAACTTTTAATGCAACATTACCTACAAACCCGTCACAAACAACGACATCACAGACGCTCAAAAATATTTCTTTGCCTTCTATATTTCCGACAAAGTTCAATTTTTCCTGCTGTTCTTCCAGTAATTTGTAAGTTGCCTGTGCAAGTTCGTTGCCTTTACCGGCTTCTTCACCTATATTCAAAACGCCGATACGGGGATGTTCAATTCCAAGAACGTTTTTAGAGAAGGTGGCACCCATAACGGCAAATTGATAGAGCATTTCGGGCGAACAATTGCTGTTAGCACCGGCATCAATTACAACAATCGGTCTTTTAATTGTCGGTAAAGTTACGGCAATTGCCGGACGATCAATTCCGGGTATTCTGCCCAGACCGAACAAACTTGATGCCATAGCAGCACCGGTTGAACCTGCAGCAACAACCGCATCCGAACTTCCCTGAGCAACCGCATCCACTGCCAGAACTATTGAGGATTTTTTCTTCTTACGAATAGCCTGTCCGGGAGCTTCACCCATCTCTATTACTTCTGAAGCATGAGTAATTTTGATGTCGAGTTTTGATGTATCAATTTTTACCCGATACTGTTTGCCGGCTTTACCGCAATCGGAATAGAAACCTTCATGAGTAATTTTATCAAGTTCCTGTTCAATACGATCCTGTTTGCCGACCAGCTCAAGCGCAACTCCGTATTCCTGAGCCGCCCATACTGCACCTGCTACGATTTCATGCGGAGCATGGTCTCCGCCCATTGCGTCAATTGCTATTCTTGTCATTTTTCCCTCTCAAAGTCTTATCAAGTTTAACGGTTTAAAAGCCGGACGGTTAAAAATTTAACCATCCGGTTTGTTAACTATTTTTCTTCTTTTTCAGGAGTTTCAGAAGTTTCTTCTGCGTCTTCGGCTTCTTCTGTTTTTGCTTCTTCAACAGCTTCAGCTTTAACTTCTTCTTCTTTTACTTCTTCAACTTTGGTTTCTTCAGCTTTTACGGCTTCTGTTTTAGTTTCATCCGCAGCCTTAGCTTCAGCTTTCTTAGTTGATTTTTTTGCAGGTTTCTTTTCTTCAACCTTAACTTCTTCCACTCTGTCGCTGAGTCTTACGGGTTTGCCTTTGTAAGTTCCGCAAGCCGTGCATACTGTGTGTGTTAATACTGTTTCACCGCAGTTAGGGCATTTTGTTGTTTCCGGTTTTGTTGCTTTCCAGTTGCTTCTTCTATGTCCTTGTGCGGAATGTCCTGTTCTTTTCTTAGGTACTGCCATTTTTCTTTTTCCTTTTTATTTTTCCTACTACTTATATTTCATTTACGTTCTTCTTTTTAAGAAGAACCTCACCTCATGCCGGCATTTCGTGAGTTAAATACACCGGATTGAGGGCGCCTTGCACAGGTGTGAAGACAAATTTAATAATTAACTTTTTTCAATTTTGATGTTTTTAAAAACATCCATTCTCGGATCGGACAAGTTTTCCTCTTTCAGAAATTTGTCCCCATTACAATTTATACCACAAACTTTTTTATTTGGTATATTTAATATTACAGATTGATACAATAAGTCATAAATGTCTATTTTATCTTCTCCGTTCAAGTCTGTTATAAACTGGCCTTCCTTAAGTTCGGTTTCCTGCCCGTAATCTTCCATGAGTGCGTTTTTTGCATAGGTTTCGTCAATATCGAAATCAAGTTTATACTCAAATTCTTTAAGACATAAATCACATTCCAGCATTAAAACGCCCTTAACATTTCCTTTGACTTCTATAAAATCACCCAGAGATTTTAATTCCAAATCAGCAGTTATCGGACCGGCGGAATTTATACCGTCAATTTCTTCTTCAAATTTGCAATATATAGTTTTGTTTGCTGAATTTTCGATATCTTCGATTGATACTACGGACATTTTTTATCCTTTTACATGTATTGTTCTTCCTGAAGCGCAAGCGATGCAACCTGATTTGAAATGAAACAGACTTTTTTCAAAGGTCCCTGAGTTTCTCTTTCTATTAGAAGAGGTGTCGGACTTTTGATTGACTGTTTAAGTTCATCATACATTGCCTCGGGATTTTCAACATAAAGCACAAGCGGAGCCGTTGAACCTTTTAAAAATACAAGAACTGATATTCTTTTTTTAATATTTTGGGCATTAAATTGTTGAGCCATTTTTTACTCCTTTTTATTTAATTCCGTCAATACGGACTAAGTGTTACAATTATAGAATAAAAATATATTTTGTGCAAATAGATTAAACAGACGTTTTGATAACAGCCATAAAAAAACGAAACACTTTTTAGTTATTTAGATTCTGAATCAAGTTCAGAATGACAAAAAAGCGTTTCGTTTTGATTAAAATTAAATCATTATTTTGCAACTGCAACTTTCATTGTATTTGCAATAATTTCGTTAAAACTGTCTGCTTTTAAAGAAGCTCCGCCAACCAGTGCACCGTCAATATCAGATTTTGACATTTGTTCGGCGATTGTTGAAGGCTTAACGGATCCGCCGTAGAGAATTCTGATAGAGTCTGCCGCTTCAGCACCCGCAACTTCTTTAACAACGCTTCTTATCATTACGATTACTCTGTTTGCTTCATCGGCATCACAAGTTTTGCCTGTTCCGATAGCCCAGATAGGTTCATACGCAATAACTGACTTTGCAACATCTTCTGATGAAATTCCGTCTAAGGCAGCTTTGATTTGACCTGAAATCCATTTGTCAGTAATTCCTGCTTCTCTTTGTTCAAGAGTTTCTCCGCAGCAGATAATCGGAATTAAGCCGCCTGCAAGAATTGCTTTTGCTTTTTTGTTAATCATTTCATCTGTTTCCGCAAAATATTGTCTTCTTTCTGAGTGACCGATAATTACATAATCGCAGCCGGCATCAGCAAGCATTTCAACTGAAATCTCGCCTGTATATGCGCCTGAATTTTCCCAGTGGCAGTTTTGACCGGCTATTGAAATTTTGTTGCCGCCGCAGCCGCAGTTGCATTTCACTGTTCTTACTGCACTTATTGAGGTAAATACCGGCGCAATCACAATTGTCGGTAATTGAACTGCAGTATAATCGTTTACAAATTCTTTAACACCTTCAAAAACCTTTTCGGCTTCTGAACGGATAAGATTCATTTTCCAGTTTCCTGCAATAATTGGTTTTCTTGACATAATTTCTCTCCTATATTCTTGTCACGACATGGATATTATAGTGTGAAAAATTTTTAATTGCAATTGACAACCGAATTTGTTTTGCCACAAATCCGGCCGGAGATTTATAGAAAATATTAAGTAATCAGAGTCTTAATCAAGTTCATAGTGATGTGTCAGAGATTTTTTAATTCAAACCATGATATAAATTTCTACAGCCGCTACTTGAATTCAGAAAAAAATATGTTATAATAAATGAAAAGGGCGGAGCAAGTTCCACCTTGCCCCATTAAAAGCCCTAGTTGTGTAATTTAAGCGTTAGTATTATCAACAGGATAAGCACTAACGCTTTTTCAGTTATACTGATTTCCACATTATATCACCCCCTTTCTGAAAGTTTAACAAATTTATAGTTCGTGCTTTCAGATTCATAAGTGATAAGGGCTTACCCGAAATTTATAATACATTTTTATACAATTTCTGTCAATATTATTAATATTTTATTCGTATTTAAACCACATTTAATTTTTATGCTAGAATACAGTTATGTTCACAGGAATTGTAGAAGAAACAGGAATAGTAAAAAGTTTTGACGGGAAAAAACTCGTTATTGAATGCTCAAAAGTTCTGGAAAACACACAAATCGGCGACAGTATTGCAATTGACGGGTGCTGCCAGACTGTTGTAAGTATGACTTCAAACACGTTTACGGCCGACGTAAGCAGCGAAACAGTTTCAATTACAACGTTTAAAACATTTAAAACAGGAAAATCCGTCAATCTTGAACGTGCATTGACACCTTCAACAAGAATCGGCGGACATTTTGTACAGGGACATGTTGACGGAACCGCAAAATATTTAGGGAACATGACTTTTGAATTGCCGGATAAACTTGAAAAATATGTAGTTTACAAGGGTTCAATTACGGTAAACGGAGTCAGCCTTACCGTTTCAAAACTTGAAAACATGAAATTTTCAGTTGCCGTAATTCCGCACACACTTCAAAATACAAACCTGAAAGAACTTAAAACAGGTGATCTGGTAAATATCGAAACCGATATACTCGGCAGATATGTTGAAAAATTTTTATATTCGCAAAATAATAATATTACGGAAGAATTTTTAAAAGAAAACGGGTTTATGTGATGGATGACGTAAAATTTAATACAATTGAAGAAGCGATTGAAGATTTTAAAAACGGCAAAATGATAATCGTTGCGGACGACGAAGACCGTGAAAACGAAGGGGATTTAATCTGTTCCGGACAGATGGTTACTCCTGAAATCATCAAATTTATGGCGGAAAACGCAAAAGGTTTGATTTGCCTTGCTATTTCGAATGAAATTGCAGAAAAACTTGATTTGCCGCAGATGGTCGAACAAAATACCGAGGGAATGAAAACTGCATTCACGGTAAGTATTGACGCTGCTGAAAAATACGGTGTTACAACAGGGATTTCGGCATTCGACCGTGCCAAAACAATTGAAGTTGCTCTTGCGCCTGATGCTGTTCCGTCTGATTTAAGACGTCCGGGGCATCTTTTCCCGTGTGTCGCAAGAAAAGGCGGAGTTCTTCAAAGAACAGGCCACACCGAAGCTGTTGTCGATCTGGCAAAACTTTCGGGTCATATTCCGGCAGGTCCTATGTGCGAAATTATGGGTGAAGACGGTCATATGGCAAAACGTGATGAATTGTTTAAGTTTGCCCAAAAACACGGGATAAAATTTATCACTGTCGCCGAACTTATTGCCTACCGGCTAAAAACCGAAAAAATCGTAACCCGTGAAGCCGAAGCTCACCTCCCGACCGTTTTCGGAGAATTTGAAATCTACGGTTATCTAAATCATCTGACAGGTCAGGAAAGTGTTGCGCTTGTAAAAGATGACAGAAGCAGCAAAATCCCGCTTGTCAGAGTCCACAGCGAATGTCTGACAGGCGATATATTCCACAGTCTTAAGTGCGATTGCAATTACCAGCTTCACAGCGCCTTAAAAATGATTAACGATTACGGCAAAGGGGCACTGATTTATATGAAAGGACATGAAGGCCGTGGGATAGGCATTGTTAACAAAATCAAAGCTTACAAACTTCAGGAATGCGGACAGGATACGGTTGAGGCTAATATTTCGCTCGGATTTAAAGCTGATTTGAGAGATTACGGCATGGGCGCACAAATTATATCTGATTTAGGTTTTAACAACTTCAACCTTATTACGAACAATCCTAAAAAAATAATAGCCCTGACGGGTTATGGACTTAAAATAAATGATGTGGTAAGATTAACACCTGAAATCAATTCATATAACGAACGGTATATGAAAACAAAAAAAGAAAAAATGCATCACATGTTTTAAAAAAACATTGCATTTGGGGTAAATGAACTATGATAGATACACTTTATGAGGCAAAGCCTCTGGAGGAACAGGATTACAAAAGTTTTGCAGCGGTTTACAATGATTTTCGAAACAGAGCTGTTCTTGAATACAAATTTGAACTTGAACCGCTGGATTATGCAGGTTTTATAGATGCTCTTGAAAAAGAATTGATAAATTGTATTGTTTTATTTGAAAACAATATTCCGACAGCATTTCTTGTTTATACAACAATGATTTCAGAGGCGGTCGAACTTAATATAATCCACTCATTCAAGATGGAAAATATTATGACCAGAAGCAAATACTTGATTGAGGAATTTTTAAGAGAAACAAGAGAGGAACGAAAGGAAAAAATAGTTTGTTATCCTATGTTGGGTTCACAAAAAACTTTGATAGGGGAGATTGCCCGTTTCGGTTTTAAATTTGTGGGGATTGCGGTTTTAAGATTTATGATGAGCGGAACAAATTCCCGTGAAATTCTTAATTTGACGGAATTGACGGACTTAAATCCCTGTTATAAGGTTGTAAGCTGGTCAGACGAATATTTTGATGCTGCGGTTGAAATTGTTAATGAAGCCTTTTCAACAAGTGCCGATGCCCTTTTTGATCCGAGATTTACCACACCTGAGGGCACCTATGACATTCTTGATAAGATTGTAAACAATGTTTATGCTGAATTTTTACCTGAAGCAACAAGTGTTCTTCTTTGCAGCGGAACACCTGTCGGATTTTGTTTTATGAACCTGACCGGCGGAAAAATCGCCAATATCCCGATAGTTGCAATAAAAAAAGAACATCAGGGACGGGGTCTTTCAAAACATATGCTGAAAAATTCCGTTGAACAACTAATCAAATGGGTTGACAGCGGAGAAAAGCCGATTACGGAAGTCAACACCTGCACAGAAACAAATAATTTTCAAGCATTGAAAATGTACAGACATCTTGGTTTTAAAGAAGACTACAACTACCCTCAATCTTATCTTCCGGTAAGAAAATAGAAAAAATTTACGCATAAATATAATTGTTATTTATATGATTTAACGGGAATAGTTTCGTTTTATTATTTAATTCACAAGGGTAAGCCCTTGTTCATCTTACTTCATGGCACAAACTGCAAATTTGAATACCATGGAGGGGGGTGATAAAGTTGGTTTTCACGATAAGTGAAAAAGCGCTAATTATAATCTTATTGATTATACTAGCGCTCAAACTAACATAAACGGGGCTTTTAAAGAGAGGACGGCAATCCTCTCGCCCTTATTTTTATTATAACGTATCTTTTTATAATTTCAACCCTCGGTAGACAAACAGCAAAAAATAAGTATAATTACTTTTATGGAAAATTTGAATCTTGGAAACCTGATTGCAAAATATATTAACTTTAAACCGGTCAAAACAACCCCTCAAAACAATGTGAACCCGTCAAATTTTTCTGCAGGCACCCCGGCCGCTGCCAATACTGCTCAATCTGCAACGCAATCCGCAGTTTCCGCCAATCCTCAAATTGGCACTTTATCCGGCGGCGACCGCTCCGTTTATATAAAAGATTTGATGAAACTGCCCCAGAATATGAATGAACTTCTCTTTATGCTCCAAAAAAATCTTAATCAGGTACAGTTTAACAGACTTTTTGAACAGCAGATTGCAGCACGTAAAAATCTGCTTTCTCAAACTCAGGCGCAGATACTTGCCCAGCTTCAGGGGCTTACAACATCTGAAACGCAATCGGTTATGAAAAACCAGATAAATACGCAGATGGCTTCCGCTCTGAAAAATCTTCAGCTTACAGCGGGTCAGATGATAAATATAGCGGATATTGCCTCGCTTATCCAGACAAACGGCAAAGATGCCGTTACAAAGTTGATTCTTGCAATGACTGCGGCCTCAAAACAGGGTGTAAATGATTTAAGTCAGCTTAAAGAAACCGCAAAACTTATTAATGCAAGTATAGCGCTTGCTTCAACCGACAATCCGTCACAAACTCTTAAAACACTAATGCTCTTATATCTTCCATGGCTTCCGCTGCATGAAGGTGCAGGATTTGATTTAGAAATCGAAACTTCAAGCGAAGGGGGCAACGAAAACGAAAGCATCTTAATAGTTACAATTACAACAGTAAATTTCGGGATATTGACGGCAACACTCATTCTTGAAACAACGAATTCGGTTCATGTAAACATTGAATGTAATGAAACTTTTCCAAAAGATGAACTGCTTATGCGGCTTGAAAGCGAACAAAAACACTATTCAATGCAATCTGTCATATCATTTGAAACAAAAAAGACACCGGAGGCACAGCAAAAATCGGAAATTACAAATGCAAAGATAAACATGTCACATACTGATGAAATTAATCCCTATCTGCTTTTGACTGCACATTCAATAATCCGTCATACAATTGAACTTGACAGAGTTTAAAAACTTCGTCTCATATATTATGAGCCGCACAAAATTAATTAATAAATCACATTTAATTCCAATAAATATTTTAATCGAGAAGATGCTCTAAAATTTTTGCGTTATCTTCAGCTTTTTGAACCTGCTGAACGGTTGTTCTGCGCATATAAGATCTCAACGCTTCACGAATAAGTTCGCTGCGTGTTCTCTGTTCGTTGCTTGCAAGACCATCTACACGATTTAAAAATTCATCTGGCATAGTTACTAAAATTTTTGCCATTTTACATTAACCCTCCATGCTATAATTGTAACATATATTTATAATTTTGACAAGATTATTAAGAGGATTAACCCGACCATGCTATGGACAATGGATATTAACTTGAAATATTATGACGTTGTAATATGAAGAAAGGAGTATTTTATGGACGAAAACAATTATGAAAACAGACATGAACACTATCATGAAAACTGTTTTTTATGCGGACATCCGGTTTTAAAACATATTCTAACGGGACTGCTGACATTTTTGGGGGCATTTGCGGCATTTTATGTTGTAACTGACTGGCATTACAAAAGAATGCTTGATCCGATGGTTCAGATGCGAAAAATGGACAGGATGATGATGAAAGAAGCCCGTCAGGCGGAAAAATTCGCCAGAAGGGAAATGGGCAGAGAAAATTGGATTGAACGTAAGGCCGGTGAAATTGTACATATTGAAAAAACAGATGATGCCTACAAAATCATTATTAATTTAAAGCCGTTTGACAACAATGAAAAAAATGTTGAAGTGACAAGGGAAGGAAACAAATTGACAATAAATGCGGCAGGTGAAACAAAAAAGCACAACAAGAATGCAATAATCCGTTTCACGCAAAGTTTTATTTTCCCTGATGAAGCCGAACTTGGTGAAATGAGCAAGTTCAAAGACGGTGATAAATATATTATCGTTGTTCCGCTTGATACAGATGACTAAAAATTTTTAAAAGACCGGACATAACGTCCGGCTTTTTTATGATAAAATTTTTTTATGAAAATACTTGTAACAGATGATTCAAACGGCTGGATTGAGTACCACACCAGAGCTTTAAGAGAGATTTTGGCTGAGGGCACGGAAATTGACATTGCAAAATCCGCAAAAGAAGGGCTTGAAAAAATCACATTGAATATTGACACTCCCTATGATGTAATTTTTACGGATATGCAGATGGAAAGCGATTTTCTGCCGATGTATGCGGGTGAATGGTTTGTAAAACAGATTAAAACATACAAAGAATACAAAAACAGCCGTATAATAATAATTTCTGCCGCTCCTAACATTAAAAAGATAGCTGAAAAATACAATGTTGAATATTTGCCCAAACCTATGTGCCAGTTGAGAGAGAACTATATAAAATTATTCAAATAGCAGCAGGTTAAGCGTTGCCGGCTATTGTTAAGTTTTTTAAAGCCAAACGAAAAATTATCTAAAGTTTGACACCTTAACGACCGATAAGAATTTTTGTAAGAAGGTTAGATAAGGAGAAACTTTATGTACAGATATATGATTTGGCCGGGGGCTTACAGCTTTAAAGAAGAATGTTCATTGTTTCTTTTGTATATAAAAGAACAGTTTGATGATGTAATGAAAAAGATTAAAAAGACAGAAGAGACAATTGAGGAATAGTTGTTGAAAAGGATTGTGTGAAGTGCAAAAGCACGAATGTGGAGAGCGGAAGATTTTTCGCTCTTTTTTATTTTAGAATGAAAAGTTAAAAAGTTCAACTACATCGACATTCAAGGCATTTGCGATAAGTTTAAGTTTTTCAAGAGTGGGATTGGCATCTCCTCTTTCGATTTCACCGACGTATATTTCGCTTATATCAGCTTTTTCGGCAAGTTTTGCCTGAGAAAATCTTTTGCTTTTGCGTAAATATGCGATTTTTGCTCCGAGTTTCTTTTCCAAGTCGTCATTTTTCATAATTAAGTAATTATAAATTCTTGACAAAAAGATTACTAAATGCTATTAATATATTTAACTATATTGTCAGTATATTTTTATAAATATAAGACATATTTTTCACTATTATTGAGGATTTAAACATACATGCCTGCAAATTTTTGTTTCAATCACAAAGAACAAGTCGTTATCAAAGAGATGGTCAAAGGGCTTAATAACAAACAAATTGCTAAAAAAACTCAAATGGGTGAAAGCACCGTAAAATGGTATGTTGCAAAAATTAATCAGAAAACAGGCGCCGTAAATAAAATTAATGCAATCTTCATTCTTGCAAAATCAGGGTATTTCGACAGATTTGACAAGTGACTCCGCAATTTTTAAGGCTTCATTAAATTTATCTTTATTTGTCAGAAAGTCTTTACTCTCAATGTACTTTCTGACAATTTTCCTTGCGTATGAGCCGACCGCAATCCCGTGGTAATTTATGCCGCACATACGTGCAAGTTCTGCTGTCTTTGAATTTGTACCGCCCGAAAGCATTATATATACGGGAAGATTTTCATTCTGCACAATTTCTGCCGTTGCAACCGCCTGCAAAGTTGTTTTGTAATCATCCTCTCCGCCGCTCATCGGAAAACCGTCCGCCTGAACAATTACCCGATACGGCGCCAGATTTTCCGTCATTGTTTTAATCCGCTCAATTAGCGCCTTATCGCTTAATTTCCCGCGGCTTGTACAAATACTGATTATCCCGTCAAAATTTTCTTTTATATAATCCCAATTCTTTTCGATTTCACAGGAATTTTCGCCCATTGCATGAAGCTCTATACAATCAATTCCGGATTTTACCAGCGGAGGAAGCACCTCGGACAGTTCTTTAGGCTCTGAGATATAACTTATCGCACCTTTAGGGCAAACTTTTAAACACCTGCCGCAGCCGATACATTTTGCCTTTTTAACTTTATGATAAACAATCGCTCTTTGCGGACAAATTTCATCACACTGACCGCAGCCTATACATTTGTCATAATCAATTTGCGCCTTACAAACATGCGGGTCGCCTTTTATCCCGACACTTACACAAATACAGGCGTCATCAACTTCTGCAAATTTCAATCCTCGTTTTGCAGCCTCAACAACTTCAGATGATGCATTTACGTCGAAAAATCGGCAGCCTGCTTTTGCATACAAAGCAGTCAGGTTTTCAACCTGCAAAACATCCTCGTTTCCTGCCCCGCAAACAAGCTTGAAACATCTTTTTGACTCCAGCAAATCTTTTAACATAAATCTATCTCACCATTGTATTATAAATGATTTCAGAAGCTTTTACAATATAATCTTTTCCTGCGGGTGAATTGTAGGGTCTGTTTACAAGAATTGCGACAATATATTTTTTACCGTTGGGGGCATATACAATACCTGCATCTCCAAGCATTTTGCCGATATCACCGGTTTTGTGAAGGAAAACAGCACCTGCGCCGAGTCCTGCCGGAATTAAACGGTCATTATGAACATGTCCCATATAATCAAATATTTTTTCTCTGGAGCTTACGGATAAAAAGTTCGGGTTGTCCAGATTGTAAAGCATTCTTGCCAAATCTTCGGCTGTTGTAAAGTTGGTTCCGCCCATATCAGGAAGCCAGTTATTAACACGTGTTTTACTCAAACCCCACTGGCGGATACCTGAATTTATGTCGGTCATTGAACCCAGTTTTGACATAATCATATTTGTTGCTGAATTGTCGGATTCCGTTATCATAACTCGAGCCAGATCATCCATTGTCCAGACAGAGTTTTCGGCTTTAAACTGAAGACTTCCGGAGCCTTCCGCACGGTAATAATCAGTCAACGTCATTGTATCATAAATTGTAAGCTGTCCGGCTTCAATTGAACGGAAAAGCTGGATTAAAACCGGAATTTTTATGATACTTGCGGCGGAGTATAGTTTGTCGGAATCAATTCCAGCATAATTTCCTGTATCATAGTCCCATACATAGACAGACGGCTCTATTGAAGGATAAAGAGATGCCAGATTTTTTAACGAGTTTTCTAGCCCTGTAAGTCTTTGATTTTCTGTTAGGGAAAGCATCTGCGGATTTTTTGTTTCCGCCCCCTTTAAAAAATATGTATCAAGAAACAAATCGTTATTAAGATAATTTAGTGTGGGGTTTAATATTTTTTGATAATCTGCCTTTATCTGCGGATAAGGGGATTTATAGAAAAAGGATTTTATTACACGGTTGTACGTAACCGGAAAAACGAATGCAGCAACCGCCGTCAAAAATAATATCGAAATAATTCGATGAAGGAAATTGTTTCTCTTAACTTTTTTATTTTTTGGTCTTATATATTTAGGTTCTGCCGCTCTTATAGTTTTTGTGCCGTGGTTGTTTATATATGTACGGCGGGGTAATTCCTGAACATTTGCATAATACTTCCTGTAATAATCTCGATAATTATACTCTTTGGCTAACTTCGGCATTTTTCCTCCCACTATTTATAATATTTTACTCTTTAAAAACCTTTAAGGCAAATTAGTTACATTTAAAAGTTACATTAATTAAATAACATTGATTTTTTCAAATTACCATTGTAAACTTAACTGATATGTGAGGTAAAATATGGATAATAATTGTATTTTTTGTAAAATCATTAACGGTGATTTTAACACCGAATTTATTTATGAAAACGAACATGTTGTTGTCTTTAAGGATATAAATCCGAAAGCACCTGTTCATCTGCTGGTTGTTCCGAGAGTTCATGTGGAATCATTGAATGAACTTGAAGATAAAAATCTCATGAGAGAACTTCTTTTGGCAGTAAAGGAAACAACTAAAAAAATCGGTTTGAAATCTTACAAAACACTAATCAACACCGGCAAAGACGCAGGTCAGGAGGTTTTTCACCTGCATATTCACATTTTAGGCGGAATTAAATAGATATAAGGAGAGAACAAATGAAAAACGGAATAGAAAACGGATATTACCATGAAATTACACCATCCGGCTTTGGTATTGCAATCAAGGCGGGCAAAGTTTTGTTTTCAAAGCAGTCAGACTTTCAAAAAGTAGAAGTTTTTGAAACTGACTCTGCTCTCGGGCGGGTTTTAACTCTTGACGATTTGATGATGACAACAGAGGGTGACGAATTTCATTATCATGAAATGATTGCACATATTCCGATGATGAACCACAAAAATCCCGAATCTGTTCTTGTAATAGGCGGCGGCGACGGCGGAACGGTAAGAGAAGTATTGAAACACAAAACAGTAAAAAAAGTTGTACTCTGTGAAATTGACGGAATGGTAATAGATGCATGCAAAGAGTTTTTACCGACAATTTCATGCGGACTGACAGACCCCAGAGTTGAAATAAAAGTTGAAGATGCAATTGAATTTATCAAGGATAAAAAGAACGAATATGATATTGTTCTGATAGATTCGACAGACCCTATGGGACCGGGCGAAGGATTGTTTACTGAAGAATTTTACACCAATGTTAAAAATTCTTTAAAGGAAGGCGGAATTGTTGCAGCACAATCAGAAAGCCCGTTTGTAAACAAAGAAGAAATCAAAAAAATGTACAATCTGCTTAAAAAAGTTTTTCCGGTATGTTCAACATACACCTCAAACATTCCGACATATCCTGGCGGATACTGGGCGTGGGCTTTTTGTTCAGAAACTGTTGAACCGCTTTCATATATTGATGAAGAACGCTGCAGTGAAATTACAAAAACCTGTAAAATTTACAATAAAGAGTATCACAAAGCTCGATTTGCGCTTCCGAATTATTTGAAAGAACTTTTGTAATATTAAAGCACGAAAAAGCGGGCGGCTGGTAAACCAGCCGCCCGCTTTTATTCTGAGAATTTCCGTCATATCAAATTTTGTGTTTAATCAATGCATAAATATCGTTAAAAACCACAAATATCATCAATGCAATCAGGAACATAAATCCTGCTGTTCCGATTTTATCAATTATTTCTTCCTCAAGCGGACGTCCTCTTAATTTTTCAAGCAGAAGGAACAAAACATGTCCGCCGTCTAATGCCGGAATAGGCAGGAAGTTAACTATTGCCAGATCCAGCGAAATAAGAGCGGTTAAAAGAAGTCCCGGGAAAATGCCTTCATTTTCAATCGTGTCACCGCCGAGTTTTGTAATCAAAATTACACCGTGCAAATCATTCAAAGGAATTTTGCCGGTAAGAATCTGCTTCAATCCGTAAAGCAGCATATAGGTGTTGTCGTATAAATATTTTCCGCTGCCTTTGACAATAGATTTAAAGTCTTTTGTCGGAATAATAATCTCCTCAGAATTGAGTTCAACACCGATAAGCCCTTCTTTATTTGAATAAACCGGTTTTAATTTTATTACTTCACCTTTTCGTTCAACCGTAATGTTTATCGGGTGAACATTATCGGAAATTGCATACGCCACATCTTTTAAAGTTGTTTTGCCGTCAGATAAAAAGTATTTTTTACCTTCAATTTCATCACGCAACTTTTTCTGGGCGTCATTTAATGAAACCTGATTGTCTTTGTATTTTTCAATACCGAGCAATTGATCCCTGTTTAATATAATCCCGGGTTCATTGTCGATTGCCGGAATTTTTATCATAACAGCTTCCGGAATAATTTCATCCTGTTTAAATGCCGGATTGATTTTTTCAAGTTTTTGCAAATTTTCTTCTATATAATTTTCATCTGCTTTTCCGTCAAATTTTTTGCTGAACTGGGCAAATGCAACAAATCCGTATGAAGAAGTTATTTTTGAACCGTTGACTTCAAGGATTTTATCACCTGCCTGCAAGCCTGACTGCCAGACAGATGCTGTTTTTTCAGCAGCTATTTTTTTAACGATTACATTATATTTTCCGCTTGGCAGCTGTCCCCACAATGCAGCGGTCAAAAACACCAGAACAAATGCGCATAAAACGTTTGCCAAAACACCAGCCGACACAACAACAAGCCTTTGATAAACAGGTCTGTTCATAAATCTGTCGGGAGAGTCTGCCGGAAGAACTTCATCTTTTTCATCATCGGGGAATGCCACATACCCGCCAAGAAGAAAAGCATGAACAAGAACAGTTACATCTCCTACTTTGCCTTCCCACAGTGTCGGTCCAATCGGAAGCCCGAAACCGAATTTTGACACCTTCATTTTAAACATTTTTGCTGCCAGAAAATGCCCTGCTTCGTGAACCAGAATCAGTACACTTAAAAGAAGTATCATTATAATTATTGACATATTTCCCCTTTATAAATTACAAATCTCTCTAATCAATAAAAATATTTTATCATAAAAATAATTTTATTTTGAGTCCTTTAATATTAACCC
The DNA here is from genome assembly GCA_944322785.1 of Candidatus Gastranaerophilales bacterium. GTDB lineage: Bacteria > Cyanobacteriota > Vampirovibrionia > Gastranaerophilales > Gastranaerophilaceae > Scatenecus. Next base: position 142,976 of record CALUPW010000001.1, on the reverse strand, counting down.
GCCACAATTTACAAACTATGTCCCCGGCTTTTTAAGTCTTGCAAAATCCGCTTTGATTTCATCAGCCTTGGCTGAGAGTCTGTTGTAAACCTGAGAATTAATTTCCCCGCCTATGAGGATTAAAAGCGACGTATAATAAAGCCAAACCATTAATACGGCAAATGCTCCGATTGTTCCGTAAACCATATTGTAAGTTCTAAGGTTGTTTACATATATTGAAAATCCCCAGGAACCGAGAAGCCAGAATGAACAGAAAAAAAATGTCCCTGGAAGCGCACTTGCCCGTTTGAACTTTTCGTTTCCGCGTAAATCCGGAAGAATATAATAAATTAAAAATGCCATTACGTACAATGCCAAAAACGCAATCGGCCAGCGGACAGTCAAAAGCATTATACCTATACCATTTGTTATATGCAGATGATTTACAAGATAATTTATAATTACTTTACCGAAAATAATAAGGTTGATTGTCAAAAACATAATCATTGTATTTACAAAAACCATTATAAGTGAAAGGAGTCTTGTATAAATAAAATTTCGTGTTTCTTCAACTTTGTATGCACGATTGAGCCCTTTCAACACAACGGCAACTGCATTTGTAGAAAGAAAAAGTGTTACGATAATTCCGATTGCCGCCATCAATTTTCCTTGAGAAAAAATCATGACTTCCGACAAAACAGTAAGTATCAAGTCCATTGATTGTTCCGGCATTATCGTTGATAAAAATATCAAAATCGGATCCATATACGATTTGTTTCCCATCCAGCCGAAAACCGCCATTAAAAAAAGCATAAAAGGAAAAATTCCGATAACAAGCATAAATCCCATCTCGGCCGCCATTCCGAAAAAATCGTTTTTTATAACAGAAATTATTAAACGTTTTATCCCTCGTATAAAAGGTTTTAAAGACATTTTTAAATCTCTCTTTTCCTTATTTCATCAAGAATTTTCTTTATGGAATCTTCCACCGTACCTTTAATCACACATCCCGCCGCAAGCTTGTGTCCGCCGCCGCCGAATACACCGCAAATTTCCGCAACATCAACATTTTTACTTCTCATTGAAACTTTACTCATTGACGAACTTATCTGTCTGACTACAAATGCAACTTCCGTTGTCACAATCGCACGCAGTTTTTCTGTCAAACCTTCGGTACAATCTTCGGGCGCATTGAACTTTTCAATATCTTTTTTGTAGACCGTTGTATAAACGACTTTGTCATTTTCGCAAAATTCGGCTTTGGACACGCAATATGCCTGAAATAAAACATGGTTTTTTGAGGAGGATTCGTAAACTTTTTTGTAAATATCCGCCGGATGAACACCTATTTTTACCATACTTGCAGCAGCTTTTAATGAGTCTGCCGTTGTGTTATCAAACCTGAATGAACCCGTATCCGTCAAAATTGCAGTATATAAACAAACTGCAGTTTCAAGAGAAATCTTCCAGCCAAGCTTGTTGAAAACATCCGCCAAAAGTTCACCCGTTGAACTTGCTAGCGGATTTATTATGTTTAAGTCGGCATAACCTCTGTTTGTTTTATGATGATCCAGATTAACTCTGAATTTAGCTCTGTCAAAAAGAATTTTTGCATCACCTATTCTGTCTATTGCCGCAACATCAATATTGATAACAAGGTCAAACTCACGTGATAAATCAATTTCCTCAAGCGTTTTTATCTTTGAAACATTCGGAAGAAATTCATAAATTTTCGGCACTTTTGAAACTGATAGCATTTCGCATTCTTTATGAAAGTTTTCCCTGATAACCTGATACATGGCACAAACAGAACCCAGAGTATCACCGTCCGGATTGATATGCGAAATAAGAAGTATGTTTTTTGAAGACTTTATGATATCATTTAATTGAATGCATTCCATTTCTATATAATATCATAAAAAACAGGGGAAACAAAACGGACAGATTAAATGAAAAAAATTCTTTACACTGATTTTACCGGCGCAGACAGCATTATTGAAAAAATGCTTGAAAAAAAAGAAATCAGAAAAGCAATCACAAGAAATAATCTCTACAAATTCTGGGGAAAAGTTGCAGGCGCAAAGTTTGCACAAAAATCACGCCCCTATTCCATGATGGAAGGCGGCGTTATGGTTATTGCCTGTGAAAACGGAATCGTTGCTCAGGAATTGATGCTTAAAAAAACACAGCTTCTTGTAAAATTTAAACCCTATCTGGATTCATTAAAAATTAAAGTAAAAGATTTACGTTTTGACCCGAAAAAATGGTCTAATGAGGTTTAATTTTTTCAATATTCATTATCAAATCCGCAGCTTAAACCTTCTTTTTGTTCCTGTCAATAAATAATCATTTCGCAATTTTTGCAGTCAAATTCAAGATTATGTTTTTTGCTTTTTTCGTCAATCAAAAACAGTTTTTTTGATGTGCCGCAAAGACCGAATGCAAATTTTAAACAATGTTTGGTGCGCATAAGAATTTTGTCTGAAAATTTCGCTGTTTTTTCTGGTGCAAACTCCGATATTTCACAATTACAATTTTTATAAAAATTTTCCGCATAATCATTCAACACATTTGCACGGTAGTCATAAGATTGATAAGGAAAATCCGCAAACTTTAAACAATCTTGATGAGGAGCAAAATAATTTTTCAGTCTTTTTTGTATAAGCAAATCCAGCAGCTGCCGCCTGAGAGCATTAATTTGCGAAACAGGAAGAAACGGCACGGAAGATAAAATCTCAACATTTTCCGTATAAAAATCGCTCTCTCCTGTTTTCATAAGCTGTGTGATTAAATTCTCACGCATTTTTTCGGGATTTTGCGGCTGCCCGGAAAAATCAAACGGTATTCCGACAGAGTTTCCATCGCAGTCTTTTACATATAAAAATCCGTCTTTTAAAATAAATTCAACAGGAATTCTGCGGCGGGTTTTGGAGGTTTTTAAAATTTTATCAAATTTGCTGTCGTAATTTCGATAAATAAATGTACCCGCTTTAATTTTTTCCATTTTATTGGGAAAAATTTTATTCCCTTCAACTCTATTCACAAGAACACCTGTAAGTCCGCCATCCGTGATATAACACAAACCGTCCTGAGGATTTAATTTTGCGTCTTTTATAACAAAAAAATTTTTTCCTGTCTTTTCAACTTTTCCGATTTTTTCACCGATAGATTTTGGCGTTTCAAAGTTGTAAATATTTTTCGGGCGGTCTGTTTTGTTTCCATGTTCACAAGACAGAAAGTAATCCGTAAATCCACGGTTAAAACTTTTTTTTAAATCAGGTTCAAAATCAAAAAATATTTTACCTGACGATGTCTTATCTGCGAATTTATCAATTTCTTTTCTATAGAAGGCAACAACATTTTTTACGTAATTTATATCCTTAAGCCTTCCTTCTATTTTAAATGATTTAACCCCTGCATTAATTAATCTTTCAATATGTTTTGAAGCGTTAAAATCTTTTAAACTTAACAAATGCTTTTCTTTTGCATAAATTTTTCCGTCTTCATCAATTAATGTATATTTTTTGCGGCATGGCTGAGCACATTCGCCTCTGTTTGCGGAACGTCCGCCGATTGATGCGCTTAAATAACACTGCCCGCTGTAGGATACGCACAACGCTCCATGAATAAAAGTTTCAATTTCCATATCAGAATTGCAATCTGAATTTTTAACTTCCCTGCAGATTTCCTCGATTTGATTAATCGTCAATTCCCGTGCAAGAATAACCCGTTTTACGCCGATTTTTTGAAAGAATTTTACTTTTTCAAGTGTTCTGTTATCGCACTGTGTGCTTGCATGAATTTCTATCGGAGGAAGTTTTCCTTCTGCAGCCAGTTCCAAAATCCCCGCATCCTGAACGATTATTGCATCAACTCCGATTTTATAAAGTTTTTGTATAAGTTTTTCAGCCTCTTTAAGTTCATCATCCGTCAAAATTGTGTTAATAGTAACATGAACACGGACATTAAATTTGTGAGCATAATCGACTGTTTCTTTTATATCATCAAGAGAATTGGAGGCGTTTTGCCTTGCACCGAATTGTGAAGCACCGATATAGACCGCATCTGCACCGAAATTTATTGCAGCAATTGCAGTTTCTTTATCTTTTGCAGGTGCCAGAAGTTCAACTGTTTTGTTAAGTTTCATAAACAAATTATAATATAAAAAGCAAATTTTTTTAGGTTTTTATTTATAATAAACAAGAACAAACTCAGGAGATACCATGGCTGTTGCCCCGATAAATTGTGAAAACATAACGCTTTCCAAAAGATGTAACCATCCATCGTTTACGGCAGAACAAAATTATCAGCCGGCAAAACCGGCAGGTGCATTTTCCGAGTTTTCATCTTTTTCAAGAGTTTCATCAAAGCAGACTGCTCCTGCACTCCCCGCACAAAACAGCAGCACAAATAATTTAAAAAATGAAAAAACAGATGAATTTTTGAAAAAAATCGAAAATATGCCGCCTGCCGCAGTCGGACTTTCAAGTGCGTTTATGTGGTTCGGTATAGGTTTCGGTATTGACAGACTTATGGGTACTGCATTTAAATTCCTTAAAACCGATATAAAAACATCTCTTATATGGAACGGTATTTTCGGGCTTGCGATGGGAATTATATCCTATATCAAGGAAAGAAACGAAGGCTAATAAGTTTTATTTAAAGAAAGCAGGCGCCGCAGAAAAATTTCTGCGGCGCCTGCTTTAAAAATTAGAATTATAGATTTTCAAATTTTATAGAGGTTTAACCGATTCTCTATAAATCTTTTCAACAACATCACGTCCGTTTCCGGAGGGTGCAATATCAAGAAGTCCGCTTAATGACGGTGTTGTATAAACAAGATTTGTCAATCTTTCAACATCAGCATCAGTAAATCCTTCATCTTCAAGTTTTGAAGTTACACCGACAGAGAACAGCCAATCCTGAACTGATTTTGCTGCACTGTAAGCTTCAGATGCATCGCCCTCTAAATCAGGATTAATCGGTTTTAAAATTTCAGCAAGAACATGCGCTCTGTCTTTATAGATTGTTTTAATAACTGCAGGAAGAAGCATTGCAAGCCCCAGACCATGTGCAAGTTCATGTTTTACGGCGCTCAAAGGATGTTCAAGAGCATGTGTATAGTGTAAAAGTCCGTTATCAAAACAAACTCCGCCCATCATAGCAGCGTATGCAAGATAATATCTTGCTTCCAAATCTTCAGGATTTTCAATTGCTTTTGGAAGATATTTGTGAACAAGAGAAATAACTTCACGTGCTAATGTAACGCTGTACGGTGACATTACTGTTGAAGTGGCCGCTTCAATTACATGGTTTACCGCATCAATTGAAACGTATCTTGTTTGTTTCGGACTTAATTTAGTCATCAGCTGCGGGTCATCAATTGCAAACATAGGATAGATACAATCGTATGCAATTGCGGGTTTAAAATCTTTTTCCGGAACAGTTACAACCGCAAATCTGTTTGTTTCGGTACCCGTTCCGTGAGTAAGATTTATTGAAACAATCGGTGCAGCTTTTTCCGGTGTAAATGTAAATTCATATATATCATTTGCCGTTTTGTCAGGATATTCAAGCAAAATAGCAACTGATTTGCCCGCATCTGTCGGTGAACCGCCGCCAATTGCAATAACAGCTCTGGCACCGAATTCTCGTGCGAGTTTTGCAGCATCATTAACGTGGTGTGTTGTCGGGTTCGGTGTTACCTGATCATAGTTTATATACCCGATTTCGTTTTCATTAAGAGCTTTTTCAACAATATCCCATGCGCCCGTTGCTTTGTAAGCGTTGCGCCCTGACATAACTATAACTTTGTCAATTCCTTTACTTTTAAGAACTTTTGCAATATCATATATTTTTTGAATTGCTCCGACGCCGAAATAAACGGTTGTTCGTGTTCTGATTTCTTTAATGTCATTGATGTTAATATCTTTTTCAAACATATTAAACTCTCCTTTCTCAATTACAACAACATTATATGAGAGGAAGTAAAGATTTGCAAGAGAAGTTAAAACCCTCACCCGAATTCCAGCGGCTCGCTTCGCTCTCCGGGAATTCGGGTGAAGGTTTTACAAAAAGAGCCGGTAATACCGGCTCTTTTTAATTATTATATTTCTAAATTCTACTTGTCATCAAGCGCAGCAACTCCGGGAAGAATTCTTCCTTCAATAAATTCAAGAGAAGCGCCGCCGCCAGTTGAAACGTGAGTAAAGTCTTCTGCTTTAAAGAATTTCTTTGCTGCAGAAACTGAATCCCCGCCGCCGATAACAGAAGTTGCTCCATTTTTAGTTGCTTCTACAATCGCTTCAAGAACAGCTTTTGTTCCTTCCGCAAATTTCGGGTTTTCAAATGCGCCTACAGGACCGTTCATCAAAATTGTTTTTGAAGATTTTAAAACTTCCGCAAATGCTTTTCTTGAATCCGGACCTGCATCAACGCCTTCAAATCCGTCAGGAATTTCATTAATTTTTACAAATTCATTTTTGCCGTTTCCTGAAAAATCGTCTGTTGCAAGAACATCAGTTGCCATAACAAGTTTTACGCCTTTCATTTCAGCTTTCTTTTCAATTGCTTTTGCAACATCAAGCTGATCATCTTCGCAGATTGAATTACCGATTTTGCCGCCGTTTGCTTTTACAAATGTGTAAGCCATACCGCCGCCGATAATCATGTTGTCAACTTTGTCTAACAGATTTTCAAGGACACCGATTTTTGATGAAACTTTAGCGCCTCCGACAACAGCCGTAAACGGACGTGTGGGATTGTCAAGAGCCTGAGATAAGCATCTGATTTCTTTTTCCATCAAAAGTCCGGCAACAGCAGGTTTTAAAATTTTTGCAAGTTTTGCTGTTGAAGTGTGGTTTCTGTGAGCGGCTCCGAATGCATCGTTTACATAGAAATCACCGAGTTTTGCAAGTTCTTCAGCAAAAGTCATATCCTCATCTTTTGCTTCTTCTTCTTTGTAGAAACGGATATTTTCAAGCAATGCAACACGTCCGTCTTTTAATTTTTCCAATTCTTTTTCTGCACCATGACCGATTTTTGATGAAACAAAAAGAACATCTTCGCCGAGAACTTTTGAAAGATGTTTTGCAACCGGAGCTAAAGAAAATTCCATGTTCCATTCACCTTTCGGACGTCCGAGGTGAGCCATAAGAATAATTTTTGCACCTTTATCTTTTAAAAATTTAATTGTCGGCAAAATTGCCTGAATTCTTGTGTCATCTGTAACATTTTTGTCTGCATCAAGAGGAACGTTAATATCAACACGCACCAGCGCACGTTTTCCTTTGATGTCTCCTAAATCATGAATTGATTTTTTCATATTAATTCTCCTTATTTAAAAGTAAAAATCATGCAAAATTATTTTACAAAAAACAAAATTTTAATTCAATCGGGCGGAATTTAAAATTAATATATTACCCGACTTTCCTATTCAAATCTTTTTTATTGAGCGGTATTGTTAAATCGCACAAGAAAAGAAAGGATTTACCATGACTAAAAAAATCAGTTTTTTATTTATTTGTTTGGTTGCATTTGCACTCGGCTATTCAATTAACAATATTGCAATCTCTGATACTGCACCAAAGATTGCGGTTGTAGATGTCCAAAAAATCGTTACAAATTCATCACAGGTCAAACAATTAAAAACAGCTCAGGAAAAGAAAATTTTAGAAATGCAAAAAACAATAGAACAGGCACAAAATGAAATTTCAAAAGAAAAAGACCCGGCAAAAGTGACTGCGCTTGAGGAAAAATACAGAAACCAGATTAATAATCAAAAAGTTGCACTCGACAAAGAATACAACGACAAACTGACTAAAATCGACTCAGATATAAGAGCAATCGTAATTGAAAAAGCCAAAAGTCTTAATTACAGTCTTGTTCTTCCAAAAAACATGGTATTTTACGGCGGTGATGACATTACGGATGTAATCGCAAAGGATATCAAGTAGCAAAACAGATTGAATGTCTTTTTATGATAAAATTATTTACGGGAACATAAGGAGATATTTATGAGATTTTTGCACACAATGATAAGAGTAAAAGATGCTGAAAAATCCGTCAAATTTTACACAGAACTTTTAAATATGACACTTGATAAAAAGAAGCGTCTGGATGATTGTAAACTTTATTTTTTGAATGACAAAGACGGCATTTGCCAGATTGAACTTACACAGAATGATGACACGCCAAAAGACGGCTATCAGCTTGGAACAGGCTTCGGGCACTTTGCATTTTCCGTTGAGTCGCTTGATGAATTTACGGAAAAACTTCACCGTCTGGGCTATGAATATTTTTATGAGCCTTTTGATTTGAACGGAAAAGGAACGAAAATCGCATTTATTAAAGATCCTGACGGCTATGAAATTGAATTGATTGAAAAAGTTGTCTGGTAATAAATATGTTAAAAAGGCAGGTTCAAAAGCCTGTCTTTTTAATTTTCCGATACTATCTTGAGAGAAAGAATGCGACATCTTGATATTATTGTCACTCCGGCCTCCGAGCCGGAGTCTATCCGGTTTGATTTTATAATATTGATAACTTTCACACTATACAGCGCTGCAAAAAATAAAAGCCCCGCAACTATCTTCGGTTTTTAAATTTTCTTTGTCAATCAAGTTCATGGTAACGGGTATCTGCAATACAATAAATCCATGACTTGACAATTGTTATTTTGTTTATTTGTTATAGAATAACAGTATGATAAAAACTCTTTCAAAAATATTTTTAGCATTAATGCTTCTAACCTCAACGGTTTTTGCAGATGAAGGTTTTACTCAGGTTCGAGCAAGCCATATTCTTGTAAAAACCGCAAACGAAGCATTGGAAATTAAAAAACAAATTGATAACGGCGGTGATTTTGAATATTATGCACGGCTTTATTCAATGTGCCCGTCAGGTCAAAACGGCGGTGATTTAGGATATTTCGGACACGGACAGATGGTGCCGGAATTTGAAAAGAAAGCATTTTCTCTTCCTGTAGGCGTTGTATCGGATCCTGTATTTTCACCATTCGGATGGCATCTGATTAAAGTAACGGATAGAAAATAAATTCATCTTATACTTTCTTCCGATGAAACTTAAAAAAACTGCCCTTATAATAAATACATAAAAAATAAGGAGTTCACTATGTATTTATTTTTAAGATGGGTCGGTTTCGCTCTGGTAATAATGTTCATCGCATGGGTTGTACCCGGAATTTCCGTTGCCAACTTTTTGACCGCAATGCTTGTTGCAATAGTTATTGCATTGATTAATGTCTTTATAAAACCTGTTCTGCTTCTCGTAACACTGCCGATTAATATTGTTACTCTGGGACTTTTTACATTGATAATAAATGCCCTTTTATTCATGTTTGCAGGTTTTATTGCCCCTGGGTTTGAAGTCGAAAATTTCTTGAGTGCATTTATAGGTGCTCTTCTGCTCTCAATTTTAAGCGTCGGATTGAACAGTATAGGCCCTGATAATTAAAAATTTCCCCCGATAAGCCCATGCCTTTTTGTGTAATATTACTTAAAAAAATCTTGAAGTTTTATTAACATGGATAATATAATAATTAACAGGAACTAAGGCAAAATTTCCTCAATTTTGCGGATATTTTCACCGGTTAAGGTGACGGAAAGGATGAAAATGGTATTAGAATTAGCTTCTGAGCAATTGGAACGTGCAATCAATCCGACTCATGACATAAAACTTTTTGCAGGGCGTTCAAATACTAAACTGGCTCAGGAAATTGCAGATTATTTAGGAACTTCAATCGGTCCTATGGTGGTCAAAAATTTTGCTGACGGCGAAATTTATGTTCAGGTAAAAGAAAGTGTACGCGGCGATGACGTTTTTATTATCCAGCCGCTTTGCAATCCGGTTAACGAAAACCTTATGGAATTGCTTATTATAATTGATGCATTTAAACGTGCAAGTGCCAAAACAATTACTGCAGTTATCCCTTATTACGGTTATGCCCGTCAGGACAGGAAAACTTCAGGTCGTGAAGCTATTACGGCAAAACTTGTTGCGGATTTATTGACAACTGCCGGTGCAAACAGGGTTCTTGCAATGGATTTGCACACCGGACAAATCCAGGGATTCTTTAACATTCTTGTAGACCACATTTATGCAACGCCGATTCTGGTAAATTATATCAAAAGTCTTAACATCAACCCAGATGATATGGTTGCAGTAAGCCCTGATACAGGCGGAGTTCAAAGAACAAGACATTTTTCAAAATCAATAGGATGTTCTCTTGCAATCATTGATAAACGCCGTGACAAACACAATGAAGCGATTGCCTCTCATGTAATCGGGGACGTTAAAGACAAAGTGTGTGTAATGTTTGACGATATAATCGACACCGCAGGAACAATCTGTGAAGCATCAAAACTTTTGATGAGAGAAGGAGCAAAAGAAGTTTATGTTTGTGCGGCACACCCTGTATTTTCAGGGCCTGCAATCGAAAGACTCGCAAATGCACCGATAAAAGAATGTATTGTAACAAATACGATTCCGCTTGATATGTCAAAAATGCCTCCTAATATCAAGCAGCTATCTGTTGCACCGCTTCTGGGGCAGGCAATTTCAAGAATACATGATGACGAAAGCGTAAGTTCATTATTCGGATTTGAAAAAGACATTCAGGTAAGTTAATCACAAATGATTTTTTAATAAATGGAAGATGAAAAAGATTGATACCGCCTTAAAAAAAATAAGGCGGTATTTTTTCATAAAAAAAAGCCGTCTTTTTTAATAAGAACGGCTACCAGACTTGGGGAGGAGGTATGAAAAACTTTCGTTTTTCATATCTGTATTTTTATTAACGAAAATTAAAAACAAAAACTTTGAAAATATATCTAAATATCCTCTAAATGATGTAGGTTTTATTTTTACAAAAAATTTGTTATAATGGGCGTATGAGTGAAATTGAGAAAAGTTATGAAGATTTTATATCAACAGTAAGCCATGAATTGAGAACACCGTTAACATCAATAAGGGGCTTTTCACAGACAATGCTATCGTCATGGGATAGAATTGATGATGAAAGCAAGAAAAAATTTTTAAAAATAATTGAAGACCAGTCAAACAGACTTATCAATCTTGTTGAAAACATGCTGTCCGTAACCCGAATTTCCAGCGGAAGGGACAATCTTTTGTTAAAAGAAACCGCAATAAAACCTGTTGTGGAAACAGCCGTATCAATTGTAAAAAGCCAGTATGCGGACAAAAAATTTGAAATTCAAATAGATGATAAAACCCCTTCTATTCTTGCAGACAAAGATAAATTTCTTCAGATAATGACAAATTTAATTGAAAATGCAGCAAAATACGGAGATACAGATTCAACGATTATAATTAAGAGCGGATTTTGCGAGAATTGCGAATTTATCGGAATAGATGTTATAAATACGGGAATTGAAATTAAAGAAGATGATTATGAGAGGATTTTTACAAAATTTTCAAGGATTGACAATCCTCTGACACGAAAAGTTCAGGGAAGCGGACTGGGACTTTATATAACCAAAAATCTTACCGAAAAAATGGGCGGAAAAATTTCCGTTAAATCCGAAAAACAAAAAGATGAAAAATATCTTACGACATTTGAGGTTCAGCTTCCGGCAAGCAACGTTGAAAAACAAGCGAGGGCAAAATGCAGTCTGTAACTTTAATTATTGACAAACGCCGTGAGCTTTCGGTTAAATATAAAAAATTGCTTGAAAATGAACAGTTGAAAGTAATTGTAAGCAAAAATTTTATTTCTGCAATGAAAATCATTCAGGATAAAGAGCCTGATTTGATAATCATATCAGACAGTATTGACAATGACCTCGGGGATTACTGTAAAAAAATCAGAGCACTCACCTACAACATGCGGCCCGTAATTGTTGCGCTTTCAAAATCTTCGGAAATTCAAGACAGGTTGAATGCACTCGCAAACGGCGCAGACGATTTTTTGAGCGAGCCTGTAAACAACGAAGAATTCGTTATGCGGATAAAAGCACATCTGCGGCGTGAATTTGAATCATATTTAGACAACAAAAAACTTCTTCCGAACAACAGCTATTCAATGCGTGCATTGAAAAGAATTTTGACTTCCAAAGATTTGTGGGGATGTCTTTATATAAGTATTGAAAATTTTAAAAATTACCGTGAAACATATACAGAACTTGCTTCTGATAAACTGGTCAGAACGTTTTGCGCAATTATACAATCATCATTGAATGATGACGATTATCTGGGCGGAATTTCAGAAAACGAATTTTTGATAATCACAAATCCGTTAAAAGCCGAAAAAATCGCAAACTTTTTGACATTTGCATTTGATTCGGTTGCAAAAAAATTCTATTCCACTCCGGATTTAAAACGTGGTTATGTCATAGTTGAAGGCGATGAATTTGCCGGAAGACGCACGGAATTTGTCCATACAACAATCGGTATTGTAACAAACGAATTTCAAAAATATACGGACACAAATCAGCTATTGACGGCATTACTGAACATTCACAATCTTGCAAAACTTCCTGATCGTTCAAACTACTTAATTGAAAGAGCAAAAATCGCAGGGGAGAATGCTGTTGAAACAAACAAATTTAATAACAAAATAGCGGTTATAGAGCCTGATGAGGCTATGAAACTTCTGTTAAAAACTATTCTGGATCTTCAGGGGTATCAGACTGAAATTTTTGAAAACCTGCAGAATTTTCAAAACATCCCAAATCCGCCTGCAATTATTATTCTTGATGCAGGCAGTTGCGAAAATCTGAAAGGTCTTGAAATTTGTAAATTGATACGTGAAAATCCTATTTTTTCAAAGTCAAAAATTATTGTAACCTCAATTTTCCATGACAAAGAACTCGTTCTAAATTGCGGAGCGGACTTGTATATGCCAAAACCTTATGAACTTTCAAGTCTTGTAAAGTGGGTTAAAATTTTTATCGATGAAGTGAATTACGGATAACTCATCTTTCCAAAAGTTTTTTTATCATTTCTTGACACGTTCTTCCGCCTTTTTCAACCGGATGAGAACCTGCTATATAATATATCCCCTTTTTAGTAGAACCGACTCTTCCGAACACAAACAAATCATATCCCCATTTATTCGGGCCTCTTTTACCGTTTATATCAATTATAGGTAATGTATTTATGTAACGGGATTCCTGAGGGTCAATAAAAGTTATCCCGTCTATCAGAACAATTGCCGGTAATTTATTCAGATTTTCCTCTCTAAAAGCAGGCGTGCCTGCTGTTGCTGCCATAACCTCCTCATCCGAAAGTGAATTATCATTATCTTTCATAATAGTATCGGAACCTTTGTAATGCACAGTGCACCCGTCATCTTCGGCATCTGGACACTGCTGGATTACATTAAGATTTTTCATTAATGCTTCCTCAAATATACGACAGTCATTATCATTCCTAGGCCCGTAGTAATCAGAAGGCATATCACCGTCAGGATAATACCAGTTGCAGTCACCGTTTTCCTGTCTGTCGCACTCAAGATCAGGATACGGACGCTCTCCCGGAATCCAGCTATAACAGCTTGGAACATAACCTAAATCCGCAACTGTCTTTTCACAAGCAACATTTAAAATATTGTAAACTTTTCGAAAGCGTGCTTCAAGAACTTTTTCCTGTATGCGATTGATTATCGTCGGCAAAGTCATGGCGGCGACTATACCGATTATGCCGAGGGTTATCAGAACTTCTGCCATGGTGAAGGCGGCTTTGCACCCTGATTTGTCATTCCGGACTGCGGGACGGAGGTTGTTAGACGCCATCTTCGTCATTCCGGCCTCCGAGCCGGAATCTTTTCTTATCTTAATAGACCCTGAATCAAGTTCAGGGTGACACTCTATTTTTTCATCAAAAGAATTAAGACATGTCTTTTTAAGAGTCTTTGGACTCGAATTGTCGTTGTTCACAAAATGACTAATTGTTAAATCGCTGTCAGGAGCTGTTTTACGGGTTGCCCCCCCCCCCCCGAATTTCAATCATAGTCTGCTTTTTCACCATTTTTAGCTCCTCTTATTCTAAATAATATTTTATCATAAATGTCATTTTTTATCAATCTAAATGCTCGTTGACAGGGACGGCGCAATTGTTATAAATTGTCTTACCAGATCACTGTCCCACTGGCTTCCTGCACCCATTTTCAAAATTTCGCAGGCTTTTTCAACTCCTAGCCCTTTGCGGTAAGGTCTGTCCGAAATTAATGCGTGAAATGCATCTGCGACGGCAACGATTCTTGCGGAAAGCGGAATTTCTTCACCTTTCAATTTTTCGGGATAACCAGAGCCGTCATAATGTTCGTGATGGTATTTTACCATCGGAATTAAATCACGCAAAGCCTCGTTCGGCGCAAGAACTTTTTCTGCACCTATCACAGGGTGTTGTTTCATTATTTGCCACTCATCGTCCGAAAGATGAGAAGGTTTTTTAAGAACATTTTCCGGAATACCGATTTTGCCAACATCATGAAGCAGTGCGCCAAGTTTTATTCTTTCAACTTCATCTTCAGGAAGGTTGATTGCACGGGCAAGAGCCTCGGAATATCTTGAAACAGATGTTGAGTGGCCTTTTGTATAAGGATCTTTTGCATCAATTGCGCCTGCAAGCGATGTAACCATTTCCATAAGATGGTTTTGCGAACTTATTTGTTCATTATTAAATTTATGAACAAGTTCTTCTTCAAAATTGATACCCATTTGCGCATGACGTTTGGCAAGGACTTCTGCAAACGAACTCAGACTGTCATCACTCCAGAAGTTGTAGTCACTGCTGCTTATAATGGCTGACATGCCTTCTTTGTAGCCTTTTGCCTGAGAAATATACATCGCCTGTTCTGCCAGAACAAGAAGTTTTTCCTGATCTTCCGTACAGTCAGGGTAGGTTGAAATTCCGACCGAAACTTTTACCGGCCCAACGTCGTCAACAAAACAGCAGGAAAGTGTATAGGTTATATATTCTGCCAGATACTTGGCATCAGCCGTATTCGTATCAGGAAGAATAATCGCTATTTCATCCCCTCCGTAACGTCCTGCTTTATCGTTGTTGCGGATATTTTGTTTAACTTTATCAGCAAGAAGTCTTATAACTTCATCACCTTTGGCATGACCGAGTTCACGGTTTATTTTTGAAATATTATTTACATCCATCATGATTATTGAAAGATGGGTTTTGTTATCTTTTGCCCGCTGAAGCTCTGTTGTTAAAACTTCTTGAAATCCTCTGTGATTATACAAAGATGTCAGGGTGTCCGTATTATCATATTTGTTCGCCTTTTCACGCAGATTGAGGTTGTCAATAAACATTGCAGCAAGGTTTGCAACAAACGAAAGAAGGGTATTTTCGGCTTCTGTTGCATCCATTCCGACAATCATTACACCGATACAATTATTCACCGAAACCAGCGGAATTATAAATGATGAGGACTCCTGAAGGTATGGAATATTTAAAAATTTGTTGCTGTCACGGGAAATTACAGTTGATGTGCGAAAACTTTCAACAACGGGATTCATCTCATCAGACATAAAGATTTTTGAAGAATATGTGCTTCCGAATTTGTTTTGAAGTTTCAAATTTATACAGTTTGATTTTTCATGAAAAAGCCCGAATGCCGTAAACATGCAGTTGAGTTTTTCCGTAAAAACGTCATGAAGCGCCGTA
This sequence comes from Candidatus Gastranaerophilales bacterium, assembly GCA_944322785.1. Lineage (GTDB taxonomy): Bacteria > Cyanobacteriota > Vampirovibrionia > Gastranaerophilales > Gastranaerophilaceae > Scatenecus. The sequence goes on along the minus strand of CALUPW010000001.1, from coordinate 127,337 downwards.
AACATATCAGATGATGTTTTTTTATCTTTCAATGCCACGTTGATATTTGCCACAAAATCAATAAAATCAACAGTTTTTTTAGAAATTGTGTTATTAACATAGCCGCTGTAGAGTCTGTTGTTTGTCTTTTGAGCGTTAAAATTGTTTATACGTGCAAGAATTCCTTTATCGGCAATAGGATTTGTGACTTTGCCATTCAAAGGATTGGTAATATTAGACTTTTCAGCCTTTAAATTATCTTTATTTACCTGCTTACTTTTTTCCATGACCTTCTACAATCTGCTGTAATGTTTAAAACCGGTAATATTAATTTATTGCTTTATAATCTTTATAAATTAACATTCCTTAAAATATTGTACTTGAATTTATTTCAAATACAATACGCCATTTAGATGGCTGAATAAAATTATTAAAACCTTCTATAACATAATAATTTAGATAAAAAGACGAATAAAAATCCTTTCTTTAAAAAGTTCTGAAAAATCCTGCCTTAAAAAATTACTACTACATTAGTAGTATAACAAATATATTTTCTTTTGTCAATTGTTATAGCTCTGCAACATTAGTATTGAAAAATTTTAAAAACTATGGTAATATTAACTTACTTCTGTAGGAAGTTTATCTTTTTGGAGTGCAGAAGCTAAGGGTTTCTTATTTATATTCGAAAAAGACATAACAAGGTTATTTATTATGATGAAAATTTTTTTAAAACTTTGTATGCCTGATATTTTTGCAATTGATTTTTTAACAATTACCGAACACGCCGGCAATTGTTGTTGTAATAAATTTTAACCAAAATATACATTTACTTGATGTTTATATAACTATCTGCGGTTTTTATAACCGCTTTTTATTTTGCATTAAAAAAGAACGGAAATTCCGTTCTTTTTAATGCTTGCCTTTCAAAAGAATATATTTGCGCCCCTTTTCAACAATGGAAAAATCTTTTTGCTGCTGCTTTAATATTTTCATTTCATCTTTACGAACAATGACACGCATTTTTTCATCTTTAAAAAGTTCATCAAGTACATCATACTCATCACCGACAATAAAATTGACTTCGTCCCCGTAATAATAATAAATCGAATATCTTTTGCTAAATCCGACGGTTGCAAGTTTATAACCGTTTGCTCTTGCTTCTTTTGCCATTTTCATAAGATCATTCTGTCCGAATCTGTAGTCCATTTCAAAAAACAGTTTGTATCCCCAGCCTGACAAAATCATCATAAATACAATATATGACAGAAAAATTCCTATCCTGCATTTTTTGTAAAGCAAAATAAAAGTTGCGCTTCCCATAACGAGAACAAGAATTATACAAAACCATTTTACGACCAGAAAGTCCTCATGAATCTGTGCGGGAAGAACATATTTTTCAAACATTGTTGCAACACCTGCAATCAGGCAGGCACCTCCGAAAAATGCTGCGGAAAAATTAATTTCTTTTTCAAAAATCCCTTTTTCAAGATAATCTTTCCACACAAATCCCAGAAGAATTGCGGAAAAAGGATAAACCGGCAATATATACGTTACGAGTTTGGTGCTGGAAACAGAAAAGAAAAGCATTATAAATAAAAACGCAACCCAGCTGAAAAGCTGTAATTTCTGAGGGTTTGAAAGATTGTTAAAATCAAAATTTTTAAACGGGTTGAGTTTTGCAATCTTTTCGAAAAAATTTCCGGCTATATCTTTTTTAAATACAATCTGTGTAATTTTTTCTTTTAGTTTGCAAAATGAAGCTGCAATTGCCGAAAACGTCCATGGTAAAATTCCCCACAAAAACGTCAAAAACATAAATATAAACGGCTGATCTCTCCCGACCGTTTCGGAGTTTACAAATCTTTGAAGGTGATGGGTAACAATATATTCATCAAAAAATCTCGGATCGTGCATTTTCAGCATGATTGCATGCCACGGAACAGTTATTACAAAAAACAAAAGAAATCCTACAAGAAAATATTGCTGTTTGAAAATTTCTTTAAATCTTTTGCTGATAATTGAGATGAAAAACATTGTTCCGAACGGAACAACAAATCCCGGAATACCTTTTGCCATAACGGCAAGTCCGGAAAATATATAAAACAGCCACCAGAAATATTTTTTATAATCTTCTTTACAAAAATATGTCATAAATCCGCTGATAATTGAAAAAGCACAACATGTGGCAAGTACAATATCAAGAATTGCGAATTTTGCAAGAATAACAAATTCCATACTTGTCGCAAGAATCAGAGATGAAATTATGCCGAAATTTCTTGAAACTATTTTTTTGCCGGTAAAATAAAGAAGAAAACATGTAAGCATCCCGTAAAATGCAACCGGAAATCTTGCGGTAAATTCATTTACGACACCCCACAAGGCAAATGAAAGACATTCGCCCCAAAAATACAAAGGAGGCTTTTCAAAAAAGTAATCGCCGTTCAGATAAAGTGACAAAAAATCTTTGCTGTTAAACATTTCTCTTGCAATACCGACATATCTTGTTTCGTCAACGTCCATGAGCGGATAATTGCCGAGATTGTGAAAAAATATAAAATAAAATACAAACAAAAGTCCTAAAATAGTTGAAATTTCAGGATGTTTTTTTATAAAACCTGTTATTTTATACATTCTGCTTAATTCCTCTCCCTAATCACGCTTTTAAGAATACCACAAAAATACGGGAATTAATGTAAAAAACTCATCTTTTTATGATAAAATTTAAAAAAGAGGATTAATCAAATGGATTTGAATGAAAAGACTTTATCAGGCGAAGTCGTCTATGACGGAAAAATAATTACAGTTCACAAGGATTGTGTGGAGCTTGTCAGCGGAAAGACTTCTTTTCGTGAAGTTGTAGAACATTCAGGCGGTGTCGTAATTCTTGCGATATGTAAAAAAGACGGAGTTGAAAAAGTTCTTATGGTAAAACAGTTCCGCTATCCTTTAAAAGAAGCTTTATTAGAACTTCCTGCGGGCAAACTTGAAAAAAATGAGAATCCTTTTGAGGCGGCAAAACGTGAATTAAAAGAGGAAACCGGATACATAGCAAAAAACTGGCAGGATTTAGGTTATGTTTTTACCTCCCCCGGTTACAGCGATGAAAAACTCTATCTTTATAAAGCTGCTAATCTGGAATTTGTCGGAGAATGTCCCGACGATGGCGAAATTCTTATTGAATATGAATATACGATTGATGAAATCAAGAATATGATTAAAAACAATGAAATCACGGATGCCAAAACGATTTGCGCTGTTATGAGAGGGCTTGAATAATGATTAAAATGGTTGCAACAGATATTGACGGAACTATTTTAAAATGGAGTTTTGAATATACGCCTGAGGTTAAACAGGCGATAAAAAAGCTTCAGCAAAAAGGGATTAAAGTTGTACTGGTGACGGGCAGAATGCACTGTGCGGCACTCGGAATTGCAAAAGAACTCGGAATAACAGAACCCATTGTTTCTTATCAGGGCGGAATGATAAAAGAATTTTATAAATGTGATGATGTATTGATGCGATGCGACATGGATTCTGATAAAGCTCTTGAAATCATTGACTGGGCGCATGAAAATAATGTTCATATTAATCTTTATATGGACGATATTCTGTATGTGGAAGAAGACACAGAAACTATCAGAAAATATACAGACGCCAGATTTATTGATTATCATGTATGCAAGTTCGACAAACTTAAAATCAAAAATGTTAATAAAATTCTTGCGATAGATTTTAACAATCCGGAAAGAGTAACCGGATGGGTTAATGATTTAAGAAAACTGTATCCTGATCTTTACATTGTAAAATCTACACCGTATTTTTGCGAAATTGCAAACCAATCAGCCACAAAAGGTGCAGCCGTTGAATTTCTGTGCAAAAAATGGGGAATAAAACAGGAAGAAGTTCTGGCAATAGGGGATCAGGACAACGACATTGAGTTGTTGAAAGCAGGCGGTATAAAAGTTGCTATGGGAAATGCAACACAGGCACTAAAAGATGCAGCAGATTATATAACCGACACCGTTGAAAATGACGGCTGGGTCACTGCAGTTGAACATTTTTGCCTGACCTGTGAAGAATAACTTATTGCAGGTTTACACCTGCAAATATGTCCGTTATTTCAGCAGTTTCATTAAATCCTGATTTTTAAGATAATAATTCTTTACCCATTTATCAAAACATTCATCGGAAATTTTTTCAGACTCTGTAATCAGCTGTGACTGTGTGTATTTGGAAACACAAGCCCATGTCTGATTTTCCAGCTCTTTTCTGTTAACACGTTTTTTCATTGCATTAATATAATTTGTAACTTTTGCCTTCGGAATATTGCTTGAGGAAAGACTTTTCTCCATGCCCCAGAACATTCCTAAAAGAAAATTGTCATAAAATACCTTTTTTTCCTCGGCTGTGTATTGTGCAGCAAATACCGTTCCGCTTAACAGTATAACGCTCATTAATAAAACTAATAATTTTTTCACAATCATCTCTCCTTACTTTCAAGTAAAATAACAGCATGCGCTTCAATTGCGAGTTTTTGTCCGACAGCATCCATTTTTTCGTTAGTTTTTGCCTTAATACTTATATTATGCTGCCCTATTTTTAAAACAGAATCAAGAGTTTCCCGCATTTTTGGAATATACGGCATCATTTTAGGCTCCTGCGCAATAATATTACTGTCTATATTTACGATTTCATACCCTGCATTTTGAACCTTTTCATATACATGCTTTAAAAGAACAGTGCTGTCTATGTCTTTGTATTTTTTATCCGTATCAGGGAAAAGTGTTCCTATATCGCTCATTGAAAGTGCACCTAACATCGCATCAATAATTGCATGAATTAAAACATCCGCATCCGAATGCCCCATAAGCCCCTTTTCATGCGTAATCTTGACCCCGCCGATTATCAAATCACGTCCTGAACAAAGCGTATGAATATCGTACCCCAAACCTATTCTATACATAAATTATCTCCACTTTGGAGAAATTATATCACAAATTTAATTTAAATTCATCCGCTTTATTTTGCTTACATGCGCTTTAACAGTGTGCAAACTGACATGCATTATCCTTGCGATTTCATCAAGTTCGTAATTTTTTCTTAGCAATTCGCAAACTTTTGCTTCCTGCTCGTTAAAGCCATACCTGAAGTTTCTGTATAAATCCATCTGATTTTCTGCTCTCTGAATTTCAAAGATTTTCAAAATTATTATAAATAAAACATAATCAAAATGATATTAGCCGAAGGTTTAAAATTAAAATTTATTTAATATTTTTTGATAACTTTTTAACTAAAATTATATCTTCCTCCGGAGATTTGCCTGTTGTTGTCAGATAATTTCCGGTCAAAATACCTTCAACACATGAATTTAATGCCTTTATCTGATTTTCTTCACTCAATCTCATTCGCCCGCCGCAAAACCGTAAAATGGACTCCGGATTTGCTATTTTAAATATCGCAAGAGTTCTTAAAATATTTTCCTCATCAATTTTGTCAAAATAGTTTTCAAACGGTGTATGCTCAATCGGCATTAAAATATTTATCGGAATTGAATCAGGATGAATTTCTGCAAGTTCAAGCGCCATTTCCACTCTCTGTTCAATACTTTCACCCATTCCGAGAATAACGCCGCAGCAAAGCTCCATTCCGTATTTTCTAACGAGTTTGCAGGTATTAAGCCGCTCATCCCAGCTGTGTGTCGTACAAACTTCCGGATAATACGAACGGCTGGTATTAATGTTGTGATGAAAACGCTTAAGCCCGCTTTCGGCCAGTTTTTTTGCCTGCTCATCCGTCAAAATTCCGATAGACGCACAGCTTTTAAGTCCATCTATTTTATTTAATTCTTTTATCAAATCAACAATAGCGTCAAAATCGCTCTCATCAGGAGATTTGCCCGAAGTGACCACGGCAAATCTTGTAACGTGATGTTTTTTAGCGTCAATTGCAGCTTTTCTGACTGTTTCTTTATCAATCAGTGGATAACTTTCAATATCTGTTCGATAATAAGAACTTTGAGCACAGTAGCGGCAGTTTTGCGAACATTTGCCATTCCGTGCATTTACAAGAGAACAAAACTCAACTTCATCTTTTAAATACTTTGATGAAATCTTTAAAAGTTCATCTAAATCTTTTTTATACAATTCCAGCAGATTTTCTTTTGTAAGGGTAACCGTTTGCATATTTTCAGCCTCTTTTATAATTGTTCTGATTGACCGCATATATATTATATGATAAAATAATTTTAAAAAAAGGATTTTAAGATGTTTTGTCCAAACTGCGGTAAAAAAGTTAACGAAATTGATAATTTCTGCAAATTTTGCGGTCATGATTTAAGAGAAACGGAAGATTTACAAAATTCAGATACTGATAACCATAAATCTGAATACAACAAACCGGAAACTTCTCTTTATGAAGAGTGTCAAACATCTGAGGTACTGACTGCAGCTGAAGATACAATTCAAACCGAACAAACTGATGAAGCTGACAGTGATGAAGAAGAAATCGTTGTTTATGAAATAAAAAAACATTATATGTCACTATTCTGGCCGGTTGTTTTTTCTCCTGTTTTTGTAGCATATTTCTGGATTTTTTATGTTGAAATTCCGACCTTCTGGGGATTTTTGATTGCACTTCTGGTTCTGGCGCCGATTATTTATCCGATATTGCGGTATTTATCAGACAGGGCAGTTATTACAACTTCAAACCTTCATATAAGACAGGGAGTGTTCAACATTGAAGAAATCACGGTGCCGCTAAAGAAAATCCATCTTGTAAGACTTAGAAGAAGTTATCTTGGACGTCTTGCGGATTACGGACATTTGATTATTGAAAAAGAAAATTCAGACAAAGAAATTGTTTACAGATATATTCAAAATCCGGAGGATGTACAGTTTATTCTCGGCAATTCCAAAGCATACATCGCAGAATATCTAAAACAATAAAATCAATCAATAAATGCAACCGGAACTGTCTTTTTAAGTTCACGAACAAGTTTTAAATCAATATCTTTATAATCTGCACCTTCATTTTGCCCTTGAAGGGATTCAACAACACCCATAGGATTTACAATCATGGAATTTCCGAGTGAATAGAGTGCCGGAGAAAGATTGCCGGTAAGGTTTGAAGTTACAAAATAAACAAGATTTTCTGCTGCCCTTGCAATATTCAAAGCTTTCCAGCAGGTTGCTGCATCTTGTTTTTGTTTATCCGACAATGATGTCAATTTAATCCATGCACTCGGTGAAACGATAATTTCCGCACCTTTTTTAATTAGACTTTTATAAAGAAGCGGATATTTTATATCAAAACAAATACTTACTCCCACACGTGCGAAATCCATTTCAACAACAAGAGGCGGGAGATTTCCGGGAGTTGTATATGAATTTTCATTGCCGCCGAAAAATCTAAACAGATGAATTTTTCTGTATTTTCCGACAATTTTTCCGCTGCGGTCAAGAACAAAAGATGTGTTGTAAAGATTGTCCCCATCACGCTCAATTACAGAGCCGCAGACAATATTTGTATTAAATTTTCTTGCAGTTTCACTCAATGCTTCAACAACTATTCCGCCGTTTGTATCCTCAGGCGAATTTACAAAAGACTCCTGATGAACGCCCGTACTGAAAAATTCCGGAAGAACAACCAGATCCAAATTTTTATCTGCAAACTGTTCAATATATTTGTTTACGGATAAAAGATTTTTTTCTTTATCTGACAAAACCGGATTTAGTTGTATATTTAAAATTCCAGCCATTGCACCGCCTTTCGATAAAATAATATCATACTTTATCAAAACGGAAAAGCATTATTTTTGAAAAATGTTTATTATAAATCAAGATCGTTCAGATTTACGTTTTGCTCCAAATCAGTTGTTATACGCATATCTGTACTGCCGGTTTCAAGCTGGCGTATGCTTGATGGAATCAAATTTGCATCCAGTTGAAGACGTTCTTTATCTGATTTTGGCTGTGCAGGTGCATGAAAACCGCCGTCTTTTAACCATCTGTTTCCTTTTGATTCAGGAGCAACTAATGCCGTTATATCAGCTCTTTCAGACCATTGACGGCTCTGATTTGCTTTATCAATATTGTGTAAAAATTCGGTTAATAAATTTATACGGCTTGCTTCCTTATCTTTACCGTACCATGCAACAAGATTTCTTAACACAGGCGTTTCTCCGTCTGTATAATCCAAAAATCCTGCAACATGTTTCCCGTCTTTTACCGCCATATAAACACGGTCTTTTGATTTGCTGCCGAGTTTGAGCGCTTTCTCTAAAATATGTCTGATTGTATTGTTTACCGTCGGTTTTTCTTTTATGGCAAGACTGTCTTTTCTATCTTTTAAATCAATCTTTATCAAAAGTTTTTCAATTAAATTTTTGTCCTCTTTGTTTATTGAATATATATCAACAACATTTTTCTGCGGATTAATTTTGCCGTTTATAATTTTAACACTTCTTAAATAGTTTGCCTTAAAATTCGGCTCAGCTGTATTTATCGGTTGTAAATGCATTTACGTTTCTCCTTTTCGGCTTGTATTAGCTATTCATATAATAATCAATAAATGGTATGCTCATACCTTTATACAATATTAAAACCCGAAAAATTATTTTTTGCTACCATTTTCGCAATTTCTGTAACCAATCCCTGCCCGATATCCGGAAACAAAATACATTATTGGAAGCGCAGGCTCTATCCACTTGAATCCTGATAAAACTCCTGCAGTAGCAATATCATCGGTGTGAAGTGCTATATCTAATAATTCTGGCTTTCGCTCACTGTAAAGCCCCTCATCTTTCCCGTGTATTTTTCCAAAAATAGGATCAATAATTTTCTTTGAAAGGTAATTTGCAATCATGCTTCCGCCAACAATCCCTGTTGCAGTAATTCCGGATAATATTACGGCTAATTTTTTAACAGGTGTCAAAGGTTTTATCATTTTTGCCGCAGTCATTTTTTCACTCGCATAAAGCGCAGCACCAGCTCCGACATTGCATAAAAATATATTAGCAAGATATTGATAAACACCTTCCTTTACCTTATCCGTTATACTTTTTCCGGTTTGTGTATTTGTCGCCAGATCAGACAAAATTCCGCCTGCAACACCGCCTGTAACAGGTATTAATCCAATTAAAGATAGCCTTTTTATTTCACCAAAAATCTCTTTTGAGTCAAGATTTTCCGGTTCCGGAAGCAGTTCGTTTAAAAATTCTTTTGCAGATTTTGTTTTTGGCATGCGTTTCGTAATCGTTTCAATTTCTTTCAACGTAAACATCCTGTCTTTTGCATTGTTTAAAGTTTTTACAAGAATTCCGTCTTCTAATTTGTTTTGTCCTATAAAGTCTGTAATAATTTCTGATTGTCTGTTTAAAACTTTTTCTACCGGTTTATAATCAAGCAAGCCTTTAAAAATAGTTTTACCTTTGATTTTTAATCCCCGTGCTCCAACGTATGAGGATCCGACTGCACTTCCTATTGTCAGTGCATTTTTAAATGCTTTTTGTATTTTCTTTTCACAATTTTTATTTTTATGAAACGTTTCATATCCCCATACTCCGGCACCGGTTGTCATTAAAACAGGGGGCATTAAAGAATGTAATCTGCTTATAACTGCGGGTTGGTCAATGTATTTTGCAACAGTAATTATTTTCATCAGGTAAATCTCATAAATATTTGTTAGGCATAACTAACAATATTACAAGCACTTCTTTTTGTCAACCCGTCCAACTGAATATTTCTCATATCAAATTTTTGTATTTAAAAATGAAATCAGGATTTTCTCTGCAGTAATCTCTTATATAATCCGAAAATTTTACGAAATTAGTAAAAAATTTTTCACTTACAACATGTTCCATACGGCAAGCATTTTCTGACGCCTCCTCTTTTGAAAGCCCGAGAACACTTTCAAAAAATTCCCGCAAATTCTCATGTTTGTCCAAAATCTTTTGTGCAAGCTTCTCACCTTCCTTTGTCAAGGTAATTTTTGAATAGGGTTCATAGTTTATCAGTTTTTTTTCGGCAAGTATAATCAGAGCACCTGTTACCGAAGCTTTTTTAACTTTTAATGCGTTTGAAATATCTGTAACCTTGGCAGCTCCGCTTTTTAAAACCTGTTTATAGATTTCTTCAAGATAGTCTTCCTGACTGCGAGAAAGTATTGTCATAAATTTTCAGAACCTTTCAAAATAGCCTCTTCTCATACGGAGATTTGACTATTAAATAATTATATATTAACTTGCAGAATTTATCAATCAATTATTTTTTTCGGAAATTTTATTCTGCTTTTCCAGAAGTTTTAGAAAACGTTTGTAGCCGTCCCCCCATTCGGCCATGGAATCCAGAACGGATGCAAGACTGTACCCTACATCAGTAAGGGTATAATCAACTCTCGGCGGCACTTCATTAAAGACTTTTCGCATAACAAGACCGTCATCTTCCATCTGGCGAAGATTTGAGGTCAAAACTTTTTGAGAGATTCCGCTAACAGACTTTTTCAGCTCTCCAAAACGTTTTGTACCCGTTAAGAGTTCCCGCAAAATTATGATTTTCCACCTTTTGCCAATCATTTTTAAAGTCGTTTCAACCGGGCACTTTGGCAGTTCTTTTGCAAGCATGGCCAGAAATTTCCTTAGTTACTAAAATATACTTTTACAGTCTTTATTATACAACGGATTAAAAAATAAGTCTATAAAAAAAATTACGGTTTTCTTTTAAAGATATTTGTAAAGCAATCGGAAATTTTACTGCATGAATTTTTTATTAAAGCCGGAGCATTACGTAGTCTTGAAATTCCCCATAAAAGACCGATTGAAGCAATTGCGCCAAAAAGCAGCTTTTTCCAGAGAGGATTTTTTACAATAGAATTGTCAGGAAGTGTGCTTTGATATTTGTCTTTTGAGAGCGGTTGTATTTTGAGCGGCGGAATGTTATAAACAGGATAATTTGGATTTCCGACATAACGCGAAGGCAGGCCCATAATATGTGCGGGGGCATCGTAATCAATAATTCCCGCATCCGCAAGCATATCTACACTGGAAGTCCATTCCGGAAACATAACATTAACCTTTCACTAACTACCTTAAATTTATAAAGTATTTTTTAAAAGGTTAATTGCTAAAATAAGGATTTTTGTTAAGACATGTTAATCAGGCGCCGCCTGCGGCGGCGCCTGATTTGTAAAACTTACACTTTTCAACGGAATTTACCACCAGGGATAATCGTCACTTATTTCCCATCCGTCTGTCATAATAAGTCTGCCGCAAGTCATCGGTTTTGACTGACATCGATTTTTAACCTGTTCCCGAGTTTTGTCCTCATCCATGCCATAAAACCTGAATTGACCCGTCTTAGACACAACCTGAAACAGAAAAAAATCTTTCCCCAGAATATTCGGTCCACGGAAACCGTTTATATCTGCTATTATCATAATATCAATATATTTTTCAACACGATTTTCTTCTGTTCCGAGATTGCCGGAGGTTGACATTCTTAGTTGTATAATAGAGCCGTCATTTAAGATAATAATCTGCCCTCTCTTATCCCAGTATCTTGTTGACGTATCGTTTGGAATTATTACCTGTTTATAGCCCAAATCTTTAAATGAAGCGTACTCAATCCTGTTAATCTTTGCAAGGTAAGGAACAATATATGTCGAGGAAAAAGTTTCAAGAATTTTTTGTAAATTTGCCTGCGAACCTTCGCTCCAATAATAACTTTCGGTATTCCAGCCCGAGGGGTCGCCGTTGTCGGCAATTGAGCGCTGAACTGCCTGTGATAATACGGTGTATGTTCGTTTTAAGCGGGTTACTGTTACTTTTTTCTGATATTTGCCAATCAATGTCGGCAAAGTCATGGCGGCAACAATTCCGATTATGCCGAGGGTTATAAGGACTTCTGCCATGGTGAATGCGGCTTTGCGGGACTTTTGCGGCCATAAGTACCGGATTAAATTAATCGGCATTAATAGACTCTGACTTCCGTCAGAGTGACGGGATGTGGTGCGTGGCATCCGGCTGCCTTCGTCACTCCGGATTGCGGGGCGGAGGATGTTCTGTTTGATTGTTGACCACACAAAACTTTTGTCCGCATTGTCATTCTGAACTTGATTCAGAATCTTGTTGGGATGATGAAATAAATTCAGCATGACAAAAGTTTTCTGCTCATTAATTGTTTCTGAGTCACAAGGTAGGGGCATAAAATCTCGTTTCGACCCTGTCTCAACGGATTTTGCAGCCAGCTCTGAATGACATGGCAAATACACAGGTAACGGTTTCGTCATTCCGGCCCCCGAGCCGGAATCTTTTCCTATCTTAATAGACCCTGAATCAAGTTCAGGGTGACGGTAAGAAGAAGGTATGATTTTACCGCCTTCGTCACTCCGGCCTCTGAGCCGGAGTCTGTTTTTATCTGCATTGATAGATTCCGGATCAGGTCCGGAATGACGTTTCATTTTTTCGTAAAATTCTTCAAGACATGTATTTTTGAGAGGCTTTGGACTTAAATTGTCCTTGGCTGAAGAATGACTAATTGTTAAATCGCAGCAGGAGCCTGTTTTACGGGTTGCCCCCCCCCCCCTGTAATCCGGTCATATCAATAGTTTCCATACTTTTTAAGCTCCTTTTGTTTTTATTTTTTTACTTTTTTATTATAACATATTTTCCGGAAAATTTAACAACTTCTCATGTCTTATTCTCCATTCAGAAAAAATTCCAGAACAGCTTCATTATATCTGTTGTCAACTGCACTGAACGGCAAAACCTGTCCGCCAAATTCATTTTCAACTTTTTTTACAATATTTTGAACCTTTGATTTCGGAACATAATCCGCTTTTGTCAAAACTGTTATCACAGGCAGATTGTAGATTTTAACCCATTCCCGCATTTGTAAATCGTTTTTTTGAACGTCATGCCTGGCGTCGACAAGCTGAATAAGAGATTTAATTTGCTTACGATTAAGCAGATATTCCTCCAGATACTTTTGCCATCTGTTCTGCGCTTCTTTTGAAACTTTTGCATAACCGTACCCCGGCAAATCAGCTATCATAAATTGATTTGAAAAATCAAAAAAGTTTATCAATCTTGTTTTTCCGGGAGTATTGGAGGTTTTGGCAAGTTTCTTGTGATTTGCAAGAGCGTTTATAAAAGAACTTTTTCCGACATTAGAGCGTCCTAAAAGCGGATATTCGGGCAAAATTGAGTCAGGGCATTGACTCAGCATTTCTGCACTTTTTATAAATTTTGCCTGTAAAAATTTCATGTTTTCTCCCAAATTAAATTATTTTGTGGAAAGAGCTTTTTCCTGCTGCTCTTTTAAGCGGCGTTTAAACAGCACTGTCTGGAAAAGATTGTACATACGCTCGTTGTTCACAACAGTAATCTGCGTTTTATCTTCCAAAAAGTCAACGTTCACCGATTTTTGATTGAAAATATTTGTTTCAAGGTGCACAATCTGAAACAAACCGACTTTCAAAATGCTGAGCGGTTCACGCAAAAATACTTCAAATGTTTTTCGTATATCAAATTTCTGTGCCATGATAATCACAAATCAAAGAGGTAAATCCCACTTTGTTATCCCTTTAATCACAATATATAATACAAAAACGAGTTTCGCAACCTTTTACGAAACCCGTTTTAAAATTTATTGCATTCTTGTTTGCTGATATTTTGCTATCTTTTTCATAATAGCTTCTCTGTCAGAGGCGTTAGGGCTGTATGCAAGGTACTGATTGTAATATTTGACTGCCCCCTGATAGTTGCCCTCAGCCTCATAAGCCATTGCTTTAAGTTTTGCAATCGGTCCGCTGTTATGGTAGAAGTCTATAGCACGGTTACAGTATTCAATTGTTGATGCGTAATTCTTTTCTGCATATTGTCTTTGTGCAACATCGAAAAATTCGTTTGATTTAGTTTCACAAAGGTCAATATATGCAATTCCGTTTTTGGCGATTACGTTGTCAGGATCCTGCATCAGAACTTTCTTGAGCGCAAGACGTGCTGTTCTGAATTGTTTGTTGTGAACAAGAATTTCTGCCAGATAAAGCTGGTCATCAACTTCATCCGCAAAATTTACCGCATTTTCAAAGGTGTAAACCGCATCTTTTTCACGTCCCAGTGCAAGATAAGCTTCAGCTTTGATTACGCTGTCCATCAAGCTGTTTGAAGCCGCCTGAACAATGTAATTAAGACTTTCTTTTGACATCGGAAGCTGATGGGTAAGTCTTGCAAGTTTAATTTTTGCAAGGTGAAGTTCCAAATCATCAGGCGTTCTTTCAATTGCTTTGTTTATGTAGTCATACGCAAGATAAACTTCTTTATTAGTCGTCATGCTGTCACTGTCAGCACGGTCTTTTGACATTTCATAATATGTATTTGCAAGCCCGATAATCGCACGATCGCCGTACTGGCTGTCGTCAAGAAGTCTTGTATAATAATCGAGTGCCTGCTCGTATTTTCTTGTATGCAGGGACATATCCGCAACACGCATAATTCCGTCAGTATAATTCGGATTGATAGTAAGAACCGTTTTCAATTGTTCCATTGCAAATTCTTCATCCGCACGTCTTTCGTAAATATTTGCAAGATTTACGTAAGGACGGGAATTTTCAGGTTTTACGGTAATTGCTTTTTTAAATGAATTTATGGCAGCAGCCTGATTGCCCTGAATTAAATAACATTCACCCTGTAATGTCAATGCAGGAGAAGACATCGGGTGCATGTGGATTGAATGGTTAAGCCATGTAAGCGCTTTGTTGAAATCACGCTGACGAACTGCTACCTGTCCCAGATGATACATCGTTGTCGGGTTGTGAGAGTTAAGTTTTAGAGATTTGTTAAAATATTCTTCAGCTTCGGAGAGGTTTCCTTCAATTAATTCCAGATTACCCATGTTATCGTATGCTGTTGCATACTGCGGGTTGATTTGCATTGCGACTTTAAACAAATCTCTGGCATCGCTTCTGTTGCCCAGACGTAAAGTTGCAACGCCCATTGCGTTATAAGCTTGATAATAATTGCTGTCTGCGTTTACTGCCGCAACAAATTCTTTTATTGCATTTTCAATTAAGTTTCTTGTATCTCTTATATAAGTAACATCGGATGAGGTTGTTCTCATCAGATAAACTATACCTTGTGCATAGTGAAGCTGTGCGTTGTTAGGGTATTTCGGAAGCAGTCTGTCAAGTTCTTCCTGAGCCGGTGCAAGCTTGTGCTGTTTGGCACGTGAAATACATCTTAATGCCAGAAGCTCAATATCATTCGGCTTTTTGTTCAGCATTTCTCTGATTTTTTCATCAGCTTCTTCATAATGGTTGTATTCAATCAATTTTTCAATACTTGTATAATTCTTCTGAGCTTTTGCGACTTGCGCCTGAAGTTCCTGAGCAGCGTAAGCGTTGGATGCACATAGGATATTTGCGAAAATCATTGAAGCAATTACTAACTTTTTACAATTCATCTTTTCTCCTGCTTTACATTTTGGAATTTTTAATTTTTAATCTCACTTTAACTATTCTAAAACTTTTAATCTTATTGTATAATATCTTTTAGAAAAAAGCAATAAGGTAAATGATGGGTTTAAATTCAGATTCAAAACAGGATTTAGAAGATTTCAAATCGTATATAATTGTTGAAAAAAACTTTTCGCAGCATACCGCAAAAGCCTACTGTTCCGATGTTTTAGGATTTTTGATATGGATGGGCGAACAATCCTGTGAAGATGTGAACTTTTCTAAAGTGAGAGAGTATTTACATTTTATACAAAAATTTAATTACAAAAAAAACACAATTGCAAGAAAAATTGCATCAATCAGAACATTTTATAAATATTTGTATCGGGAGCGAAAGGTCGAGTCAAATCCTGCAATGAATTTGACAGCGCCGAAGCGGGCAAAATCCCTGCCGAAATTTTTAACGCCTGATGAAGTTGAAAGTATTTTAAACAATGTTAAAATTGATACACCCTCGGGTTTTCGCAACCGTGCAATTCTGGAACTGTTGTGGGCAACAGGAATGCGTGTTTCAGAGTTAAGCGGGCTGAATTTCGGGGATTTAAACCTTGAAAACAATGAAATAAGGGTTTTCGGAAAAGGCGCAAAAGAGAGGATTATTCTTGTAACAGACAGGGCAAAATCCTATCTTGAAAGATATATTGAAACGGCAAGACCGCTTATTCCGAAAGGTTTTCCGCTTGAGGAGCCTTCCGAAAGCTCGCCTGTTTTTATCAATAACACAGGCTACAGGCTTCAAACCAAAACCATAAGAAATGTGATAAATGATGTTGTTGAAAAGATTGCTCTGCCCAAAAAAGTTACGCCTCACGTTTTCCGTCACAGTTTTGCAACGCATTTGATTGAAAACGGTGCGGATTTGAGGGTTGTTCAGGAGCTTCTGGGTCATGCGAGCATTTCCAACACGCAGATTTATACACATGTTTCAACGCAGCACTTAAAAGAAGTTTACAACGAGGCGCACCCCAGAGCATAAAACTTTAGCGGCATTTCTTTTTACCGTTCCAGTCCAAATCAGAACATCTGAGGTATTCCTGATTTTCGTTGTACAATACCCATGCGGTACAGCCAGCTCCGTTATTGAAACTGCCTACAATCTTACCCCATTCTGTATCTTTGTCACAATATTTGTTAAAGGGTATAGCTGTATCGAACTGCGTTCCAACAGGATATATTCCGTAATTTGTCAGATAAAATACAAAGATATCATTTCCATTTAAATTTGGCGAGCCGGGACCGTTTATGTCTACTATTAATGAACCGCAAACATTTTGAAGATGTTTTTCATTCCCGAAGTTGTAATTACAAGTCGATGTCCAGTTTCTGAATATTAATGTCATTCCGTCTATAAGACGTACACTTGCATAATTTTTCGGATTTGCATATTTTTCATTATCAATACAGTGTTTTGCAACAAAATCTCTATCTTTTCCTATACAATTTTGGATGACATTCAGATATGGCAAAAATTTGTTGGCAAGAATTATATGAGTTTCTTCTTCATACATACCGCCCATACCCCAGTCCCTCGGCTCTGAACCGAGTTCGTAAACCATTCTGTCGTATGTTTGCGATAGTATTGAATACGCTTTTTTAAGGCGGGTTACGGTTACTTTTTCCTGTTTTCGCTGTATCAATGTCGGCAGTGTCATTGCAGCGACTATTCCGATTATGCCGAGGGTTATTAAAACTTCTGCCATGGTGAAGGCGGCTTTGCGGCTTGATTGGTCAGTCCGGTCTATGCGGCGTAGGTTGTTTCTATCAGCATTGATAGATTCTGAGTCACCAGGTAGGGGCATAAAATCACGTTTTGACCCTGTCTCAACGGATTTTGCAGCCAGCTCAGAATGACATGATGATTTTGCCGCAATAGCGGAGTGAACAATAATTGCTGGCGAAACATACGACAGAAGCCGGCTTTGTCTGAGCATTAGCGAGTTTGCCGGCTTTCGGGTTGAGCCGTGCAGATTATTAGTGAACGCAGCGTGGCGGATGGTTTTGAGGCACTTTTGCCACCAAAAGTGCCATAATGAATTAACCGGCATTGATAGACTCTGACTTCTGTCAGAGTGACCGAATGGGGTGCGTGGCATCCGGCTGCCTTCGTCACTCCGGCCTCCGAGCCGGAGTCTGTTATCAGTAATAGACCCTGAATCAAGTTCAGGGTGACACTCTATTTTTTCGTCAAAAGAATTAAGACATGTCTTTTTAAGAGGCTTTGGACTTAAATTGTCTTTGGCTGAAGAATGACATAAGTCTAAATCACAACAGGAGCCTGTTTTACGGGTTGCCCCCCCCCCCCTGAATTTCAATCATAGTCTGCTTTTTTACCATTTTTTGCTCCTTATTTCTTATTAATTTTATGTTATCATATCAGACTTTATTTTTCAATATATGATATAATGATAATGATGAACGAGAATTTGAAACAGAGTTTAAAATTGCTTCCCTCGCTTCCGGGGTGCTATATCTACTACAATAAAGACAACGAAATTATTTATGTGGGCAAAGCCAAAATTCTTAAACGCCGTGTAATGAGTTATTTTAACAAAAAACATCATGACAGTGTTAAGGTTCAGGTTCTTGTTTCTCAAATTGAGCGGCTTGAATATATTATTACAAATACGGAAGTCGAAGCGCTGATATTAGAGAGCCACCTGATAAAAAAACACAAGCCGAAATACAATATTCTTTTAAAAGACGACAAAAAATACCCGTATTTCCTGATAACAGATGAAGATTTCCCGAGGATTTCCGTTGTCCGCAAAAAAAATATCAATCCGGAAAAAGGTAAATATTACGGACCTTACACAGACGTTCGCGCCATGTATTCAACGCTTGATTTTTTAAAAAAAATTTTTCCTCTAAAGCAGTGCAAAAATCCTAAATTTAAAGACCGTCCATGCCTGTATTATCAAATCGGACGGTGTATGGCGCCCTGCCAGAACAAAGTTACGAGCGATGAATATAAAGCAATTGTTCATCAGGCAGAACTTTTTCTTGCAGGCAAACAATCCGAACTAATGGAACAGTTGAAAGCTCAGATGGAAAAATTTGCTGCCGCCGAACAGTTTGAAAAAGCGGCAAGGCTTCGTGACAGTTACATGGATTTAAAAAAGACGCTGGAAAAACAAAAAGTCGTTTATGAAAACACTAAACTTAATGAAGATATAATATCATTTCTTTCGGAAGACGGTATTTTTGCAATCGTCATTCTTATGGTGCGGGAAGGTCGTCTTATCGACAAAAAAGACTTTGTTTACGAGGTGGAAGATGAAGATAAAACCGAATTTTTCGCAACATTTTTTAAAGAATATTACAACTCATTAACATTAGGTTATCCCGACAAAATCGTATCAAACGAACTTGAAAAAATCGGTGAAAAAGCACTTTATGAGGAGTGGCTGGAAATTCTTGCGAAAAAGAAGGTTAAAATAAGTTACGGGAAATCCGCTCAAGGAAAAGAATTGCAAATGCTTGCCGACAAAAATGCAAAAGTTGTTCTTGACAATGCAAAACTTAAAAAAATGTCAAAAATCCGTGAAGATTTTAACGAAATCGGCTCCTATCTTGCCGAAAAACTCCGGCTCAAAAACTTTCCGCACAGAATTGAATGTTATGATATTTCACACATTCAAGGCACAAACACCGTTGCCTCTATGATAACTTTCATAAACGGACAGAGCAAAAAATCAGAATATAAACGCTTTAAAATCAAAACAACAGAAGGAAAACCCGACGATTTCCTTTCAATGAAGGAGGTTTTGACCCGCCGGCTTAAACATCTCGGCGACAAAAACTGGGACAAACCGGATTTGATGATTATTGACGGCGGCAAGGGGCAATTGTCAAGCGTTATGGAGATTATTGAAGAACTCGGTGTAACAGGAATTGATGTCGTCAGCCTTGCCAAAAAACATGAAGAAGTTTTTCTTCCAAAACAGTCAAATCCCGTTATTTTACCGCAAAATTCCAGTGCTCTGTTTCTTTTTCAAAGAATACGGGATGAAGCGCACAGATTTGCCATAACTTATCACAGAAAACTCCGCTCAAAATCAATGACTAAAAAATCATAAAAAATTATGCGTTATCCAATTCAGCAAGTTTAATAATCTTCCACTGGTCATTCAAAGACTGCAATACAACATCATTACCAATCCACTGCATTACATATCTTTCGTCCATTCCAAGCCCGCCGTCGATTTTGTTTACGTATGGAAATGAAAATGCAGCCTCGGAAATCCCGACTCTGATTATTACATGCTGCTGCGCATACCGTCTTGAATTCATGCTGACAGTAAGATTGTTATACCTTTGCATACTCATGTGTTTCAAACCTCGATAGTTTGAATGCCTGTCTATAATATAATCTTTTAAATCCAGTGCCAGCTCGTTGAACGTTTTACCCATATTACTCTTCCAATCTCATATACGTTTTCATTATAACATATTTCTAAGCCGAATACAACTGGCAGTTCCGCCAGTGAGAATTTAATTCCTGTTGTATAAAGGCATTTTGAAGCCATCGTTGAACATATCTTTCATCCATTCCGAGCGTTCCAGTAAAAACACAGGCTTCCGGCAAAATCATTACTGCCTCGGATATTCCTATCCTGATAACCAGATGAAATGTCTGATATATCTCAAGCTCCATTGATAATTTCAGGTTGTTATATCTTTCCATGGCAACGTTTTTCAAACCTTTATAGTTTGAATGACAGTCAATTATATATTCTTTTAAATTCTGTCCGAGTTCGTTAAATGATTTTGCCATTGATATACTCAAAAATCACAACCAATATAATTTATATACCCGTTTATTTTAAAAATATATAACTTTGTTATTAATTGTTAAGCGAATGTATTGGCGCAGGAATTCTACCCCCACGACGAACAAAACCGGCAGAAGACAGTCCGTTTACATTCATAATCGGCGCTTCACCGAGCAAGCCGCCCCAGCAAACGCTATCCCCGACATTTTTTCCTATTGCGGGAATTATTCTGACCGCCGTCGTCTTTTTGTTAATCATTCCGATAGCCATTTCATCCGCTATCATGCCCGCAATTGTATCAACGGGTGTATCACCCGGAATTGCAATCATATCAAGCCCGACAGAACAAACAGATGTCATAGCTTCAAGTTTGTCAAAAGTCAGACAGCCTCGTGCGGCCGCCTCAATCATGCCTGCATCCTCGGAAACCGGAATGAAAGCGCCCGAAAGTCCCCCGACATGAGAACTTGCCATAATACCGCCCTTTTTAACCGCATCATTAAGCATTGCAAGAGCGGCAGTTGTACCGTGTGCACCCGCATGCTCAAGCCCCATTGCCTGAAAAATTCCTGCAACACTGTCGCCTATTGCAGGCGTAGGCGCCAGTGACAGATCAATTACGCCGAAAGGGATATCCAGACGTTTAGCAAGTTTACGCCCGACCAGTTCACCGGTTGTTGTAATTTTATAGGCAACCTGTTTAATTTTATTTGCAAGAACACTCATATCAGCATTCTCCGGCAAATCTTCAATTGCCGCTCTCACTACCCCGGGTCCTGAAACGCCTACATTAAGAGCACACTCAGGTTCCCCGATACCGCAAAATGCACCTGCCATAAAAGGATTGTCACCCGGAGAATTACAAAAACAAACAAGTTTTGCTGCCCCTATACAATCTTTATCTTTCGTAAGTTCTGCCGATTTTTTAATTGTTTCTGCCATTTTTAAAACAGCATCCATATTTATACCGGCTTTTGAGGAGGCAAGGTTTACCGATGAACACAAGAAATCCGTTGCCGCAAGCGCCTCGGGAATACTCTCAATTAAAAGTCTGTCACCTTTTGTAAAGCCTTTTTCGACAAGCGCCGAAAACCCGCCTATAAAATTTACGCCCGCTTCTTTTCCTGCCACATCAAGAGTTTTTGCGATTTTTACGTAATCCGGTCTTTTACAAGCCTCGCCTATTAATGATATCGGAGTCACTGCGATTCTTTTATTAATTATCGGAATTGAATACTCATTTTCCAAATCATTTGCATATTCAACAAGATTTCTTGCGTATTTTGTGATTTTTTCGTAAATATTTTCGCAGACTCTCTCTACATCACGGTCAATACAATCTCGCAAACTTAATGCAAGCGTCACTGTTCTTATATCAAGATTGTGAAGCTTTATCATATTTATGGTTTCTAATATATCATGCTCATTAATCATTTCCGAAATTCAATCCGAATACCTGTGCAAAATTACGTGCTTTTACTCTTAATTTCAACTCAACACGCCGGCTTTTGTCATAATCTTCTTTTCCGTCAACAAGGATAGGATCCGAAAAACTTTTCCCCTCGACAACAAGCATTTTGCGGAACTTTTCACTGTTTTGTTTATCATAATTTGTTTTCAATATGGCATACTGCGCAACAGAATTCGCACGTAACAAACTTAATTCCATATTTTTTGCATATTGTTCGTCTTTTGTTTTTAATCCTGCGTAAGTCTGGGAATCCGTATGCCCCTGAATTACTATATCTGCAATATTGTCCCTTAAAATTTCTTTTGAATAAATAGTATCAAGATATATCGGAATAAATTTGTCCAGATAAGCCTTGCCTTTAGGAGATAATGTATAACTGTTAAGTTCAAACAGTTCAAGGTTTGAAATTTTCACATTACCTGTCAGTCTGTCAATTTCTGCGTCAATTTTAGCTTCTTTAAGTTTTGCGGCAAGTTCCTCTGTCGCTTTCATCTGGCTTTCCTGAAGCTTGACGGTTTCCTGGGTGAAACCGGTCATGGCAAATACGAACAACGTCATAAAGATAATTGCCAGACCTAACATAAGGTCGGCCATCGTTGTCCAGAATATGTTATCAGCTGCTTCTTCCTGTGCCGTTTTTTTGCCTAAAATTGCCATCCGGTACTTCCCCTAAAATATATCATCCACAACATCGCCGCCGCCGCTTTTTTTCGAAACCTCTTTAAGCTGTTTGTTCATCAGGTTGATTCCGAAAATCAGATTTTCAAGATATGGGACAAGGTTTGCGGCAATGCCGGAGTTGAGTGCGACTTTAAAGCTTTCGGGCATTTGAGCGATTAAATGCTGCAAACTGTTGTTTTGAACTTTAGTTTCACGCAAAAGTTCAAACAGGAATTTTTCTGATGAAACGTTGTCGAAGAGTTTTGAAATTAAATCCTGACATTTCAGAAGGTATCTTTTGCAGATATTGTTGTAGGTAATTTTTTCAATAATCAAGAACAAAAGAGATGAACCTACCGCAAATACTGATACAAGAGCCGCAACCTGCATTGATGCCATCAGGTTTGCAACTGATGAAATCGTTTTTTCCTGAGATGAAAAGTCGATTTTACCGAACGCAATTGCGATGTTCAAGAAGGTAAACAACGGACCGCAGCCTGTAAGGATTGTCGGAACCGTTTGGAGAAATTTGGAGTTAAACTTTGTTGTAATCAAAGACTCTTCATTGAAAAAGTAAAGCGGATCAACTGTTGTTTGAACATTTTGAACTGTTGATGAAACTTCTTTATAAGTAAGGTTGTTATTTTGTCCTCTTAGTGCGACGGATTCTGAAAATACGAGAGTGTTTTTAAATTCCAGCCATGCGGCAGAAACATAAGGGTTTACCGACATCCACTCATCAATTTCTTTAAATCTGAAGTTTAAGTCAGTTTTTTTGAAATTTGTTAAAAATTTATAGAATATTCTTAAATTCTTGCTTACGTAAAAATACCTGTTTAAACAAAATATAATTGAAACTACAAACGTAGACAAAACAATTAAGATAGGTATATCAGTAAATATAAATGCTAAGTTCATCCGTTAAAAATCTCCATTCTTACAAAATTATATCATAATCAAATCTGCCGGGCAAAATGTTAAACTTTGTAATAGAATCACGAACATGCTGAAATTAGCAAAAAATACTATATGTTCTTATACCTGCAGGGGATTATTTAAGATTAAAAAACATTTACAATTCAAATATAACAAACCCCGCCTTAGACAAGGAGGACATATTATGCTTATGGGAAATGACTGCCACGATTGCAGAAAATACAATCGAATGGAAATGAAAAATGTGAATAAAGATATTGTTGCCTGGCTTGAAGATATTGTCGAGGAGAACAACAGCCGTATTGAAAGAAAAGAATGGAAAAGTAAATATAACAGTTATGTTGTGTATGATTACGAACCTTTTTGTACGGACGGATTTGAGATAAATCTGGTTATTACATCTTATGATGCAGCTTATTTAAATTTCATCAAATATCTTTATGATGAAAAGATAAGCACGATTGAGTATTTAAACAGCTGTATCGGAGCCTGAAGGTACCGGCATAACTAAAACGGAGCGCTCTTGCAAGTTGCAAGAGCGCTCCGTTTTTCCAAAAATCTATATTATAAAATTATTCTGCTGCTGCTTCCTGACGCATTGCTGTAAAACAATCTTTGCAATAGACTTCTTTTCCTTCGATAGGTTTGAACGGAACCTGAGTTTGCGCACCGCATTTTGAACATACGGCATCATACATTTTTCTCGGTCCTCTTCTTCTGTTGTTCTGTCTGCGGGTTTTGCGGCAAGCCGGACATCTTTTGGGTTTGTTCACAAGCCCTTTTTCCGCATAAAATTCCTGTTCGCCCGCCGTGAAGACAAATTCTGCTCCGCAGTCTTCACATACTAATGTTTCGTCTTGGTACATTGTTGTTCTCCTGATTTTGTACATTTAAAGAAAAATCTATTGCTAAATTCTCCTTATCTTACATATTATATCGTATAATCCAAATTTATGCAACATGGGGATTGAATTAGAGAATAATTTGAGTACCTAAAATAATTCTGTGGCTGTCCTCGGTATTTTCATTATCGCAGAAAACGTAGTTTAAAATCAGCCTGAGAGCCTGACCTTTAATAAAATAGTTTAAGCCCGCCGTATATTCCCGCCGCAAATCCCCGCTGATATCACGGTTTGGGTCAAACTGGTCATAACGGGCAAGCACATGGAGTTTTTGAGTCAAACGATAACTTACCGTTGTATAAAAACCTGTTGCCCGGTTTGTGCTGAAAGTTCGTCCGTTGTAGCCGTCGGCAATTGAATATTCGGCATTTGCGGCGAATTTTCTATATGAATATCCGACATAAGCTCCGCCAACTGTATAATTTTCGTTTCTATGGCCTGCGTTTAAACCTGTTCCCAGAACAAGATGCCCGAAACGCCCGTCCGTTTTGCCGAGCGGTTTAAAATTTACCCAGCCCGTAAATTCAGGCCCCGCAAAAAATTCATGAAAAAATCTGTCAGAACTGTTCAACGCCAAACTGTAGTCCATCAGCGAATAGTTTCCGACAACCCGAACACCTAAGGCACGTGTGTTGCCGAAGTTGCGTGCAATTTGAGAGCGTGCGGCAAATGGAAGGGTATATGAACTTGCACCGCCGTCAACGCCAACCTGATTTCGGGAGTTACCAACGATAATCTTATGATGTGGAAGTGCCGTATTCATTATATAGGCATCGGTTACAAAACCTTGAAAAAAGTTCTGCCCTTCGACCGGCTTAAAATTAAACTGTAATTTGAAATCGGTATTTTTGTCTTTAAAATCCCCTGCAACACCAGCTTCAAAAATATTCAAATCATAAGTTGTGTCATAATCACTTCCGGCAAAAAGTCCGTTGAAATTTCCCTGAAATGCGCCGTAAAATTGAACTTTATCAACCGGCCCCTTTTTATACTGAAATGTCAGTTCATCCTGCAAAAGATATGACGGAATTGATGTTCTTTCAAGTTTTTTGCTGTAAATCCGCCCGAAAAGCGATTCCTCCTCTATTTTAAACGGATGATCCGAAGTTTTGTCTTTATCAATCAAGTTGTCAAAAATTGAAAATTCAACGTCAACGTTATCGTTAACCGTATCTTTTTCAACATCTTTTGCATCGTAATTTTTAATTTTTTGCATTAGACTCGAATTTTTTTGTTCGTTTTTTGACTCGGGCAAAGCTTCATTTTTCGTCACATCAAGAATAATGACCTCATCATTCGGGGCTTTTTTAGAAGTTCTGCCGTAAGCGGAAAGATTGTTCAAAGAGGTCAAAAATACTATTATCAGAGCTATTCGCAAAATCTTGTTCACAAATATTAATTATAACACAAAAGATATTGAAATTCATAGTTTTTTTATTGTATATTATAAATATGACAGATGTAACACAAAAAATAAAAACCGCAGCCCCGAAAAGTGCGGTCAAAATAAAAGCCCCGATTGTAGAAGCCTTAAAAAAGGCATATGAAAACCCCACCTATCAGTTTCATATCCCCGGTCACACAAAAGGAAACGGCACACTGCCCGATTTTCGCAAACTTATCGGCAAAAAAGCGTTAATGATTGATACGACTGATGAATTCGACGGTCTTGGAACACTTCACCCTGCAACAGGCCCCATAAAAGAAGCTCAGGAACTTGCAGCAAAAGCATTCGGAGCAAAAAGAACTTTCTTTCTTTTAAACGGCTCAACTGCCGGCAACCTTGCACTTGCAATGGGATTGACAAAGAAAGGTCAAAGAATTTTAACCAACCGCAACTGCCACCGCTCTGTTTTAACCGGAATGATTATCTCCGGCGCAGAACCTTTATGGCTTATACCAGAACGCTTTGACGATTGGGGTATCTGGGGAAATATAACTCCTGAAAATGTCGAAGAACAATTGAAACTACACGGTGACATTTCAATGGTATGGATTACAAATCCTACTTATGAAGGTGTTGTGTCTGATATTAAGGCAATTTCATCTGTTTGCAAAAAATATAAGGTTCCGCTGATTGTTGACGAGGCTCATGCGTGTCTGTGGAATTTCAACAAACATCTCCCGACACCTGCATTACAACTAGGCGCTGATGCGGTTGTTCATTCGCTTCACAAAACAGGCGGCTCAATGAGCCAGAGTTCAATGCTTCATATTGCGGAAAACTCAATGCTTGACGTGGATGCTGTTGAAAAAGCTTTGAAACTTTTACATACAACAAGCCCATCGCTTCTTCTTCTTGCAAGCCTTGATGCCGCACGTGCAAATCTTGAAAGCTCAAGAGGGAAAAGACAGCTTGAGCGGGCGGTAGAAAATGCAAAATATTTACGCCGTGAAATCGATAATATGGAACATATTCATCATTTAAAACCGGATTTCGGCTACAAAACGGATATTACAAAAGTATTCATAAAAGCTGACGGTTTGTCCGGAAAGAGATTGGAATCCATTCTTGAAATTGACTTTAATATTGAAGTTGAGAGTGCCTCTGATGCTGGACTTTTGATTTTGTCCAATCTCGGCAATTCGAGAAATGACATCAAATATCTTGTTGATTGTCTTTACAAGATTGACAGAACGAATTATTCGGATATCTGCTATCTTGAAAACAAAAAACACATGCCGATGCTGACTCCGATAATCAAGATGAATCTTCAGGACAGTTTTTATGCACCTAAAGAAACCATACCGAAATCACAGGCAATCGGGCGGATTTCCGGTGAAGTAATTGCCGAATGCCCGCCGGGGATTGCGATTTTGCTGCCCGGAGAACTTATAACAGAGGCGCATCTGCCGTATCTGCAGGATTATGAATTTATTGAAGTTATTAAATAGCGTTGCCCGAAAATTAAGGGAAAACTCCTATTTGTTGTGACACTCCAATTTACCACGGGTATTTGTCGCCAAAATCCCAGCCGTTGCACACGATATAGGCAAGACACATACTTCCTCCGTATGTGGCATCTTTGTTGCAGCCGTGGTTTACTTTTGATACATAATAATCACAATCTTTTGAGGTGTCATAAATATAGGGAAGAAATTTATTTCTATCCGCATTATTTTTTTTATTTGGACCTTCTGCCCCGCCGAGTTCTATCATAAATACATCGTAGCCTTTTTTGTTGTACCCTTGTGGTCCGTCTATATCAAATGTAATTTTTACCCTGCTGATTGTTTCATCTAACGAATCACCTTCATTGGCTGCTGAAAGCGCTCCAACAGTAACCTCGACCACCGCACCGTTATTAAGAACAAATGCTGTACCAAAGTTGCTGTTTCGTGGTCCCAAAGTTTGTTTCCCAGCACCATTCAAATCGCCATACCAAATCAAACAATACGGCTCTGTCGGCTCATCTTTACAATAATGTAACACCTGCAAATAAGGAAGCATATATGTTTCCACAAAAAACATACTTTTTTCAAGCTGACTGCCTGATGTGGGTATATACCAGCTGTTAACTTCGGTATCGTAATCAACCTTTGCACGTTCAAGAGCGTTGCTTAAAATATTATAAGTGTGTTTGATTTTGGTTAAAGCTACCTGTTTGCGGTGGTTGACTATTAACGTCGGTAATGTCATGGCCGCAACTATTCCGATTATTCCAAGCGTTATCAGAACTTCTGCAAGCGTAAAGGCGGCTTTGCTGCTTGATTTGGCACGCCACTTTTTGGATTGAAGGATGTTTGGCTTTGTGCCCGTCATTCCGGCCTCCGAGCCGGAGTCTGTTTTTATCCGCATTGATAGATTCCGGATCTGGTCCGGAATGACGGATCATTTTTTCGTAAAATTCTTCAATCTTTGGACTTAAATTGTCCTTGTCCTCAGAATGACTAATTGTTAAATCGCTGTCAGGAGCTGTTTTACGGGTTGCCCCCCCCCCCCCGAATTTCAATCATAGTCTGCTTTTTCACCTTTTCTTGCTCCTCTTGTTTTCTTTAATTCCAGTTTATCATTTTTTGATATTAAATTCAAGTATTTTATAAAAAAAAAGCGGCTGAATTTTCAGCCGCCGATTGCTTTTACAGTAGAAATTATTTTTGTTCTTTTTCTTGCTTTTTAACAGGTGCAGGTGCCTGAACAGCTGCAGGTTCTGCTTCAATGTCTTCTTGAGAAGCGACTTTTCCCAAAATTTGAGGCAGTTCTATTCCTGCTTGACCTGCAAGATCATGCATTGCGGGAAGTGCTTTTATTAAATCTCTCATAAAGTTTGCGGTTGTACTTCCGCCTTTGGAGCCGGCACCGCCGTCCCAAACAGTAATTTTGTCAAATTTGATATTTTTAATTGCTTCAACCTGTTTTGCGACAATATCTTCGATTTTTTCAATCATTAAGAAACTTGTTGCAATTTCAGGTTTGTTATTACTGATTTTAACAAGTTGGTCGTAACCTTTTGCCTTTGCTTCAAGAACTGCACGGACACCTTCGGCTTCCGCAAAATATTTTGCTTTGATTGCGTCGGCTTCACCGTTTGCAATACGTCTTAATTTTTCGGCTTCGGCATCAGCTTCTACCTGAATTTTGAGTTTTTCAACTTCCTGACGTGCAAGTTCTTCTTTTTTAAGTCTTGCTTCTTCCCGTTCCTTTTGCGCCATCAAAACGTCACGTTCAGCGTTTGCTTTTGCAACTTCACCGAGTTTTAAAGCATCAGCCTGTTTAACGGCAAGGTTTGCATTTGAATCGGCAATGTTTGCTTTTGCAATGTTTTCACCGTCAACCGCTTCAGCTTCAAGACTTGCTGTTTTTATACGCTGTTCTTTTTCAGCGTTTGTTTTACCGATTTCGGTTTGAGCGGTTTGTTCTGCCACCTGAACTTCTTTTTCTTTATTTGCTTCAGCTTCACCGATTGCACCGAGTTTTTCCTGTTGTGCAACTTCAACTTTTGCTTTGTTTATTGCTTCTGCTGCGGCTTTTCTTCCGATTGCATCGATATAGCCTGATTCATCAGTAATATCTTTAATGTTTACGTTAATAATTTCAAGACCGATTTTATTAAGTTCTGTATTTACGTTTGCGTTAATTTGTTCAAGGAATTTTTCTCTGTCCTGATTGATTTCTTCAATTGAAAGAGTCGCAATTGCAAGACGCAGTTGACCTAAAATAATATCGCTAGCCTGAACTATAATATCCGGTTTGGTTAATCCAAGAAGACGTTCGGCTGCATTAATCATTATGTTCTCTTTTGTAGAAATTCCGAATGTAAAGGTTGAAGGAACTGCTACACGGATATTTCCTTTTGAAAGCGCCCCTTTCAAATCTATATCTGTTGTCATTGGTTCAAGTGAAAGAACGCCGTAATCCTGAATTAACGGGATTATAAAAGTTCCGCCGCCGTGAACACATTTTGCGGTTGAAGTTCCGCCTGTTTTACCGTAAACTACGATAACTTTGTTTGACGGACATCTTTTGTACTGATTGGCAACGAATATTAGTGCCGCAATCAAAATCAGCGCCGGCACCGCCACAAATGCCATAAAACTCGGGTCTAAAAACATTTTTCATCTCCTTTTATTTAAACTCGTACAATATAAATTTTGTTATCTTCTATTTTTTCGATTTTTACCGGCATAAACGCATTAATTTCCTCATCAGTCATGTTGAATGCGTCAACAACCGTAAGCTGTTCATTAAGCGTAATTTCAATCTGCCCCTGACTTTGTGGTTTGAATGAGGTGTATGCACGTCCTACTGTTCCGACAAAATTCTGAAGGTCAATTTTCTCTTTTTTATCAAGTTTTTTGATTAAGAACATCAGATACGCAGACAGAAACATAAAAATCAGACCGAATGTAAATGCAAAAATACATGAAATTACAGTACCTAAATGGAACTGGGTATAACATGCAAGTCCTGCCCAGCCAAATCCCATTAAAAATGCAAGAATAGACTGGATTGAAATAAAATCGAATGAGGTATCGGTATCAGAAAGCGATGTAAAATCCGAATGGACTTCAACATCTCCTCCGGTAAATAAAAACAAACATATTTTCAAAATATAAAACACGGTTGCAAAAATACCGACCGATAAAAACATATTGGTTACATTCATAAATTCAGGCATAAAAAACTCCTTTCAAAGCTATATTTTACTTTGAAAAGAGTTTTTTGATGTCATACATTTACATTATATTTTCAAGCCCGTAAACGAAATCATTGTTTTTATAAATATGTCTTGCAGCAAGAAGAACGCCCTGCATATAACATTTTCTGTCCATTGTATCATGGCGCACTGTTAAAATCTGTCCGGAGGAGCCGAAAATGACTTCCTGAGAAGCAATATAGCCGGGCATTCTGACTGAATGTATCTGAATATTTGAATATGAATTTCCGCCTCTGGCGCCTTCAATTGTTTCAACTTCATCAGAATTGTTCAAAGCAAAATCAGGTTTAACTTCCGCCATCATCTGAGCTGTTTTAATTGAAGTTCCTGATGGAGCATCTTTTTTCTGATTGTGGTGAAGCTCAATAATTTCCGCATTATCAAAATACTTTGCCGCCTGTTTTGCGAACATCATCATCAAAACCGCTCCTGTTGAAAAATTCGGTGCAATCAGGCAGCCTGTATTTTTTTCATTTGAAAGTTTACGGAGATTTTCAACCTGCTCATCGGTCAAACCTGTGGTTCCGATAATCATTTTTATGTTGTTGTTCAGGCAGAATTGAGCATTTTGATAAATTGATTTTGGCTGGGTAAAATCTATCAAAATGTCAATATCTTCAACTCTTTGTGCTTCCTCAATGGTTCTGTACATATCATCCGCCGCAATATCAATTTTTGCAACAAGTTCCATGTCATCAGCCGCCTCAACTGCATTGACGACTTCTTTTCCCATTTTGCCTAAAGCTCCGCAGACAGCAACTTTTATCATAAATTTCTCTCCTTTTTGAGTTTTTTTAATCAGCCGGAATAACTAACGGCTCAATCAAAGAATAAATCAAAAAATCAATTTTGTAAATCAATGCAAAAATGACTGCTCATACATTTCTGCTGCTGTTTTCCCGCCTTTATCAACAGTTTGACCTACATCCGTATCAATAAAAATTCCTTTTTTAGATGAACCTCGCCGTACGAACCTGAACAGGTCATATCCCCATTTGTTCGGGCCTTTTTTGCCGTTTATATCAACAAAAGGATGGTAGTTGCGATAATCTAATATTGTTATACCGTCAATCAAAACAATAGCTTTTAGTTTGTTAAAATTTTCCTCACGTTTTGCAGGGTCTCCGGTTGTTGCAGCGTTTATTTCTTCCTCCGTAAGAGAGTCATCACTTTCTTTTAAAATTGTATCCGAACCTTTATAATGCACTGTACAGCCGTCTTCTTCCGCATGCTCACAGCGCTGGATGATGTTTAAATTCTTTTCAAAAGCATCATAAAACGCCTTACAATCAACATTAGGGCCGTGATAATCCGAAGGTGTATCACCATCAGGATATTTGTAAATACAATTGCCGTCCTCCTGTCTTTCGCACTCCAGAGCAGGATAAGGGCTATCACCTTTAGCCCAGTAATAACATCCGGGAACATAGCCAAGATCCGCAGTAGTTTTTTGAGTGGCTACATTAATTATATTGAAGGCTTTTTTGAATTGTGCCTGACGAACTTTTTCCTGCCATCTGCCAATCAGTGACGGCAGAGTTATTGCGGCGACTATTCCGATTATGCCGAGGGTTATCAGGACTTCTGCAAGTGTAAAGGCTGCATTGCGGCTTGATTGGTCAGTCCGGTCTATGCGGCGTAGGTTGTTTCTATCAGCATTGATAGATTCTGAGTCACCAGGTAGGGGCATAAAATCACGTTTCGACCCTGTCTCAACGGATTTTGCAGCCAGCTCTGAATGACATGGCAAATACACAGGTAACGGTTTCGTCATTCCGGCCCCCGAGCCGGAATCTATTTCTTTATTTAGAGATTCTGAAACAAGTTCAGAATGACATATTGAATTAACCGGCATTGATAGACTCTGACTTTCGTCAGAGTGACGGGACGGAGTGCGTGACATCCGGCTGCCTTCGTCACTCCGGATTGCGGGGCGAAGGATGTTTGACTCTATACCCGTCATTCCGGCTCCCGAGCCGGAATCTTTTCCTATCTTAATAGACCCTGAATCAAGTTCAGGGTGACACTCTATTTTTTCGTCAAAAGAGCTATGACATGTCATTTTGAGATTATGACATAAGTCTAAATCACAACAGGAGCCTGTTTTACGGGTTGCCCCCCCCCCCCTGAATTTCAATCATAGTCTGCTTTTTTACCATTTTTTGCTCCTCTTGCTTAAAATATTTTCATAACTATAATAACATAAATTTTTGCAAATTAAAAGGCACTTTTTTGAAAAGTGCCTGAAAATAGTGTGAGTAAATGCATTATTATAAGTTTTGCAGTAAAAATGAGATACGGTATCCTTTATCAGGCAAATCGCCCGCAGGATTATAAAATCTTTCTAAATTTTGTGTTTATACAAATTCATGAATGCCTTCAATTGCAGCAAAGTATTTTACAGCTGAATTGCTTACTCTTGATGCAACTCCCGGTGTATTCAATTCTTTTTCCAACGCAGCCTGTTCTTTTTTAGAAAGTCCGTTGAAAAATCCTTTGTCAATCGTGAAGTTGCCTGACAATTGAATTGCTTTTCCGTATACAGAAGCGCTTGTATTTAATGCGTCAAATCCCAATTCTTTGCCGACTTCTTTTTTGGTGCCAAAATCAATCGGTTCATTTGACTTGTGTTCAACAGTCTTCTTTTCAACATCTTTTTTACTGTTTGATTGGTAAATGCTGTTGTTAAAGTTGTTGTAATCTCCGTAGATACCTGTCATCTCATTCTCCTTTTCTTTTCTTTTTCTTAATTACTCACATACATCTAATCGGTATAGTCTTTAATTATCTTTAAGAAATTATCCATCCTCGTTACAAATGTTTACATATTTTTATACTCATTCCTATTAATTAACTTTCATCTCTTGTTTATATAAAGTATTTTTTTATATACAAATTGCGTGTTCTTTATATATTTTTTAAAATTCGTAACATTTTTTAACAATAGATACCGGTCATTAGAACTAAATTTCAGGCTAAAAGAGCTGTTTAGTCAAAAATTAGACCAATGACTAATATTAATTTGATTATGTTTTGATAGTATAAACTTAACAATTTACAAATTTGAGGAGTAGAATCAGCTGTGGCAAATAATGATGATAGAATAATATATTTGACAAAAAGACAGAGGGAAGTTTTAAAATTAATGATTGCGGGCTATTCAAATCCGCATATAGCCGAAACTTTATCGGTTTCTCTGTCAACTGCAAAGGCGCATGTAAGTGCTATCATCAAAAAATTTGACGTTAAAACAAGAATAGATGTAACACGGGAAGCCATGAAAAGAGGTTTACTGGATTAATTAATCCTCATCAAGGCTTAAAACTGCCATAAAGGCTTCCTGCGGAACTTCAACACGGCCGACAGATTTCATCCGTTTTTTACCTTTCTTTTGTTTTTCAAGAAGCTTGCGTTTACGGGAAATATCGCCTCCGTAACATTTGTCCAGAACGTTTTTGCGCATTGCCTTAATATTTGTTCTTGCAATTACTCTCCCGCCAATAGCCGCCTGAATTGGTACTTCAAAAAGCTGTCTGGGGATTATATCTTTTAATTTTGCAGTAAGTTTTTGACCTATATAATATGCGCTGTCCTCATGGCAGATGACCGAAAGCGCATCAACAACTTCATTTGCAAGAAGAATATCAAGTTTTACCAGTTTTGAACGTTTGTAGTCGCAAAATTCGTAATCCATACTTGCATACCCTTTTGAACGGGATTTAAGCTGGTCATAAAAGTCTGTGATAACTTCACTCAAAGGAATTTGATATTCAAGACTTGCACGAACTTTGTCAATGTAGTGCATATTTACAAAAATTCCCCGTTTTGCCTGCGAAAGTTCCATCAAAGTTCCGACATAATCGTTGGGCGTGATAATCTGCACTCTTACATAGGGTTCTTCTATATAATCTCTGTACTGAGCAGGCGGAAGATTTGCAGGGTTGTCTATTTCAACCATTTCGCCGTTGGTTTTGTAAACATGGTAAACAACGGAAGGCGCTGTTGTAACAAGCGCAAGATTGTATTCTCTTTCAAGCCGCTCCTGAGCAATTTCCATGTGGAGCATTCCCAAAAATCCGCAGCGGAAACCAAAACCGAGAGCGCTCGATGTTTCGGGTTCAAAGGTAATACTGCTGTCATTCAGTTTAAGTTTTTCCAGAGCCTCTTTTAAGTTGTGGTAATCGTCATTATCAACCGGATACATGCCTGAAAATACCATAGGAAGTGCTTCCTTATACCCCGGAAGCGGTTCTTTTGCAGGACTTTCCACGGTTGTAATCGTATCGCCGACAAAACGTGTCAGTTCTTTGATTGAACCCGCAAAATATCCTACATCTCCGCACACAAGTTCATCAACCTGCACTCTGGAAGGCGTTAGATACCCCAGTTCCACAATTTCATATTCTTTGCCTGATGCCATAAATTTGACTTTATCACCGAGGCGCATTTTGCCGTCAATAATTTTGAAGAAACAAAGCGTCCCGAGATACTGGTCATAAGCACTGTCAAAAACCAGCGCCCGCAACGGTTTTTCTGTTGTATCCGCAGGCGGCGGAATCAAATCCACAACGGCTTCCAGTACATCTTCAATACCGATACCCGCCTTTGCGCTGACCGGAATTGCATAAGAGGCATCAATTCCCAAGACTTCCTCAATTTCAGCTTTTACACGTTCGACATCCGCGGACGGAAGGTCAATTTTATTAATAACGGGAATTATTTCAAGATTTTGTTCAATTGCAAGATAAACGTTTGCCAGAGTCTGCGCTTCAACCCCCTGAGTTGCGTCAACAATCAGCAGAGCACCTTCGCATGCTGCAAGAGAGCGGGAAACTTCATAGGAAAAATCAACGTGTCCGGGGGTATCGATAAGGTTGAGAATATAATCTTTGCCGTCTTTTGCCTTGTAATTCATGCGGGCGGCGTTAAGTTTGATAGTAATTCCTCTTTCACGCTCGATATCCATACTGTCAAGAATTTGATCCTGCATATCCCGCTGGGCTACTGTACCTGTAAATTCCAGCAGTCTGTCGGCAAGTGTTGATTTTCCGTGGTCTATGTGGGCAATAATACAAAAATTGCGCACGTTATCTCTGTATTTCATAATTTTATTATATTGAGAAAATCCCGAACTGCAAGAGATTGAATAAAAGCTTGATAAATTAATAATATTTCCATAAATATTGACCGGAAATATTTATTTTTATATAATAATACTTAGGGTAAGCCCTTGTTCATCTTACTTCATGGCACAAACTGCAAATTTGAATACCAGGGAAGGGGGTGATAAAATGGTTGTTAACACACAAGAACTAGCTATAATCTTATTGATTATGCTAGTTCTCAAAAACAACTAGGGGGCTTTTAAAGAGAGGACGGCAATCCTCTCGCCCTTATTTATTATTATAACTTATCTTTCAAAAATTTCAACCCGTTGATAAAATCCTAAAAAAAACAATGTCGGGTTTTGTTCACCCGACAATGTTTTTTATTATCTTTACAGGAAATCTAGCCGATTACTAAACCCAATTTTTCGAAAGCTTTCTCAAAATTACCTTCTTTTATGAGATTCATAGACTCCTCAAACTTTTTAAGATTATGCATCTCCAGTTGATAATCAAACACAAGCTTAGCTTTTTCAACGTCATCTGTTGCTGCGGCAAATTTTTCTTTAATCTCAGTCAAACGTATTTTAGTTTTTTGAATAAAACCATCCGTTTTTCTAAATACACCTCCTTCAATCTTTGAAGAATTGTGCGCTATAAAATCATCCATATCTGACACGTCTGCATGTATGTTTATAGACTTAGAATCGTCAACTTTGTTTATAGTGGCATTTAAGCACTTTAACTCCATTTCACTATTTTGAAGTCTACGTTCAATGTTTTTATATTCACGCGCAAGCTGAACTTTTTCAATCTCATCTGTTGCTGCGGCAAATTGATCTTTAACCCTAATCAAATCTCCGTTAAGTTCTTGAATCCAATCCTCTAAACTTTTAATATCACTTTCTCTAAGCTTTGAAGAATTTTTCGCTAAAAAATCATCAATATCTGACACGTCTGCATGTATGTTTTTAGACAC
Organism: Candidatus Gastranaerophilales bacterium; assembly: GCA_944322785.1. Lineage (GTDB taxonomy): Bacteria > Cyanobacteriota > Vampirovibrionia > Gastranaerophilales > Gastranaerophilaceae > Scatenecus. Next base: position 90,868 of record CALUPW010000001.1, on the reverse strand, counting down.
GCTGCCTGACATTTTAGAATCGCCAACTTTGTTTATAAGTTTGCCGGGTTCTAAATCTTTTCCCTTTCTGCCAATACCGAAAAGACTCTTAAATGCCTCTTTATCAAAATATTTCATTTGCGGAAGTTCATCTGCTGCCTCCATAATGACAGCACCTTTCGGTTTGCCTGCAAAGAAATTTCTTAACATGTGCCAGCCCGTTGATTGCCAACCCTGAAGTGTACCTTTTATTGTTTCCTCCGATGTTCCGGTATATTGGCTTGCAAGTTTTGTTAATTCATCTTCGTTAAGTTCCATGGTATGTCTGGCTGCAGAGCCTGACTTTGTTTCAGTTGATATTCTTTTGTTTTTTCTTAAGATTGATACAAGTTGATCATCAATATCAAGTTCTTTGCCAAAATCCGCAAATCCGCTTGTACGAAGAGCATTGCCATTTTCGCCGACATTCAAGCGGTATTTGATAATGCTTTCCGTTGTTCCGGGATTTTGAACTGAAACAGCGCCGTTTACTACTGATTCTTTTCCGTCACGAAGTCTGAATGTCGCAACATTATAATTGGATTTTGCCTGATATGCCAAATCTAACTTCGGATCTTTCAGTTTCATGTTGTCCAGAACAAATGCAACGCCTTTTTCTTTTTGTGCAAGCATTTTTAATTGTTTAGCACCAAGTGTAACCTTAGTTTTACTTCCCTGTAATTTTGAAATTGCATTGATAATTTTTGGAATTGAAACCATAATTCTTTACTCCTTTTTGTTTTTTCCTAAATTTTTCCATACTTTGTATAATTGAAATTCCCCTTACCCATTTATAAACACAAAAAGGCTAAAAAAGTTGCTCTGCCTGCACCATACCATACCATACCATACCGAACATTAGGATAGGATTTCAGCCATTTTGAAATTTATATTTACATTTTGTTACATTTTAAACAAATAAAAAATCCGGTATGTCAGACAATACCGGAAATTGATTGTATATTTATTATTAATGATTATATTATTTAAAATTTCTCATAATTTCATCAAAATTGTCACCGCCGTATTTTAAAAGAATTTCGTTTAAAAGAACAGCGGCAATTCTTGCTTCTGCAACAACCGCACAGGCTTCAACAGCACATGTGTCAGAGCGTTCAAAATGAGCTTCGGTTTCGCTCATATCAGCTGCGTCAACCGTACGGAGCGGTTTTCGCAGTGTCGGAATTGGTTTCATAGAGGCAAAAATCTGCAGATTTTCACCGTTTGTCATTCCGCCTTCAATTCCGCCTGCATTGTTGGTTTCACGCACAATTTTACCGTTTTCGATGAACATTTCGTCATGAAACTCGCTTCCCTTCAGTTTGTAGGAATGATGATTGCCGATTGAAACGGTTTTGACAGCCGGAATACTCATTACGGCCTGCGCAATCCGTCCGTCAAGCATTCTGTCCCAGTGCACGTATGAACCAAGACCGACCGGCATATTTTCATAAATTACAACGAATTTTCCGCCGAGAGTGTCGCCTTCTTCTTTTGCTCTGTCGATTTCCGTGTGGAATTCGTCTTTATTTTTTGTATTTCCGATTTGCAAAATTCTTGAATAACCACGAATATTGAATTGTTCAAGAATTTGTTTTGCAACAGCACCAACGGCTGTTTCAATTGCGGTTTTTCGGGCGCTTGAGCGTTCAAGAACATTACGCAAATCTTTATGGTTGTATTTGACAGAACCCGCATAATCCGCATGACCGGGGCGGTATTTTGTGAAAGATTTTTCATCTGTTTCATCTTCGGGGTGAATGCTCATAATTTTTTCCCAGTTTTCAAAATCTCTGTTATAAATTACAAGCGTCAAAGGAGCACCGGTTGTTTTGCCAAATCTGACTCCTGATGTGATTTCAACTGTGTCGGATTCAATCTGCATGCGCCCTCCACGACCGTATCCGCCCTGACGCCGTTTAAGTTCCCCATTAATAAAGTCAGGGTCTATGATAAACCCTGACGGCAAACCTTCAATTATTGCGGTTAAACATTTGCCATGGCTTTCGCCGGCTGTTAAAAATCTGAATTTTTCATACATATTCTTTTCCCCGAATTTGAAATGTAATCTTATTTTTTATTTGCATATTTTAAGAAAATCTGCTGTTTTGTCTGCATCATTTCCTCTGTTATAAGCCATTTCCCGTCCGGCTGTTTTTTAACAATCATGTATGTTTTAAGCTTGTAATTTTCACCGGATGGCTGGCGGAGAGAACTTACCTTGTAACCGTCGCCGGCTTTTGCAACTGTTATATCAGTGTATGTGTTTTTATAATTACGGAGTTTTGCGCCTGCCTGACCCAGTTTCATTTGTTTGATATAAGTTGCCGTATCGGTTGTAACATCAACAAGTGTACCATCGGGTTTTACCACCTGACGGATTATTTTGGCATTTGGCGAATACATTTTTTCAATTGTCGGACTGTATGTGTTTGCGGCATTTACATAACTTTCAAAAAACGCCTTTGCCGCAGCCGAATCGTCTGCAAAAGCCTGTATTCCCGTTGCTAAAAATACTCCGAAAAGCATAATTAAAGATAAAATTTTTTTCATAAGTTTACTCCTGTCTCCTACAAAAATGAAACGAATTTTGATAAATAAAAGTTCATTTTGTTTCCCAAATCATACCATAAAAATTTCTATGCTGCATTAAACAAACGTATCGGAAAAATTGCCTGATTAACTTATTAATAAAATTTTTCCACCGGTAAATATTAATAATAAAAAAGGAGGACTTTATGACAGAACAGGAAAATTTGACGATTGAGGAGGAAATGATTGCGGAAGTAACACCAGAAAAACCTTCGAAGATTTTAATGGTTGTAACAAACGTTTGTGAATTTAACGACAAAAACCATACGAAAACAGGGGTCTGGTTTGAGGAATTTGCGGTACCTTATAATGAATTTGTGAAAAACGGATTTGAGGTAAAAGTTGCAACATTGACCGGCGAAATTGCACCGATTGATCCGGAGAGTGAAAATCTTTTTGAGGATATAATATGGAATGATGCGAAAAAAGCGCTTAATGATACAGATGCCCTTGATACGATTGATTACGGCGAATTTGATGCAATTGTGCTTCCCGGAGGACACGGGCCTATGTTTGACCTTGCAAAAAGCGAAACTTTAGGAAAAATAATAACCGAATTTAACCGTGACGGAAAACTTATTGCAGCTATTTGCCATGGTCCTGCCGGATTTCTGCCCGCAAAATCAGACGGAATTCCTTTTGTCAGCGGGAGAAAACTTACATCCTTTACAAATGAAGAAGAAAGAGTTTACAAAAAAGATAACTTGACTCCGTTTTTTCTGCAGGATGCTTTGATGGATGAAGGCGCCGATTTTATTGAGGATGAACCCGGTGCGGTAAATATTATCACGGACGGAAACCTGATTACGGGACAGAACTTTCAGTCTGCAAAAAACTTTGCAAAAGCAGTCGTTGATTATCTTTCGTACTAATTGACGGAAGTATCCGGATAACAGAAAAGGTCATTCCGAATTTCGGGTCGGACTTTAAGATAACGGGACGATTATTTTGTGAAAACAATCTTTCCGTTATCACAGCCGGCTGTAATCTTGTCGCCTTTAACAAACCCGCCTTCAAGAATTTTCATGGAAAGCGGAATCTCAAGATAATTCCTGATTACACGGCGAAGCGGACGTGCGCCGTAAAGCGGCTCATACCCTTCATCTGCAAGAAACTTTTTCGCATCATCGTTTATTACAAGTTCAATATCCTGTACAGCAAGACGCTTTTTCAATGAAGCCGTTTGAATATCAACGATTTGTGCAAGTTCGTCATGCGTCAATGCCTTAAACATTATAATTTCATCAATTCTATTGATAAATTCAGGCTTAAACTTTTCCTTTAATGCTCTGTCCAAACCCTCACGTTTTTGTGTTTCATCAAGGTTTTCGTCCAGAATAATACTGCTTCCCAAATTGCTTGTCATGATTAAAACCGTATTTTTAAAGTCAATAAGCCGCCCCTGACCGTCCGTAAGCCTTCCGTCATCAAACATCTGCAGCATTATATTGAAAATATCGGGATGCGCCTTCTCAACTTCGTCAAAAAGCACAACGGAATAAGGTTTGCGTCTAACCGCTTCCGTCAGCTGACCGCCTTCTTCATATCCGACAAACCCTGCTGTTGCACCGGTCAGACGGGAAATATTGTGTTTGTCCATAAATTCGCTCATATCAATCCTGATAAGCGCATCCTCATCATTAAAAAGTATTTCCGCCAGAGTTTTGCCAAGCTCTGTTTTTCCGACACCTGTCGGCCCTAAAAATAAAAATGTTCCAATCGGACGTTTTGGATCCTTCAAGCCGGAACGTGCAAGACGAATTGCATTTGCAATCTTTTTAACGGCTTCATCCTGCCCGATTACCCGTTTATGCATGACTTCCTCCATTCCGATAAGTTTTTTGCTCTCATCCTCCTGAAGCCTGTTTACCGGAATTCCCGTCCACTTTGCAACAATTGCAGCAATATCATCCCCGTCAATTTGTTCTTTTAAAAGACATTTTCTGTTTGAATTTGAAAGAGCTTTAAGTTTTGTCTGCATATCAAGCATTTGCGAATATTTTGCCTCCAAAGCCGCACTCATTGTGGGGTTTTTCTTAAATTGCTCAATCTGAATTTTCAGTTTTTCAATGTTTCGTTTTACGGCAGCACTTGATTCTATGACTTTCTTTTCCTTAAGCCACTGTTCCTTCAATTTTGCAATTTTTCCGTCCAAATCATCGATTTTTTTATTAATTTTTTCCAGCTTTTTGCCTGTATCTGCCGAAGTTTCTTTTTCAAGTGCTTTTTTATCCATTTCAAGCTGCATTTTTTCTCTTATATAAGTATCAATTTCCTCCGGCATTGTGTCGATTTCAATACGGAGCGCAGATGCAGCTTCGTCAATCAAGTCTATTGCTTTGTCTGGCAGACATCTGTCCGAAATATATCTGTCGGAAAGCGTTACAGCTGCAACGATTGCATCATCGGTAATCCCGACACAATGAAACCCTTCATACTTTTCTTTCAATCCTCTTAAAATACTTACCGTGGTTTCAATTGAAGGTTCATCCGCAATAACCGGCTGAAAACGGCGTTCAAGAGCTTTGTCTTTTTCAATATATTTTCTGTATTCATCAATTGTCGTTGCCCCGAGAACTCTTATTGTGCCGCGGGCAAGCATAGGTTTTAAAAGGTTTCCGGCATCAGCCGAGCCGTCAGCCGAGCCTGTCCCCATAATTGAATGGATTTCATCTATGAAAAGCATTATATCATCGCTATTCTCCTCGATTGCCTTTAAAACTGTCTTAAATCTTTCCTCAAACTGACCTCTAAAGGATGCGCCGGCAAGAAGTGCTCCCAAATCAAGAGAATAAATTTTGTCATTCTTTAAACTTTCAGGAACATCCCCTGTAATTATTCTTTGTGCAAGCCCTTCTATAATTGCGGTTTTACCCACCCCCGGTTCACCTATTATAACCGGATTGTTTTTGGAGCGTCTGTTCAAAATCTGTATTGTGCGGCGGATTTCATCATCCCTCCCGAGAACGGGATCAAGTTTTCCTTCTTTTGCAAGCTCCGTAAGGTCAATTGTATATTTTTTAAGTGCCTCCTCAGGCGTTTCTTTTTGATTTTGTGAAGAATTTTCGTTATTATCCATACTTCCGCTTCCTTCATCTTTGTTTAATATAATTGCTTTATCCGCCCCGTGTTTGCGGGTTTCGTTGCCGTTTTCGTCAACGCTTATTATGTTCTTTACTTCCGCTAGCATTTTTTCGTAAAGCACGGTTTTATTAACCCTGTTTTCCGCAAAAAACAAATCCATTTCAGGGTTGTTGATTTTGAAAAGAGCAAGAAACAAATGTTCTACATCAACTTCTTCATCACACAAATCAGCGGCTTCACGTTCTGCGATTTTTGTAAGATTGATTACACCTGACGAAAACTTTATCGGTTCAAACTGCCCGCGGGGAAAATAAGGGTATTTTTTTACAAACCTGTTAAATCTGTCTTTAAAATCACCGCCCAGACCGACTCTATCCAGAAGAATTACGGGCAAATCATTCTGATCCAGAAAAAGCGCCAGCATAATATGCTGAACTTCAAGTTCCCGATAGTTACGTGCAACTACATAGGTTTTTGCAGCTTTAAAAAGTGCCTGAACGTGTTCTGAAAGAAACATAAAATTCCTTAATTTTTTTAGAATTATCTGTTCCGGTATATTTTCTGCCCTTATGTTATCCGGTGTGAAGACTGAAAATTCTTCCATACCTGCATCCGATAATCCGGCTCAAATATTTGCGGATAATTCCGTTTATATATAATTATACGGATTTATTAATTTGTTCAATCCTACAAAAACGTGAGATTATTAATCGGGATTAACAGCCTATTGAGATTTTTTAACAATACGGACGTATTTAATTTTTTTAATGTACAATTATTTTATGAAGAAAAATATTACGCTTATCGGAATGATGGGGTGCGGCAAAACGACCACGGCAAAAGAGCTTTCAAAACTTCTGCCTGAATACCGGCTTGTCGACATTGACGATGAGATTGAAAAAAGTACGGGGAAAAAAATTTCGGAAATTTTTCTAAAATACGGCGAACCGCATTTTAGAGAGCTGGAAATCCATAAAATCAAACAATTTACAGCATTTGATTTTCAAATAATTTCCGCAGGCGGCGGCGCATTTGAAAACCCCGATAACAGACGACGTTTTCTTGAAAATTCGACCGTAATATTTTTAAAAGCTTCACCTGAAACTATTTTTGAACGAATAAAGGCAGAAACTCACAGACCGCTTTTAAAAAAGCATTTTTCACTTGAAAAAATCCAACATATTCTTTCTCTCAGAGAAAAGAATTACAAACTTGCAAACTATACCGTTGAAACCGACAACAAAACACCTTATGATGTTGCGCAGGAAATCCTCAGGAGCTGCAAATGATTAATTTGAACGTAAAAATTAATGCATCCGAAAAAAATTATCCGATAAAAATAAACAATAACGACATTCCTGAACTTTATAATGAAGTCCTTGAAATAACAGGCAAAAACAATATACTTGCGGTAATAAGCCAAAAAGTCTTTAAACTTTACGGAAATTTTTTGAACCTGCCGAAAGAACGGATTTTTATTCTTAAAGACGGTGAAAAAGAAAAGAATTTCAAAACCTATCAAAAAATTCTCGCCGCCGCACTGAAACTAAAACTTACACGAAATGATTTTATAATTGCAATAGGCGGCGGAGTTTGCGGCGACATAGCGGGTTTTGCTGCGGCAACTTATATGCGGGGAATTCATTTAATCCAGATTCCGACAACCCTTCTTGCATGCGTAGACAGCTCTGTCGGCGGCAAAACAGGTATTGACACCGGCTACGGCAAAAATTTAATCGGAGCATTCTATCAGCCGGATGCCGTTTTCATTAATACCAATTTTTTAAAAACACTCGATGAAAGACAGCTTAAAACAGGACTCGGCGAGGTTGTCAAATACGCCTTTATTGAAAAAAGCTGTAAATGTGATGAAGAATTTAATCTTATCAATTTTCTTTCGCTGAATTCTGATAAAATCCTTGCTAAAGACAACAAAACCCTTGAATATTTAATAAATATATGCATTTCTCTTAAAAAATCTGTTGTGGAAAAGGATGAAAAAGAAGGCGGGTTGCGCAAAATTCTGAATTTTGGACATACATACGCTCATGCAGTCGAAAAACTTACTAAATACAAAAAATACACTCACGGTGAAGCCGTTGTAAAAGGAATGGAATTTGCTTTTGACATGGCTCAAAAAATGGGAATTATTGTCGAAAGTTACAAATATATTGCAGAAGATTTAATTAAAAAATACAATTTCAAAAAAATTCCCGATTTTGACATTAAAAAAGTAATCTCTGTTATGAAAACGGATAAAAAAGCAACGGCGGAAAACATCATCTTCATACTGCCGGTTGACTGTGCGGTTGTAAAAGAATACAAAATGTTTGATAACGAAATTTTAAAATATTTTGACGGAAACTGATTTTTAAATACAACTATGATATAATATTCATATACTTATAAGTTCAATATCCGACTGTTTTACAAAAGATGAAACAAATTTTAATAAAAAACATCATGGTAAATACAGGTTATATAACAGGTAATGAAATTATGAGTAATTTGGAGGAAAAAGTTAAAGAATGAGAAACATTATGAAAAAAAGTTTTATCTTTATGGGCGTTTTCGTAATCCTGTTCGGCTGGATTATCAGAGATAACGTATTTGCCTATACTCCCGTGGAATTGTATGACAATGTCTGGAGGCTGATTAATACAAAATTTGTTGACCAGACAAACAATGAGCAGGACTGGAGCAAATGGCGCCACAAATATGACAATTATATAACAACAAACGAAGATGCCTATGTTGCGATTAACACAATGGTTGCAAGTTTGAATGACCCTTACACCAAATTTATGGATCCAAAAGAGTTTGCGGAAGAAACAAATTCAATCAAAGGTTCTTTAAAAGGCATCGGTATTCAAATCGGAGTTAAAGACGGCAAGTTGATGGTAATTGCACCGATTGAGGACACACCGGCTGAAAAAGCAGGGTTAAAGGCAGATGATGAAATCCTCGAAATTGACGGTGTTTCAACAAAAGGTATCACGGTAGATAAAGCCGCCGATAAAATCCGCGGCAAAGAAGGCACTCAGGTAACGCTTCTTATCAAACGCAAAGATATGGAACCTAAAAACTACACCATTACCCGTGCCGAAATTGAGGTAAAATCAATATCTCTTAAAACTCCTCTTGAAACAAAAGTTCCGGAAGATATTTCCTATATCAGACTTAGTTCGTTCATCAGCCGCAACGCAGCTGCAGAGTTTAGAACAATTCTTGAACAGGGACAAAACAAAAAAGGCTACATTATTGACCTTCGCTCAAACCCCGGCGGTCTTTTAAGCAATGCGCTTTATATATCAGATATGTTTCTTGACGGCGGCACAATAGTTTCAACGGTTGACCGTGACGGCTACAAAGAAACTTCACGTGCAAACCGTGGAGTTATAACAAGCAAACCGGTTGTTGTTTTGATTAACAAAGGTTCGGCTTCTGCCAGCGAAATCTTTTCAGGAGCAATGAAAGACAACCATAGAGCCGTAATTATCGGCGAACAATCTTTCGGAAAAGGGCTTGTTCAGGAAATCAACAAACTTCCCTATGAAGCAGGTATCAATATCACAATCCAAAAATACCTCACACCGAACGGAACAGATATCAACAAAAAAGGCATAACACCCGATATCGTTGTTGAATTGACTGAAGAAGACGTCAAAAACAAAAAAGACGTTCAGCTTTTAAAAGCAATTGATGTTCTTAATCAAATGACAAACGGGCAGTCAGTTGCAATTCAATAATTGATGCAGAAATAAAAATTAAACAAAAAAAGCGGGAAAATTCCCGCTTTTTTTAAAACCTACACAATGCGCCCGCCAAAATTTTTCGGGCGCATTCAAATCTTTTTCATACGAATTAAGCCATAGTGTCGCCTTTTTTCTTGCCGAAAATACTTTTGGAATTGCCGAAAAATCCGCCGAAAAATTGAGAAACTTTAGCCTCATCATTGATTACATCCTCAGCAAGCTCAGTCTGGCTTTTTGCAAGATGGACTTCCCCGTCTTTTACATTTTCATAAATAATTCTTTCAGCGTCTTTTCCGACACCGACAAGTCTTATTGTTGTGTCATCATCTGCAGGAACAAACTTTTTGTTTACAAAGATACTGGCCTTTTCCTCAAGTTTTTTCTGCTCGGAATCGCTCAAATCAAAATCAAATTCAGGCAAATCCGCAGAGGTAATTTTCACGTCTTTGTTAATGGGGTCGAGAGACATAATAAAACATCCTTCCTATTAAAACTTACTTACTATCTATATACCCGTTTACGGCACAAATCTATTGAAACTTAAATTTAATTTCCATATTTTTTATGTATCATTTCTAAACACCCTTGTACCGCAAGGATTTTAACACCATAACACAAATGTAAACTTTTGTAAAGTGAGAAAAATTCCTGACTTTTTTGCATAACAGTAATATGACAGAATTTTTTATACAAGTTCTTTTTTCATGCTATTATTTAATTACCAGAGGGGATAAATATGCATAAAGAGTGGATAATAAAAAATTGTGATACAAATGAAACTTCATTAATCAAACGGCTTCTTGCAACAAGAGGTGTCAAAAATGAAAAAGATATTGAAGATTTCCTCAACCCGCTTCAAACAAAGCTTTCAGACCCTTACGTTTTTACGGATATGAAAAAATGCATTGAACGGCTTTCCTCTGCAATTGATAACAAAGAAAAAATAATTATTTACGGCGATTTTGACGCAGACGGTGTAACATCAACATCACTTCTATACAGAACCCTTACACATCTGGGTGCCGACGTTAATTATTTTATTCCCGACCGAGAAAAGCAGGGGCACGGACTTGATACAAAAGTACTGGTGAAAATAATGACCACCGTAAAACCCAAAGTGTTGATTACGGTTGACTGCGGTATATCAAATAACGAAGCCGTAAATTTTCTGAACAGTTTTAAAATTGACGTGATTATAACCGACCACCACGAAGCACCGGAAGAACTTCCAAACGCTTATGCAATAATAAATCCAAAAGCCCCTGATGCTTTGGATGAAAAGCTTTCCGCAAAAGAAATCGAAAGTTTAACTTCTCTTGCAGGCGTCGGAGTAGCATTTAAAACCGCACAGGCGCTCCTTGCACATTATGAAAAATCCGATTTTGTATTTGACATTCTTCCATACGCTGCAGTCGGAACCGTTGCTGACGTTGTGCCTTTAATCGGCGAAAACCGCCACATCGTTCTTAAAGGACTTGATTTAATTTCAAAAGGACGCCATGAAGGTATAAAACAGCTTCTTGAAAGTGCTGGATACAACGTTTCAAAAGGTGTTACATCAGAACAGATTGCATTCGGCGTTGCACCGAGAATAAACGCTTCCGGACGGCTTGATACGGTGGAAGCAGCTTTGAAAGTTATGCTTTCGGACAATCCGCAAGAAATAAAAATGGCTGTTATGACGCTTAACGAGTTCAATAAAGTCCGCCAGACCCTGTGTCAGGAAACATTTTTGCAGGCTGATGAGATGGTTAAAAAAGAAGGGAACAAAAACCCTGCAATTATTCTGTTTAATCCCGAATGGAAAGTCGGAATTATAGGTATCGTTGCCTCTAAACTTGTTGAAAAATACTACAAACCAACGTTTTTGATGACGTATTACGAGGAAGCAAAACAAATAAGATGTTCGGCAAGAAGTATTGAAGGTGTCAATCTTTATGATGCCATAAATACAATCGGAGATCTCCTTGACGGTTACGGCGGACATTCACTTGCTGCGGGACTATCGTTTTCGCCTGACAAAACACCGTTTAAACTCGTAAAAGAAAACCTGAACCGTGTTGTTAAAGAAATGACAAGCGGAAAAGATTTAAAACCGTTTATAAATATTGATATAGCCGTAACACCCGATGATATCACGGTTGATTTGACAGAAGAAATTGCACGTCTTGAGCCGTTCGGACAATCCAATCCCAATCCGATTTTTGCAATGAAAAATCTGAAAGTTAAAGAAAAACGTCTTATGGGAGAAAACAAAGACCACCTGCGTATTACGGTAAACTCCGGCAATAATGAATTTACCTGCATACGATGGGGAGAAGGTGACATTTCACTTGTGGCAGGTGACCCTCTTGATATTGCATTCCATCCACAAATAAATGAATATCAGGGAAATACCACCGTACAATTGATTCTTGACGATATTCATTCACCGTATTTAAAAGATGATGAAGCTGTTGAAAACTCCAACCTGAAAATATATGACCACCGTAAAAAAACAGATATATTACCGCAGGTTAACGATTATGTGAAAAATTCAAAACAAAAAATTCTTATTTTTGCGGAAAGCAAAGCAGTCAGGGACAAATTAAAAACTTATTCTGCACTGAATGAAAGGTGCGTTTCAAGAGAAAATCTTGAAAATTGCGACGCTGTTATGTTTTTTGATTATCCTGCAGACCGTGAAACTTTTGAAAGGATTTTGGAGGAAACCTCGCCAAAATATATTCATCTGATGAATTATGAAATTAAATATTTTGATGAACATGAATTTTTGAAAACTTTTTCTGGAATGCTCAAATTTGCGCACAACAACAACGGCGGATTGGTTGAAATTCTAAGATGTGCAAGTTATCTCGGCAAATCCGTAAAATTAATTGAATTGATGTTTGAATTGTTTGAGGAAGCAGATTTCATAAAAATTCTTGAACATGACCAAAATTATTATAAAATCGAATTTTTGGGAGTTTCTGATTTTGAAAAAGTTTTAAAAAGTTCAAAATACGCACAAATTTGCGATATGGCGGAGGAGTGCGACATGTTTCAAAAATCGCTTCTTGAAGATGATGAAAGCGAACTTGCTTTAGTTTAAAAAGTTTCGGAATTTATTATACAATCCGGAAAGCTTTTTAATTACTAACGGCGCAATCACACTTGTTTATTCTTTTTGCTGCTGAACTTATAAAACTCAATTATGCCAGTATGAGCAACCGCAAAAATACCGGCAAGGTATGCAAGATATTTATGCGGTTTAATTTTTTTATTAAAACCCGCAATTGCACTTGCGGCTCCTGCGCCGAGAGCTGCATAACCCGTTGCTGTTACGGTATTGATTTTCATTTTTTGTCTTGCGGATGTATTCGGATTTACTGAATTTAGCGGCGATATTGACATAATTTTTAAAACTCCTCTTATTTTATATTATTTAAAAGTTAAACAAAATATAATATTTTTTCAAATTAGATCTTAAACTTATCCTTTTTTAACATTTTTTCCAGTTTGTGAACATCAATTTTCTTTGCTTTTTTACCCATATATTTTTCTATATTGACTTTAAGGTCAAAAATTTCAACTTGGCCAAACAAATCAAAAAATTTATCATAATGCTTGCCTGTTAAGATATAGTACCATTTTTTGCCGTGAAGTCCTTTGTCTGAAAAGACCGTACTATCAGGGCATTTTTCAATTATTTTTCCTTTGATTTTATCTATATTTTTGGATTTTAATCTGAATTTTGCAAAACCGTTAAAATTTATATTTTGCGCAGGATGTATTTTGGAATTCATTATATTCTCCGGACTGTATTATATGAAAATAAAATCCGTGATAATTTTTTTTTGCCCTTTTTATTATTTTAAATTTTTATCCTGTTTTTTATTTTGTCCTCTATGTACCAGTAGATATATAATACTATATAACTGCCTAACAATCCAAAAATTAAACCCTGAATTAGCTGACCATAAAAATCTCCGCTAAAGTATGGTAAACCTGTTGGACAATAACAAAAATACGCTATTACAAGAACTGTTAATTTTAAATAATTTGATTGTTTTAATTTGTGGATAAATTTAGATATCAATTTATAATTTTCAGAGTTCTCTAATTTTTTATACGCAATAGGCAAAACTAATAAACGCAAAATAAGTAATAAATACATTATGATTACAAGTATTGTCAACCAATTAAGCTGTAATACTGAAATATCATCCGTAAATTTATAATACATTAATATTAAAATTAAACAGCCTTCCAATGGACTTGCATTTGCAAAAGTATTAATAAGTAATAAACAAATTATATTTTTAAATAAATTGTACATAGTTATTTCCCTAATCTAAATCTTACTGGTATTATAACATAGTAATTTGTTAGTAAAGGAGTATTTTGAAGTGCATAAGCACTATTATTTAGTTTTCGCATTTCTGCATTTGGTAATTCTTCTTTACTTAACCATTTATAGTCATATTTATCAAATAATATCCCCTTAAATTCTCCATTTTCTATGCGGGGATTTAGGATTGTTCCGTGCCCTATTGAATAGTTCAAATTTTTATCTTCGCTAAATCCTATGCCTATTTGATTTGTTGTAAATCTTTTTGTTTTTTATCATATTTTTATTTTACTTGATGTATAATTAACATATGTTTTATTATTGCGCTACTATTATTACTGCTTTAATATTTTATAAAATTTTAAATATAAAATTTTTTTATAAAATATTATTTTGCATTGTATTTTCATTGTTCTCTATCGTAATAATCGGTATATCTAGCAATGTTATTTTTAATGTGTACTGCTCTTTAACTGATAAGATCGGATATAACCTATTAACGGATTATTTACGTTTCTTTGTAAAAATTTCTGATTGGATTTTTCTTTGCTTTTTAACAATATGCTTAATTACTTTTTATTATACAAATAAAAAATAAATTTATTTTTTATTTGTATTTTTTAATATATTTCTTGTATAGTTTGAATTTTTTTCCCAATCATTTAATAAGATTTGTAAAAGTTCTTCTTTTGAAATATTCGGATATTGCCTAGCGTAATTCCTGCCTATCTCATTATTTAATTTATCTAACTCTGTATCATATGTTCCATAACCAGTACCAAAGTTTAATTGCTCGTTTAAATCACCTAACAATTTTGCCTTTTCTTCTCCTAGATTTCTTGCATATAATGCACTTACATATTGATGTCTTATATCATTTGAATATAACTTCGGAGAATTCGTATGTTTCTCTAAAAAATCCCCTACTTCATAATCTAACTTTTTATTTAAATTATTATAATAAAAATAATTCTTTAAATCAGGAATTCCCGTCTCATGACCTTTAATATAAATATTTAAAGGTCTATCAAATCCATCATCTACATGATTAATACCAGCAGCAGCACCGGTAGAAGTTCCACTATGTTCATAATTATTCCCACCAACCCCGTCAGGCTTGGAACGATAATGCGCTCTTACCTCCGTTCCGTCATCACGGGTGTATGCATGAACATAAACTACGTCAGGATTACCAATCAAGTCTGCATTACGTGGAATACCTAAATTTGCCATTTGATAATCTATTGCTTTTTCATTTTCCATAAATTCATCTCCTGACATACCACCGATGTCTTCTGCTGTGTAAACTCTGTTGTCGTTGGTGATTGCATTGATAAAATTTCTTAAACTTGCCATTTATATATCTCCTTTGCTCGGGTGTTAAATTGTTTTATATTTGTCAATATGTGTTGAATTATATTAAGTATAACATTATTCTGTTGATTTGTCAACTCTGTTGATTTATTGTCTTGTTTTTGTTATTATTCTTTTGAGGTGGATTATGGATAAACATACACAACTAATTAAATTCGGTACTGTTTTAAAGCAAAGACGTCTGGCTTTGAAATTAAGCTTAAGAGAGTTAGAAAAACTTTCAAGTGTTAGTGCTGCTTTAATAACTAAACTTGAAAACGGTAAAATGGCTAATTTCCCGAAAGCTATTACTATTAAACAGCTTAGTGATGCTTTAAAATTTAATGATGAATTGTTTGTGCTGGCGGATATTTTGTTTGAGGTCAAAGACCAAAACATGCCAGATAAATCGTTTGAAGACGAATTAAGAGAACTGCTGGCAACTAAAACATCGCTTAATTCTGATAATATTACTCAGGCTATTTATTTTATTTCGGGACTCGAAAAATTGCAAAAAATGCAAAACTTGATTTAATCCGCAAATGGCAAGAATTTCGCCCTAAAGCTGCCAACAAACTTCAAGCGTACTATGATTTTGTCAAACTGCATAATAGCTCAAATTCCTACCTTTTGGAGATTATAGAAAAAATTAGCTGAGTAAATTTGTACCATTAGCATTCAATGTTAGCTAGGATAGAATTGGTGAATGTTACCTTAGCGTTTGCAAAGATTTCTGCGAGTTTGCATAGTTCCTCATTTAATGCTTGCCTGACAATTATATGAAAATTAACTATAGATTTAATTTCATAAATCATATATAATTGATTTGGAGAAAATTTCTAAGGTTTAAAAATGAACGATTATAAATATTATCTTGATAACGGAATTTTCAATATTCAAAATGGCAGATTTAAAGAGGCAATTGATGATATCAACAAATCTTTAGAACTTAAAAAAGACCGGGAAATCCCGTATTTTTACCGTGCTGTGGCAAATCAGGCGCTTGAAAATTTTGATGAAGCGATGCTTGATTATACGAAGTCAATTCAATTGAATGATAAAATGACCGATGCATATTATAACCGTGCAAGAATAATTTTGACACGCAAAGATATTGAAAATCCGGATATTGAAAAGGCCATAAAAGATTTAGAAAAAGCTCTGGAATTGGATAACAAATTTGTTGATGCCATGTTTGCCATGGCTGCAGCACAGAAAAAACTGGGGAATTATCATAAAGCTCTGGAATATCTTGAAAAATTAATCGAAATTGAACCCGATGCAGTCCATGCAAGAGCATTAAAAAAATTGATTCTTCAAAAATATATTGTTTAAAAATTTTGCCGGATAAATTTATTTTTAAAAATTCTTTTCTATGATAAAGTATAATTGAGATATTTTGTGAAGGAAAAGGAGAGTATAAAATGACTCAAGCATGTATGTCAAAATCAGGAATATCAAGCAACTTTTACGGCTTTGATTTTTCCAAATATGAGAACAATGTATCAAAATTTGTAAATGAATTTGCAAAAAGAGCAAATCAAAAAGGCCAATTTTTAAACTGGGTAAATTTACCGCAGGAACAAATCAAACGTGTGGATGGAATTTATTCACTTGCTGAAAAATTAAAAGCGCAAACCGGATGCGAAAGATTGAGCGTTATGGGAATCGGCGGCTCAAAACATACTGTTGAACATATGTTAAGTATTAACGGCTTAAATGTTTGCGGTGACAAGATCGCATTCTATTCAGATGTTGACTCTGCAAGTTTTGCAAGATTTTTGTACAGGACAGGCAACAAAGTGACAAGCTCAAACTACATGATTGCTTCAAAATCAGGTTCAACTTTTGAAACAAAAGACGGATTTTTAAGAATACAACAGATGTTGATTGACGAATACAAATCTCAAGGCAATTCTCAGGCTGAAGCCGAAAAACTTGCGGCAAAACATTTTATTGCCGTAACGGATGCAAACAAAGAAAAAAGCGAATTGAGAAGAACTTCAAACGAAAACGGCTGGCTCGGCGATTTGTATATTCATGATGATGTCGGCGGAAGATTTTCAGCATTTGATGATCATGCGCTTTTTGCTCTGGCTTATGCAGGCATGAAAAAAGAAAATATGATTAAAATGCTTCAAGCTGCTCAAGAAATTTCAAAAATTTCTCTGACTGCCGATTTGGAAAACAACACAGCATTAAAAGAAGGCATTTTCTGGGCTGATGCAAAATTGAAAGGAATTGAAGCTTCTGTTCATCAATATATGGGTGCAATTTTTGAAAACACGGTTTACTGGCATGCACAAATGCAGAATGAATCCGTAAAAGATACTTTAAAACAGGTTGCAAAAGTTCCTGATGCAATGCACCACAGCGCAGAAGCACACTTTAACCCTGCAAACAAACTTGTATTTGCACTTACTGTTCCGAACGACCATGGTGAATGCAGAGAAAATGCAGAAAGCTATATTGATGCGCTTTGCAAATCGTATGAAGTAAGCGGCGCATTCTTTACGGAAAAAGTTGAAACAGAAGGTATGGGATTGACTCCCGAAGCTGCGGGTGCAATGACGCAGTTGAGAGCTTATGCAACTGTTTATCAGGAAATCGTTGAAAAAATCACAAAAGGGATTGATTTTCCTGAAGTTCTTGACAGCGTATTGCAGCCGCACGTAGAATTCTATAAAAAGAATTTAAAAGGCGGAGTTGTTGTTCCGGGAAGAATTTCTAAATAATCATACTTTTTCCTGTCAATTTGTATAAAGGCAGGTTCAATTTACAAAAACCCGTTATTTTATCAATTAGATTCTGAATCAAGTTCAGAATGACAAATTGAAACAAAATAACGGGTTTATATTTTTATCGGAATTATTTTTTCAAAAATATGTTATAATATAATTATAAAAATGTTTTACGGAATACAGGTTTACAAATATTTTTTGGCGGAGTTTTGAAAGATGATTGATTATGACGGCTTGTTGAAAAAAATTCCAAAGGTAAAAAAAATACTTGATGACGGTTCAAACAGCAACCTTTACCATTATACAAAACCCGAAAAACTTTTGAGCATTCTGGAGTCAGGCACAATAAGATTTTCCAATGCACTTTATCTTAATGATAAAGAAGAAGTAACCTATTCCTACAAACTTATCGTAAAACTTGTTGATGAAATGCCGCAGCTTAATACAAAGTTGTTTTCAAAAATAAAAGAACATTTTTATAAAAAATACAAAAATATTGTTGACGGCAACGACAATTTTTTAAATAAATACGAATATTATACAATTTCATTTTCAACAGACAGCGACAATTTAACTCTCTGGAACAACTATTCAAAAGGACAGACCTATACCGGTTACAATATAGGATTTTGCAAAAAAGATTTGATTGCCGATATGGAAAAACAGGGATTTCATTCTGTTTACGGCAACATAATTTACAATCGTGAATCGCAGATTACTATTTTAAAACTGATTTTTGAAAAATGGAACAAACAGTTTGAAAAACTGACGGCTGCCAAAAACACACAGAAAAATATTGAAAAACAACAGGATATTTTGTTTGAACTTATTGATATACTGAGTATTATCAGTTTATTCTTTAAAAATCCTCATTTCAAAGATGAAAAAGAGTACAGAATAATTTTTATAAGCAATTTCAGTCCGAATTCATATAAACAGACAAAAATATTTGAAAAAAACGGTCTTTTTATTCCTTATATAGAATACAAATTTTTAAAACGCACTGTAAGTTCAATAAATATCGGACCGACACTGGATGAAAATATTTTTTATACAAGTACCTGTCGGATGCTTTCCAATTTCGGATATGAAAAAAAAACAATCAACAGGTCGAAAATTCCTTTAAGGTATTAGAGAATTTTTATTGTCAAAAAATTCGACAATATCATTAATATTTTCTGCACACAGTACAGGATTGAATTCTTTAATCTCATCTTTTGTTTTAAATCCGAAACCGTAAGTAACACCGATAAAATCAATTCCCGCTTCATTTGCAGCCCTGCCGTCATGGCAGCTGTCGCCTATCAAAACAGCAGATTGATTTTCACAGGACAATTCTTTTAAACATTTTTTAAGAATATCGGTTTTTGTCAATTTATTTTCGTTATCAGCCCCGCAGATTGAGTCGAAATATTTGTCAAAACCGAAGTGTTTCATCAAATCTCTTGCATTATCTTCTCGTTTATAAGTTGCAACACCTAACAAAATATTTTTTTCCTTCAGATTTTCCAGAAGCTTATAAATATTGTCATAAGGCTGTGCATAAAAAACATCGCCTTGTGAATATTTGTTTCTAAAACAGTTCGCAAAAGATTGAGCATCAACTTCATTCATATTAAATATTCTTTTACATGAATCCTGAATTGATGGACCTACAAATTCGGTAATTGAATAATTATCTGGAAGCATTAAATTATATTTATTCATTGTATAAATTATTGATTTTATTATTCCCTCTGATGCATCTAATAAAGTTCCATCTATATCAAAAATTATGGCACTATACACGCTTTAAATCCTCCAACTGTTTGTATTGAGATTTAGTTAAAATTTTTATGTTAATTTGTTTTTGAAATTTTGCTAACTCTTGATTTACGGCTTTAGTGATTTCATCAGTATTTTTGGAATCATTATAGAATTGAAAATTTGTATCATAATAGTTATTTTTATATTTAGAAAAACCATCAAATCCGGCAAGTATAACTTCCTTTGCCTGTAATTTTACCAAAACTTTCATTAACAAATATAAGGATGATTCTCCTATTATACAATTCTTATCATTTAGTTTTGAAAAATTCAAAACATAATCAGCCTTTTCATGATTTTGTATTATATTATTCGTTATGATTAATTTGCTCTTATTAGTATGTTTGGAATAGAAATCAATAAATTGATCGTATCTTTTGGCATTGCTAATAAAAATATAATCTGCATTAAAATAAGAATTTATGTGATTAACTGAAAATATTTTTACTTTATTATTTAAAATATAATCTTTTATCTTTTCATATTCTTTCTTAATAGATTGTCCCGGTCCTAAAAGAAGTATTGTCGTATCGTTCATATCTTGATGTAACTTATCATATACTGAGGCATCATCTAATTTTCTATTTTTATATTTTGCATATAAAGTCTCAACATGAGCTTCATCAAAACTAAGTTTCTTTTGCGGAGTTATCATACCAAGGATTTCCGCTATCTCCCGAATCGGTAAAGTATTTTTCTGTTCTAGATATTTTACATAATTCGGATGACATTCATATAATGCAGCAAGACTATATGTCATTTGATATCCCCATGTCGCAACCTTCAAATATTTTAATATTTCTAACTCGATTATATTTAAAATTTCTAAAAGGTCATAATTTTTGTGAAAATTATGATTTAAATAATCTGCAAGCAATTCAGTATTACAATTTCCTGCACTTTTGCCCATTCCATATAAAGAACTGTCCAATATTAAATTTCTATCAGTTTTTATATTGGCTAACTCTATTGCATTCGAATATGCAAGTTGAAAATTATTATGCGCATGATACCCTATTCTAATATCTTTATTGAGATTATTATCAAGCAAATAAAAATATCTGAACAACCTATCTTTATGCAGTAATCCATAAGTATCTACAAGAGACATTCCATACGGATTCAACTCATTAACGATGTCTATCAAATCTAACATTTCACGATCTGAATAGGTTGTAATTGACACTGGCTGAACAAAAACAAAGTATCCTTTTGATTTTAATTTTTTACAAAATTCTATTGCCTGCTGCATATCCTTTTTTTTAAAAATTACTCTTATTCCATCCAAAAAAGATTCGTCACTGTTTTGAATATTTTCAATAGGACATGTACCAAAATCAATCATTCCAACAAGTAACGATTCCCCTTTAGTTTCATCTTTAAAAATTTCGTTATATGCCTGAGTATTCGGATTTATTGTTCTGTCTTTATCAAATTTATATCTGGCATCAATAAAACCAATTTCTATAATATCAATATTCGATTTCACCAATCTTCTATATATACTCAAAATAGAATTATATCCAAAATTCCAGTCATTCACATATCCGCCGTCTCGTAATGTGCAATCAAGAAGTTTAATTGTCATTTTCATTCCTTTCTGAAATTATTTTACGTACTTTTTCCAAATCTCTCTGCGTATCAACTGACAAAGCATTAGTTTCGACCAACGTAAATTTCATAGGAATTCTGTTTTCAAGATATCTCATTAATGTAATATCTTCAATCTTTTCAATACAACCGGGCTCGGTAGACACAAAATATTCAAGTGCTTTTTTATTATAACATTCAACACCGACTATCTTTTTATACTTAAATTGAATTGTTTTATAAGGAAATGGTATCGGACTTCTTGATAAAGCTACACAATAACCTTCTGCATTTGTTGTTATTTTAATGTTGCCCGGATCTATAACTTCAGTCGGTTCTGTAAATTCTCGCATCAAAATAGAAATTGTTACCGGTTCAACTTTTTCGGGTATAACTTTTTCTATAACTTCGGGCTTAATCAAAGGTTCATCACCGCAAACACAAACATATAAGTCCGCATCAACTTTATTCGAAACTTCATGAAGTCTGTGAATATGAGTCGGATGATTGTTTGATGTCATTATTACATTCATGCCGTACTCTTTGCAGACTTTTTCAATCCTTTCATCATCTGTTGCAACATAAATATCATCAAATTGTTTTACTTTTTTAACCTGATTATACACCCACCAAATCATAGGCTTGCCGCAAATATCTACAAGCGGTTTGCCCGGCAGTCTGGATGAACTGTATCTTGACGGTATAATCCCTATAATCTTTTTATCACTCATTTTTTGCCTCCTGATAATACCAATTCTTTTTTATTTGTTTTTATATTATTTTCGGTTTCTAAATCATCAAAATATCCGTTTATTCTTGCATATTCAATAAGGTCTTTATTTTGTGACAATAAAGGCTTTGAATTTATATAATTCTCACATTTTGTCATTAACAAATTTTTCAGTTCCTGTTTTGTATATAATTTCGGGTTGACAGACAACAGCTCATCTACCGGAGTTGTATATTCTTCTGTCAATTTTTTCATTAACATCCCCAGCCACTTAAATTCAAATCCTATATTAAGTCTGTCACAAATAGGAACCGTAAATCCCGGGGTATTTTGTAAATACGGAATATGCAAAGTTGCAAGCGAGCATAAAGATACTACTGCTTCAACATCAAAATTGTAACACTCTAACGGAAGTGCAGTTTTTAAAATAGAAATATTCGGATTATTTATATAATTTCTCGGATCTCTTGGGTGCGGTTTAAAAAATACTTTGTATCCCAAAGAGATTAATCTTTCCAGTGTACCGTCCTGCAGTTCAAAATATTGTTCTTTAGTAAGTCCTGAACCTTCCCACCATGTTCCACAGAAAATAACGGCTTTTTCATCCGGTTTTAAATCCAAGTTAACCGGATAAATTGCAGCACATTTTTTCCCGATTTCCAAAAATAATTTCTTGTCTAAAGTAACTATTTTTTTCATGTTCTGTTCATCAATTCCAAAGAAATCAAGTTTATCAAGATAATTTAACATCATTATTTTTTTAACTTTATCATAATCGCAATAATGAGGTCGGGCGAGTTTTCCGACTGCGCCTTCATCTGTTAATATCCAGTCTGTATTAGGGTATAGTTCTTTTGATAAAAGATGGAAATGGTATTGATTTGAAAAATATATTTCATCAAAATTATATAACTTATTTTTTATAAAATATTCTCTTAGATCTGAAGAACTTGAATTAAATGAATAAATCTTTTTAAAATTATGAAGACTTGCCATTTTTTGACAGCTTTCATCAAATGCGGGATTTTTCATAATTGAAAATATAAACAAAACATCTTCACAATTTGGTTCATTTAACTGTTTTATTATAGTCAAATTATTCAACAAAGATATGTTTCCTGTTGTTAAAAAAAGGCGCCGTTTTATTGATTTATTTTTTCGATTTAAAAATTGATTATTCAATCGAACAAATTTTTTAACTTTTTTATCCAGATTAACTTTATGTTTAAACGTAATTCCGCAAATCCGGACAACTTTAAATTTTGTTGAACCTTTATAGGAATTTCCTATATAAAGAATTTTTTGCGGCAGACTTTTCAAGTATTCTTTGAATTTTTTAGTTTTTGAAATTTTAAATTTTACTCCGAAAATATTTATGACTTTGTGGTTTTTAAACCTGTCATTTCGTATAGAAAATAATTTTTGGTAATTTGCACTAACTTTTAAACCGCAAAATTTTAAAACAGCATGCGGTTTTTCCGTTCTGTAAATTTCAAAACCAAAAAGTTTATTTCCTATACTGAAATAAGGTATTCTTAACTGTTTAATTCTGTAAAATTCTTTTTTACGAATCCAGTCAATCTCTTTTCCGTAATCAAAGTCAGCTTCAAGAAAATCTACAATCTTTTCAAGCTTAGATATAGCAAATGCAGATCTCTGCGGCGGTATAAAATTTAAAGTATATAATATACTGTTCAAAAATCTACACATTAATATTTCTCTGAAAAAGTCAATTTTTTCCGCTTTTTTATAAAATTTACAAGCTTCTTTAAAAATCTCTATATATACATCAAGTGCATATTCCGGATTTTGTGTAGAAGAATATTTAGTCATCGCAGAATACGGAGCCAAATTATAATTATATAAATTTTTATCCAGAAAATATATGTTTTTTACAAATGCGAAATATTCAAATATAAAAAGAAAATCTTCTGAAAATTTATAATTAGAAAATTTTAATTTATTATTTTTTATTATTGAAGCTTTAAAAAGGTATATCCAACATGCACCACACATTCGGATAGCAATTTTTTGCGATAATTCAAATTTCCCCACAAATGGCAAAGTAAACCAATTTTTATTTCGCTGAAGATCCTGATTTGTGTCGTTTCTTGAATTTATAATATCTGCATTATATCCAACCAAATCAACTTCTTTATCATTTTCCAATACATTTAGCGCAAGTTCATAACATTCAGGTTCCAGCCAGTCATCTGAATCAACAAAAGCGATATACTCGCCTGTTGCGATTTCCAAACCTTTATTTCTTGCAACTGACACCCCCGCATTTTCTTGATGAATGACTATAACACGCCCATCTTTTTTAGCATATTCGTCTAATATTTTTCCTGAATTATCAGGAGAACCGTCATTTATACAAATTATCTCCAAATTCTTGTATGTCTGATTAATTACACTGTCCAAACATTTTTGCAAATATTTTTCGACATTATATACAGGTATAATTATAGAAATTTTGGGTTCAGTATTCATTGTCATTACCAGCCTCTTTTGATCCTTCTTACTATATTTAACTTATTTTTCCATTTGGAAATTTTTGATTTATAACGCTCTTTAGCTTTACCGACTGTTATTTTTGACATTATTTTATAAAATCTGTATTTGAATATGTTTTTATTATATTCTAATACTTCTTTTAAGTCATACCTTGATACTATTTCTGAATTATTTAATGGATTACACATTCTTTTAAGAATAATTTCATAAAAAGGAGATTTTCTTGCAAATTGCCACCATATATATGAATATTCCCTCTCCGGTGTTACCCATGGCTTGTTAGGATTAATCCAATGAATAATATATTTTGGCTCATCGGCTGCATAATTTATTAACTCTTCATCTGCTTTTAAATAATGTTCTTCTTGCAATAACATATGATTCCAACTAAATGGCAAGCTACCAATTTTATTATTTAAAACTTTATTTATTATACATTGATCCTGATATAAGAAAAATGTGCCGCTTCCTAATTGCTCAAAGAATTTGTCTGCAATATTTTCTTTATTTAATTTTTCAATATCTAACAGTAAAACTCCGGCATTGTAATATCTGTTAATATTTTTTAAATTCAAAGTATTCCTGGTATAATCTCGAATATTAATGCACTTAATAACAGCATCATCTACAATCCATACATTCCATCCCAAATCCAATGCTGCACACATTGGAGCACCATGCATATCCAAATTGTACAATTTTTGTGGATCTTCATTAAAAATCAAATCAATATCTGTATATATAATTCTTTTATAATTTTGAAAAACTATAGGTGCACATAATCTAAAATAAGATTCTTTTGAAATGTATTTATGCGGTGTTACTAAATCATAACCTTCAAAATATTCTGATGGATCAAAAAACCTTAAAGAAATATTTTCTTCTTTTATAAATTCTTTTAACATTTCTTTGTTCTCTTTTGTTATAGAGCACTCAAACACAACAATATCATAATTATGTTTTTTATTAGAATTTTCAATTATTGACTGTAAATAAACGGATAAATAGGGTACATACTCATTACTTGATGCTGTAAATATTG
Organism: Candidatus Gastranaerophilales bacterium; assembly: GCA_944322785.1. Classification (GTDB taxonomy): domain Bacteria; phylum Cyanobacteriota; class Vampirovibrionia; order Gastranaerophilales; family Gastranaerophilaceae; genus Scatenecus. The sequence continues at coordinate 65,310 of CALUPW010000001.1, read as the reverse complement.
CAGTGTAATTATCATCCCAAATCGGATTTATTATATTTTTTGTTTCTATATTCATAAGTTTTCTCCTCTTAAATTAACCGGTGTATTACAAACTTTCCGCCCGTCTTCAAACGCCTGATGCGTCCAAAAATATTCCCATCGGCCAAATCTTCCGATACTTTCAATACCTGTACCTTCGATATAATCCAGAACAATTTTACGGTTTTTATAAATATCTTTATCAAAAATTATATTTGCATACTTTTCAAATCGAATATCTTTGACAACAATATCATCTTCTTTAAACAATCCCATTCCAACGAGTTTTTCGATTGTATGTTCCAGTATTTCTTCTCCGGATAGAGGATTTTGCCCCCTCTCCCCATCCCTCTCCCGTAGGGCGAGGGCGCCGGTTGAATTTGCTGTTTTTCCGATAGCATTTCTTGTTCTTGGCGTTATATCAATATCTGCTCCGCCCCTGTTTGCAAAGAATATCTCCGCCTGCAATGAACTGCAGCCTTCAGGTACATTGTCCGGTGATTTCAAGTTAGGTGAATAAACTCTGGCCGTCAAAATATCTTCATCATAAATATAAAACCACAAATATTTTGCAACGTCCGGCCGGTTAAAACCTAATGAAACCATATAACCAGATGTAAACATCAAATTTTCCGCAGCAGATTTTACATCTTGAGGAACATTATCCAACATTTTTATAATTTCAGGAAGCGGAAGCGTTGAAATTAATCTTGAATATTTTGCACTTGTTCCGTCTTTAAATGTTACAGTTTTTTCCTGCGGATTGATTTTTACTACTTCTTTGTTAAAACGTATATCCAAACCTTCACGGCATTTGTTGAGGATTGAACGGAACCCGCCTTTTTTAGGGTATTTCATCACTTTTGAATAGTAAAAACATTCATCCTGAGTTTCAAATGCACCTTTTAAAACCTGTTTTAAATCAGGAGTGTACATCCTTTGTCCGATCCATTTTGTTTCCAATTCTTCCGGTTCAACTCCCCAGTATTTTCTTGTGTATTTATACGGAAAATTTTCCGCAAAATAATTTCCGTATTGCACCCTTAGCCATTCACCATAATCTTGTATTTCATCAACAGGCTTTTCAATTCTGTTTACAAAATCGTAAATGATTTCAGTTTTTTCATCTGACGGCAAAGGCGCCAAATTGTTTTGTGCAGGATGTCTAAGCCATATTCCTTTGTAATAATTCGACGGAAACGGAACATGTTCAAGCATTTCAACAGATTCTTTAAATATATTTGCGGTATATTCATCAGGCGCAAAACTGAAATGAACAAATTTGTCAAAACGAAAACCGTTTATTGTGAAATTTCCGCAAAGACCGCCCCAATCATTATTTTTTTCATAAATAACCGCAGGCTCTCCTGACTTTTCCAGATGATAACCTGCAGAAATACCCGCTATTCCGCTTCCTAAAATTACTGTTCCCATAAATATCCTTTATTCATGTGTGCATTTATTTGTTTTTTACAGAATTCAAACATGTCGTCCGAGTGCAGAGCTTCCTTGTACCAGTCAACCGTAAATTCTATTGCCTCTTTTAAATTAAACATAGCTTTCCATTGAAGCATTCTGTATGCTTTTGTGACATCAAGACTCAACAGTGTATTTTCATGCACCATTTCTTTTCCTGATACATCAACTACCTTGCCTTTGCCGTAATATTTTACCAGATATTCTACAACTTCCCAAACAGTCTTGTTGCACTCTATCGGAGGACCGAAATTGAAACCTTCGGAATATTTAACCGGTTCTTCCATCAATTTTTGTCCTACTCGCAAATATCCGCTCAACGGCTCAAGCACATGTTCCCATGGGCGTGTTGCTTTAGGACTTCTAATTTCAATATCTTTGTCTTCTTCAATAAATCTTATACAATCAGGGATTAGACGATTATCTGACCAGTCTCCTCCGCCGATTACATTGCCGGCACGGACAGAGGCTACAGCTTTTCCATGTTTTGCGTAATCTTTCGGATTAAAGTAGGAATTTCTGTAAGATGAAATCATTAATTCCGCACAGCCTTTAGATGATGAATACGGATCATAACCGCCCATTCTGTCGGTTTCTTTGTAACCCCAGATTTGCTCTACATTTTCGTAGCACTTGTCCGATGTAATCATTACAACTGTTTTAATGTAGTCAAATTTTCTGACAGCTTCCATAATATTTAATGAACCCATAACGTTGGTTTCGTATGTGTATTTCGGCTTTGCATAAGCTGTTCTGACTAACGCCTGCGCTGCCAGATGAAAAATAATTTCAGGTTGATATTTTGCAATTGTTTCTTCTAACTTTTCACTGTCACGGACGTCACCTTTAACATCTGCAAATAAATGTTTTTCAAGATGTGAAGCCCTGTAGTTGCCACGTTCACTGTACGGTTCCAGCGCATATCCGACAACTTTTGCACCCAGCATCGTAAGCCAGATGGAAAGCCAGCTTCCTTTAAAACCAGTATGACCTGTTACCAGAACAGTTTTACCGTTATAAACATTATTAAAATTTGACATTATATTTTTCCTTTCCAAACATTATAATCTCGTTAAGTGCTGTTTCTATCGTGTATTCTGGTTTCCAGCCAAGTTCATCACGTAGTCTTGAGTTGTTTCCGACAACAAATTTATACTGGTTACTTGCCTGTTCATTAAATACCACAAGATTTTCTTTTTTCATCAATTTTGCGATTGTTAAAACATAGTCTTTTATGCTGGTTGCAATTCCTGTTGAAATGTTAAATATGCCCTGCTTATCAGAATCCAGAATCTCAACAAAAGCACTTGCAACATCTTTTGAATAAATATAATCTCTTATTAAACTTCCGCTTCTGATTTCAACTGTTTTATCGTTAAAAAGCGAGTTCATAACATCACCTGTCAGTCTTCGTAAATCGCTTTCCAGACCGAAGGCGGAAAAAATTCTTCCCCACGCAAAGCTTATTCCGTTAGATTTACAGTACAGTTCGGCTATCTCCCGTAAATAGTTTTTGCATTTTCCGTAAATATGCTGTGGATTAAGCGGGCTTTTATATTCATCTAAAAGTTCTGCGCTTTCGGCATATTCAATGTAAGTTCCTGCAATAACAACTTTTTCACCGCCGTTTTCCTTAAAAGTTTTCAGCAGATTTAATGACGCTGATAAAAAATCAAAATTTATATTGTCATTAAATTTGCCTGTTGTCTGCCAGGCAAGATGCAGTAAATGAGTCGGTTTTATCTCTTCAAATATCTTTTTCACTGTTTCAAAATCAAATAAATTTCCCTGAATCCATGTAACTTCACTATAGTGAGAAGGGATTTCACCCGTCGTGAGTGCAAAAACCTCATACCCTTTATCCAGTAAAGGTTTTAAGGTTTCTTTACCGATAAGTCCTTTTGCTCCTGTGACAAATACTTTTTTAGACATTAATCTGTCCCCTCCACCATTCAACACATTCTGTCAAACCGTCATCAAGGGAATATTCGGGAGTCCATTTGACTTCGTTTTTCAGTTTTAAACAGTTGCCAACGACAACAGGATCTTCAAAACCGGCAGGAATTGCACCGTATAAAATGTTGCCTGAAAAATTCGTTAACTCCTTAATTTTTTCAACAATTGTTTTTAATTGAACCGGTTCACCCGAACAAATGTTAACAGCTCCTTGGACATCGCTTTCAAAAAACTTGACTATAGCTTTTGAAACATCTTTCAAATACAAATAATCCTGATATTTTGTGCAAGGCGAAACTTTAACGTCTTCCCCTTTCAGCATGGATGTAATTACATAAGGCATCAATCTTTCGGGACGCTCAAACTGACCGTATAAATTAAATATTCTTGCCCATTTAAAATCAATTTCGTTTTGCCCGCAATAAGTTCTGGCAACATTAAACAAAGCAGCTTTTGACTGCCCGTAAAGAGATTTGTTATCAAGCGGAGTTAAATCCTCTTTAAAATATCCGTACTCAAAGTCGTATTCTGAAATACTTCCGGCAAAAAGAATTTTTTTCCCGCTGTTTTCTTTAAAATACTTTAAAAGATTAAGAGAAGCCCCCACCCATTCAATGTTTATGTTGTGAGAATGGCATTTTTTATCGCCGTACCATGCCAGATGGATTAAATTTTCAAACCTGTTTGATTGAATAAAATCTTTGACCGCAGCAAAGTCCAGCAAATCAAGTGTCACAATTTTCAAATTGTTATGACGGAAATCGACTTGATTTTGAAAATTAATACCGACGACATCGTATCCGTTTAAAACTAAATCTTTTACAAGTTGTTTTCCGATAAAACCAGAAGCACCTGTAATAAGAACTCTTTTTGACATTCAATTAAACCTTTCCTGAAAGACTAACATAAGCATTTTGTTTTTCCCAAACTTTCCACGGGGCATCACCTGATTTCCACATCTCATCAAGTTCAATTTTATCCCTTAGCGTATCCATCGGACGCCAGAAACCATAGTGCTTATAGGCAACCAGTCCGCCGTGATTTGCAATTGTTTCAAGCGGACGGCGTTCAAAAATTTCGTTGTCATTTCCTTCTTCAATATAATTAAAAACCTCGGGTTCGCAGACAAAAAATCCGCCGTTAATCCATGCCCCGTCGCCTTTGGGTTTTTCTTTAAAAGATGTAATTGTGCCGTCCGATGCAATATTTAACGCACCGAATCTCCCTGAAGGCTGAACAGAGGTCATCGTCATAATTTTACCTGATGATTTGTGGAATTTAACAAGTTCTTCAATATTTACATCCGCAACACCGTCGCCGTAGGTAAGTAAAAAAGGTTCATTACCGACATAATTTTGCGCTTTTTTAATTCTTGCTCCTGTCATCGCAGCCTGTCCCGTATAAAGCATTGTTACTTTCCATGGTTCTGTGCGCATTTTGTGAAGTTCCACCGTGTTATAGCGCATATCTATTGTCAAATCTGAGTATCTTTGATAATAATGTACAAAATAATCTTTGATTATATGGGATTTGTAACCTGTCAAAATAATAAAATCGTTAAATCCGTAATGAGAATAAATCTTCATTATATGCCACAATATCGGATAGCCGCCGATTTCAACCATCGGTTTGGGTTTAGTAACGGTTTCTTCACCCAATCTGGTACCAAGCCCGCCTGCCAATATCAATACCTTCATTAAATACTCGTCTCCTTACTCTGAACATTCAAAATTAAAATATCATAAAAATATCTTTTTAAAAGTTTATGTAAAGATTTATTATATACCTGAAATGCCCGAATATCAAGAATTTTTAATAATATATCCTTTTTAATAAAATTAATAGCAAAAAAAAATTTCACCAGTTTTATATCGCATATGATTATCTCATCCATAAACATATTTAATACAAACAACAAGTTTCACTCCTATAAACCAGATCAAATCAATGAGAAAAAAGATAATATAACCTTTAAAGGAAGCCCGATTTTTCTCAACCATCGCCTTGCAGAAAGTATTGCCTCAGTTGCGGGAGCGTATGAGGAAATTTTGACGGCGCTTTCCAGAAAAACGGATGAAGGTATCAAACAGATTGAAAAAGAATTCGGCAATATTGAATTCGGACGCTCATTAACATTCCATGACTGCGGTGAGGCAAAAACTTCAATCGTCATAAGAGTGCCGGAAAACAAAACCGCACGGGACATTTTAAAAATAGTCGTTAAAAAAGGAAAAGATTACCCCGATAACAAAATCTTTTTAAATTCCTTTACAATAGCAGACTACAACAGACCTTTAAAAGACGAACATCCTAATCATGCATATATATTTCCGGAAAAAACAGAGTATTTAACAAAAGAAGATCTGAAAAACGGTTTTTCTGAATCTGTACTTGAAAATATTATAGACAATTTAGATTTCCAGATGCTTAAACTTCGTAAACTCTTAAACAGAATGAGCGGTCAATTTTTAAAACCGGAAATATTTACCCTCGGCGGTAAAACCCTTAAACAATTTGAAAACATTGAACGTTTGTACAATGAAACCGATAACCTTATAAAAAGTTTACCGCACAAACTATCTATTAAACTTAGAAGCGAATACGGTGATTACACACTTCAGGCAAAACAGCCGACGCATATTTTGACAAACATAGGAGATAATAAAAATCAAATTGTTTACAAAAAACTTGAACACCCTGAACATGGCACCCTTACACGCCTTTTGATTTACAATTCGGATGGTGAAATCGTTGATGGATTTTTATTTGATAATAAAAAACGAATTGTTTCAAATTTTAATATTGAACATTTTAACATTATTCCGCCGAAACTCAATTTTTATGATGAAAAATCAGTTAATAAAATACACCCTGCTCTTGAAAAATATCTGGAGTTATATGAAGAAAAACTAAACGATTTTAATACATTTTTAAAGCAAAAAATCCTTGAAAGAAAAATGACACCCGTTGTCGGAAAAATTCAAGGCAAAACATTTGATAATCTTACAAATATAAATACGATTTATGATGATTTGTGCGAACAATTTTCCAAACTTTCTCCCGCTGTACGTTCAAATCTAAAAACTTCATATCCCAAATGGCATGCCGCAGGCGGACAAAGAGGCTTTGTATTTAAAACCGAAGATAACGAAATAATATCCGTTTTAAAAATGAATTCCGGCAAAGGAAACCATCTGATTCGTCTGCACATTTTAAAAGACGGAACAAGTAAATATTTTCTGATAAATCATGATAATGTAGTTAAAAATTTCAATCCGAAATATCCGCAGATGATTCCGCCGGTTTTGAAATACTATAACGACATAGAACTGGAACAAACAGGAATTGATGATTGTATTAAAAAAACAGCAGTTGAAATGGAAAATTTCAAACAATATATTCACAATCAAAATGAAAAAATTGTTAATGAAAAAATAAAGCCGGAAACTAAAAGTTCCCCCAAAAATAAAACAGTCAAAACACCTGTTAAAAAAATGCCGAAAAATTCCAAATCGGATGATTACAAAAAACTGATAAAAGAGTGCAAAGTTCAATTTGACAACGCATTAAAAAATGCGGAAAATAATCTGGAAAATTTCAACAAAATTCTTTTTGAAATTCAACAGAAAATCACTGAATTTTTTGAAAAAAATAATCAGTAACAATCAAGGTCTGATAAACGTCAGCATTAAAAAACCGATTGTTGTTAATGAAATCGTAAATGCAACAACCATAACAAGCCAAAAAAGAGAAATTTTTTGTATTTTAGAAGATTTTTTAGAATGTTTTTTGCCCTTTTCAAATGATTTTTGCTTTTTGGATTTTTTAGAGGGTTTTTCAACGGTTTTTAAATCATTTTTTGGATTTTTAGAGCGTTTCTTTTCTTCATTGTACCGCTCAGCCAGAGATTTATTCTTATTACCCGTTACAAGGAGTTCCGTGTCATATTGAAGCCGCATAATTTTGTCAGACGGCCCGTTTTTAAAAACAGAATAACTTATTGCGACTTCAAACGCTCTTTGAAGACACTCAAGCGCAGCCATTCCGTCTTTTTTAACAGTGCCGGCATGGACGGATTTGTTGCCGCTGCGTTTTAAAAAATACAAATCATCAAGAAATTCTTTTTCCTGAGGATTACCTTTTGATTTGTCTTTTAAGGTTGCAAGCATGTCATCAAAAGTTTCCTCTGTAGTCCGCCTGCTGCCGAGAACATCCTTGCATATATTTTCACCAAATCTTCTTGTCTGTGTCATGCATTGCTCAAAATATTCGTCCCGATAAAGTTTTTCGGCTTCCGAAATTATATCAAAAAGATTTTTATCAGTGCTTTTTAAAAAATCAAAATTCGTTGTCATAATATTTTACCCGAAATATATTATCACGTGAAAATTTTCAGGTGACAAGAGATTTTTTATGAAATCCTTTGTTTTTTGTATTATTATTTTAATAAATCTAAGTCGATAAAGAGTAGTTACAACAAGTGAAAAAGATAATCTCAATAATTTTTTTGTTAATGTTAATATCAATGCCTGTATTTGCGGAGGATGAGGAAGTAAAAGGTGAAGCCGCAGATACCGGAGAAGAAATTTTTCTTGAAACACAATTGAATTTTATTGAACCTTCGCAAGAAAATCCGGAGGATGAAGACATAATTCAATTACCTCATGAAAAAACACTTGCCGAAAAATTAAAAGAAGTTTACAACATTGAAATTGAAAGAACGGACGTTGCAATTCCATTATCAAACGAAATTACGACAATGCATTTTGAAAGAGGACCTTTAAAAAGTTTTCACCCGTGGGTTGCCTTTCAAAGCCACGGCAGGTATGAATTTAATGAAAGTGACGACGATGATTTCTTATACAAAATAGGAGTAATAAATGTAAACCTTGACGGAGTTTTAAAAAGCGGCGAAGAAGACTTCCGGATTATGCTAAATCCGACACCCCAGAGCCAGCGTCCATTTATGCAGAATTTCATACAGGATGCCTATATTGCAACAAACAGAATTCCGCATCACAGAATAATTCTCGGCAATACCCGCCCTGCTGTAGGTTATGAAGGTTCACAAAGTCCATATACACTTCCATTTATCAACCGCTCGCAAATTTCACGCAACTTCGGAACAGTCCGCAAGTTTGGGCTGCGTGTTGTAGGAAATTATGATTTTATAGATTACGATTTGGGAGCATTAAGTTCTGATACTTTCTTTTCATCATTTTTTCCCGGCGTAGAATTTGACGGCTGGGTAAACTTTAAACCGCTTGCAAAAACTGACGGCAAATACGGAAAACTGGTTACAGGAGGCGGCATCACAGCAGGCAAAAGGCATTCAGATTTCTTTGTCGCTGGGGCCTATGCAGGTTATGAATACAAAAAATTTACAACAAGATTTGAATGGGCTCATTCAAACGGTTCAAACGGTTTGACAGGACTTACCACAAATAAAGCTGCAGGATTTTATACAACAGTTGCCTATAAAATTACACCGAAAGTTCAGGTTCTTTTCCGCTACGATGAATTCGACCCCAATACCGATATCGCTCATAACAAAAGCAGGGAATATACAACAGGTATCAATTATTTTATAAAAGGACAGGCAGTAAAAGTAATCTTAAATTATATCTTCTGCCAGAATCAGCACCGTCCCGATTCTCACAAAATTCTTGTAGGAACTCAATTCCTGCTATAAATTGATTGTATCCGTCAATATAACTGAAAATTTAATGGAGGTAATATGGAATTTAAAGTAAACAATGAAAAATGTGTCCACTGCGGCAAATGTATTAACGACTGCATGGGACATGCCTTAAAATTTGACGAAAATCAAATTCCCGTCTTTGATGCAACAAAATGTATAAAATGCCAGCACTGTCTTGCAATTTGTCCGACAGGCGCACTGTCAATTTGCGGCAAAAATCCGGAGGAGTCAGATTTGCCGGACAATCTGCCTGAGGCTTCCAAAGTTTTAAATCTCATTAAAACAAGAAGAAGCTATAGACACTATAAATATGAAAATGTTGACAGAGATTTGATGGAAAAATTGAAAAACATGCTTAACTGGACACCGACAGGTGTAAACAATCACAGACTTCATTTTTCGTTCATTGAAGATATCGAAGTTATGGATGATTTCAGAAGCTATACAAACGGTAAAATGCTCAGAGTTCTTACCAATCCTGCTCTAAAACACCTTGCCGGAAAGTTTGAAAGATACAAAAATGCCTTCCTAAAAGGTCATGACATAATCTTTCGAGGAGCACCGCACATGGTTGTTGTTTCCTCTCCGGTTGATGCACCATGTGCAGACATTGATCCGGTTATTGCCCTTTCGTATTTTGAACTTTATGCGCAAAGTCTTGGTATCGGAACATGCTGGTGCGGAATTGCATATTCTGTTATAAAAATGTTCCCCGAACTCTGCGAACATCTTGAAATACCCGAAGGTTACAAAGTAGGTTATGCAATGCTTTTCGGTATGCCTGATGTAAAATACAAACGTGCAACACAGCCTGAAAAATTTGAAATGATTTCAGTTAAAAAAGGCATTAAAAATTCCGGCGTTGCCGATAAATTAAAAAGATATTTCTGGAATTTTGCAAAATAATTTTTTATTTTTTAATATTCAAAAATAATTAAATTCTTCAATATAAAAAAGGTTTTGTGAAATTCACAAAACCTTTTCAAATTTATAAATATCAATGTAAATTCTCAAACTATACACATGCACATTCTTGAACGTCTGAAGTCATGCTGCAGAAATTGTAGTTTGCATCGCTTTGTTCAAAATATCTGCGTCCGTCAATTACAAGTTCTTCACATTGATTTAATGTTGTTAATGAAAGATTTTTAGCAACCTTTGAATCAACAACAAGTGTGTGAACACGGAAATTTTTCGGCAACTGTTCGATTTTTGTGCCGGAAATATTAAATACGTTTGTTCTGATGTCTGTATTTAATTTTTCAACAGTTGATTTTTCCATGTTCAACCAGCCTGTGTAAATGTGTTCCGGCAATTTTTTAACTTTTGCACCTGCCATGTTTACACGGTCAGCATCAATCGGAGTTGCAAAATTTTTGATTTCTGCGCCTGACATATTTATCTCATGGCTTACCCAGCCGATTGTTAATTTGTCAATAACGCATTTTGAAAGGTTTAAGTTACCTTCAATGTTTCCTAGTTCCAAATGTTTGATTGTGCAGCCTGAAAGGTCTAAATCGCCACCGTTATAGCTGCTGAGAATTTGTTCGTAATCTTTTTTCATTAATAAGCCTCCTTGTTAAGTAAGTAATTTAAATATAAATTATCTTTTTTTTTACAACATCATCCGTTTAATGGTTTTTTTAAATTTTTTGTAAAATTTTTATTAAAATTTCATGACTTTTTTAGATTTATACTCACAAATTTATCATTAAATTTTTTAAAAGAAAAATAGTTAAAAAAAATTAATATTTTAAATATTTTTCTTATTTGATACGTGTTTTTTTTTATGCAAATTTATGAAATTTTTGATACTGAAAATTTATTATTCGAAAAATTAAAAACATAAACTTATGTAAACTAATTTACATTTTTTAAATTTTGTATTTTAATAATAATTATTATTTTCGTTTTCAAATCTTAACAAATATTAAGTAACGTCTCAGGGAATAGCAAAAAAAAATATGTGCGTGTTATTATAATTATAGTAAAAGGCTTAGGGTGATTATGAAAATTTCTGCAGTAAAATTTACGGACAACAAAATTCATTTCAGGCAAAAAACAACAAACGAAAATAACGATGACAAATATATATACGAATATGAATATGCAAAAAACCGTCCGGACTTCAAAAAAACAGCTGCATACAGCGCAAGCATAATTGCCGCCGGGCTGGGTGTCATATATATTGCAAGAAACATGAACGTTACAAAATATGCCAGAACTCTTGCAAAATCACTGGAGGCGCATGCAAGTATAAAAGCATCTCCGCACAGTCTGGCTTCTGTTATGGGAGGAGATGAACTTTTAAGACTGCTTCCGACAATGAAAAATAAAAATTACGATGTTTCTAATTTGTCTAACGGAGTTTTCAGAATTGACCTCCACAGTCATACAGCCTACTCTGACGGCAAAGGACTGGTCAAAAATCTTCTTGATGATGCTGCAGACTATGCAGATAAGCTCAATGAAAAAACCAAACAGAAATTTATCTTTGCCTTCACAGATCAGGACTCACTGGATAGTGTTAAAGAGGCGCTTGAAATTATTGCCGAAAACCCAGATCGTTACAAAAATCTTCGTTTTGTGCCGGCAGTAGGCGTCAGTTTTGCTCACAAAGCCACAAAATCAGGAAATCCATGTGAAATGTCCGAGCTTCTGGTTTACGGAATAAATCCTTATTCAAAAAAAATAAATAACTTCATAACAAACATTAAAAATAAAAGAATACTGATGACAAACAATTTTATTGAAGATGCACGGAATATATATCCCGAGGCGAATTTTTCTTTCAGAGAATTCCAAAGATTTTATGATTTTGAACATTTCGGAAACGTCGCAAATATTCACTGGCGTGTCAACCATTACATCCAAACAAAACAGGCAATTACACAACTTGCAAAAAGTAGCGGGGAAAATCCGGATAAATTGTATCTCAGGATAATGAAAGAGAATATCGGAGCTTCTTTGGGACAACTTCATGATGCAAAAAAAGTACCGGGAAATATAGGTGAAAATCCTAAGTTTGAAGAAATTTTTAAGAAATATGCCCCGCATTTTGAAAATGATAAAATTGTCGCATCAAGTGAAAATACTTTTGAAGAAATAATAGAAGCTTTTAAAGACGAAAACAATATTTTCATGGCATTTGCACACCCAGCCTACCTTACAGACTATGTAGAGAATCCGGCAGAATTTTTAAAATATCTGACAGAACATTCAAACGGCTTAATAAAAGCGAGTGAAAGTTTTCACCAGTCATATCCCGACCATCTTAAAGAAAAAGCCGGAGAGATACAGGCAATAACACAAAATCTAAAACTTTTAGACATAGGCGGCGTTGGCAATTACGAGTTTAAATTATTCAATTAATTATCAATCCGTCTGTACGCTAAGCCGGCAGCAGATATCAGCTGTAATATACAAGACCGTTAAATTGCAGCAAATATCAATTACATTCGGTTCAAAAAGAACAAAACATTTTTAATCCACAAATCAGCTGCTTTTTTATCACAGTATCTTCCTGACTTACCGATAGTTTCGATAGTTGTGCAGTTTTCGTTTAGTCTGTTGTTTATAATTTTTGCCATTGTTTCAATACAATCTTCAACTGTATTAAATCGTGCATGACCGTTTTTAATCATTATGCCGCCGATATTATTTTTACGGATTGCGGCAAAAGAAGTTCCTCTTGCAGATTCCTGCATACCGATTGCGACAAGAACAGTAGGATTTATATTATATTTTTGTCCTATTTTAATAAAACTTTCTGCTTTGCCATAAAAAGGATTATAATTTTTTGTCCCTTTACGGGCAGGAATAAGAGATTCAATAAAGTAATCCAGCAATTCCGCAGTACCATTGTAAGGTTCACGCAAACATTCCGAATCTCGTTTAAAATGATTTCTCGGTAAAAAATTAAACGAACCTAATGGCGGAAAAATATTTTCATCTTTAGCTTTCGGCATAAAGGGCATAAAATTTGTGATATTTTTTGTTTCAAAAATTCCGTTATATGCCATCAAAGCCTTATTGACATTCTGCGCATGTGGGGAAAACGAACCAAACGATTCCGCAACAATCATTGTTGCAGGTATAACTTTTTTTAATCCGGTTTCTTTCACTTTTTCTTTAATTGCGTTTGCCGGAACTATTTTTTTCAGAAATTTTTTGCTGCGTCCTAGCTGCGCATTCAAAACTGTTAAAGGCATAATTAATTTCCTTTTATTCGGGGCATTTATATTTTGTAAAAAAGTGAAAAATTTTTCAAGTATTTTATTAAAAAATATTTCACACCAACAACAGTTATTCAAAATATTTTCGAGTCATGATAACGTTTCCGTTTTCATCATAACCGTATTGTTTCACCCAGTGTGCAATCAGTCTGCCGTCGGGCGAAAATATATAAGTTTCGGCTTTTGAAACCCTCAGCCCCATATTAACAAGTTTTCCGGATATATCGTATTTGTAAGATTTGTAAGGGTAATTTATTCCGTCTTTTACCTCGGTATGCGTAAGTTCACCCGATGGTGAATAATAAAATACATGCAGTTTATCACTATGATACATAACAGCATACGAATTGTCCGAAAAAATAGCAAGCGTTCTGTCTTTAAGTTCAACGTTTCCTTTTAAAAGTGCCGTCATGTTTTCATTATAATTTTCATCCCGCAAAAATACAGAAACGAATTTATCATCAGGTTTTGCCGGTTTTGATTGGATAAGTTCCTCTCTTGCTGACTCGGTTGTATATTGAACTTCTCCCGTTAATAACATGCCTGCGTTTGCAGATTGAATCGTTAACAAAAATAATAAAAATATAATCAAACTTTTTTTCATAATGATTATTTTAATTATACAAAAATTTTTGTCAAAAATTTAATCCGCTTCAGCTTACACAATGTGATGCGCTATGAAATTTTTAAAACAAACTTAATTGATTTGCCTCATCTTTTTCTTTAAGTTCTTTTTCATATTTTGAAAAATTTATCAGGTCCTGCTCAATTTTTGTAAGAAACGGCGAAACTTCAAGACATTTTGTCATGCCAAAAACATTACGCTTAACTGCCCTGCTTAAAAAGAGTCTTTCTTTTGCTCTTGTCATTCCGACATATAGCAAACGCCGCTCCTCCTCAATTTCCTCCGGAGTTTCCGCACGATAAAGCGGAATTATACCGTTTTCAAGCCCTGCAACAAAAACGCAGTTAAATTCAAGCCCCTTTGATGCATGCAATGTCATAAGCGAAATTCTGTCAGCCCGTAAATCAAGAGTATCCGATTCTTTGACAAGCGATATCTGATGAATAAAATCTTTTTTGTTTTCACAACCGCCTGCAATATCTTTTAAATATTTTAAAATATAATCTTCAATTTCACATTTAAATTCATTTTCAAGCGTTTCAATCTGACTAACGAGTGGCTCAAAATCATTAAGTTTTTTCAAAAGATTTATAACAGGTTTTCTGTCACAAAGCAAATCATCCGACAATTTTACATAGGGCATGCCGGATCTTTCAAGCGCCTCAATTAACGGCTTAAGCTGAGAGGAGGTACGGTAAAGAATTGCGAAATCCGAGAATGAATAATCTTCCCTCTCGCCGCTTGAACGGTCAGAATCTATAGAAAAGAAACTGTGTCCGCCGATTAAATTTTCGATTGTACTTACAATAAATTCCGCTTCGGCTTTATCCGTGGGAGCCGTATGAATTGTTATTTTTTCAGGCGGTTTTTCGCAGCGGGAAATTATATTATAAGTTTCAAGCATTTGATTTGAAGCATTTACAATACTTTCTGCCGAGCGGTAATTATTTTTCAAATTAATTATTTGAACATTTGTGTAATCATTTTTAAAATTTTTAAAAAACTCTGCACTGCCGCCACGGAAGCCGTAAATTGCCTGATTAGGGTCGCCAATTGCGCAGATATTTGCATTTTCAGGTGCGAGAAATCTTATTAATTTATACTGATTTTCGTCAATATCCTGATATTCGTCAACCGACAGATATTTAAATTGATTTTGATATTTTTTAAGAATTTGCGGATAATCCGTGAACAGCTGAACGGTTTTTGTAATCAAATCGTCAAACTCAAGCATATCATCCGTCAATTCATTTTCATTAAAGAGTTTCTTTTCCTGCGGGCTTATAACTTTAAAATCCTCACTTAAGCCTGCCGCATCATAATTTTCTTTTAAAATCGCAAGACAAAGTGAGTGAAAGGTGTGAATATTTATAAATTCAGATTTTGCAGAAAGAAGTTTTTCCAATCTTTCACGCATTTCGCCTGCTGCACGTCGGGTGAATGTAATTGCAAGACAATTTTCAGGCAAAACACCTTTTTCTTTAATCAAATATGCTATTCTGTTTGTCAAAACCGTTGTTTTGCCGGATCCGGGGCCTGCTACTATCAAGAGCTGATTGTTCGTATTTTCTACAGCGGCTTTCTGAAATTCATCAAGCTCTTTTTTAATCTGATTTGTACATAAACTGTTTTCAGATAAAGTTTCTGTATGATGAGTTTTTTCCGTAAGCGGAACGCTCTCAGACTGTGCAGCACATTCATCCGTTTTTGCAGCAGCCGGAATTTCAATATCAAGTTTAAGATTCATAAAATTTTTTTTTACGGCTTCGCTTTCTTCAAAAAGTCTTATTACACCGTACTCGCCATCATAGCCGGCATGTTTTATAACTTTTCCGGCACGAAGTCTTGAAATACCTTCGCCTAAAAGTGGTGAATCCTTTGATAGTTCATCAACAGGAACTTCTCGAAGAATTGAAAGTTCCGAACCGAATTTTTTTATCAATCTTTCATATTCCATAACAACGGATTTGCTTCCGACCCCGACATTTTTTATTTCGGAAATTATCTCGGGCAGAGGAACAAGACTGTAAACATCCCCGCCGGTTTCGGGTTTATAATTATCTGCAAAATCTCTGTCCGCAAGTTCGCAGACCCTGTTTAAAACACCGATTGTCAAAGGTTTTCCGCAAACAGGGCAAATCCCGTTCAATTTTTCGGTTTCGACGGGAGAAAGACAAACGCCGCATTTGCGGTGTCCGTCTTCATGATATTTTCCTTCCTCAGGAAAAAATTCAACTGTTCCGACATAACCTTTTCCTGTTTTTAATGCGTTCATTATGCTGAAATAATCAGGAGCAGTGTCAAACACTGTCGCTTCCCTTGCAAGTTTGGCTGGTGAATGGGCATCAGAATTTGAAACAAGTCTGTATTTGTCAAGTTTAGAAACTTTCCAGTTCATTTCAGGGTCTGATGAAAGTCCGGTTTCAACTGCAAAAATATTATCCGCTAAATCTTCATAACATTCCTCAATCGAGTCAAAACCGGATTTTGAACCGAGAACTGAAAACCACGGTGTCCAGATATGAGCAGGTATTATAAACGAACCTTCACCGGATTCAAGCGTTGTTTCAAGCAGACTTCTTGAATCCAAACCCAAAATCGGACGGCCGTCAGAATTTATATTTCCTATTGCACCCAAATTTTCTCTGAATTTTGCGGCTGCTTTCATATCGGGCACAAAAACACAATGGTGAACTTTGCGTGTTTTATCGCCCTTTTTATATATTGTCGAAATCTCAACAGACAGCAAAAAACGTACGGGGGTTGAAATTTTAAAAATTTCTTTTTCAATTTCGGGCTTTAGCCGGTATGCACCGCAGCCGTCTTCAATAAGTTTTTCATTTATTTCGGCAAACCAAGCCGGATGTGTAAAGTCACCGGTTGAAATTACACTTAAACCTTTTTTCTGTGCCCAGACGGCCAATTGTTCAAGATTACAGTCTTTGCTTGTTGCTCTGGAATATTTTGAATGAATGTGTAAATCCGCATAAAAAAACATAAAAGCTCCTTTTATTCAGGTAAATTTTATCAAAAATACGTTTTCTAATCAAAACAAATATTCATTTCATTAACTTTTTTTACGTTAAAGCCGCAAAAGATAATTTATGATAAAATTCATTTATGTATGAAGAAAAAGTCAATATAAAATATTCTGAAATGGACTATAAACTTGCTTTGAAACCGTCCGCTCTTTTAAACTTTTTACAGGACATGGCAAGTCAGAATGCTGAAAATTTAGGTTTCGGATATTCATACATAATAAAAAAGAATCTTGCATGGTTTCTTTTAAAATATCATATGGAATTTGACGAATACCCTCTCGGGGAGTACAATTTGACGATAAAAACAGAACCGAGGGGATATAACAAAATTTTTGCATTTCGTGATTTTGAGATACACAACAGCAAAAAATGTCTGGCAAGAATAGCAAGCACATGGTCGCTTGTGGATTTGACAAGCGGAAAACTTGCAAATATAGGGGAGGCTCTGGAAAACAATTCCGGAATGCCGCCTTTTCAAAAGCGTGCAAATGATTTGGAATATAAGAAGATTAAAATGCCGGAAAAAATTGATATTGAAAAAATATTTGAAATAAGGTATGATGACATTGACGTTAACAGACATGTAAATAACGCAAATTATATTATATGGGCATTTGAGCCGTTGAGTTTTAATTTTCGGAGCGAGCGACATTTAAAAGAGCTTGATATGACATTTAAAAAAGAAATCAAATACGGCAGCCGTGTAATTTCGCAAATAGAGTTTGAAAACGATACTTTTACAAAACATTTGCTTAAAAATGCCGAAACCGGTGAAGATTTATGTTTAATTAATGCAGAATGGAAATAAGAGGAAAGATGACTGATTTTATAAAAGTAGAAAAAAAGGATATTAAAGATTTAGCAGCATTTGCCAAGGATATATGGTTTGAATACTGGCATTCAATATTAACACTCGGGCAAATTTATTATATGGTTAATAAATTTCAATCAGAGATGGCTTTAACAGAGCAAATTGAACATGACAACCATACGTATTATTTTATTGAGGAAGACGGCAAAAGAATAGGTTATTTCGGAATTGCACCGGAACATGATTATTTATATTTGTCAAAGTTGTATTTGATAAAGGATTATCGTGGCAAAGGATTTGGTAAAATTGCTTTTGAAAAAATAAAAGAAATTGCAAAAGAAAACAATTTGGGTAAAATTCAGCTTAACGTAGCAAAACAAAATTTTAAATCATTTCTTATATATGAAAAATGGGGATTTAAAACGTTACATCCGGTTGTAACCCGTATAGGCAACGGTTATGAGATGGATGATTATGTAATGGAATATACTCTTTAAAATGGTGAGGTAAAATTATATGAAAGTTGTTGCAATCAACGGAAGCCCGAGAAAAGGCGGCAACACGGAAATTATGCTGAATGCTGTTCTTGAACCATTAAAGGCCGCCGGAGTTGAAACTAAATTAATTCAGGTTGGCGGACAAAACATTCACGGATGCCGCGGTTGCTGGGCATGTCAAAAATTATTAAACAGAAAATGTGCATTCTCAGATGACATTTTAAACGATTTGCTTGAAGATTTATTTGAAGCTGATGCGATTATTTTCGGAACGCCTTCATATTTTTCTGATATGACGGCTGAATTGAAAGCTTTGATTGACAGAGCAGGTGTGATTGCACTTGCAAACGGAAAACTTTTTAAACACAAAATCGGTGCAGCTGTTGTTGCCCAAAGACGTGGCGGCGGAACGCATATTCAGGCAAGCCTTCATCATATGATGCTGATGTCTGAAATGATTATTCCGGGATCTACTTACTGGAATCTGGGCTTTGGCAGAAACAAGGGTGAAGTTGCAGACGATACGGAAGCAATGGAAAATATGAAAAATCTTGGCGAAAATATTTTATTTTTGCTTCAAAAACTAAAATAACTACGGTTTTATAAAATAAAGCTCATAAAAATGACTCGATTAAAAGAGTCATTTTTTATTTTAAAATATCCAAAATTTCCTGCGGTTTGTCAACGATAATTTTTGCGCCGTGTTTTTTTAAAAAATCTCTGTCTTTATATCCCCAGCTTACACTTATACATTTTAAGCCGGCATTTTTTGCGGTTTCAATATCAACTTCGGAATCTCCGATATAATAAGTTTTTTCAGGTGTACAGCCCAAAATTTTCATAACCTTTAAAACACTGTCAGGCGCAGGTTTTTTACGAACGCCGTTTGATTCGCCTATGGCTATCTCTATTTTTTCAGCGAAATATTTTTTACAAAGTTCTTTGACCGCTAAATCAAATTTGTTGGAAACAACTCCGATTTTATAACCGTGCGATTTTAGAGAGGTAAGCATTTCATCAATTCCGGCAAACAATTTTGTTTTGTTATACATATTTTTTTCGTAATGCTCTTTAAAACACCTTAAACATTCACTGAAATCCGGATTGTCAGCTCCGTCAGGAATTGAACGCTCAATCAGAAGTCCGACGCCGTTTCCGACAAAATTTCTTATTTCATCAAGAGTACGCATTTTATATCCGAATTGTGAAAGTGCATAATTCACACTGTCTTTTAAATCCTCAAGTGTGTATAAAAGTGTTCCGTCCAAATCAAAAATTGCACCCTTTGTCATATTCCCTCTTTATATGGTTTCGGTATCTATTTCAAAATCTTCTGTATTGACTTCCCGCAAAAATTCAACCCAGCTGTTATAATAATCCGCAACCGCATTTGTATAACCTTCCAGAATGTCTTCATACGATTGTTCCATTACAATCAAGGATGTCAAATTAGCTTTTCCGTTTTCATAATCTTTTTTGGAAATCTCAATCATGTCTTTTGAATCTTTTACAAGTTTTTCATTATAAAAATTGAGATTTTCTTTTGATGTCAAAAACTGTTCGTAAAAATTCCGCAAATCTTTTACCGCTTTATTTTCCGCAGATTCATACTGAAGTTCCGCCTGAACAACCTTTAGTCGTGCGTTTTTGATTTCTGGGGAATAATTGTACAGAAGCGGCAGATTAACAAGATTTGCACCTATATAAGCTCCGGGGCGGAAGGTTCCGTCATCAGAAAGATGTTTCGGCTGATAACCGTAACCCGCTTTAAGTTCTAAATCAGGAATTCTTTTGCGGACAATTACTGAAAGATTTTTTTCTGCAATATCCACTTCCTGCTTTGCAATCTTTAAGTCAATACGATTTTTTAAGGAATTTTCTTTTATCAAATCAAAATCCGGAAGTTTCATATCAGGATTCGGTGTAAGCATTGCAAGAAAATCGTTAGTTTCAGGGAAAAAATCATCCATGCTGTCATACTCCCCTATTTTTGCGTTTATAACTTTATTAAAATCAATCATCTTGCTTTTTACAGCCATTTTTGCGGAATTTACTCTTGTTGTCATCTGATTGTATGCAATTCTTGCCTGAATTAAATCAATTTCTGGCAGTTCTCCTGTTTTAACTTTTTTTTCTGCAATTGCAACAAGTTCTTCAAATAATTTCTGCTGCACCACCAAATTTTTCAAAATAGTTTTTGATGCAACAAGATTGATGTATGCTTTTCGAACATCCATCCCGAGATAAAATTCCTCAAAACTTAAATCGGCTTCGGTTTTCAACAAACTGCTTTTTGCGAGATTTTTTCGTGCTCCGCGCTTGCCGATTTCAACAACTTCTGACATGCCTATCGTTTGAGGATTACCTTTGCCGGATTTGCCCAAATTCAAAAATACCTCCAAATCAGGATTTTGAAGTCTGTTTGCCTGTTTTACATCATTTTTTGCCATATCAACATCTATCTTTGACGCTTTTATATCAAGATTGTTTTGTCTTGCAATTTCAATTGCCTGTTTAATATCAATTTTTTGAATATTTTCGATTGCAAATACAGTTTGTGAGGTCAAAATATATGTTAGTAAAACTAATAATATCTTTTTCAAAATGTATATCCTCTTTTTGTTAAGAGTTTAAAGTCAAAATATATTATACCCCAAAAAAATATTATTGTGAAATACTTTATTAATCCGGCAAACTGTTATTATACATCTTTATCCGCCGTCTGCTTTTTAAAAGTATCTTCATAAAGAGTTTGTAAATAAAGTAAAATAAACATCGGAACACTACAAAATCCGACGGCAGCAGAAGCTTCAAAAAAATCTTTTGAATTTTTTAAAAAAGATTTTTGAAGGTTTGATTTTGCACAAAAATTCGGAGAAATTTTATAATTTACCGGACTGATTTTCATTTTTAACCTCGTTTTATTTTATAAACGGATATTCAATCCCGAACATTCCATAAAAAGATAATTCAAATTTGATTATCAAATATTTAGAAAAATTTTAAAATTCCCGAGTTATTTCCTTTAAAAATTCTGCTGTAACAATTTGTCAAATATCAGCATAAATCATAAAATTAATATATATTTTTAAATAAAAAAAAAACAAAAAAGGGGAGATAAAATGGAGTGGATTAAGAAAAAATTCGGACCGTTAGCAAATATTGAATTTGACAAACTTTTTGTCGGACAGATATTTTCTCATACTGCCGATGCAATAATACAATTTTTATTTGCGAATATGCTTATACAAATGTCGGGCAGCAGCGGAAAATCAATTGCTTTGATGTTTTTTCTTTTTCTAATCCCGCAATTTTTACTAAGCCCGTTTGCAGGAATGTTATGCGACAGATTTTCAAGAAAATTAATTATGTCTTTAAGCTGTGCTTTCAGAGCGATAACTGTCGGTATTATAATTTATTTTATCCCGCAGTTAACCCCTGATTTAATCTGTATATTTGCTCTTATTCTCGGAATCGGTTCCGCTTTCTTTTATCCCGCAAAAATGGCTGCCGTTACTAATATCGTAAATTGCAGCCGGTTAAAATTTGCAAACGCATTAATTTCTCCCACAGGTGCAGCTGCCTTTCTTTTCGGTGCATTCTGGGCAAACAGTCTTGCAAATTACAGCAATATAAAAGCTTTCGGAACAATTTTAACAATGTATCTTATCAGTGCATTTTTTATCGCTTTAATAAAATTTACGATACCGCAAAAATCTTTTTGCAATTCTAAAAATAATATTAAATATGTTTTTTCATATCTTAAAAATCATAAAAAAGTTTTGTATCTTATCGGACTTGCAATTTGTATTCAATTTATAGTTGCCGTATTTTCAAACGGTTTGAATGCTCTCATTACGGATTACTACGGACTTACACTTTTTGATCTTGCATATTTACGAACAATTCTCGGGATCGGCATAATCGCAGGTATGATAGCGGCAATTTATTTTGCAAGAATTATGAGAACACCGCACCTGTTTGCCTGCGGATTTATAATTTTGTGTATCGCATTAATTACCGCACCGCTTTGTAATTCTCTTGAAGGTGCATGGTTCTGGTTAATCCCTGTCGGTATGGCAGATGCTGTTGTTCTGGTTATGCTTGATACAATTTTACAAAAAGTTACGCCGGATAATATGCGTGGTAAAGTTTTCGGAATTATGCTCGCATTCAGTACATTGAGCTTTTTAATCGGAACTGCCGTTGTTGCAAATATTATCGGCTTTATCAATCCGCTTGATGTATTTAAAGGTATTGCCGTTTTAGCATTTGTGTTATCCGCAATTGTCCTTATTGTTGACAAATCCTTCAGATATTTTCTTCTTAAAGCAACCTTAGGGCATATTTTCCTCCTTCTTTTCAGATACAAAGTAGAAGGTGCAGAGAATATTCCGCACAAAGGAAAAGTAATATTAGCCGGAAATCATACAGGACACCTTGACCCTTTTATTGTTCAGATGGCAACCCACCGCCAATTGTGGTTTGTAACAGGGCCGGCTGCATTTAAAACTCCTATCGTCAGACATTTTTTAAAATATTTCAATGTTCTTCCTCTCAAATTCGGCAAAGGATTGGAGGCAATTGATGCTGCGAAAGCTAAATTGAATGCAGGTGAAGCTGTTATAATTTTTCCGGAAGGAAAGTTTACCACGGACGGAAATCTCTGCAAATTCAACCGAGGCGTCGGCTTGATGGCAAAAGCAACAAACACACCGATTGTACCTTTTGCAATCAAAGGCGGTTTTGAATCATGGGGACAGACACGAAAACTTCCAAAACTGTTTAACACGATAATAATTCAATTCGGTCAGCCGGTAACTGATTTTGAGCGTGATGAAAAAGAAATCGCACATGAGCTGCAAACCCGTGTAAACTTTATGAAAAAATCTCTGGAACGCCGTGCTTTTTACAAAATTAACTATAAACTTCATTCCAATTTCCTTGATTTGATGCAGGAAAAAAGCGACCTTTACGGTCAGGTTAAAGCACTTTCTTTAAAAACAAAAACCGGCTATCAGGAACTCAGCTATATTGAACTTTCAAGAAACGCTAAAAAATTCGCAAATTATCTTATTGAAAATATAAATATTAAAAAAGGGGAAAGAATTGCTATTATTTGTGAATCCCGTCCTGAGTTTGCAATCGGCATGTTTGCCTCAATTCAGACCGGCGCAATAACGGTTCCTCTGGATGTAAAATTGACTGTTCCGGAACACACTCACATTTTAAACGACTGTAATCCGAAAATTTTACTCACCTCAAGCCACTATCTTGAACATGCCATTGAAGTTAAAAATCATGTTCCCTCACTTGAATATATTTTTGTACTCGATGATGAAACAAGAGAACATCCTGAAATCAAATCCGTTTCAACACTTGAAGGCGACATTAACAATGATTTGGGAATTCCACGCTCTCTTGATGAAACAGCATTGATTGTTTATACATCCGGTACAACGGGCAACCCCAAAGGAGTTATGATTAGTTTCGGCAATATTTACTCCCAGCTTCGTGATTTTGAAGCCATGTTTAAACTTACACATGACCACACGCTTTTGTCAATTTTACCTCTCAATCATTTACTTGAACTTGACTGCGGATTTTTCGGAATGCTTTATATGGGAGCAAAAATCGTTTATATAAAATCACTCAATCCGAAAGAACTTACAACTGTTATGAAAGAAAAAGGGATTACCAACATGATAGTTGTTCCGCTGGTTGCCAAAATGCTTAAAAACAGCATTGACAAAGAAATAAAAAAACAACCCGAAGCCGCACGTAATGCATTTAATTTGTTATATAAAATTTCAAAATTTATGCCCCGCAAAATCCGCCGTATTATGTTTAAATCAGTAATCAACGGACTGGGCGGGAAACTCGAATGTTTTATATGCGGCGGTGCACCATTGGAAGACAGTATTGCAGAATTTTTTGAAAGAATCGGTGTTCCTGTATTTCAGGGTTATGGCTTAACCGAAACTTCACCAACAATTTCAACCAACCGCTACGGACATTCAAAAATAGGAACAGTAGGTCAGCCGCTTCCGTCAGTTACGGTAAAAATTGCGGATAACGGTGAAATTCTTGCCACAGGCCCAAATGTTATGCAGGGATATTACAACAAACCCGATATGACAAAAGAAGTCATTGATGAGGACGGCTGGTTCCATACGGGCGATATCGGTGAAATTGACAAACAGGGATTTATAAAAATTACCGGACGGATTAAAAATATGATTGTACTGGGAGGCGGCAAAAAAATATTTCCGGAGGAAGTTGAAGCCGTTCTGGAAACCTCAGAGCTTATAAAAGAAGTATGCGTAATGTCTTTAACGATAAAGTCGGGCAACAAAGCAGGAACAGAAGAAGTCGGAGCAATAATCGTACCGTGTGATGAAATGCTTTCTAAAACAGATGAAGAAATTACACAAATTTTAGAAACGGAAGTCAAAAGACTGTCCGAGGCAAATCTTGCACCTTACAAAGCTCCTACAGTTGTTTTAGTTCATCGGGAAGAACTTCCCAAAACCTCTACCCGAAAAGTTAAACGAAAAGATTTAAAAGAGTGGTACGAAAGTTTATAAACATATAAATAATCGGATTTATTTTGAAAGATTCTTCGTCTTTACGTCATTCCGGCCGGCGGCGAAGAATCTTTTTGTTATAACTGCATAATTTATCTCAGCTGCACTACATACTCCTTATTTTATACAACAAATTTGCGGCGTTATTAATTTTAATAAAAAAGAGATTACCTTTATGAATTACCGGAAGCGGTAATGTGAGCCAGGGGAAATAACGTACATAATCAGGTATAAGTTTGTTTTTTAAAAAAACTTTCGGGGTTTTTCATTGTAAAAGCCCCATAAACACAAGGAGGTAAAAATGACTATTAAAAAACTTACTGTGGCAGCTGCAATTGCCGTTGGAATAGCAACGTGTTCCTTGACTCAAGCAATGGCGGCCTGCCCGTGTGAACAACCGATGCCGACCGTAACAGGGCCGGCGTGTCCGTGTGAGGAGGCTTTACCTGTAGTAACAGGCCCTGCATGCCCGTGCGAAACCAAAACGCCATGTCCAAAATGCAAAAAAGCTTTACCGGACTGCGATTGTAAAAAACCGGATCCGTGCGATCCTTGCGACCCGTGTGAAAAGAAAAAATCAGACTGCGGATGTCCTGATGAAATCAGCTGTGATGATCCGCCGGAACCTGCATGTGCAGTTTGTCCGGGAACAGGTAAACCTGACAGAAAAGACATGAAACAGGTTTACGGATATCCTAATGCTGTTTACGGAACAAACAACTATGTAGGTCAGCCTGCAAACTCAATTTTTTCAACAGACACTCCCTTAGCCGCAACTCCAAGAACATTATCTTCAAACATCAGCGGCACAACAGTTGCAAGTGACGGACAAATTACCGGTGCAGCATCACAGTTGCCATGCCTTAACGAAGCTCCGACACGTCACAACGGAATTCCGATAGAAAGAGATGAAAGGGTAATGGACGGCAACAATTGTCCGATTGATTTGCAAACAGCAAACTCAATTGATGCTATCCGAAAAAGTTTTGTACCCTATGAAATAAAAAATGAAGGTTATACAACCGGTGCCGCAAGTCCGGCATCAACAAATTCATGTATGTTTCCGGATGTTCCGAACAACTACTGGGCATCCTGCGACATTGACAAATTAGCGATTAACGATGTTGTTGTCGGCTACCCGGACGGAATGTTCAAGCCGAACAGAAACATTTCCCGTGCTGAATTTGCAACAATGCTTGTTAAAGGCTTCAACCTTGACAGCTGCGGATTGTCAACCGAAAGTAAGTTCAAAGACGTTCCGACAAGCAACTGGGCAAATGCCGCAATTGCAAAAGCTGTTGATGAAAATTTGCTTGCAGGATATCCGAACGGCAAGTTTGAACCGGAACATCCTGTAACAAGAGCAGAAGCTTTAACAACAATTGCCAAAGGTATGACATGCGATATAGACCAGTGTAAGGCTGATGAAATCTTAAGCAAATACGCAGACGGAAACACTGTTCCTAACTGGGCAAGAATTCCGATTGCAAAATCACTTCAAAACGGTGCTTTAAAAGACAGCCCTAATCCGAACATGATTATGCCTAACAAAGATGCAACCCGTGCGGATATTGCATCTATGATGCAGACGGTTCGTGTGGCTTTAGGTTATGATACAAACCCGAAAACTGCCAACAATGTTTGTCCTGCATGTCCTGTAAATAAAAACGCTTTCATTGAACAGGAAGAAATCGTTAAAATCCCGACATTGAAAGTTAAAATGATTGACCAGCTGACAGCAAAATCCTCTCACGTCGGTCAATACTTTAGAGCCAACACTCTTGAAGATATTACAATCAACGGCGTAACTTACCCTTGCGGTTCAACAGTAACAGGTCAGGTCGTTGAAGTAATCAGACCTTCAGGATGTGACAAAGGTGCTTTGAAATTATCTTTCACCTCAATCAAAAACGGCGATTGCAAAGCAAATCTGCCTAAACAAATTTTGCAGGCACAGGTCAACAAATCAAAACAGGTTAACCCTGTTGCAAGACTTGTAGAAGCACCATTCACATTGGCAGGTTCTCTTGTCGGTATCACCGGACGTACAGTCGGCGGTGTTGTTACAAACCTCGGTAACGCTGTTGAAAACGTATCAAATGATGCAGGTTATATGTTAGGACACGTATTTCAGGGTCAATTCGGCGCTGCAGCCCGCAACCTCGGCGACGGACTCTGGGAAACCGTTAAAGCTCCGATTGACGTAACAAGAACAGCTTTATCAGGTACTATGGGCTTGTTCCAAACAACAGGCGACGAATTTGCTTACCTTGTTGATCCCCGTGGATACAAAATATCCGCAGTTAATCCGAGAGAACACGTTACTATTGCATTCGGCTGTTCCGAATAGCCAGACAGTAATAATTCGTTTGCCGGAGAAAGCAGGTGGTGAAAATCACCTGTTTTCTTTTTATTTTATTATCTCAGCTGTGTTTCCTGTTTTGCAGACTCTTTTTTGACCTTTACATTTAGTTTTTTGTTTATGCTACAATTGTCTTATGGAAAGAAAACCAATAGTTGCAATAGTCGGACGCCCCAATGTAGGCAAATCCACCTTCGTAAATCGTATTCTTGGTTCAAGAAACTCGATAGTTGACGATCAGCCCGGAGTTACACGTGACAGAATTTATTTTGATGTCGAATGGCAGAACAGACCTTTCACAGTAATAGACACGGGCGGAATAATTCCGGGTGATGAAGATGAGATTATGATTTCGATTTTTGATCAGGCAAGAATTGCATGTGATGAAGCCGATAAAATTATTTTTCTTGTTGACGGAAAAGAAGGCGTAAATCCTGTTGATTTTGACATTGCAAATATTTTAAGACAATCAGGAAAGCCTGTAATTGTTGCGGTTAACAAACTGGACAATCCCGAATCTCTTTATATGATAAACGATTTTTATTCTCTTGCACTTGGAGATCCGATTGGAATTTCAGCACTTCACGGAAGCGGCGGGGTCGGTGATTTGCTTGATGTTGTAACAGAAGGCTTTGAAATTGATGATGAACAAGAAGAAGATGATACGATAAAAATTGCAATTGTCGGACGTCCGAATGCCGGAAAATCTTCTATTGTAAACAGTCTTTTAAACGAAAACCGTGTAATTGTTTCTGATATTTCCGGAACTACCCGTGACAGCATTGACAGCAGAATTACATACAATGAAAAAGATTTTATAATTGTTGACACTGCAGGAATCCGTAAAAAAGCAAGAGTGGAATACGGAGTTGAAAAGTTTGCGGTTGACCGTGCAATCCGTTCAATTAAAGACTGCAACGTTGCACTTCTTGTAATTGATGCTAAAGAAGGGATTTCCGATCAGGACAAAAAAATAGCGTCAATAATACTGGAAGCCGGCAAGGGTATTATTATTGCAGTAAACAAATGGGATTTAATTGAAGATAAAAAGTCTAACACGATAAATCAATTTGACAAAAAGCTGTCAAACGAAATTCCGTTTTTGGAATTTGCGCCGAAAATCTATATATCAGCTGTTACAAGACAAAGATTAAACCAGATTTTTGAAAAAGCGGAAGAAGTTTATGAACAGTGTACAAAGCGTGTTTCAACAGGACTTTTGAACAAAGTTATGAAGGAGCTTTACGCACTCAATCCGCCGGCAACAGTAAAGGGAAAACGTTTAAAGATTTTATACACAACACAGTCAAACATTTGTCCGCCGACGTTTGTAATTTTTGCAAACAATACTGATTTGCTGAAGGATCATTACAAAAGATATATTGAAAACAAACTGAGAGAAGCTTTCGGATTTTTCGGAACGCCGGTAAGAATTGCAGTAAGAGAACGCAGCGAAAAACAGAAGTAGACTAATTTACATGTATTTAAAAAGCCCCGAAATCGGGGCTTTTTAGTTTAAATTATTCTTCTTCCTGACGTTTTACCATTCCTGATGTTACCGCATACAATGCTGCCGAAATTTCAGCAGTTGAATTGAACGGACCGTATGACTTTATAAATTTTGCAACGTCAAAGGTGCTCAAATATTGCTGCAGCTGTGCTATTGATGCGTCCGTCAGGTTGCCTGAAGCAAGAATGTTTTGAATATAGTTTGATACTTTATCTTCAACATCTGTTTCTGAATATTCATCTTTTGAAGATAATTCTACTTTATCACCTTCCTGCTTTTCTGTTTTTGATGCCTCTTGAGAAGCTTTTTCTTCTTCCGCTTCTTTTAATTCTTCATCTTCGTCGACAGCAGCGGCAGCTGATGTGTATGCCTTTGCTGATACTCCTGAAATTTCCATGTTTACCGTCCTTTCTAAAAATAGTACATGTCGGTTAACGGTATCTTACATTTAAAACTTTATACTTTATTAAGAATTGTAAAACAGGTTTTTTAAGCTTTTTTTCTTTGCTCTTTTGCTATTTTACCAACCCTTCGGTTTCGTTGTACATAATCATATAAAAATCCGGACTTGTCATATTCGGATTTCGTTTCATAAACTTTTGAACATCAAATTTTTCAAGGTATTTATCAAGCTTTTGAACAACCTTTTCTCGTTCGGCATGCTCAGTTTTAAGGTTGTTGATATAGGAATTTACCATTGATTTAACTTCATCCTCTGTCAATATTGGCATACCGCCAAGTCTTACCTCGTCCGGTTCTTCTTCTTCCAGATATTTTTTTAATTCTTTTTTTGGATCTTCTTTTTGCCTTTTGCCGTTGCTGTCTGAGGATGTAGATGATGAAATTGCTCTGTTAAATGGATTGTTAACCGAATTAAACATACAATGTCTCCTGATTTTTTGAGTTTAACGGCTTTTAATATAAAAATCTTTAATTAAATCCTTCATTTACAGGAGAATAAAATTTTTGAATCGAATATTACAATGATAAATAAGTTTCTTTTAAAAGTTTTGCGTCTTCTTCAATATTCGGACTTTCGCAAACAAGTGCTCCTTTAACTTCAAATTCTTTCAAAACCTTTAACAAATCAATATAATTCATGTCAGACTCTTTCAAGTTCAAATGTTGACGCTCTCCCTTTTGGGTGTATTCAATTCCCGCAAGATGACCGTGAAAATTGTCCAGAGCATATCTTCCTATTTTATTTGCAATACTGTCCAAAATATATGAAAATTCATCATATGTATTGTATTTTCCGCCGTAACGTGCATGAAGATGTGAAAAATCTATACAGGGCAACACAATATTTTCAAAATCTTTTGAAAGGTTGATTATCTCATCCAAATCTCCCCATTGAGTAGCTTTGCCGGTGGTTTCAGGACGTATCCAGACTTTAAATTTTTCTTTTTTCATTAATTTTACAAGTCTTGCAATTTGAGCTTTTACCTGATTATAAACAAGTTCTTTTTCCTGTCCGAGGTAGTATGCGGCATGAAAAGTTATACTGAAAGCTCCTGTATCACGTGCGGCCGCAGCTGTTTCAAAAATCCGCTGTACACTTGCATCAACTTTTTCTTCTTCTCTTGCGTTTAGATTTACGTAAAACGGCGCATGACAGGTCAATATAAGATTTTTTGATTTTCGTTCTTCTTTTACAAGGCTTCGTGTATCATCATTCATTCTGACACCATGAACAAATTCAAGCTCCATGCCGTCAAGTTCCATTTCCTTTAATATCTTGAACGCTCTTGAATATCCGCCTTTACCCGTTGTTAAAGGCATTCCCGCTGTCAGAAAATTAAGTTTGTCAAACATTATCTAAACCTTCACCTTCAGCAGTTGTTCAACAATATCACATGCATCCGCAACATATTTTGAACAATTCTGCTTTCTTTCAATCCCCTGCAAACCTTTTGAAAGCACACGGCAGCAGGTTACTTTGTGTTTTTTCTTAAATTCATCAACAATAAATGCTGCTTTTTCTCGGGCTGTATTTTCGTTTCCGAAGTGATTTTCCCGCCCGAAATGAATTCCGGAAATTATCTGGGCAGCCGCAACTGCACCACACACGCAGCCTGAGGACATGCCGCCTGAAAATGCCGATGCAGCAGCGAGCAAAGATTTGTCACACAAACCTTCATCTATTGCTGCTTTTATTACACTTTCACTGCAAGAGCAGCCGCCGTTCATATAATATTCTATTGCTTTATCTTTCATTATTCACCTTATTTTATTTGAACCGGCATAATCAAACATACAAAATCGTCTTCGCAGTCAGGTCTTAAAACTGTTGCTGAAAGACTTGTGTTTAAGCCTATTTTTACATTATCGCAATCCATATTTTTTAAAGCTTCCAGAACAAACTTGTAGTTGAATGCAATATCCAAATCTTCACAGTTATAAACAATATCAAGTTCTTCTTCCGATTTACCGCTGTCAGGCGTGTCTGCTGTAAGTTTTAATTTACCGTTTGAAAACGCAAGTTTTACAATGCTAGTTTTATCATCAACCATAATTGACACACGCTCTAATGCAGAAATCAAAGCAGAAACCGATACCAGTGCTTCTTTAGGGCTTTCATTCGGTATAAGTTGATTGTATTTTGGGAATTGACCCTCAAGAAGTCTTGAAACTGTCATTGTTCTGTCACTTTTTATAATCAGTTTTGTGCGTTCCGTATAAATTTTAACAGAATCTTCTTCAATAAATGAACTCATTTTTATAAATTCATTTAATGTCTTTGAAGGAATAATCAGCTGGCTTGTTCTGCCGTCTTTGTTTTCAATTTTTTCACGAACACGTGCAAGACGGTTTCCGTCAGTTGATGCAATCTCCAGAACTTCGCCTGAAATATCACACACAATACCGGACAAAAGGTTTGACGTTTCGTAGCTTGCGGCTGCAAAACCTGCCTGACGCACAGCTTTTGTCAAAGGTTTGACTGCTATTTCAAAACTGTTTTCGTCATTAAGTTCAATATTATAAACCTCCGGAGGAAATTCGTTTGCTGAAATTCCGATAATATCAAACTTTGAATTCTGACATGTAATATTTACTGTGCTTTCGCCTTCTGCCATTTCAAAAGTTATAAGCTTGTCACCAAGTTTGGAAACTATTTCATTAAGTTTCTTCGAAGGCAATGTAATTCTGCCTGATTCTTCAACCTGCGCATCAACAAGTGCAACAACCGTCATATCCAAATCTGTTGCAACCAGTCTTATGGTTCCGTTATCAACTGTTTCTATTAATATATTTAAAAGTACCGGCTGCAAAGCTTTCATGCTGGTTGCTCTTTCAACAATTTTTATCCCGTTATATAAATCTTCTTTTTTTACATAAAATTTCATACCTTACTCCTTTTTTTAACTCCCTAATATAATAAAATTATATAATAAACAGAATATAAAAACTTACTCAATTCAAAAAATAAAACAAAAATTCACGTTTTAAGTTTTCTACTCAAAATCTCTTATTATATATAAATATAATAAATATATATAAATAATAGTAGTAGTAAGAGAGAAATATTTGTAGAAAACCTATCAAAACTATCTCATATCTATAATCATGAAGTGTAGAAAAGAGTGTAGAAAATTTGACATACCAATGTAGAAAAGAATTAAATATGTTTTATATACAGGGTTGTTTGTAGAAAACTCATGAGTTTTCTACAAAAATCTACATGGTTTTCTACAACGGATTACCCGATAAGGTAATTGATTTTTAACTGTTTGGAGTGCTTGACTTTATATTCGTTTTATGATATAAAGATTGTGGGGTAAATGTATATTTATAAGTCTTGTCAATTGACGAGACTTTCTTTTTCGGTTAAAACTCTTTATTATAAAGCTTCTCGGGGCATGTAAACAATTCCCGGGTTTTTTATTATAGGGCATGCAATTAATAAAAAACAACATGTAAAGTTTTGTAACAATATATAATTTTTATATATTTGTTTGGCAATTAATTCTTAACAAACTTTTTTATATAAATATAAAGAGGTATAATTTATTTATGGATAAAAGAGAGTTTACAGTCATAAAAAATGAGGGTAAAACTGATGTTGTGCCGGAAAAAGAAACAAACAAAGCAAAACACCAGACAAATCCGATTGTAAAAAAGCTTGCGAAATTTCATTTTGAAAAGGCTGAAACTTTTACTGTAAAAGACTTGTTCAAAAAGTAGGGAATGTATAACGTAAAAAATCAAGTATTTCAAGAGTTTACGAAAACACAGAAATCAATGCTGTGCAGTTTTTTGCGTGCTCTTGTCAAAAAGTCGCCAAACATTGATGTAGAGCAGCTTTTCAATAATTTTATTGATGATGAAATGTATTATTTGGAGATTAACAATCCGCATTTTGAATTTCTTGCGGAACATCTGGAGGATGAGAACTTTCGGCATGATGCACAAATGTTTATGAATGAGTGCCGCAAATACTATGATTATAAAAAATCTCAGGAGCCGATATTAAAGGCGCAGAAGGAATTTGAAAAGAAAAAGCGGGCTTTTTTGCGGGAAGTCAAAATGGGGCATGAACTTCCGACCAAAAAGCAGCTATACTATTATGAAAGGCTTTGTAAAAAGTATAGTATTGAAAAAAAAGAGCTTAAATCAAAGCTGGAAGCAAGAGATGAGATTGACAGAATAATCAAAGAGCATGAGAAGGAGAACTTATATGGAATTTAACAGTGTACAGGATTTCAAATCAAATTTTGCACATGTTTACCACAAATCGGTGGTGCCGATGCTTGCGCCGTTTGAAAAGGAAAAAAATTCAGTAAAAATAATAAATTATGTAATCTGGGGAATTGTGGCTTTAACTGCAATAATTCTTTATTTATGTAACAGAGAAACCCCGGAAATTCTAATAGGAGTTATTCTTCTTTGTTGTGTTGTTGCATTTTCTATAACAAAATTTTTATGCAAAAATTTTGAAAACAAACTAAAGACCAAGATAATGCCTGTGGTTATGAAGGCATTTGGAGATTTTATCTGGACGAAATCTTATGTAATAGACAAATATACAATAAAAGAGTCAACGATATTTGACAGATTTGAAGACAAGAAAGATGATGACAGTTTTTACGGAACATATAAAGGGCTTGCGATAAACATTAATGAAACAGAGTTGACATATACAACCCGGGATTCTGAAGGAAGAACAGAAAAACATACGGAGTTTAAAGGTGTAATTGCGCAGATAGATTTTAAAAAGCGTTTTATGGGGCACACAATAATCCGAAACAGATGTTTTGCAAACAGGCGGGTTTATGAAGAAATAAAGTTGGAAGATCCGGAGTTCAGCAAAAAATATTATGTTGACGGCAGCGATCAGGTTGAATCCCGTTATATATTAACAACATCATTTATGGAACGTTTTAAAAACATAAAAACAGCATTCAGAGCCTCAAGCATACAGGCATCAATCAAGGACAGTAAAATATTGATAGCAATATCAACAGACAAAGATTTGTTCAGGCTCGGGGACATAAACAAACCGATAAATGATACCAAACAGTTTACGGAATTGTTGAACGAGTTTGTTTCAATCCTTGCAATAGTAGATGAATTGAAATTAAATCAGAATATAGGATTATAATCGGGAGTAAAAAATGGAATATAACAGCATACAGGATTTTAAATCAAATTTTGCGCAGGTTTACCACAAATCTGTGGTACCGATGCTTGCGCCGTATGAAACAGAAAGAATCAATATAAAGCGTAAAGCTAAATTGTTGATGCTTGTTGTTTTCATATTATTTGTAATCTTAGGATTGAGTTATTTGGGGATTTTAGGGGAACGGTTTCAACGACCGCCTGTGTATTTTCTTTTCATGGTTCCTATAATGTTTAGTGTTTTTTGCTATAGTATGATGACCAAAAACTTTGAAAACAAATTGAAATCCGCAATTATGCCAAATCTGATGAAAGCATTTGGCAATTTTGTCTGGACAACAGGATGTTTAATAGATAAGCAGACTGTAAAAGACACAAAAATCTTCTCAAGGTTTGATCACAAAGATAATGATGATAATTTTTACGGGACATACAAAGGTCTTACAATAAATATTAACGAAACAGAGCTGTATTACTACAAAAAAGACACAAAAGACAGATTAAAAAAAGAAATAGTATTTAAAGGTGTGCTTGTAGAAATAGATGTTAAAAAGCCTTTTAAAGGACATACTGTAATAAGAAATCGCAACTACCTGTTCAATAATCGTGCATATGAAGAAGTCAAGCTTGAAGATCCGGAATTCAGCAAATCTTACTATGTAGATTCAAACGATCAGGTTGAAGCAAGATATCTTTTGACGACATCTTTTATGGAGCGCTTTAAGAATATAAAAAACGCATTTGGCGGGAATTCAATGGAAGCATCTTTTAAAAATAGCAAACTTATTCTTGCAATAAGTACGCAAAAAGATTTGTTTAAACTCGGGCGTCTAGGAGCTCCCGTAAATGACACCAAACAGTTTACGGAATTGTTGAACGAATTTGTTTCAATCCTTGCAATAGTAGATGAATTGAAACTAAATCAGAATATAGGACTTTAAAGAAATGGCAATTAATGAAATCGTGAAAATTTTGACAGACAGCGGAATTGAACAAAATGAAGCAAATGTTGAAGTAAGGCTTTTGATAGAACATTTTGCAAATTACGGCTATATGGATCTGGTTATGGGGAAAAAACTTTCGCCCGAAAAGCTTGAAATAGTCAAAGAAAAAGCAGAAT
The DNA here is from genome assembly GCA_944322785.1 of Candidatus Gastranaerophilales bacterium. Lineage (GTDB taxonomy): Bacteria > Cyanobacteriota > Vampirovibrionia > Gastranaerophilales > Gastranaerophilaceae > Scatenecus. The sequence goes on along the minus strand of CALUPW010000001.1, from coordinate 29,752 downwards.
TGAGAGCAAAAACAAAACAGCCGGTTCAGCATATAATAGGGCTTGCGGATTTTATGGGCGAAAAGTTTATCGTAAATCCGTCCGTTTTAATTCCCCGTGATGAAACCGAACTTCTTGTCCGGCATGCGATTGATATTATTAATACAAACAACTTTAAAGCTATTCTTGATGTGGGCACCGGCTCCGGCTGTATTGCCTGCATGATTGCAAAATACACAAATTCTCAGGTAATCGGGCTTGATATATCTTCAGACGCCCTGAATACCGCACTGGATAATGCCTCCAAACTAAATCTTAATAACAGAGCAATTTTTAGAAAATCGGATATTATTTCAAACGTAAAACAGGGTGAAACCTTTGATATGATTGTTTCAAACCCGCCATACATTCCGCCGTCACAAAAAGAAACAATCCAGACAGAAGTTAAATTTGACCCCGAAATAGCTTTGTTTACAAAAGATGAAAAAGGACTGGACTTTTATAAAAAAATAACGGAAGGTGCCGTAAAAATTCTGAACAAAGGCGGATATCTTTTATTTGAACTCGGCATGGGGCAATCCTGTGATGTTAAACAAATCTTGGAAAGCAAGGGCTTCGGAAGTATAGAAATAATCAAAGATTTGGCTGGAATTGACAGAGTAATATCAGGTGCGTTATTATAAAAAGAATAATAAAAAGCCGGTAACGGGAATTACCGGCGCTTCACTTTTCGATTAAAAGTAAAGAGGTGATGATTATTGTAGTTTACTTCCTGTTGCTTTATAAAGACCGATATAGTCAATCATAAATTCAACTTTATTTTGAGCGACAAGCTGGTCTATATAGAGCAGGTTTTCCTTTTGCTGAATTAAATCAAGAAGGGAAATAGTTCCTTCGTTGTATTTCATTTCGGAAAATTTGAAGTCCGCTTTTTCAAGGTTAGCCTGTTTTAAAGTCTGGTCGACTTTTTCTTTGTCTTTTCTAACCTTAACAAGCGCATCATTAACTTCCTGAATGGCTGTCAAATTAGTTTTGTAGTAGTTTTGTAATATTCTTTCATAAGTTGCTTTCTTTAATCTTAAGTTCGCAATTCTCTGTCCGCCCGTAAACAAAGGAAGCAAAAATCCGCCGCCGAGCATTAATAAAGAATTTTTTGTGGTAAATAAACTTCCTAAATCACCTGCCGTGAATAAAGCAAGTCCTGTCAGATTTATACTGGGTAAAAATTCCTTTCGTGCAACCCGAACGTCAATTCCTGCCTTTTCAACAGAATTTTCTGCCTTCAAATAATCAGGTCTTTGCATGATTACATCAGATTCAATATAATCCGGAATTTTGTGATTATATACAATCTCGTCAAGTGTTTTTCTTTTCAGTTCTTTTCCGCTTTCAGGACTTTCTCCAAGCAGAACGTACATCTGATTTATCAAAATATCCCTTTGTTTGTTAAGCTCAACAAGATCAGTTTCGCTTCTTACATAAGATTTGTTTGCTCTTACAACATCCGCAGTTGAGCTTAAACCTTCATCGTTGCTTAGTTTTGTGAGTTCAAAAATCTTCTTTCTTAATTCTACAATTTCCGTTTGTATTTCAATTGCTTTGTCCATGTTTACTATATTTAGATAAGTAGAACCGACAGCGCCGGCAATTGATATATAAGCAGCCCTTTCATCAAACTTTGAATTTTCGTAAAGCTTTTTGGAAGATTTTGTTTTGTCATGATTCTTTAAAAATATATCAGCCTCATAGTTTACAAGAAAAGGAAGCCCGAAATTGATATCGGTGCTTGAAGAACCGGGAGCTTTGAACCAGCCCGGACCTCCGCCTGCATATGCGCCCGGAAGTTCGTTTGCAAATTGAATTCTTGTTTGTTGATAAAATTCTTCAACATTTAAAGTTGCCATTTTTAAGTCGTAATTGTTTACAATTGCCTTTTCAATGTAACCTTTTAAAATGTCATCTCCGAATACGTCCCACCATGGAAGGTTTACATATTCGTATTTGTAATCGTCATTAGCCTTCTTTTTATCTTTTTTGACCATGCTTTTAAATTGTTTCGGGGTTGCGGTAGAAGCTTTTGTTTCCTCCATGGAAAAACACGGGGCTGTCTGTATAACCGCTAAACTCAAAATAATCGCTGTTGATATTACCTTTTTCAACTCTTTTTTACCTCATAAAAATAATACTTGCTTTTTCAATAATCATATGTTAGCATAATATTGTTGTAAATGCAACATATATTTTTTACAACAAAATATTAAAATAATAAACAAGGTTATAAATGGTAAAAAACACCGAAAGATTCACCGATACATTTTATTATGATCTGGAACTGACAACGAAGTTCTTGCGATTGTTTTCGGTTGAATTTTTTAAAAAACTTAATACAAAGTTAAGTCAGGATGAGTATGTTACAATAGAAACAATTCTTTGTAATGCAGGGATTTGCCAGAGGGATCTTGCAAAAATTATTTTGAAAGACAGAGCAAATACAGGCAAAATTTTAAATGTACTTGAGGAAAAAGGATATATAACAAGATTTGTTGATATGAAAAACAACAGGCTTGTGCGTAAAATGGGTGTTACTGAAAAAGGAAAAGAAGTTTATGATGATGTAACAGAGAAACTTAAAATAGCAATTAATAAAATTATGGAAGATGAAAAGCATAAAAAACTAATAATTTCGGATGAAGAAATTGAACATGTAAGAGCTGTTTTAAGAAAATTCAGAGAAAATTTAAAACAATTGGTAGATATACAGATATAACATGATAAACGAGGTAGAAAATGGAAGAAGAAAATACTGTTAAAGAAGAAGGACAGCAAACGGAGGAGAAAAAAGTTCACAAACCCCGCAAAAGATTTATCGCAATGGGGCTTATTGTATTGATGGCAATAGGCTGCGGAATTTTTATCCATGATGCATTGAATTTCCAGTCAACGGATGATGCGTATGTTGAAACAACAACCGTTCAGGTTGCACCACGTGTAAGCGGTCAGATTACGGAGGTTTACATAACGGATAACCAGCCCGTAACCGAGGGCATGCTCGTTGCAAAAATAGACGATGCAGACTATAAAGTTAAATATGAAGAAATGAAAGCAAGATATGAAAAGGTTCTTTTAAATCAAGAGAATGCAAAAGCTATATTTACGGCTGCTCAAACAAAAATAGATGTAGCAAAAAAAGATTTGGACAGATATACAAACCTTTATGAAAAAGGAGCTGTTTCAAAACAAACTCTTGACAATGCACAGGCAGCATACGATGCGGCACAGGCAAACTTAACACAGGCTGAACAATCATTACTTTCTAAAAGTGAAGACAAGGTCGCAGATACTGATTTAAAAGAGGCAAAAGCAAAAATGGATAAAGCCGCATTGGATTTATCATATACAAAAATTTATGCGCCTCAATCAGGAACAGTTTCAAGCAGACGTGTTGAAAAAGGTATGTATGTAAATGTCGGAGCACCTTTATTTACAATAGTTCCGCATAATGTGTGGGTTGTTGCAAACTTTAAAGAAAACCAGCTCCGTCATATGAAGCCCGGTCAGGAAGTTTCAATAAAAGTTGATACTTACCCCGACAAGGTTTTTAAAGGAAAAGTTGACAGTATTCAAAGAGCGTCAGGCGCAAAATCAAGTTTATTCCCGCCTGAAAATGCAGTCGGATCATTTGTAAAAATTGTTCAAAGAATACCGGTTAAAATCGTATTTGATGAAAAGATTAATCCGGAGGAATATAATATAATACCGGGTATGTCAGTTATACCGAAAGTACGTGTAAGATAGTAGTTTAAAAGTTATAAAATAAAAGAAAAGAGTGTGGTGAAGAGTAAAAGGACATTTTTAATTTAAAAATGTGCTCTTCACCATTTTAACAGGAAAGAAAAAGAAATGTCAGATACAAAAACAGAAGTAATGCAGGAAGAATGGGTACCCAAAACAAATCCATGGCTTATAATAATGCCTGTAATGCTTGCAACATTTATGTATGCATTGGATGAAACTGTTGCAAACGTTGCCCTGCCGCATATTGCAGGTTCATATTCGGTCAGCAATCAGGAATCAATCTGGGTTTTAACAAGTTATTTGATGGCAAGCAGTATTGCAATCCCTATGATAGATTATTTTTGTCAGCTTCTCGGGCGCAAAAACTTTTTTATGGTAGGGGTTTTTATATTTACAATAGCCTCGTTTTTGTGCGGGGTTTCAAATTCTATCGGAATGATAGTAATTGCCCGTGCCATGCAGGGGTTTGGCGGCGGATGTCTAATGCCTATGGCGCAGGCAATTACTATGGAAAGTTTTAAGGGTGAGGCGAGAAACAAAGCAATGGCTGTTTTCGGACTGGTTGTTGTTGTTGCACCTATTTTGGGACCTGTTCTGGGCGGATGGATTACTGAAAACTGGTCATGGCCGTATATATTCTTTATCAATGTTCCGTTCGGTTTTTTGTGTATTGCTCTTGCCAAAAAATTCCTTGAAGATCCGCCGTATGCAAAAAGACAAAAAAATGTTAACCTGAATAAATGGGGCTTTTTATGGCTTTGTGTGTGGCTTGTTCCTTTGCAAATTGTGTTCGACAAAGGTAATGATGCGGACTGGTTTAATGCAACATGGATTTGCTGGCTGACTGCTGTTGCCGTACTGGGTGCAATATTGTTTTTTGTGTGGCAGGTTAAAGGTAAATATCCGCTCATAAAACTTGATGTTCTAAAAGATTCAAACTTTTTCTGCGGAACCGTGATGCTGATTTTGTTAAACGGGGTTCTTCTTGCATCCCTTGCAATTTTACCGCAGCTTTTACAAAATATGCTCGGTTATGATGCTTTTACAAGCGGTCTTGCCATTATGCCCCGCGGGATGGGAGCTTTTCTTGCGCTTGCAATATTCGGCGGTTTGGGCGGGCGGCTCACCTATAAAACTTACGGAATTATAGGTCTTTTCTGTATGGGACTCGGCGGATGGATTTTAAGCGAATTAAATCTCGATATCAGCATGATGAATATTGTTCTTCCAAACTTTGTGTTCGGACTCGGACTTGTATTTACGATGATGCCGATTACGACGCTTTCATGTATAACCTTGCGAAATGAACAGATGACAAACGCATCTGGTTTTCAAAATCTTTTAAAAACAATCGGAGGTGCCATCGGAACTTCTCTTGTTGCAACGATGATTTCCAGGTTTTCTCAGGTACACCAGAACGGGCTTGTTAAAAATATGCATGATTTAAATCCGCAATTTGCCGAAAGATTAAGTACATATGCAGGTTCATTTATTCATCAGGCAGGAGATATGCTGAATTCAACATATATGGCTGCAAAAATGCTTTACAATCAGTTAATTCAGCAGTCAACACTGTGTGCATATATGACGACATTTAAAGTTTTTGCAATAGCATGTTTTATTTTGATTCCGTTTATGTTTTTATTGAAAGGAGAAAAGAAAGCAGAGAGTCAGTAAAACATGCAGAATGAACAACAGATAAAAGAAGAATGGAAACCGTCGGTTAACCCGTGGATTATGGTAATTCCGGTAATGCTGGCGGTTTTTATATATGTTCTTGACGGAACAATCGGAAACGTTGCCCTGCCCCATATGGCCGGGAGTTTTTCGGCTACAAGAGATGAATCCATGTGGATTTTGACAAGTTATTTGATTGCAGCGGGGATTGTAATTCCTGCCGTTGACTTTTTCAGTAAAGTTTTCGGGCGGAAAAACTTTTTTATAATAAGCATAATGCTGTTTACAATAGCATCAATGCTTTGCGGAATGGCGAAAAATATTGAATTTATGATTTTTGCCCGTATTCTTCAAGGTTTTGGCGGAGGAGGAATACTTCCGATTTCACAGGCTATTATGATTGAAAGTTTTGAAAAAGAAAAACGGGGACTTGCAATGTCGATTTTCGGGATGGGGATAATTCTTGCACCGATTATCGGACCTGTTCTGGGCGGATGGATTACTGACAACTGGACATGGCCGTGGATTTTTTATATAAACGTCCCGTTTGGCTGTGCGGCAGCGCTTTTGTGCCACAAACTTCTTGAGGATCCGCCGTATGCCAAAAAGCAAAAAAATGTTAAAATTGACGTTAAAGGATTTATATATTTGACAATCTGGCTTGTTACACTGCAAACGGTTCTTGATAAAGGAAACAATGATGACTGGTTTGCGGCGGTTTGGATAAGATGGACTTTCGGAATTTCAATGATTGCATGTATTCTGTTTTTCCATTCGCAGCTTACAAATAAAGAGTCACTTGTGGATTTATCTGTTTTTAAAGACCGTAATTTCTCGGCAGGAACAATAATTCAGGTTGTAATTCAGGCGGTATTGTACGCATCTCTTGCAATTCTTCCCCAGTTTTTGCAGAGCATGATGGGATATACGGCTTTTTTAAGCGGTGCAACTATGATGCCCAGAGGGTTCGGAAGCATGACGGCTATGCTTTTAACAGCAACTCTGACCAACAGAATGGATAACCGGTTGATGGTTGTTCTGGGGCTTTCTTTAATCGGCGGTGCGAGTCTTGCGTTCGGTGCATTAAATTTGCAGATTTCAAATATGAATATTGCAATTCCAAACTTTTTTATGGGACTCGGGATGGGGCTTGCAATGGTGCCGATTATGAACTTGTCTGTTGATACGTTGAAAAACGAGCAGATGACAAATGCAACGGGTATTCAAAATCTTTTGAAAAATATCGGAAGTGCAATCGGAACTTCTCTTGTTGCAACGATGCTGACCAGATTTGCACAGGTTCACCAGTATATGCTTGTCGGAAAACTGCATGATTTAAATCCTGTTTTTGTTGAAAGAGTTCAGGCAACTGCAGGCGCACTTGCAGCATACACCGAAAATACTGTTGTAAATTACATGTCGCAGTATTCTATTTACGGACAACTCGTAAAACAATCAACATTATGGGCATTTATTGATTCCTTTAGAATTTTCGGTGTGCTTTGTTTGATTGTAATTCCGTTGATGATTTTGATGAAGAAACCTAAAAAGGCTGAGGTTCCGGTTGAGGTTGACAAAGTTAAATAAATTCAATCACAACTATTTCCGGCAGACAGAAGAATCGAACAGGTATTACGCTTGTTCCGATACCTTTTGAAACAAAAAGTTTGCGGTTATCGACATTATACATTCCGTATGCAAATTTTGTTCCGTATATAGAAGGCGCAACAACTGCACCATGAAAAGGAATACGAACCTGACCGCCGTGAAGATGACCGGCAAGTGTAAGGTTTACTGATTTTGGAACTTTATAAATAATATCGGGTGAATGGGTTAAAAGGATTGTCGGGGTTTTTGTATTTTTAAGAGCTTTTTTAATATCCGGATTTTGAGTTTGAATATCTTCGACTCCTGCGATATAAACTTCACCTGCTTTTTTAGAGGTATTTTTTAGTATTGTAATATTATTTTTCGTAAAGTTTTCATAAACGCCAGCTGCATCCTGCCAGACGTCGTGGTTTCCAAAGATTGCATAAACTCCGTATTTTGATTTTAGTTTTCCGAATTCTGAGGCGATAAGTTTGCTATCCATGGATTTTCCTTTCTCATGTCCGTTTAGAAAATCGCCGCCCAGTAAAATTATATCTGCATTTTGTTTGTTAATCTTTTTTACATCACGCACAAGCCGGAATTTTTCATAGGGTTTGTAGTGAAAATCAGTGGCAAAAACGATTTTCAGACCTTTTAAACTTTCGTCTTTGATTTTAATTTTTTTGACAGTCATGAGGTATGGTTCAACCAGAAATCCCCAGATTCCTAATGTTAGGAAAATTATTAAAAATGTTATTCCGAGTTTCATGATTTAATAATATTACAATAAAAACATAAGTTATCACATACGCATTTGATTATTTTTTTTGCTGCAAAAAATCCTCCGCTGATTTATGTTTGTCTGTAAAGCGAAGGACTTTTTTGAATTATTTAACAAATTTCTAAACGTTAATCATCATATTTTGTTGTTGTTGTTTCAGTATTTTTAATTACAACAGCGGTCAATTGTTTGTCTTTATCAAAACACATATTTATATAACCGTATTGGGGGTTACCTTCTTCCATGTATTTTCTTATAGAAGTTCCGTCTTTATAATAGTCAACAATTTTTGAAACTTTTTCATCAGGTGTATATTCCATCACACAATCCGGTTGTTTTGATTTAGTATAAAATGTTGTTTTATAAATTTTGCCGTCTTTATATTCTTTTATATTTGTATTTCCGGCTTCATTAAAGTAAATTTCTTTTGTTTTTTGTTCGTTGTTAAATTCTTTTATTTCTTTTACTCTTTTTCCGTCATAACTTATAATATATTCTGTTTTTTTATTTCCGTCAGTTGTTGTTACATGCTTAAGAGTGCCATCGGAATTGAATTTCTTTTCACCGTTTAATTTCGAAATCTCCGGTGCTTCAACAAATACAGCAGGTTTTAGAGGTATATTGTCAGGTGTAATTCCGTAGATGTTTTTAATCGGTTTATATTTGTTTTCAATAACTTCTCTGATTTTTCCTTTGTCGTATGAAATTTCTTTTAAAGAGTTGTAATTTTCATCTTCAATGTCAGCATATTTGATTTGTTTTGCATCATTAACAACATAATGAGTAGTTAAACCAGTTTTGTTATCTTTTACATTGATCCAGCTTAATTTACCGTCACTTTCAAAATAATTTTCAATGTTTTTATCATCGTTAAATATTTTTACAAAGTTTAGCTTTTCTTCGTTAAAATTACTTTCCTTTTTCAGCTTATTTGTGTGCGGAATAAATTCTTGAACTGTTCCGCTTGAATTTTCGTTGTATTTTATACCGAAATAATCAATCCGGTTTGCAAAACCGGTTTCATTATCACGCTCAATAATTTCCGTAATCTTGTTTGCATCAGTATCAACAATATATTCTTTTGAGGTTTTGTCGCCTTTAACAATTATTGCTTCAAGCTTTCCTTCGTCATTAAAAATTCTTTCTCCTCCGAGAGTGTTAATTTCGTCCCCTTTAAGCTTAATGGGTTCTGTAAAATCTTTAATAATGAAAGATTCTATATTTTCAGCCGGTTTTAATGTATTACTGTCATTTTTGATAATCGGTTTGTTGTAATTTGCAAGCGCTTCGTTTCCGCTGAGATTTACATTGTTGTTTGCGGATTCGGTTTTTAATGTTTCTCTGAATTTGTCGAGAATGTTTGTGTTGCCTTGAAAACCTACATGATGAATATTTTCTAAACCTACTTTGCTAATCATATAAACTCCTTATGTTAAGATACATAATAATAAATTATATTAATATAAAAACATAAAAAATTTTTTTTTGCTAAAAAATAAAAAAAATACTTTACAAAAAAAAATCAGCATGTAGAATAAATATTGTGACAATAAAATAAAACCTTTTGGGGGTTTAGCTCAGCTGGTAGAGCATCTGCTTTGCACGCAGAGGGTCAGGAGTTCGAATCTCCTAACCTCCACCATTAAAATTCAGAGGCTTATGATAGCCTCGTTTTTAATGTCAAATTCTCTGTTTTGTATCAGGAATTTTGAGATAAAGTATCGCGAGTGTTGTGTATCAAGGATTTTGAGAAAAAGTATCGCGAGTTTGACATTTTAGTCGGAAGATAGTTATATTTTTTTAAAATAATTCACCATATCTACTTTTTATTTCAGAAAATAAAGGTTCAATTTTGTTATATTTAGCAATATCAACATCTTTTAAGTATGCCATAAGTCCTATCAAATGGTTCATTAAACCATATGTAGAATAAAATCCTCTCTCCTTTGCAACAGATTGCAATCCAAACTTTTTAATAATATATAGTAATCCCTCAATCCTTTTAAATCCTTCTTTCGATATTCGAGGTTGTTTTCCATCTACTAAAAGACCTAATACTAATTTTTTTGCTCCGGGGCCAGCAATTCTACTTTTCTCTTTATTTTCTATGAAATGATTTTTTCTAATAATTTTAATAATTTGCTTCCTTATTGTATCTATAGATAAATTATTTGGTAAACTCACTGTAGAAAAGGTTAAATCGTCAGCATATCTTGTGTATACAAAACCAAGATTTTTCGCATACTCTTGTAACTCTTCATCCAGATTTTTTGCTACCAGATTACTTAATGCGGGACTCGTGGCAGCTCCTTGGGGTAATACCCCAATCAAATCATATTTATATTGTTTATAATTATAGGCATTTTTATTTCGAGGCATATTATACGAACGCGGTAATCTTGTAGTTGTACAAATTCTAGCTAGTTCAAATGCCAAAATATCTTTATAGCCTATAGATTTAAAAACATTGTATACATTACTTTCTGTAATACTAAAGAAAAAATCTTTTAAATCAAATTGTAATAACCACTCACAACCACAATGCTTCTGTGCACATTTTAATATTCCTCCATTTCTATTAAAAGCATAGGCACAGGGATGAATTGGAATATTTTTTAAAATTTCTTTATTTATGTAATTATGTAATATATGCAAATTTTTTATTGCAGCATGAATAAACCTATGTTTTCCATTCCGTTTCCTTATGGAAAACATTCTATAATTTGATTTATCAAAACGTCTTGATACTGTTCCATACAGAAAATCATAATTAAGATTTGTAATAAATGCTAAATGCATTAATGTAAAAATAACAGGAACGTCATTTTTAATCAAATTTTGGGCATAGCACTGTAAATCTATAATACTTTCTTTGCTAAGATTACCTTGTCTATTAGCTTCTTTTATTAAGTGATGTATTGACCAAGCTTCCACTCACTACTCCTTTAGTCTTCATGACCTTTATCATTGAAGCGCACCCGAGACCCCGATGGATAGATAGGTTCAATGATAGAGGACGGCTTTGCCGTTATTTCGTCAGTTCTTTCCAGAGAATTCAATCCGAATCCCCCATCAGATAAATTATAATTAATATTATCTGAATCTGTTCGCATATTATTAGCGAACGGCTGAGCAGAAGCTTGATTAATACACCATTTTTTAGGTATATACAAACTTTTATTATATTCTATTTTATTACAAAATTTATTTTTCTTCAAAAAATCCATTCCCGCTTTGGTAATAATAAAATTATTGTCAATTAAGTTTAATATTATTGCCTGATTTATTAATGTATCTACAATCATTACGTCGCAATCCATGGCTAAAGCAATACTTGATTTTTTTCGTATTCCTCGTTTAATATGCATAAGAAATTCATTCATAAGTTTCTTATCTGTAATTTTATTTGAAGTACTTGTCTTTGCTAACAAATCAATTAACCATTTAGGAAAAACTCTGGAACTATCAAATAAAGCTTCTTTGTTTTCTGTTGAAAGGAAAAGAATTCCGGGAATATTGTTTGGAATACTATGATAAAAAACAATGTTTGACATTACTTTCCCAAATCCATACTTATTGTTTTTTATACCTGTTTGTTTTCCGCAAAGATTTTTAATTTCAACATAATTTTTTCCCCATCTTTTTTCTAAATCATCTTTTCTATAAACAATACGGCTAATGAAACATATTTTGTTACTTTTAGGGTATTTTCTTGTATAATGTTCTATTCCGGGAAGAGATTTAATGATATATTCTTCTGCTTTTTTTGTCCTCGCAAAAGAAATAATATATATCTTTATTAAATTATAATTCCACCAGCTTAAAAAAGTTTTATTATTAAAGACCTTTTTTAAAAATGTCGATACTTTTCTTCCGCTACCAATAGAATCATCAATAAAAATAATTTTATGGATTTTATGTTTTTTTAAAGTTGAAATACTTGCATGTTCGTAGCAATTGCTGTGTAATTTTGCAAAATTACCAACAATTGAACATACAAAATCTTCGCTTCCTTGATATTTAACAGTTCTTAAAGCAATTTCACCAGAAGCATCATCCCAATAAAAATTGGCTTCAAGGTCTCTTACACAATATAATGCAAATTTTTCTTTCGGGTATTCTTTTAATAGTTGCCCTATTTTATTATTGCACCATTCAGAAAAGGTGTCTCTTGATATAAATACAAGATGTAAAAGTAGATCATATAAAATCTTTTTTTCATCTTCTTTAAATTGGCTAAGCCATTTTTGTATTTCTTTTGAAGATTCAATATTTTCATAACTAAGTTTTTTTAAACAAATTTGCATAGACTAATTTTACTATAAACATAAGGCTTTTATGGTAAAATTAGCAAAATTTTGTTTGTATTTTTTTGCTCTTTTTTGGTTATAATTTTCTTATGAATGAAATAAAACCAAACAAAGCAGAATTAAAATTTTTAAATCTTGCATATGCAAGATTTTTTGACATTTATGAAGTGATTATGAATGATGATTTTTTTAATATTTCAGAAGAAACACGTTTTTTCTATATAATCAATATTGTTAATATTTATTCAGAATTATTAACATACGAGCCAATAAATCATTTTATAAAATATATAAAAGAGGAAAGACCACCAATGGAAGCAGAAATATCTAGTGAATTATTTAAATTTATTCGCAATATATTTGCTCATTTCCCTGTTTTTAAATCTTGGAATGAAGTGTGGGTAGACTATGAACTTATAACGTGGTCTAAAGAAGATGGCTTTATAAATAAGTTCTTAAAGAAATATGTAGGAAAATCGGAAGTAAAATATAGAATGTGGATACCTAATAAGAAGAAAATAATATATGTTGATATAAATTTTCCACAAGAATACAAAGATAACAAGATTTATTTAAAAGACATTATAAATGAAAAAAACGGGATAATTTTTCTTTGTGGAATCATGAAAAATGTTCTAAGTTCTCAATTAGAAAATATTTAAGTAACTTTTCTTAAATTATACAATCAATAATTTTAACTATCTCGAAAGTTTCAAAAGATTTAGCGTTTTCTACAAATTTATTGATTAAAAATACTGCCTTTGACTCTTTCGCTTCATCATTTAAAAAGAAGTTGTGATTAATAAAATTTTAATTTAAACGGTATTTAAATACCGTTTAACAACTGTTTAATAAATGTTCAAAAATTACATATTTTCAATATACCAATTCGAATTTCCAAAGTGATTAAAGTTCCATTGTAATTGGAAGTAGAAATTGTATTCCATTGAGTTATCATCTTTAAAATTGTAAGAATATTTATTTAATTGTGTTCTGCGATAACTTTCAAAAGCAGTTCGGATTTCTTTTGCAAACTTTTTTCTAAATTCAGGATAAGTTATTTCTAAAGTTTCTCTTGTAAGCTTATTTTTCACTTTCATTTCGCTACGCTCCATTTCAGATACAGGCTCACAATTTTCACCATAGGTTCAGCTGTTCGTTTTGCAAAAATCATCTTCAAACCCTCTTATACTATCAAGCTCTATATTGTACCTTTTGCCTTGTTTATCTACGCAAGTAGCGTAATCTACCTCAGCATCGGCAAACTTATTTTTCCAAATACAAATCAGTAAGCCGATTTCTTGAGTCTTTAAGTTTAAAACCTTTGTTCCGTATAAGTGATAATCTTTTTCTGTCATTATTTATTCCTTTCAAGTATTAAATCTGAATAGATATCATCAGGCTTTTGTGGGTCTATTAAAAACTCTTTCATAAACACAAATCTTTCTTCGCAAGTGTTTTCACAAATTACAGTGTCGAAGTTGTAGAAACCGATTATTTTGTAATACTCATTATCAGAGCTCTTAAAACCCTTAATCTTTTTAAGCTTGTATTTTTTGCCTAATTCAATCATTGTTACCTCTTATCAGCAATGACATTCATCACTCTTAATGAGTAAAATATCAAGCAAACTCTTTCAAAATGTATCATTCAGACACAATCCATTTTTGAACACTTTTTGAACGGTATTTAAACAAGAGTTAAATACCATTTAAAAATTCTTGTTGTCAGGATAATTTATAAAATAAGCGTTTACAATATCAGAATCTCGTCTTAAATTTTCGACGACTGGAGTAAGATTATATAGCTCTTCAATCTCTTGTTGCGTCCTGCAAAAATAATCAATAACAGTAACTGTATTGTAAATCCGCTCAGCTAATTTTTCTAACTTCCTAAAATCTTTTTGTTTAATCCTATATTTCTTATTTTTACTCATACGACCTCCTTTTTAGGTGTCGTATTAATCACTCAAAAGTTAGATAACATCAAGTTTAGATATAATATATTATTAACTATATTTAAATAATTTATCTGTTTATTCAATATAATCTAGTATAATATTTTTTACTTCTTCAATTTCATCTAAAGCAATATCTAGGTATTGAAAGAAAACTCTAATTTTCTGCATCTTTTCGGCTAGATTCTCTATATTAATTATTTCATTGTTGTTAAAGATAAGACAACCATTATTATCTATAGGATATCTAAAATTAAAAGATGTACTATCTATAGCATCGAACTCAAGTATAATCTGTTCTATTTCCTGAAACTTACGTCGTAATTGTTTAAATTCTAAATTTTTATACATTTGATACGTATTGCTATTATACATATTCATATAATTGTCTTTTAAATTTTTAAACAAAATTCTTAGAGAATGTTCAGCTTTAATTTTAGAATTTTCAAGCTTACATTTCTTGATTCTTATGTAAGCTTTTTTTATTGATAATTCAATATAATGTCTATATAAGAAAAATATGGGAAAAATAAAGGTGTTTTTACATGTTGAAAATAAAGGTTCTCCAATTTCTTTATTTTTACAACACAAATATTTCTCATTGATAAACTCAGGGCAAATGGTACTTCCCACTAAGATATTAGCAGCATTAAAATAACCGTCCGCCATCATATCCCAACTATAATATCCATTAGACAAAATAGCGTTATCTTGCCAATTCCCATTCTGAAATTTTTTTGATGCTTCTTTTGTATCCATAAATATTTATGTTCTCAAATATGTTATCTCAAATTTTTTACAAGGTCTGTACTTTTGTAATCTTGTTGTGAATTGAAATGCATCTTTTCTTTCACAATTTTGGAATATATCAAGTCCTCTATCTAATAAAACTTTCCATCCAGTATCAGTAACAATACTTCTTGCATGAATACTTGAATCGAATTGATAACTAAATTCAATACCCATTTGTAAGCAAGATTCTCTTATGGTATTTAAGTTTTCACGCTGTATTTGTTCATTAAATTCATCAGCAGAAGTTATTAATTCAACAGTAACAATATCTGTTTCAGATTTCGCTTTATCTACAACTTCTAATAATTCCATTAAGTTTACAGTTTGGTAGAAATTTCTTATATAAGGGTCAGTAATAACAATATTTTTTACCCCTTTAAATAATCTTCCAAACAGCTTTTCAAACGTAACCCCAATTTGATTTTCTTCAATTACAAAATGATGTTCTTTAATTTCTTCTTCATTAGTTGCAGTTTCTTTAGAACTATCATTTATTACTTCAACAACTTCTGGAGAACTTATCATAACTTCGTCTTCGGAGTCTTCCATTTCTCCATTATATAATCCTTTATATTGAATTTCTTCAGTTGTTTTTACTTTAACTTCGACTCCAGAATTACTTGTATATGAAAAATCTACTTGTGGAAGAGTCGAGTCTATTCTTAAAATCTGGTCTTTGACTCTTTTTCTTCCTTCCATTGCAAATTTTAATAACTCTTCTATTTCTTGGCATGAAGCCTTTTTATCAGGATAAATAATCTTCATAAGACCAGAGAAGGTCTTCATAACACCAGCTCTATCACGTTCTGAGATATTGCCAAGAGTAAACTCATTCTTGTACTCATTAGAAAAATCGTAATTTCTTAGACATTTTAAAGCTTCAGAATAATAATCGACAACAAAACCATAGTTTGTTGTAAATAATTCTGGTCTAGTAACATCAACTTCCCATCCCGGTAAATAGAAATGAATTCTATCAAGAAATGCTGAATCTAAATATTGAGGAGGTAATTCTTCAAACAAATTAGAATGTTTTAACATATAAGGAACATTGTGCTTTGTATTACCAATAAATGTCATTGATGCTTCTGCCGTTAGTGTTTCAACGCCTCTAGAGAATGACTTGTTAGCCATATAACCTTTCATTATATCAACAAGAGCTTTATCAACTTTCTTTGAGCTACCTGCAAACTCATCAAATGCAATATTATCCCAGTACCCAACTAAACCAATATCATGTTTTCTTGAATTATTCACAAATAATTTTGCAGCAGAGACTTCTCCTCCAGAAATTAAAGTACCATGAGGTGAAAATTCTGTATAGATATGACTTTTACCAGTTCCTTTAGGTCCAAGTTCTATAAAATTATAATTTCTTTCACAGTATGGAATAAGTCTGACAAGCTGTAGTAATTTCTTTCTTCTGCTAAGCATTTCTGGATTAAAACCTATACTTTGCATAAGTAAATCAATCCATTCATCAGTAGAAAACATTGCTCTTTTTGCTTTAAAATCTTCAAAATCAAACTGTGCAAGTTGAATAGGTTTGATGTTCTGCAACAACCAAGGGCAAGCCTTTTTATCTTCAGTATATTGATATTCAAGGTCTGCTAGACACCAAATTCCTGAAACCAATAATCTTGGATACTTTTTATAAGCTATTTCAGATGGGACATTAATCCCTGTTATTCCTAGATTTGAAAATGTAGCAATATAAGAATCTGTTTTTTCATTAAATTGAACACTTACCTTATCAATTACTTTGTAGTGTCCTTTTTCTTTAATAGTAGATTTAATATATTCTGCTTCGTTTCTATTAACATAGTGTTTTGCTAGAATTTCTTTTACTGATTCAATTCCTGATTTAATTACATCTTCATCACTTGATGCACAATATTGTCCAAGTAAATATTCTAAGACGTATGAAGGAACAATAGCATTCCCTTTAACTTCTTTTACTAAGTCTTTCCTTACAACACAACCTTCAAATGTTTCTGTAATTTTCTTATCTAAATTGTTCATTTTTCACCTGCCTTAAAAATCTGACTGGAACATTAAATTTATTGTAAATGGGATTTTTGCATATGGTTCACCAACCTCATCTACATCTTTTATAATCAAGTAATAATCTTTGTTTTTATCTGCATCAAAACTTTTTAGTTCTAATACTTTTTTGAATATTCTATCTTCCATTTTATCAGAACTAATATTTGCATCTATAATAAGTTCATTAGATACTTGCATATTATTTTCTTCATCCCATAAAGAAACACTGAATACTCTTGGTTTAACAAGCTCAGAAATGCTTTCTTTTTGCAAGAATGATAATGTGAACTTATTATTGGTAATCTTTCGAGAAGAGTTTTCTAGTGAAAGTTCTACTTTCTTAATTTCTTGTTTACGGTTTTGCTTAACTCTCAAAAGAGGTAATACTATTTCTTGAGGACTAGCTCCTCCATGAACGTAATTTATGCCAGCTCCAGAAGTTTTAAATCTATTAATATTGCATGGCAACGACAATTTTAAATCGGAATTTTTGAATATATAATTCATATCAAAATCAACGATACCCTGCTTTTCTACTGGAGAAGTTCCAATAATATACCTTTTTTTACACTCAATAGAATCAATAGTGCCTATTGTAATCTTTTGATGTTCTTCTAAATCGCTATATTGATATAAGAAACCGTGGTCTGCGGTAATAATTACATTGCTACACAAAGAATTATTGAACAAAAACTTAATTTTTTCTGAAAGTATTTTTACAGTTTTTTCAGCAGCATTAAACACATCTTTTTCATTATGTTCACCAGCTTTATCAATGTCATCATGATAAATATAAGCAATCTCTAATCCACTAAATAGAGTTCTTAAATCATCTCTTGACATATCTTCTAAATCACTTAAATTCAAAACTTTTGAGTTTGGATTATGTGCTTGCAATATTTTTTCTCTTGATGCAGAATCCTTTGCAACTACTCCATCTACAACAATTTCAGCTTTATTATTCATAGAAACTTCTTTATGAGGAAGCAATGAAGCCATCCCCAATCTTGTATAAGAAGGGATTGAAGCGACCATACAATCCAGTTTAACATCGGCTTTAATTGAATAGTTACTTCTAATTGCCTCGCTTAATTCTTCTGCAATTTCATATCGCAATGCATCAGAAATTATAACAACAAGTTTGTTTTTAGAAGAACGTACTTCATTGTAATAGAAATCTTTTTGCATAGGAAGGTTTGAAAAAGTCCAGTTAGGGGCAATTTCTTTTACTTGGTTAGAGAATTTCAAATTAATATCATCAAGATATTTGTTTACATACAATTTCTCAACTTTATCATTAACAGAGTCAAGTTTTCTATCGTTCAATAATCCACAATAGTAATAGAATTTTCTATATGCTTTATCTATTTTGTAATAACTTTGAGCATAGCTTTTAATAAATGTTTCAATTTTCTGCTCTGGAATCTGAGTATTTTTCACTAACAAACTTAATTCCAAAGCCCAGAAAAGAGCATTATAAACATTTTCATACTCATTATAGAATAGTGTTCTTTTTCTTTTTTCAATAAGTATTTTATCTTCATCTTTTAACGAATCAAATTGAGCAATCAAATAATTAACAAGGAATCTATCATATGCTCTAAGAGTTTGGAATTCAGGTTCGCTTTGTAATATATCAGACCAGTCTGTAATATTCTCATCGATTTTGAAATCTTCTCTTTCAAACTCTTCTATCAATTCTTTATAATAAGGCGTAAGCTCTGTATCACGAAACCAACTTTCTAAGAATGAATTGCATTCAGCTTCTTTCATATTCTTACTAATATATTTTTTATAAGTATCAGGGAAACTTGAACCTCTGAGTTGTTGTTGCAGTTTTTTAAAGACAATTCCTGCTAATAGATATTTTGCTTCTCGTTCTCCCAAGTAGCCAAATTCTTTTTCTATTAATTCCCAAAACTTATCTTCCAATCCATACTTAGCAAATTCTTTAGATGGAGCATTTTTATCAACAATTTCTTTTATAATAAAGGTTTGAATAATTTTGTACTTATCAAATATTTTGCACTCGACAAGAGTTCCAAACATTGCTAAGTAGAAATTTTCTACCGACTTATTAGATGGTAATAAAGATTTGAAACTATTTATTCTTTTTTTATTATTAAAGAATTTTATATGGTTTTTGAAGAGGTTTTTAATTGCTATATCATAGACTTCAAATTCGGAGCATAAACTATCCACCTCATCAACAGATAGAACTTGTGAATATAGTTGTGTATCAATAAACCAGTTATCTTCAATAGGAGGCATCTCAAAAGGTGCATAAATAAGATAATTGGATGTCGTATCATCTTTTTCAAGCAATTTTTTTGTCAAAAGATTATTATTCTTTGTGAGCTTGTGTATTTTAATATTAGGAAGAGATAATGAATCCAGTTTTTCTTCATTTTCTCCAGTTTCATCATACCAGAATACAATTTGTCTTTCTTGCTTGTTAAAATGTTTCAATATTAATTCTTGTAATTTATCTGTTTCCATTATTCTTTATCCAACTTAAATTCACTTGTAATAATTTCTTTCAAGTCTTTTAATGCTTTTTTCATTTTATCAACATCGTAATCCACTTGAGTTTTTTGTTTGTAATAATTCAAAAATTCATCAACTCTATATATCAGTTTTTCATCTTTTAATTCAAAAACAAAGTCTTTTTTGTATTTCTCCATGTTGGGGTCTTGTTTATGCTGAAGATACCAACGATGTTCGCATATGTTATCTTGTAGGAACTTATATACAGCTTGAAATGAATCTATTTGCTCTCTAAATTCAATCGTTTTCGCTTTGAAGTTTTTGTTTATTTGACACAAATACTCATAGATTTTAAGAAAGCTCCTTATTTCAAATTCTTTATTAAGATTATCATCCGTAATAGCTTTAGAAATTAAACATTCTTCTTTATCTTTTTCAAAATAATAAGTAAGTCTGTATATTGGGAGTATTCCTTGGTTTAACAGGTTCAAATGCTCAATATAGCTCTTGTATCTGAATTCATATATTCTTGCTTTTTTATCAAGCTCTGACGTTTTATAAACAGCATACCAAGTTATACCACCAGTTATAATCGCTCCAAGTAATGTTGTTAAAGGATTCCAGTCAAATGAACTAAATGGAGACGGAATAAACCATAATGAAAATAATGGAAATACTAGCCATAGTATAAGTTTAATCCCAACGATAACTAATGCTATCGCAAAGATAATTTTCACTATTAGCCAAATCCAATCAAGTATCTTTTTTGCTTTTTCCATTTACCCTATTTCTTATCCTTTCCTACAACATCTTTTTCTGCTTCGAGTAGTCCTTGGAATTTTGCATAATTGACTTTTACACCGTCATCAAGGTCTAGTTCTATCTGCTCATCAGCTAAATCTTTAATCTTTCTATCAAATTCAAGGCATTCTGTTTGATATTTTGAATATAGTGATGTTAATTTAACATTTCCTTCGTTTTCTGCTCTTTGTATTGCATTATCCAATTTGTTTTGGAACTCGTGCAAATAATCTTTTCTTATTCTTGATAATGTTGTTTTATCATACCTGTGCAGGTATATTAGAGCGTTGAAAGCTTTTTCTTTTCCACTTGTAAACATCCAGTAAATAGGACGTTTTTTGTAGATTTGCAAATGGTCTTTGTAGAAATCTTTCAAGAAATATGTTCTAATTCTATCTTCTGCACTTTCAGAACCTTTGCGACCTAAAACATCTGCTATATATTGCATATTCTCATTGAAATATAATTCGCCAAATGCTTTTTTCAAGAACCTTTTGAACTCTTCTATAATATCATCATCAAACCAAGTATCAGAAAGAATCGGTAAAATACCATCTTCATCAACTTCTAAATCCTGATATCTGCTCTTGTCAAACTCTCCACCAGCATATATTAATCCTTTTTCATCAAGAGAATATCTACCGAACATACAACCAACAGCATAAGATAGAAGTGATTTTATATCCCTTAATTCATCTGCTAAAGCGACTGTAATATCTTTATCATCGACCTCTGGAGTCATTTCATCTTGAAGTCCATAAATTTCAATAAACAATCTGTTCAATTCTTCTTCATTAGCTTTTAGCTTGTTAAATTGTTCTTGTTTATATTCTTTCCATTTGTTGAAACAATCTTGAACTTTATCTCCTGCTGTAATAGGTTCAACTTTATGAATATTTTTGTAGTCAACAAGACCTTTATTTCTATTAGAGAATCTCAACAATGGATGTTGTTCAAAATCCCAAGATGTTTCAAAACTATCCCAATCGTCTTTTGATATTTGTATGTTTTCATCAACTATTGAATCTATTTGTTTTTTGATATTTTCATCTTTTGGAAAGATAATTGGTAGAGATGCGATTTGTCCAGCTTCATAATTTACAGTGGGTGATAGCATTTGTATTAAATGATTAATTATATTAGAATTCATTAGCCCTAATATATACTTAATATTTTCATTAATAAAAATACAACACCCAGAAACATCAAATAAAAAACCTGTGGGGATATAACGCAAAGAGATTCCTCCAGAAGTAATTTTTGACCAGCTAATATTTTCTTTAAATATAAATGGTAAACCAGCTACTCCCATATTAGATGAAAGTACGGAATTTTTATACTCTCTATATTCTTTTATTTCTTGACCATCATTATACCAATTGACCACATAATCATTACATCTAAACCATTTTCTGTATTCTCCACCTTTATTGTATGGAAACCATTTTAATTTGCTATCTTTGGCAAGTTCTCTATTTTTAAAGCCAAAACCAATTTTATAAATATTTACTTCATTCCATAATCGTAAAAACCGTTCATTATCACTTGTCGCCATACCTTGTCTTGGTTCAGCTATTTTACCAAGAGGTTCTTCGTTTTTAAATATTTCTCTAACTCTATCGCTAGCCCAGTATGCAATCGGAGACCCCGGTATTGAGTGGAAATTCTTTGAATATGTTGTATATCTGTAACTAACATCTGGATTAGATATAGCTTCTAAAGTTTTAATTGGCTGATTTTCTGCACCTGTAAAATCTGACAATTTGATACATTCAGCAGGATAAGAAACCCTATAATTTCTTAATGTAAAGGTCGTAACTGGCACACAAGCTGCTTCAAAAGCGTTATATTCTAGTTGAATAATGGAACTTAAAGTGCTATTGTTTATAATTTGATTTCTTAATTCTTCATAAGATTTTATAAACATCCAAACAAACGGAGTAACTAAACCAATTTGTCCATTTTTATTTGTTTTTCTTGGAATATATTCCATGAAAGCTGAAAATAAATCAGATTTTACATCTTTATATTCTTTTTGTATGAATTCTGCTAATCTTGGTTCCATATACTTATTGCCCATATATGGAGGGTTTGTAATTACACATTCATATTGTTGTTGCATTATACGAGCTTGTTTGATTAATTGAGGCAATTTAGTTTTCAATTCTTCAACAACATCTGAATACAGCAAGCCCATATTCAAGGACTGAATATCTATCAAACGTTGTTCCCAGAAATCAAAATCAAAGTCTTTAACTTTAATAATTGAGCCATATATTTTAGCATCTTTGAAGGTTTCAATGAGGTTGTTTATTTGTTGTTGAGCCAATAATTGATTAGCAACATCTTTCATTAATGCTTCTTTTACTCTTTCGTCAATCCAGTTAGTTTCTTGAATTGACATAACATTTATAGATGTTATCTTATTTAATATATTTTTATCGTCTTGATATGCTCTCATCATGACTGCAAATTGAGCTAATTGAACAGCTCGATTACATATATCAAGACCAAATAAATTGTTTTTTAATATTAGGCTTGGAATATCGCTCTCAATATAGCCTGATTCCTTATACATCAAGTACAATAGACTATAAGCGTAAACCAAAATGTGTCCAGAACCACAAGCAGGGTCGAAAACTTTTATTTGTTCAGGTAAAATACCTTTCATTATATGTGATTCTAGTTCTTTTTTATCTTCATCCGTAAGATGTCTTGGTTCAAGATAAAATTCCATTGAATCTTTTAATTTTGAAGTTGAGTGAGCTTCTTGCCATAATCTACCCAAAGAATTTTGAGTCATATATTTTACAATCCATTTGGGTGTAAATAATTGTGTAGCATAAGGAATTTCATTTGCTTTATATCTTTTCTTTGCTTGAATTACTCTGTCTTTTTCTGCTTGATTATAATACTGATAAAGCCAGCCGATAATTTCTACAACTTGCCAGTTGGATTTATCAAGAGATAGCATTTCTTTTATTACAGAATCAGCACTATTCATCCCTTGAGGGAATAATAGTTCTGTATAGTCTTGGATTTGCTCAAACAAGAATGGAAGTTTTTTGTTCATCACATTACATTGATGAATTAGTAATGTCTTAAAAATTGTATCCTGATTATTATTTTGAACAGCTGATATAACAGTTTGTTTTTCTTCATCATTCAACTGTGAGGATACAGATACTGCAAATTGGTTAAGGTTATCTATATTGGAAATAATATTAAAATTATTTTCGCTATAGCCATTAACTTCCATATAATATAGAGCTATGAATCTGTTGAACCAAGTATAAGCAACTTCATCAATCAAGTTTTCATAACCTTTTGACTTAATCTCTCGTTGTAAGGTCTCAACTTGTTTTTTGCTAAAGAACTCTCCATTTATTTTCACTTGTCTGTCATCTTCAAACTCATAATTGACAGCTCTATTATCTTCATAAAATCCCATCAATTTTGCTTGAAGCTCAACTCTTTCTTTAAGTTTTCTTCTTGCTTTTATCGCAAAGTCTTTTAGTGCTGATTTATCTAATGTTATTTCGTTTTCTATTAGTTCTGTCATCAATACTTCCTTTATAGTTTGAAAAGTTCCAATATTTTAGGGATTAAGTTTATCCTATAATGGTTACTCCTATTTACACCATTTACCCCTAGCCTTGAAGTTTAATACGTTTATTGTTCCTGATTCTGTTTTTCAACTCTTCTGACAGTTTGTTGATATAGTTATCAACATCTTCTTCAGTCTCAAGAATTTGCATACTCTGAACAACATTTGTAGGATTTACGAATACTAATTCTTTCTGAATCATTGGTTCAGAGTATGGATGTTCTTCTGTACCTGTTTGTTGGTGTAATTCTAAATTCTTTTTCGCAATGCTATCTTCTGAAATTTGTTTCAAAAGTTTTTCATAATATAATTTTGCTTTTTCTTCAATAGCCTTTAACACTCCAAAATCAGTTGCTCTTTCATACAAATCAGTAACATTAATCTTGAATAAGTTGCTATATCTTTCACATTCAAGCCCCTGTTTGGATGCTTCTTCTGCTAAATAATAAGCTAAATCACTTATAACTTCTCCTAATGCCTGTTTATAATCTTCTAATACATTATTAACAATAGAAGTTATATCCGAATTTAAGACAGGAAGGTCTTTAATCATAGAATATGGTTCAGGAGAATCTATTATCGATTCAAGTTTAGAAATTAGTTCATTTAATTTAGCAACCTCTTCTGATTCAAAAGTTGTTAAATAAACTTCATTTCTTTTTACTCTGTCATATATTTTCAATGATTCATCAAAAATACCAACTTGAGTATTAAAGAATGATTTTAGGAGTTTATATTCTTGTTTCCAAGTTAATAAATTATCCTTTTGCTTTATCAATAAATCAAATAATCCGTTTACATCTGGCTCATTCTTAAGCTCTTTTAATGTAGAAAGACCAAGTTCAATAACAGTCTTTTTAGGATATTTTGGGTTATTATGTCTTCCATTAAGCTCTTGTAAATCTCCAATCATATTTTGAAGATTTTCTCTTATTAAATTTGCAAGTTTTTCTCCATCATCTACAAAGTCTTGTTTTTCAAATAGTTCTTGTGCTATTGCTATTACTTGCTGGATTTTTGCACTATCTATTTTTTCTTTCAATTTGATTACAGTGCTTTGAATTTCTCTGTCATTTGTCAAATATTTTACTGTATTATAATCCTGATAATTGCATTGAACACCATTATAGAGAATAGAAATATCTCCTTTAACAGCTAAATCTGCTACAACACCTGCAATATCATTTATAGACCAACCAAAAGGTTTTCTTGTATATTGTTGTTTTAATCCTTGCATTGTAACAGTGCAACTCATCGAGTTATTTAGTTGAATAAATGCTAAAACATCATCAAGAGCTTTTTTGTTTCTTTCATCCAATTTACCTTGAGGAGCAATGAGTTTTGCATGGATTTCTTTTTCATCCCTAACTCTTTCTTGGATAAAATGAAGATTCGTATATGTATTTTCTACAATTTGTTTCAAAGCATTTTCAATCTTTGCAGCAGCACTTGTTGCACTAACTTCCATAATCTGACCGTTTGTGTAGAAAGTAGATTCAAGAATAGCTTGTTCTAATAAAGTTTTCACCCTTTTCTTGCGTTCTATTAATTCAGCACCTCTGTTTTTTAATATCATATCCTGCATTTCAGACTGTTTTACACTGCTTTTTTGCTTGATATACTTATCTGTTTTTAAGATAGTTTCAAGTTCTTGTAGGTAACCGTTTTCATTCAATTTGATAAATAATGTATTTCCTGCAAGGAACTTCATTTTTAGTTCAGATTCGCTGAATTTATAATCAGAGTTCATAGAAGTGATAAATTTAACTTCTATATCTTCTGCTTGGCTTCCTCTTACTACATCATCAACTTTTCTTACAAAATAATAAGACTGCCCTTGAGGATATGGAGTTATTGACTTTTTAGTATAAATTTCTTCATATATATTTCTATAGACTTCATTTAATACATCGCTAGAATCAATCTGAGTGTTTTTTATACCTCTTGTAACATCTTGTTCTTCGTTTGTTAAGAATGAATATTCTTCTCCATTTTGTTGTATTAATGTAGCTTGTTTTAATCTTGTTAAAGCTCCTTCTATTTTGGATTTTAGTGCATTTTTGCTTTCATTAATATTTGATATCATTAATGTTGCAATATTTTCTACATCACAAGGAACTTCTTTAATGTATTTAATCAAGAATAAAACAGTTAAGACTTCAATATCAAAATCTTCTATATCTGGATTACCCTCTTTTGCTTGTGCAATTATTCTGACAATATCTGTATCTATAAAGGTTTGAATCGTAGAATAAAAAACATTAAATGGAACTAATTCTGTAATCTCTTTGTCCCCATACTCTTTTAATGCTGTGTGGAATGCATTAAGCATAGAACGCTCCCCCGAAGCTAAGTGAGCCCCGGCATGAGAAAAGTTTCTTAACTCTGTAAATACACTTTGTAACAACTTGAATTGATATGGGACAAATGGATAACAATCAACAAAATCATCTGAGTTCTCATACATTTTCATGCCAGAAGTTTGGCTTGAAAATGTTATTAAATTTGCCAAAATCTTTTCTTGTTCGTTGTAGTAATTAGAAAGAAGAGTTCTTGCATCTGTTCTCTTTTCTAATAATCTTCGTTTGATAACTTCATCAGTGTTTGAACCAGATAAACTTAATTTTGTATCAAATCTGCCTTGGATTTTTGAGAAATCTTGGTCTCTGAAACGTTCTTTTGTTATAGAATCTATTGCTTCTTGAGATGTTACCATTACCCAAGCTCTTCCATTACACATAGTACCCAAGTTTTCAACAACTGTCTGTAAACTAAGCATAAGGTTTGTATTATCGCTTATAAATTGTCCAATTTCATCGACTAAGAAAATAATTCGATTCTTACTACCTTTACTTTCAAGATATTCTTTTATTAGCTTTGCAAACCCTTCAGGTGTAATCCCTGAATCCTCAACAACATCTTTAAATAAGTCTTGTGTACTTTGTTCTGTTGTCCCTGTAACTTGAACATAAGCCTTTATAAAGAAGTCTTTAAAGAATCCAACTGCATTAGATGCTTCTTCCCAAGATACACCACTTTCTGAGGTTATAATTTGTTTGAATTCTTCATATTTTCCATTTTTATCAAGGTATCTTTCAATATCTGCAAGTTTAGGGTAGTTTGCAGAGTAACCCTGAGATTCGTTAAAGACCTTTAAAAAGACTTCAACAATACCATCTTTTCTTTGTTTTGTATCTTTTGAGCTTTTAGAATCAATGTTGAACAAAATAGTTTCTGTAGGAACAGATGTAGCTAATTTCATATCAGCAAAAGTCCAATCATCTATATTAGATTTCCCTTCAAAAAATTCTATTGTTTTTTTACCTTTTACTTCTTTGTTGGCAAGTAGATATGATAGCATCTTTAAAAAGTGAGATTTACCAGAACCAAAGAAACCAGAAATCCATACTCCGATTTTATCAGTTCTTTCTTCAAATGAGTTTTTATAATTACTATAAAAAGTGCTAAAATGCTTAGAAAGTTCTTTTGTAACGACAAATTCGTCCAATTCTTGATAAATAATAGCTTCGTCATCAACTTGCTCAACTTTAACAACACCATTAATGTTCCTATTAATATCTTTCTCAAATAATTCTCTTAGCTTCATAACTACACCTTTACTCATTTGCAACAAGCCTAAATGCTCTGTAATAATTATCATCTTTTAAGCCATCAAAGTTTGAACCTTTAAATAGCCTTAATTCTTTTTGGTCATATGTACCAGGATAGAACATAATAACTGGAATCTTATCTAAAACTGCATGAAGA
The DNA here is from genome assembly GCA_944322785.1 of Candidatus Gastranaerophilales bacterium. Classification (GTDB taxonomy): domain Bacteria; phylum Cyanobacteriota; class Vampirovibrionia; order Gastranaerophilales; family Gastranaerophilaceae; genus Scatenecus. Next base: position 2,162 of record CALUPW010000001.1, on the reverse strand, counting down.
TTATTTAAGACATTATGCGACCTTACCAAAGGATATACCTTTCCTACACCAGATAAAATAACAAGATTACTATCTCCTAGCTCTTTTTTTATCATATTTACAAATTCTTCTATATTAATAACCCCTCTAAGAGTATTAATAAGACTTTCTGTTCCTTGTCTTTCTTCAGTTTCTATTGCTAAATCAAGATAAGTTTTACTACCAGCAGTTTTATCAGTTAGGATTTTTAATAACATCTCAAATAAATCAAATTCTATAGGTTTAATCTTTGAATTGGCATAAGAATAACTGCTTACAAAATCCTTGATATATCTTCTTACAATTAGTTCATCTGATGGTTCATAATCAAAGATATGAAAATTTAACTCTCCACCCAACGATTGTTGATTGAAAAATGAATCCTGTTCAATTATTGCTTTAATTTTATCCAGTCTTGCTCTAAGTTCCATTACTTATCCTAACATTGCTTTTGCATATCTTTTATCACCAATTTCTTCTAAATGATTAGTAATCTGGTATATACCAAGAGGAATTGTTAATTCTGCATTATCTCTATTTGTTCCTATATATCCAGCTCCACTTAGCACCTCAAAATACGCTAATCTAAGCCTTTTTAATGTTGTTTCTTTAAAGTTAGCTACAGCTTCACTCTGTTCTGCTTTAATCGAAAAATAGTTGGATATATCAGATTTAGAAACTTCCATTTGTCTTGAAAACACTTTATCTATTAAGACTTCTTCCATAAATTCAAGAAATAATCTATCATATTTTAAAATTGCATAAAAATTAATAAGTCTTCCTATTTCATTAGGTTCAGTTAATAGCAATTCAATCAAATAGTCATCTAAATAGTTTGCTCTTTCCCATACAGCACCAATATGTTTGTTTATAGCCTTAAAAGAACGATATTCAAATAAATTCTCATTGATAATTTTATCGGTTGCTTCTTTTTTGCTTAAGCCTTCTTGTAATAATTTAACTGCAACCTTAAACTCTGGATAAAGAAATTGATTTCCAGTCATCCTAGCACTATATTCTTTAGAAACAGAATTACAAACATCTCGTTTAACCATAGTATAATCTTACTACAAACATGCCTGTTTTTAACATTTTTAGCGTATTACTTAATAAATCAAATAACAAGTAAATTGTTCAAAGTTTTATGTTATACTACAAATAATATCTGAACAATATTCGGTATGGTTTCGTTAAATTGATAATGGAGTTATATATGAAAAAGTTTTTAGTTTTATTGTTGATGTTATTCTTTGCAAATGTTGCTTTTGCAGTTACTTCCTATGATAGGTATGGTCAAAAGACAGGTTCTTACAGGCAAACAACTTCAGGCTACAATTCTTATGACAGATACGGTTCTAAAACTGGCTCATACAAAAAGACAACCAATGGATACAACAAGTATGACAAATATGGTCAAAAGACTGGAAGTTATAAAAAGACCTCTTCAGGGTATAATTCCTATGATAAGTATGGACAAAAAACTGGTAGCTACAAAACAAATTCTAATGGTGTAACTACAAAATATGATAAATACGGACAAAAAGTAGGATCATTCAAAAAAGACTCATCAGGTAAAATTACCGAATACGACAAATACGGCAGAAAAGTCGGAAGTTACAGATAAAAATTAGAATTACATAAAACAATAATTTATTTCAAGATATTTAGTAATAAAAATTTCAAAATCTTGGCTGTATCTTTCCCCGGTGATTAATTTTGAAAGATAGCTTTCAGTTATTTTCAAATGTTTTGCCAGTTGCTTTTGAGGTAAGTTCCTTATTAAAAGTTGAAATCTTATCATTTTCTCTCGCTTATACAAAAATCTACTACCTCCATTGTTTGGAGATTTGGACATTTTTTGTTCAAGTATTTTTATTTTTTCTATTAGTTCTCTTTTCATAGGGGTAATTTCCTTACAATTAAATCATTTTGCGTACACCTATTTTAACTCTGTTTTTAGATAGTTCAAGTCCTGCAAGGGTTTAGAGTGTGTCTTAATGATACAAAAGGGGCAAATGTTTATTTGAAACACTTCCATTCTTCCAAGTTTAGAGTGATAGATGTTTATACAATGAATGAAGAAAAATATATTACAATTAAAGAATTAGCAGAACTCAAAAGTGTAAGCACTAGAGCGATTAGAC